>NZ_LAEI01000055.1:0-99496 GCF_001618065.1 Neisseria flavescens
AATCAGGTATCCAAGGGAGATTAAGGGGATATTTGAGTAGAATCGGTGGATATTTGAAACGAAAACAGCCGAAATCCTGTTTTGGGCTTCGGCTGTTGAGGAAAGGGCTATTTTGCAAAGGTCTCAGCTTACCATGTTCATCATTCCAGCCGTTTCATTAAACTCTCTATAAAATACGCGACAAACAAAAATGCCGTCTGAAATACAACTTTCAGACGGCATTTTCAATCAAATACTACTTACCGGATTACAATTTCAAACCGGCCAGTTTAGCAGCATACGCATCCAAATCAGCGATTGGACGGGTAGCCACGCCGCTTTCCATTGCTGCTTTAGCAGTAGCTGTAGCAACGCGAGGCAACAGGCGGGAGTCGAATGGGGTAGGAATCAGGTATTCCGCACCGAATTCAAATTTCTTACCGTAAGCGGCAACCACTTCTTCAGTTACCTCTTCCATCGCCAAATCAGCCAAAGCATACACGCAGGCGCGTTTCATTTCTTCATTGATGGTGGTCGCGCCGACATCCAATGCACCACGGAAGATGAATGGGAAGCACAATACGTTGTTTACTTGGTTCGGGAAGTCTGAACGGCCAGTACCGATGACCACATCCGGACGGGTTTCTTTTGCCAATGGAGGCAGAATTTCCGGATTTGGGTTTGCCATAGCGAACACGATTGGTTTTTCGTTCATGGTATTCAGCATTTCAGGAGTTAGCAGGTTTGCACCGGACAGACCCAAGAAGATGTCTTTACCTTTAACGGCATCAGCCAATACGCGTTGGCCGTTATCTTCAATAGCGTAGAACTGTTTGGACTCGTCCATACGGTCTTTGTCTTCACGGGTTTTGTAAATCACGCCTTTGGAGTCGCAGACAGTTACGTTTTCACGTTTCAGACCCAAATCCAGCAATTGGTTCAAGCAAGCAATCGCTGCGGCACCTGCGCCGGAGCACACCAAAGTCGCTTCTTCAATTTTGCGGCCGGTATAACGCAAGGCATTCAGTACAGCGGCAGCGGTAATGATGGCGGTACCGTGTTGGTCGTCGTGGAATACAGGGATTTTGCAACGTTTGCGCAATTCGCGTTCGATGTAGAAGCACTCAGGCGCTTTGATGTCTTCGAGGTTGATACCGCCGAAAGTCGGTTCCAAAGAAGCGATGATGTCTACCAGTTTTTGCGGGTCTTTTTCATCAATTTCAATATCGAACACGTCAACGCCGGCGAATTTTTTGAACAATACGCCTTTGCCTTCCATTACAGGTTTACCGGCCAATGCGCCGATGTTGCCCAAACCCAACACTGCGGTACCGTTGGAAATCACGGCAACCAAGTTGCCTTTGGCTGTGTATTTGTAGGCAGTTTGAGGATCAGCATGGATTTCCATACAAGGAGCGGCTACGCCCGGAGAGTACGCCAACGCCAAGTCTTTAGAAGTGGCCAAAGATTTGGTTGGGGTAACGGAGATTTTGCCCGGCACGGGGAATTCGTGGAACTGCAGGGCGGCTTCTTTTAATGAATTTTCCATTTATCGATCCTGTTTGCGAGAGAGATTTTACAGCGAACAAGTCTGAAACAGGCTGCTTCAGACGTTTAAAATTTCTAAAGTCGGGTTATTAACAGACCGGCTTTGTAAGGGACCGTAATTTTATCATGTTCTTTCAGTGGCGCATACCGATATTTATTACATTTGTTTTGATATTTCGTTTTATTTGGTTTTATGTCTAAAAACTTCTGTAATAATATTTCTTCGCCACATTACCCTTCTTTCAGACGGCATTTTATTTAAACTTAAACATTCAATCCAAAATGATTGTCTAGCGCGGTTTCAATCTGATTTTTTACTGCGTCCAGACTTTGGCTGCTATCGATGACGGCATAGCGTTCCGGCTGTTCGTTAGCACGTTGCAGATATACTTCGCGCACCCGATTGAAAAACTCGGCTTCTTCTTGTTCAAAGCGGTCTTTCTCACGCGTTTGATTGATTCGCGCCATTGACACTTCCAAAGGCACATCCAAGAGCAAGGTTAAATCTGGGCGGAAATCGCCCTGCACCCAATGCTCAAGCGTGGCAATATCTTGCAAGGGAACGCCTCGTCCGCCGCCTTGATAGGCAAACGTTGCATCGGTAAAGCGGTCGGAAACGACATGTGTGCCGTTTTTCAGGGCAGGCAGAATGACGGTTTCCAAGTGTTGCTGTCTGGCGGCAAACATCAGCAGGGTTTCAGTACGCAGGCTGACTTGGGTAGCAGGGTTGAGCAGGATTTCACGCAATGCTTCTCCGGCCTGAGTACCTCCCGGTTCTCGCGTAAACAATACGGGCAATTGGTGTTTCTCAAACCATGCTTTCATTACGGCGAGGTTGGTGGACTTGCCTGCGCCGTCTATACCATCAAGGGTAATAAATCTGGGTTTCATATGGATATCGTCAATTTAAAGGCCGTCTGAAACAGGGATTATAAATGTTTCAGACGGCCTATTCGGTTTATTTCTTCAAAATATATTTGCGTACGGCAGCGTTGTGTTCAGAAAGATTGTGGCTGAACTCGCTCAAACCCGTACCATCCATTTTTGAGACGAAATACAGATATTTTTCATTAGACGGATGACCCGCCGCCTCAAGCGCGGCCTTGCCGGGAAGCGCAATCGGCGTCGGCGTCAAACCGCTGCGCGTGTAGGTATTGTAAGGCGTATCGCGTTGCAGGTCGGCTTTGCGGATTCTGCCTTTATACGCATCGCCCATGCCATAGATAACAGTCGGGTCGGTTTGCAGGCGCATGCCGATATTCAGGCGGTTGACGAATACGGCGGCCACATGGGCGCGGTCGTCTTCGTGTGCGGTTTCTTTTTCAATCAGACTCGCCATAATCAGCATTTCGTACGGATTTTTATAAGGCAGGCCGCTTTGACGGTTGTCCCATGCTTCTTGCAGGTTTTCCCGCATTTTACGGTAGGCGATTTTGTAAATTTGAAGATCGCTGCCGCCGGCATCAATTTCGTAACTATCCGGGAAAAACTGTCCTTCAGGATTGCTGCTCAAGGCATCGGGTGCCACTTCGGCCATCAGTTTTTCATCACTCCAACCGCGCGTATCGTGGGCAATGTCGGCAGTGTTGTCGATAATACGGCGCATCTGGGCAAAACGCGCGCCTTCCAAAATTTGTACGCTGACCGAATCAGGGCGGCCTTTTTTAATGCGTTTTAAAATGTCCCAAGCCGATACTTTGGAAGACAGGCGGTAAGAACCGGCATTAAGTTGGTTGTGTACGCCCATCACATATGCGGCGGCTACTAAAACATAACGGTTATAAACAATGCCGTCTTGAGCCAGTTTGCGGCTGACGGAAGAGATACCTTGGTTTTTGGTAATGGTGATACGGTATGGTTTGCCGTTGTTTTTCGGAACAAACAACAATGCGGCAACCACGGCGGCAAATGCCGTCAAAAATACGGCCAGCCATTTCAACAATTTTTTCAGCATGGTAGGATTCTTGGTTTGTGAACGTGTCGGGCGACAGTATAACCGAAAACAAGCGCACCACGCCTGCCACCTTACCCAACGTATGTTTTCCTATCCCGAAAGGCCGTCTGAAACCATGAATTCTCCTTCAAAAACACTTGGCAAAACGGCCGTTGGCTGAATGCACGCCAAACTCATTCGCCTAATTTCAGCCCGCGCGAGCCGGATGAAAACGTCTCATTGGTTGTCCTCCACAATATTTCCCTCCCTCCTTTTGAGTACAACACAGGGGCAGTGGAAAAATTGTTTACCAACCAAATCAACCCTGACGAGCATCCTTTTTTCAGCATCATCCATACCTTGCGCGTTTCCAGCCATTTTTTCATCAGCCGTAAAGGTGAAACCGTCCAATTCGTTTCCTGCGACGACATGGCCTATCATGCCGGCGTATCGTCATTTCAAGGCAGAGAAAAATGCAATGCTTTCTCCATCGGTATCGAATTGGAAGGCTGCGATTTCGAGCCTTTTACCGAAGCACAATACACCAGCCTGCAAGCCTTGCTGACCGCTATTTCCGAACATTACCCGATTCAGGCCGTTACCGGTCATCAGGACATCGCGCCGGACAGGAAAACCGATCCCGGAAATTTCTTCGATTGGCCACGCCTTCAAAAAGCAGGTTTCCCCATCCGGCGCGGATAACTTTCAGACGGCCTGAACCACGATTGGCAGACATAATGCTGTCACAACCGTTTATTTTCGTTATAATTCAGCTATTCATTCGGACGCATAAAGTCCGGCTCCAACGAACTTCCCATGCAGCAAGATTCCGCACCCTAAAAAAGACGGAATGCTGCCTTTTTAAAAAGTGATTACTCCATGATTTTCATCGTCTTAGCCCTCGCCGCTCTTTTGGCGGTCATCGGTTACAACATGTACCAGGAAAACCAATACCGCAAACAAGTGCGCGAACAATTCGGCCATTCCGATAAAGATGCACTTTTGACCAGCAAAACCAAGCACGTCCGCGACAGCAAAGAAACCGGCGGCCAAGGTTTGTTTATCAAGAAAAACAAAAAAACGAAGAGGCATTGCGCAACCTGCAAGAGCAAGATGAAATCTACGCGGCAAAAGCCAAACTGGCTCACCCTGCCCAACTTAAAACCGATGTCGAACTGACTGTGGAAGACGACTTCTCCGCAGAAGAAAAAGTCCAACACACCGTTATCGGCTTGAACAACGAAATTACCGTAAGCCCAGCCGAAGCCGCTTCTGCTCCGGTTGAAACTGCAGCCGAGCCTGTGGCACAAGTACCGTTGATCAGCTTGGACGAATTGTCTCAAGTCGAGTTGCCTTGGTTTGACCCGCGCTTCGACTACATGGCCTACATCTCCCTGAAACAAGCCCAAGAATTGCACGCCCTGCCACGCCTTTCCGGCACTCACTGCTTCCAAATCATCGGTTGCACCATGGACGACCATTTCCGCGTTGCCGAGCCGATTCCGGGCGTTTACTACCAAGGCTTCGTTATGGGCCTTCAGGCTGTCAGCCGCAACGGTTTGGCCGCGCGTGAAGAGCTGCAACACTTCGACCAACAGGTTGATGCTTTTGCCCAGCTGATGGACGGCAAAGTTTTGCATACCGACTTGGACGCGTTCACCGAAGTCGCGCAAGCCCTCGACCAATTCTGTGCGCGTGTTGACCAAACCATCGCTATTCACTTGGTTTCCCATTCCAACATCAGCGGCGTAGAATTGCGTGCCGCCGTGGAGGATACAGGCTTCAAACTCGGTGAAGACGGCGCGTTCCACTTCGGCGATAACAACAATCCCCAATTGTTCTCCATCCATACTTTGGACAACAAACCGTTTACCAATACTTTGCTGGACAACCAAGCCTACCGCGGTTTCAGCATGCTGCTGGATATTCCGCATGTTCCTGCCGGCGAAAAAACTTTCGACAAATTTATGGACTTGGCAGTCAAACTCTCCGGCCAACTCAGCTTGGATTTGGTTAACGACCAAATGGAAGAAGTTTCCACCCAATGGCTCAAAGACGTACGCAACTACGTTTTGGCCCGTCAGGAAGAAATGCTTAAAGTCGGCCTCAAACCCGGCAGCAAACAAGCCCTGCGCCTGTTCTCTTAAACTTCCTCAAACAAAAAGCGGATATGCAATGACGGCATATCCGCTTTTTTCAGGTAAAATCCCTTCATCTTCAATATTCATCGATTTTCAGACGGCCTCTCTATCATCAGGCCGTCTGAAAACTCTATTCCGATTACACAATGAATCCGACCGCACAACGTATCAAATACCTGACCGACCTCCTCAACCGCTACGCCTACGAATACTACACCCTAGACGCGCCCAGCGTACCCGATGCCGAATACGACAAATTGTTCCGCGAGCTTGAAGCATTGGAGCGAAACTACCCCGAGCTTAAACTGCCCGACAGCCCGACCCAGCGCGTCGGTGGTGAGCCTTTGGCAGGCTTTGCCGAAGTGAGCCACGAAGTACCGATGCTGTCGCTGACCAACGCCTTCTCGCCACAAGATGAAAACGGCGTGTTCGACCATGCCGAAATGTATGCTTTCGATGAGCGCGTGCGTGGCGGTTTGAACGGAGAAAAACCAGAATACGTTATCGAACCTAAATTTGACGGTCTGGCCATCAGCCTGCTCTACCGCGACGGCGTATTGATTCAAGCGGCAACGCGCGGCGACGGCACCACAGGCGAAGACGTTACCCAAAACGTCAAAACCGTATCCAACATTCCCCTGCGCCTGCATGGAGAAAATATTCCCGAGCTTATCGAAATACGCGGCGAAGTACTGATGCTCAAAGCCGATTTTGCCGCTTTAAACGCACGACAGGCTGAAAACGGACAAAAACCTTTCGCCAATCCGCGTAATGCCGCCGCCGGCAGTCTGCGCCAACTCGATTCGCGCATTACCGCACAGCGCAAACTGCATTTCTTCCCCTATTCCATTGCCCGACAACAAGGCGGTTTTATCGCAGAAGAACACCTGCAAGAGTTGAGCTACTGTAAAGAGCTTGGCTTCAGCCTGCCTGATGGTAATTTCGGCTGTTTCCAAAATATCGAAGAAGTATTGGCGTTTTACGAGCAAATGCAGCAAAAACGCCCTACTCTGCCCTACGAAATCGATGGTATGGTGGTCAAAGTTAACAGTCTGGCGCAACAAGAAAAACTGGGTTTCATCTCACGCGCACCGCGCTGGGCCATTGCCCACAAATTCCCTGCCGAAGAAGCATTGACCATTGTCGAAGCCATTGATGTACAAATCGGACGCACCGGCGCAGTAACCCCGGTTGCCCGCCTGCAACCCGTATTCGTCGGCGGCGTTACCGTTACCAACGCCACCCTGCACAATCAGGACGAAGTATCTCGAAAAGACGTGCGCGTTGGCGACACAGTTGTCGTACGCCGCGCCGGAGACGTGATTCCCGAGGTGGTGCGCGTAATTTTTGAACGCCGCCCAATGCAGGAGATCAACATTGCTGTTTCAGACGGCCTGCAAGACGATTTGTTTGCCAAAACACCTTCTGAAACCCAATCAGAACCGCTTCACAAACCTTACCGCCTGCCTACCCATTGCCCTATCTGTCACAGCGAAATCGAACGTGAAGAAGGCGAAGCGGTTGCCCGATGCAGCGGCGGTATGCTTTGCCAAGCACAACGCGCGCAAGGTTTAATCCACTTTGCCTCACGCAAAGCCATGGACATCGACGGACTCGGTCAAAAACAAATCGAGCAGCTTGTAGCACAAGACCTCGTTCGCCATTTTGCCGACCTCTACCGCCTCGATATTCCAACCCTGCAAAAAATGAAGGAAACAGCGGATAAAGCGTCAGCTAATGAGGAAGAACCATCAAACAATGAGATTGAAGACTTTGAAGGCGAGAGCGGCAATACCCTGCTTAGCAAAACCAGTAAAAAACAGCCGACCAAATGGGCAGAAAACATCCTTGCAGGCATAGAAGCCAGCAAAACGCCTGAACTTGCCCGCTTCCTTTTTGCCCTCGGCATCCGTCACGTCGGTGAACGCACCGCCAAAACGCTGGCACAGGCATTCGGCACACTAGAAAACGTCCGCCATGCACCTGAACCCATCCTCGCCTGCCTGCCCGATATCGGCACGGTGGTTGCCCACTCCATCGCCCACTTTTTTGCCCAAGAAGCGCAACAGGCGATGATCGACGAGCTACTGGCTGTAGGTGTTGCCCCGCAAAGCCAGGCTGTCACTATCCCGCCGTTGCGCCATGCCGAGCCGCAACGCTGGATTGCCCGCCTGCCCGATTTTAAAATCAGCGAAACCAAAGCACTGGCCTTGTGGGAGCTTGCCGGACAAAGCATAGAAGGTTTGCAAACCGACAAGGCGTTGCCTGCCGATTGGCAGACATGGCGCAGTAAACCGCAAAACGCAGCCCTGCTTGAAAATATGAAAACTTTTTTTGCACAAACGCTGTCTAATCTTCAAGATGAAACTATTTCAGACGGCATTAACGAGGCCGTAGCAGGTAAAACCTTTGTATTGACAGGGACTTTACCCACGCTCAAACGCGACCAAGCCCAAGCTATAATCGAAGCCGCAGGCGGTAAAGTTTCCGGCAGCGTATCCAAAAAAACCGACTACGTTGTCGCCGGAGAAGCAGCAGGCAGTAAATTGGAAAAAGCCCAAACGCTGGGCGTGGCCATATTAACCGAAGAAGAATTACTGACGTTGCTGAGATAAGACAGTATCTACAAGCAATCCGCCTTTTCAAGCCAACTGCTCCCTTATCATGTGGTATCATCGCTACATGAGACTACATCTTTACACTTTTTGGGTATAAACCCACAGTTAAAATAGGATAATAATATGAAACCCATTAAAAAATGCGTCTTTCCCGTTGCCGGTATGGGCACCCGTTTCTTGCCTGCGACCAAAGCCAGCCCCAAAGAAATGCTGCCTATCGTGGACAAACCTCTGATTCAATATGCAGTTGAAGAAGCGGTTGAAGCCGGCTGTACTGAAATGGTGTTCATCACCGGCCGTAACAAACGCAGTATCGAAGACCACTTCGACAAAGCATACGAGTTGGAAACTGAATTGGAATTGCGTCAAAAAGACAAACTGTTGGCGCACGTTCGCGATATCCTGCCTTCCAACATTACCTGCATGTACATCCGTCAAACTGAAGCATTGGGTTTGGGTCATGCCGTATTGTGCGCGCAGGCTGCCGTTGGTAATGAGCCTTTTGCCGTTATTTTGGCAGATGATTTGATTGATGCGCCTAAAGGCGTGCTAAAACAAATGGTTGACGTGTATAACCAAAGCGGCAACAGCGTTTTAGGCGTTGAAACCATCGATCCTTCCCAAACAGGCTCTTACGGTATCGTTGAAGTTGAAAAACTGAAAAGCTATCAACGTGTAGTCAATATTGTTGAAAAACCAAAACCGGAAGAAGCACCTTCAAACCTCGCAGTTGTCGGCCGCTACATCCTGACTCCGCGTATTTTTGACTTGTTGACCAACCTGCCCCGCGGCGCCGGTAACGAAATCCAACTGACAGACGGTATTGCGCGCCTGCTCGACCATGAGTTTGTGTTGGCTCATGCGTTTGATGGCAAACGCTACGACTGCGGCAGCAAATTGGGTTACCTTGAAGCAACCGTGGCTTATGGTTTGAAACACCCTGAAACTGGCGAACAATTCAAAGAATTGATCAAACAATACGCTTAAGCCCAGCCATTATAAAAAGGCCGTCTGAAATTTCAGACGGCCTTTTTCTACACTTATTTCTTCCAATATGCCGGAGTAAACAAAATTAAAACGGTAAAAATCTCCAAACGTCCCAACAACATCACAGCCGTACACAGCCACTTCTGTACATCGCTCAGCGCGGCATAATTATGCGACGGACCAACTGCACCTAAACCCGGCCCTGCATTGGTAATACAGGCAATGACTGCCGTAAATGCGGATAAAAAGTCCAAGCCTGCCGCCATCAGCAAAAAGCTGAATACGATAACCGTCATAAAGTAAATAAAGATAAACGACATAACGGTCAGCGCCATGCGATCCGGAATAGAACGGTTGTTGACCTTTACCGTACGAACCGCACGCGGGTGCAGTAAAATCAACATTTCGCGCAAGCTGAATTTGAACAACACCAACGCACGTACATTTTTAATACCGCCACCCATAGAGCCTGAGCTTGCCAACACGTTAGAAAGGAAAAACATCCACAACGACACAATCAGCGGCCATTGGGCAAAGTCTGCATTGGAGAAACCGCTTGCCAATCCGATGGACACAAAGTTGAAGCTGACAAAGCGCAAAGCTTCGCCAAGGCTTTGGTACACGTCCTGCTGCCACAGATACAATGCCGAAATCAAAATACTGCCCGACAAAACCAGCAGCATGGTGCGGCATTCTTCATCCTTCCAATACACCCGCCAAGAGCGGTTGCCCAGCGCAGTAAAATGGCTGGCAAAATTGATACCGCCCCAGACAGTAAAAAACATCAACGTCCATTCGACTGCCACAGAATCAAAATAGGCAACGCTGTCATCATGTGTCGAAAAACCGCCCAAGGCCACTGCCGACATCGCATGGCACAAGGCATCAAACCAACCCATACCGGCAATATGCAAGGATACAAAAGCCGCAGCAGTTGTCAGCGCATAGGCAAACCATAGCCGTTTGGCCACTTGCGAAATGCGGGGCGCCATCTTACTTTCTTTATCCATACCCGGAATTTCCGCTTTGAAGAGCTGCGTCCCCCCCACGCCCAACATTGGCAAAATTGCCACAGCCAGCACGATAATACCCATACCGCCAAGCCAGTTGAGCATGTGTCGCCAAAAATTCACCGATGGTGCCAACGTATCCAAACCGGAAATCACTGTTGCCCCCGTTGTCGTCAACCCCGACATCGCCTCAAAAAACGCATCGGTAAAACTCATGGACGGCATATAGAAATAAATCGGCATCGCCGCCACGACAGCAAAGGCCAGCCACAGCATCAATACCAAGGTAAATCCGTCACGCGGCCGCAACTCACGGTTGAAACGCAGCGTCAGCACCCAAGTTACACACGACACCAGCAATACGGTCAAAGCCGTATAGGCAAACACGAGAAACGCGCTGTCGTGATAAAAATACGACATCAGTGTCGGCACGGCCAACAGCAATGAAAACAACAGCCCCAGCTTGGACAATACATGGACAATCGGCATCACCTTGCTTACCGCACCGCCCAATCTGAAACCCTTATGCAGATACATCATATTCCTATCATCAGAAAACAAAATGTTTCAGACGGCCTCATAAAAAAGGCCGCCTGAAACCGCATATTTTATCAAAATGCCACAATCCCGTGATAAAGAAAAACAAAAAACACTTGCCTGCTCTTTTTCTAGGAGTATAATGTTATACCATAACATTTACTGGAGAAAGAAATGAAACCTAATATCCACCCGGACAACTATCGTACCGTCCTGTTTTACGACAGCGGCGCAGACCAAGGATGGCTCATCCGTTCATGCGCCAATACCCATGGCAAAACCATGGTTTGGAAAGACGGCATAGAGTATCCCCTCTTCTCACTTGATACCTCTTCCGCGTCCCACCCGGTGTACACAGGCAAACAACGCAATGTCAATATCGAAGGCCGAGCCAGCAAGTTCAACCAACGTTACCAATCCATGATGTCTTCCTTCAGAAAGGATAAATGATGCAAGTCCTCTCATCCCTAAAAACTGCAAAAAAACGACACCGCGACTGCCAAATTGTCCGCCGAAAAGGCAAAGTGTACGTTATTTGCAAGAGCAACCCCCGCTTTAAAGCACGCCAGCGTTAAGCGGCCCAACCCATATTTCAATGTAACTCTCTGAATTTTCCGCACTTTCGTTTACCTCTAGCGCAAGTGCGGCTTTTTTTCAAACGGCATTAATCATTCATATCAAAACTACAAAAAATCCTGCCATACTCCCAAAAACAGGAAGAAAAAGTAAATAATGGTTATCCCTATTGTGAAGCCATAAAGATATTTATAACATGCCGCTACATTCTTCCTTCAACACTGACCATAGGAGTCAAAAATGAAAGTAAAAGCCCTGCTTGCAATTGCCGCAGCCATGAGCCTCGCTGCCTGTGCCGCACCTGAAGCCCATCGCCATGACCATGGTCAACGTCATGAGCACAATCATGCACACGAACATGGCCACCAACATCATGACATGCACAACCACGGCCGTGTTCAATCATTCAGCTGCGAAAACGGCCTGTCTGTACAAATCCGCAACCTGAGCACCGATCAAGTTGAATTACGCCTTGACGACAAAGTTGCCACCCTGTCTTCTGCCGTTGCAGGTTCAGGTGAACGCTATGTTGCCAACCAAGGCCTGTTCGGCAAAGGCGCTGAATGGCATCAAAAAGGCAGCGAAGCATTCTTCGGCTTCACTGACCCATACGGCAACAAAGTAGAAACTTCTTGCTCTGCCCGCTAATTTTTACTTAGCAATAGAATAGCTGAAGGCCGTCTGAAAACCTATTACCAAAGTTTTCAGACGGCCTTTATCTTAGACCAAACAATTAAGCGTAATGTCTTTCTTCGCCTTTGCCATCAACGTTGTCGGCACAACGTTTACAGATGGTTTCATGGCCTGCAACTGCGCCTACATCGTGGGTGTAGTGCCAGCAGCGTTCGCATTTTTCACCATCGCTGGCTTTAGCGGTTACAGCAAGTTCATTACCTACTTTCACTTCAGCTTTAGACACCAGCAAAGCAAAACGCAACTCTTCGCCCAAAGTGTTCAGATAGTCGGCAATTTCTTCCGGAGCCGTAATTTCAGCTTCTGCTTGCAATGAAGAACCAACGGTTTTGTCTGTACGCAAAGGCTCGATGGCGGCGGTTACGGCTTCGCGGGCTTCGCGGATTGCCGTCCATTTTTTCACCAGTTCGGCTTCGGCTTTTTCGTTGATGGGCGGGAACTCATGCCATGTGTGGAAGAGGACGCTGTCTTCTTCGCCGCCGCCAATGATGTCCCATGCTTCCTCGCCGGTGAAGCACAAAATCGGAGCAATCAGCAGAACCAAACTGCGTGTGATGTGATACAGGGCAGTTTGCGCGCTGCGGCGTGCATGGCTGTCTGCTTTGGTGGTGTAGAGGCGGTCTTTCAGGATATCGAGGTAGAACGCGCCCAAGTCTTCCGAGCAGAAAGAAACAATGTCTTTTACGGCAAAGTGGAAGGCGTAGCGAGGATAGAAGTCGCCTGCCAGACGCTCTTGCAACTGACGTGCCAATACCACGGCGTAGCGGTCGATTTCCACCATGTCTGCCTGCTGCACGGCATCTTCAATAGGATTGAAGTCGCTGAGGTTGGCAAACAAGAAGCTCAAGGTATTGCGGATACGGCGGTAGCTTTCAGTTACGCGTTTGAGGATTTCTTTGGAAATCGCCAATTCGCCGCTGTAATCGGTGGATGCCGCCCACAGGCGCAGGATATCCGCGCCGAATTCGTTATAGACTTCTTGCGGTGCAACGACGTTGCCGATGGATTTCGACATTTTGCGGCCGTTTTGGTCAACCACGAAACCGTGGGTCAGAAGCTGTTTGTACGGGGCGCGGCCCATGGATGAAGCGCAACCGGTCAGCATAGAAGATTGGAACCAGCCGCGGTGTTGGTCGCTGCCTTCGAGGTAGAGGTCGGCAGGCCAGTCTAATTCTTCGCGCTGTTTCAAGACAGAATAATGGGTCGAGCCTGAGTCGAACCATACGTCCATGGTATCGGAAAGTTTGTCGTAATTTTCGCAATCTTCCGCGCTCAAGAGTTCGCTCTTATCAAGAGAGAACCATGCTTCGATGCCTTTTTCTTCGATGCGTTGTGCTACTTTCTCCAAAAGCTCAGCAGAGTTCGGATGCAGTTCGCCCGTTTCTTTGTGAACAAAGAAGGTCATCGGCGTGCCCCAGTAGCGTTGGCGCGAAACCACCCAGTCAGGACGGCCTTCAATCATGGCTTCCAAACGCGCACGACCCCATGACGGGAAGAATTCGGTGTCATCAACGGCTTTGATGGCTTTGTCGCGCAGGGTTTTACCGTCAGCACCTGCT
Source organism: Neisseria flavescens (assembly GCF_001618065.1). Lineage (GTDB taxonomy): Bacteria > Pseudomonadota > Gammaproteobacteria > Burkholderiales > Neisseriaceae > Neisseria > Neisseria flavescens_A. The sequence continues at coordinate 13,582 of NZ_LAEI01000055.1, forward strand.
TTGTCCATACCGACAAACCATTGGCCGGTCGCACGGTAAATCAACGGCGTTTTGTGGCGCCAGCAGTGGGCGTAGCTGTGTTCGATTTTGCTGCTTGCCAAGAGGTTACCGGTTTCTTCCAACCATTGCAGGATAACGGGATTGGCTTCCCAAACGCGCATACCAGCGACACGAGGTGTTTCGCTGATGTATTTGCCTTCGGCGTTGACAGGGTTGTAAAGCTCGATGCCGTATTTATTGCAGACAGTGTAGTCTTCCAGACCATGCGCAGGCGCAGTATGCACCAAACCGGTACCGGCATCGGTGGTCACATGTTCGCCGTTGAGCATGGGAATATCGCGTTCGAGGAACGGATGATTCATGTGCAGGTTTTCCAGCTTGTCGCCTGTGGTTTCTGCCAATACTTTCAGGTCGTCTGAAGCGAAGCCGTAACGTTTGAGCGCGTCTTCTGCCAAATCTTTGGCCAATACCAATTTACCTTTAGGCGTATCAATCAGTTGATACACCACGTCTGCGCCAGCTGAAACAGCTTGGCTCGCAGGCAAAGTCCAAGGCGTGGTTGTCCAGATAACGGCAAACGCTTTGCCTTTGATGCCGGACAAACCGAATGCGGCGGCAAGCACGGCAGTGTCTTTAAACGGATAGGCAACATCAATCGCAGGCGATACTTTGTCTTTGTATTCCACTTCGGCTTCAGCCAAGGAAGAGCCGCAGTCCAAGCAGAATTGAACCGGTTTCGCGCCGCGGTAGAGATAGCCGGATTTGTAGATTTCGCCGAGCATACGCACGGTATCGGCTTCGGTTTTGAAATCCATGGTCAGGTAAGGATTGTCCCAGTCGCCCAGCACGCCCAAGCGAATAAAGTCTTTTTTCTGACGGGCAATCTGTTCGGCGGCGTATTCGCGGCACAATTCGCGGAAACGGGCTTTAGGCATGTCTTTGCCGTGCAGTTTTTCTACCATCACTTCGATAGGCAAACCGTGGCAGTCCCAACCCGGTACATAAGGCGCATCAAAACCGGCTTGGGTTTTGCTGCGGATAATGATGTCTTTGAGAATTTTATTGACGGCATGACCGATGTGGATGTCGCCGTTGGCATACGGAGGGCCGTCATGCAGAATGAATTTCGGACGGCCTTTGGCGATTTTGCGCAGTTTTTGGTAGCGTTTTTGCTCGTACCAGCTTTTCAGCCATGCAGGCTCGCGCTTGGCAAGATTGCCGCGCATTGGAAACGGGCTCTCGAGCAGGTTTACGGTTTTACTGTAATCGGTCATTTTTTGATCTCTATTGTTGCGGTATTTCGGTTTCAGACGGCCTGATTGCTCATTTTGAAAAGAACAGGCCGTCTGAAAAAATTCAAAGGACTTATTGTAGCCCAATTGTCTTGATTTTATAAGCTTCTAGACGCGTTTCTATGCTTCCCAAACCCTCGCATCTTCCATATCTTGCAAAATTTGGGTTTTCAATGCTTCGATGCTCTCAAATTTTTTCTCGTCACGCAGTTTGTGCAGGAAGTGGACGAAGATACGTTGTCCGTACAAATCGCCGTTGAAATCGAACAGATGGACTTCCAGCTTCTGCGAGCGGTTGTTGCTGACAGTGGGGTTAAAACCAAAGCTGGCAACGCCTCGGCGCGAGCCGAATGTGCCGTCTGCTTCAACGACAAATACGCCGCTTAAAGCATAATGATACGGAGGAAGCTGGACATTGGCGGTAGGCGCGTTGATGGTGCGGCCGAGTTTTTGCCCGTGTTTGACCTTTCCGCTTAACACGTAATCATGGCCCAACAGTCTTTTGGCGTATTCCAACTTGCCGTCTGAAAGGGCTTGGCGGACGGCGGTGCTGCTGGTACGGATGTCTTCAACGATAACGGACGGCGTGCGCTCGGTTTGCATATCGGGCTGTTGTGCCAAGAGTTCAAAACAGCCTTCACGGCCGGCACCGAAACGGAAATCGTCACCAATCAACAAATAACGCGTGTTGAGCGTTTGGCGCAAAAGTTGGTCGATAAACGCTTGTGCGCTCATATCGGAGAAAGCTTGGTTAAAACGCAAGACCCAAACGGCATCCACGCAGCCGGTTTCACGCAAAAGGCGCAATTTGGTACGCAGCGGGCTGATGCGGTAAGGCAGCTTTTTCCCGGCTTTGCGCGCAAAAAATTCTTTGGGCTGGGGCTCAAAAACAACAACGACAACAGGCAGACCGCGCTGGTCTGCCTCTCGTTTGAGCTTCTGTAGAATGTGTTTGTGCCCGAGGTGTACGCCGTCAAAGTTGCCGATGGTTACGGCGGCTCCTTGCGGAAATTTGGGCGCGTGTCGCTGTCCAAGCCAGATGTTCATGGGTGGTGGGTATTGTGTTTGAATAGGCGACTATTGTAAACGTTATTGCCGTTTCAATAAACCTTAGGCCGTCTGAAACCAATAAATATATGCTTTCAGACGGCCCTAAAGTTTGTTAATACCTTACCACCACCAAGGATAACGGCCAAACGGATAGCCCCAATCGTCGTAATAGCGATAGTAGCGGGCTTCGCGCAGCTGTTCTTGGGAAATATAGTTTTGCCATGCCATTTTGTAGCAGGCTTGGAACATCGGGTCGGAAACTTTGTCGATATATTTGAGGCGGAAGGCTTTTTGTTCCGCGGTTGCTACACCGGGTTTGCCTTCTTCGTCAAATTTGCGGCGGATCAGTGCGGCAGTTTCCTGATCGCATTGGGCGGCAAGATTGACTTGAAGATCCTGTTCATAGCGTTTCTGCGCTTGGGCGCGTGCAGCTTTTTGCTCAGGCGTGGTGGCACAGGCGGCAAGCAATGCAACGGCGCCAAACAATAAGGTCAGACGGATAGGATTCATCGGATGTTTCCTTATGTTTATATCTTTCTATTAATGTACGCCCTCATCTTGCAATGAGCAAGTGTAGCAACTTAGGAACACTTTATATTATTTGTTCTTGGTAGCAGACAGTTGCATATAAAATACACCCTGTATGAATGTTTAACTCCAAACCCACTCAATGAACACTGACAAACCGCCCCACTCCTACCGATTGCGCCACCACAGGCAACACACGCCGCCGTTTTGGCAGGCGGATCGCCCGTATCTGCACGAACACAATATTTCCGATGCCCGTTTCAGACGGCTGGGCTACATCATGGCCTTTCTTGCCGGAGCGATTAATGCCGGCGGTTACTTCGCATTCTCACGTTATACCTCCCATGTTACCGGCTCAATGTCGCTGTTGGCAGATGTTTTGTATCTTCAAGAGTGGAGTGTGGCCATTATTGCCACAATCAGCGTGTTGTGTTTTGTTGCCGGTGCCGCGCATTCGGGCTGGGTGATTTTATGGACGCAGCAGATGCGTTTCCGTGGCAGCTTTGGGTTTTCCATGTGGCTGGAAGCAGTTTATCTGTTGATATTCGGTTGGTTCGGTATTGCCGCGATGGAATGGGATTTTGGCGGCTCTGATTTTATTATGCCGTCTTTGGCATTGTTTTTATTGTGTTTTATCATGGGTATGCACAATACGGTTATCACGCTTCTTTCCGGCGGCGCCATCCGTTCCACCCACATGACCGGCACGGCGACCGACTTGGGCATTGAAATTTCACGCGCGCTTTATTACTCCAAACAGCATCATCCGCGCCTGCCGCACGTCCGCGTCAACAAACCGAAAATGTGGCTTTTAAGCGGCTTGATGCTGTCGTTTTTGCTGGGCGGCGTGGTTGGCGTATGGGGTTATCATTTGGTCGGCCATCATTTCGCCCTGCCCGTTTCCGCCGTTTTGCTCATACTGGGTGCGGGCTCGGTGGGATACGATGTCAAGGTCAGATTGAAATGGGCATTCGTCAACTGGTATCGCCGCAAACATAAAAAACGGAAGAAACTGTAAAAAACTTTGCTTGTTATTTCGCGGCAAAATGACCAAACTGTCGGAGAAATGCAGAAATGCTTCAGGATTATGTTAACTGGCAAATATTTTCGTAATATCGGGTTAAACCCATTCTTTTGCGTTTCGGATATTGGGTATCATAAATCCGTAATGACCCACGCGGTTTTTATTCATTTTTTTCAGACGGCCCGGGCCGTCATCTAAAAAGAGGATACGACATGAAATTCTTGAAACCCCTGACCGTTATTGCCACTGCAATTCCTTTGGCGCTCACCGGCTGTGTAACTGATCCTGTTACCGGCCAACAATCCGCCAGCAAAACCGCTATGTACGGTTTGGGCGGTGCGGCTGTTTGCGGCATCGTTGGTGCGCTGACCCACGGCGGCAAAGGCGCGCGTAACTCCGCATTGGCTTGCGGTGCAGTAGGTGCCGGTATCGGCGGTTACATGGACTACCAAGAGAAAAAACTGCGTCAAAGCCTGGCCAACACCAACATTGAAGTTGAACGTCAAGGCAACCAAATCAAACTGGTTATGCCTGAAAACGTAACCTTCGCTACCGGCAGCGCTGCCCTGAGCGGCCATGCTCAAAGCGCCCTGTCTGCCGCTGCGCAAACTTTGGTTCAATATCCTGACACCACTTTGACCATCAACGGCCACACCGACAACACCGGTAACGACGCCATCAACGAGCCATTATCTCGCAACCGTGCCGAATCTGTTGCCACCTTCCTGCAATCCCGTGGCGTAAGCAGCACCCGTTTGAGCACTTTCGGTTACGGCTCCCGTCAACCAATCGCTTCCAACGCTACTGTTGAAGGCCGCGCACAAAACCGCCGCGTTGAAATCTTGATCAACCCTGACCAACGCGCCATTGATGCCGCTAAAAAACAAATGTAATCCGACACCTGTCTGATTCCCATACTTAAGGCCGTCTGAAATTTCAGACGGCCTTTTTCTTTGTAGATTTTGTTTGCAATTTCTTCTCCGCAACCAAATCTGTCATAAAATTTATTCCTTTATTAACAAGACTTTTCAATTTTTCCTTCAAAAAAACTGTATTAATACTCTAATTTTTACACTAACTTAGAGTATAATTCCTAAAATTTTAAAAACACGCCCCATGCCGTCTGAAAAACGGCGGCGAAAACACACTTATTTATATACACATCAGCCCGTTATCCAATCCATTTCATAGGATTTCAGACGGCACCATCCAGAATCTATGAAGGAGCATCCATGCAAAACAACTTTGACCCATTGATTATCCGTGGCAAATCACTGATTCCCGTCGTACAAGGCGGTATGGGTGTAGGCGTTTCCGCATCAAAACTCTCCAGCGCGGTTGCGCGCGAAAACGGCGTAGGTACCATCGCCAGCGTCGATTTGCGCCACTTGCACGAAGATTTGCTGGCCGAATCAAAAATCGATTCCAGCGAAGAAAATACACCCGCCTCAACTGCATCGCGCTTGACCGTGAAATCAAAAAAGCCAAAGCCGATTCAGAAGGCAAAGGCATGATTGCCGTCAACGTCATGAAAGCCGTAAAAGACCATGCCGCCTACGTCCGTCAGGCCTGTGAATCCGGCGCAGACGCGATTGTGATGGGTGCAGGTTTGCCTTTGGATCTGCCTGAAATGGCCGAGGGCTACCACAAAGATGTCGCCCTTTTCCCTATTTTGTCAGAGTCACGCGGTATCAATATCGTTTTGAAACGTTGGATGAAAAAAGGCATCTTGCCCGATGCCATCGTTATCGAACACCCAGCCCACGCAGCCGGCCACTTGGGTGCGGCAACCGTTGACGGCGTGAACGATGCCAAATTCGAGTTCAAACGCGTTATTGAAGAAACGTTTGAAGTATTCAAAAACTTGGGCTTGGAAAGCGAAAAAATCCCGTTGGTACTCGCCGGCGGCATGGCAAACTTTGAAAAAGTCAAAACAGCCTTGAAAAACTGGGGAGCGTCCGCCGTTCAAATCGGTACCGCGTTTGCCGTGACCGAAGAAGGCGATGCCCACATCAACTTCAAGAAAACGCTGGCCGGTGCGGAAACCGAAAAAGTGGTTGAATTCATGTCTGTTGCCGGTTTGCCTGCACGCGGCGTGCGCACCAAATTCCTCGACAACTACATCAAACGCGAGGCCAAATTGCAAGCCAATGCCAAAAACGATCCGCGCCGTTGCACACAAGGCCTGAACTGCCTGACCAGCTGCGGTTTGCGCGACGGTTTGGCCAAAGCCGGTCAATTCTGTATCGACATCCAACTTTCCGCGGCATTCCGCGGCGAAGTCGATAAAGGCCTGTTTTTCCGCGGTAAAGACCCATTGCCGTTTGGCAACGCCATCCGTACGGTTCAAGAAACCATTCATTATCTCTTGAACGGTTCCCTGCCCGTCGTCCCTGCCAAATAAACGCATCAATATTCAAAAGGCCGTCTGAAAACATTTAAACCCTGTTTTCAGACGGCCTTTTTGTCCCAATCCATCTAAAAAATGCTAAGATTATTGCCTTAATTTATCGGCAGAAACATCATGAACCCATTATTAAACCATCTCAAACCCTATCCTTTCGCCCGCCTGCGTGAAGCCATGCAAGGCATTGATGCACCCGAAGGCGTGACGCCCATTCATCTGCAAATTGGCGAGCCGAAACACCCTACGCCCAAAGTCATCACCGACGCGCTGACCGCCTCCCTGCACGAACTGGAAAAATATCCGCTGACCGCAGGCCTGCCCGAACTGCGCCAAGCCTGCGCCGAATGGGTTGCCCACCGTTATGATGGTTTGAGCCTCAATCCCGACAATGAAATTCTGCCCGTATTGGGCAGCCGGGAAGCTTTGTTCTCTTTTATCCAAACCGTTTTAAATCCGGCTTCAGACGGCCCCAAACCAGTCGTTATCAGCCCTAATCCTTTCTATCAAATTTACGAAGGCGCGACTATTTTGGGCGGCGGCGAAATCCATTTTGCCAACTGTCCAGCACCCAGCTTCAACCCCGATTGGAGCAGCCTGCACGAAGACGTATGGCAACGCACCAAAGTCCTGATTGTCTGCTCGCCCAACAACCCGAGCGGCAGCGTCCTGCAATTAGAAGACTGGAAAGAAATTTTTGATTTGCAAGACAAATACGGCTTCGTTATTGCCTCTGACGAATGCTATTCAGAAATCTATTTTGACGGCAACAAGCCGATCGGCGGCCTGCAGGCTGCTGCGCAATTAGGACGCGGCATGCGCAACATTATTATGTTTACCAGCCTGTCCAAACGCTCCAACGTCCCCGGTTTGCGTTCCGGCTTTGTCGCAGGCGATGCCGAGTTGCTCAAAAACTTCCTGCTCTACCGCACCTACCACGGCAGCGCGATGAGCATTCCCGTCCAACGCGCCAGCATTGCCGCTTGGAACGATGAAGAACACGTCATCGACAACCGCCGCCTCTACCAAGAAAAATTCGACCGCGTCATCCCTATTTTGCAACAGGCATTCGATGTCAAACTGCCTGACGCGTCGTTCTACATTTGGCTGAAAGTTCCTGATGGCGACGACTTGGCATTTACGCGCAACCTGTGGCAGAAAGCCGCTATCCAAGTGTTGCCCGGCCGCTTCCTCGCCCGCGATACCGAACAAGGCAATCCGGGCGAAGGCTACGTCCGCATCGCTCTGGTTGCCGATGTGGAAAGCTGCGTCAAAGCGGCTGAAACCATGGTTGCTTTATACCGCCGATAAAACAAAGGCCGTCTGAAATTTCAGACGGCCTTTTTATTAAATAATCGGGTAATTTATATGGTGAAGTCCAGAAGGTAGAAATCTTCTTTGCCTACGCCGCACTCAGGGCATTTCCAGTCGTCGGGAATATCTTCGAACTTGGTACCTGCCGGCAGGCCATGTTCGGGGTCGCCGACATCTTCATCGTAAATCCAGCCGCAAGGGCCGCACATATATTGAGCCATTTTGTGTTCCTTCTATTTTAAAAGGCCGTCTGAAACCGTATTTTCAGACGGCCTTTCGTGTGTTTTATTGTTGATATTTTGAATTTATTGAGCTGCTTCCAAAGCGGCGATTTCTTTACGCAGATGTTTGATGGCCGGTGTTACGATAGCAACAAACATGGCCTCACGGACGCGGCGTTGCGCCGGACTGCGCATCAGATAACCTTTCGCGCCTGCATGCAATGCAGCAGATTGAGTGGCGTTCAATGCCAATACGGCAGCCGCTTCACGTAGTTTTAAGGTTGCCAGCGTGTCAGGTTTGTTGTTCCACGCATCATCGGCAAGGCGTTCGGTTTCCGCCCATGCGCCATCCAATGCGGCTTTCAAATCATCGTAGCTGTGGTCGAGGTAAGCGTTCACTTCCGCGTTCACTACATTGGCCATGCGGATAATGCCGAGCGCACCGTCAATCACACCGGCGCCGATACCCATTTGCAGCAATATGAAACCGGCTTTAATGGTCGGGATATAAGACTGGAACTGCTCAGGCGAAGCAATCACATCTTCATCGGGAATAAACACATCTTTAAAATTCAGGCTGTAAGTGCGCGTGCCTTCCAAACCGCAGAACTCAGGGCAATCTTGCAAGGTAACGCCTTCCCATTGACCACCGGTGATAAACATCACATAGCTGTCGCCAATTTGGGCGGTATTCGCCCAAATATGGTCTTCGCCGATATTGGATACCCAAGGCAAAGCGCCGTTGATTTTGTAGCCGCCTTCGACACGTTCAGCTTGCAGATTGTGTTTTTCGATACCGGCAAGGTGTTTGACAGTATTGGACATACCCGTACCGGCCAAAACTTTGCCCTGCAGAATATCGGCCAAATATTTGTCTTTAACCGCTTGGTTGGGGGATTGATGCAGATACCACGCGCAAGCTGCCTGACACCATGCGCTGAACGAAGTCGCGCCGCATTCTTTACCGATTTCGCGCAATACGGCGATTTGCGTTGCCAAACCCAAACCGTTACCGCCCTCTTCAACCGTACCGGTCGCGGCAAAGCCGCCGATTTTGCCCAATTCCAGCATAAATTCTTTCGGGTACAGGCCTTTGCGGTCGATGTCGTCCACCAATGGTTTTAATTTGCTTTTAACGAGTTCGGCAACATTGTTCAGTAAAGCTTCGCGTGTCATGATTTTTTCCTCTGAATAAGGTTTGAAGCGTAGATGGTTCTATTCATGAATTATTCTTGGCAACAAGGATATCCTTGCTTTTTACTAAAAGGCCGTCTGAATTTTCAGACGGCCTTTGATGAGATTAGGCAAATGCCTGCAATTCAGGGTTGATTTCAGTTTTGGCAAGGTTGTTGACGTAGTTGCACAAGGTTGCCAAAGCAACGCCCATAACTACTTCAACGGCTTGCTGTTGGTTGTAACCGGCATCGAAGAATGCTTTCAGCTCGTCGTCGGATACCGCGCCTTTTTTCGCCATAACGGCTTGGGTGAATGTCGCCAAAGCACTCAGTTTGGCATCGTCAAACTCACCCGCAGCCAACGCGCGTGCGGCTTTGATGGATTGTTCGGACAACAGTTTTTTCAGGGTAGCCAGTTTGGTGTGGCCGGCAACGCAGAAACCGCATTCGTTGGTACGGGCGGCGATAATTTGGACAACTTCGACTTCGCCGTCAGTCAGGCTGTTGGCCGCATTCAGCTTGCCAACTTCTTGATAAAACGCCAAAGCTTCAGGCGCATTGGCCAAAACGCCGATCAGGTTAGGAATAAAGCCGTTGTTTTTCAATACGGCTTCAATGCGTGGTTTGGCGGCTTCAGGAGCGGTTTCGACTGTGTGTATGGTCAAGCGGGACATGTGTATAACCTTCTTATCTGGTGAAATGAAGTGCACATCATAAGCCATCCGTCTCCATCAGAAAAAGACTTATTGGTTATTTACCGCGAACCAAAAGTTATAAGGCCGTCTGAACGGATTCAGACGGCCTTATCAAATGATTCAACTCATTATTTCATAAAGTTTTTCAGTAGCATAGAAGCGATGTCGTCCAAGCCGAAGCCATCCGCATCTTGAGCCGTGCCGTTAGGCGTCGCTTTATCGACCAAGTCTGGCAACACTTTTGCCAACAAATCGCCTGCTTGGCCGGCATCCACGCCGAATTTTTGCGCGATTTGGTTCACGGTATCGCTGCCCAAAGCATTTTGCAGATCGCTGCCGGACACAGGCAGGTTGCTGGATTGGTTGGAAACCCAGCTGCTCAGGGCATCGCCCAAACCGCCTTGTTGCAGTTGGTTGATCAGGTTGCCCACGCCGCCTTGCTGTTTCACTAAATCCATCGCCATATCGGTCAGAGAACCTTGTGCGCCGTTTTCGCTGTTGCCACCCAACATTTGGGTAGCCGCATTCAAAAGATTGTCCATGAGTGCCATGACTTTTTCCTTGTATTTGTGTCTAAAAAAGAGAACGGAGTGTAGCAAAATTTGCACTGAAAAAAATCAGGCTTAACCAAACTAAACTTCTTTTATCCCAAAGCCGTAACAAAACAAAGGCCGTCTGAAACCTGGTTTCAGACGGCCTTTATAATGAATAATGCTATTCTTCGCGGCCATTGAAATACTCGGCCGCTCCACCTTCAAAAAAGCCTTGCAAAATCGCCTGCGCCGCTACTTGGTCAAGTACGGATTTTTGTTTTCGGCCAAATACTTGGGCTTCAGCAAGCAGGCTTTCCGCGTATAGGGAAGACATCCTTTCGTCCACCCAATAAACCGGCAAGTTAAAACGTCCGTGCAAACGGCGGCCAAACTTACGGCTCAAACGGGTCAGCTCATGCTCCGTGCCATCGGTATGCGTCGGCAGGCCGACCACAAAATACTTGGGTTGCCATTCTTTGACCAGCTTGGCAATGGCCTCGAATTTTTCATCGTTGCTGTTGCCGGTTACCGTCGCCAGCGGATGGCTCATACCCAGCTCTGCCTCGCCCTGCGCCACGCCGATGCGTGCTTCGCCGAAATCAAAGGCCAAAACCGTGCCTTTTGGTGCTTCAGGCATGGCCGACTCCTGAAAACAAAGCGTTCGGATTGACGCCCAATTTTTCAAAAGCGGCGGCATAACGGAGTTCGTAAGGCACATCAAACAGAATATGCTCGTCCGCAGGAACGGTCAGCCAAACATTTTCTGCCAGCTCGCGCTCCAACTGCCCTTTGCCCCATTTCGAATAACCAATGCTGATCAAAGCCTTATCCACCGCGCCTTCTTTAGACAGGTTTTCAATCACATCACGCGAAGAAGTCAGTGCCACGTTATCGGTTACCACCATGCTGTTTTGCCAGCGGCCGATCGGCGTATGCACGACATAGCCGCGCTCAATCTGAACCGGCCCGCCCATCATCACGTTTTCATGTTGCAGGCGCAACGGGATATTGCGGTCGGCGGCGGCGAAAATCATGTCCATGGTAATCGGCGAAGGCTTGTTGATGATGATGCCCAGCGCACCTTCTTCATCGTGTTCGCACACATAAATGACCGTATCCGTAAAAAACGGATCGTCCATATGAGGCATGGCAATCAGGAAATGGTTGGCTAAATTCATATTCTTCTTAATCTATTAAGCTGATTTTATTATTTTTGGCCGTCGGAAATCGGCGCGTCCACCACGCAGGCGCCATAAACTGCGCCGCCTGCCGGTACCGGCGTATCGGTTTTCGCATGGGCAAAACACGATACCGCACTCAAAGAGTTTTTCGGCGAGCCTTGAACGATTTTATCGCTGTACACCAAATAAGCAAAAGACTTACGTTTCGGGTCGTAATAGCGGATAATCTGCTGGCTCTTAAATGCTATGCTGGCGCTGCGTTTGAACACTTGTCGCGGTTTCAAAACCGCAGCCTCGTTATAACGGATGACTTCCGCACTTTGTACACAGGAAACGGATGCGTCGCTGGCATCTTCTTCCAGATTGACCGTTTCTTTCAAACCGCCTTTTTTTGCGTACGAAATATAACAGGCAACCCCCTGCACATCAGGATCGTCAAAACCTTCCACTTCAATACGGTCGTTTTTACCCAACATATGAAACACCGTACTGGCGCGTCCGATTTTATCGGTATCGTTACCGCAAGCCGCCAAAACCATGGCGCCCAACACTACTAATAAATATTTTTTCATAATATCCTGTCAATGCAGACTGTCAGTTTCCAGACAGGCGGAATCATATCCGCCTACTCCATCATTACTATATAAGACCGTTCGTCCATATTGCAACCCAATATTATTTTCAGACGGCCTGACAGACAGTATAATCCGTCCTATTGTTCCTACTTTAATAGCAAGATCGAACCATGCGTTACAAACCCCTCATCCTCGCCCTGCTGCTCAGCTTCTCCCTGCCAACCCATGCTGCCAAAGACGCGCCGAAAGAAAAAGCGGCCGCCGTCAAAAAAGCTGCGCCCGTGAAAAAAGAGAAAGAAGCCGCCAAGGCGGATGTCAAAAAAGAAACCTCAAAAAAACAAGCCGTAAAAGAAAAAGAGGAAGACAAAAAAGCGGTTAAAGCCAAAGCCTCCAAAGAGAAGGAAACCGCCGACAAGAACGAACGCGCTTCAGCCAAAAACAAACCGGCTAAAGCCGCCGAAGCCGCGGCCGACAATAAAAAGGCCAACCGCAAAACCGAAGAGCCTAAAGAAACAGCCAAAGACAAAAAAGCCGCAGCCGCAAAACCCGGCAAAGCCAAAGAACAAGACAAAAAACCTGTTGAAGATAAAAAAGACAGCAAAACCAAAGAACCCGTAAAAAAAGCAGAACCTAAAGAAACCAAAACCAAAGAGCCTGCTAAAAAAGCGGCTGAGGATAAAAAAGACCGTCAATCCAAAGAACCAGTAAAAAAAGCAGTCGAAGACAAAAAGGCTGACGCCAAAGAAACCAAAGCTAAAGAGCCTGCGAAAAAAGCTGTTGAAGACAAAAAAGACGCTAAAAAAGACATAAAAGCCAAAGAGCAAAACAAAAAGACGAGCCTAAAGCTGAGCCTAAAGCCGTCTCTTCAGCCGACAACGATTTCAAAGCAGCCGTGACTGCCGCCGCCAACGATATTGAAACCAAGAAATCCTTTGCCAAACGCAACGAGGGTTTCATTATCCATGTTAATGCCACGCTCAAACAGCTGCAACAAACGCGCAACAACCTCTCCGGCATCAACCGCAAACAACGCGACGCTTGGGAAAAATTCCAAAAACTTAATGCCGATGCCAACCAGTTGAAAGCCGAAGTTTCCAACACGCGCGCCCAAATTTCACGTTTTGTGTCCGGCAACTATAAAAACAGCCAGCCCAACGCGGTTGCCCTCTTCCTGAAAAACGCCGATGCCGGTCAAAAAACCCGCTTCCTGCGTTACACGCGTTATATCAACAACGCCAACGACCAAGTCATGAGAGACTTGGAAAAACAACAAAAAGAGCTGGCGGCGCAAGAGCAAAAAATCAACAATGAATTAGCTTACCTGAAAAAACTGCAAGCCAATATCCAAGCCTCGTTGCGTCAACAAGGCGTGACCAATACCGCCGAACAAGCCGAAAGCCGCCGTCAAAACGCGGCAATGGCCAAAGAAGCGCAAAAGAAAATCAACCACAGAGAAAACGAGCAGCGCCTCAACAATCTCTTGAAAGATTTGGAAAAACGCAAAGCCGAGCAACGCAAAGCCGAAGCCGAAGCGCGTAAAAAAGCCGCCGAAGCCCGTTTGGCCGCCGCCGAAAAAGCACGCAAAGAGCAGGCTGCCGCCCAACAAAAAGCCGAAGCCGAACGCGCCGCCATGTCCACGCTGACTGACGAAGACATGAAACTGCAAGCCCCAAATACCCAAGGCTTGACCGTCAGCAACGCCAACAGCTTCAGCCGTATGCAAGGCCGTCTGAAAAAACCGGTCAACGGCACATTGGCAGGCCTGTTCGGTCAAGACCGCGGCGATGGCGAAGTTTGGAAAGGCGTGTTCTACAATACCGTTCCGGCTCCGGTCAGCAGCATTGCCTCAGGCACAGTTACTTTTGCCGGCGAGCTTGAAGGCTACGGCAAAGTAGTCGTCCTTGATCACGGCGACGGCTATGTCAGCATTTACTCTGGTTTGAGTGAAATCGACATCGCCCAAAACTACGCCGTCAATGCCGGCAGTAAAATTGGCACCAGCGGCACTTTGCCGTCGGGCGAAACCGGCCTTTATCTTGAAGTCCGCTACAACGGACAAGTCATGAATCCGCTTTCATGGATTAACTGATGCTTCAGACGGCCTGAGTGAATTTTCCCTCCAGGCCGTCTGAATTTTCATCATAAACTACAATAAAACACGATTTTCACGCCTGTTCAGCACATTAAACAACAAACTTTTACCTTAAACTTATTGTTCCGAGCGTTTAAATCACATAAAGTCAACAGGTTCAGAGAAAACAAAAACCACTTTGCTTACCGTACACAAAAAGAAAGTCAAACGAATGTCAACAAAATCCACTTTGAAAAAAGTTGCAATCTACACTCTCGGCGCATTTAGCGGCATCGCCCTCAGTCTGAGTGTACAAAGTTTTGCCGCCGAAAAAGACAAAAAAGACAACGAGGCCCTGCCCGTGCAGACCATCCGCACCATGGCAGAAGTGTACGGCCAAATCAAAGCCAACTATTACCAAGACAAACCCGACGCCGAGCTTTTTGAAGGCGCAATGAAAGGCATGGTGTCCGATCTCGATCCGCATTCCGAGTACATGGACAAAAAAGGCTATGCCGAAATGAAAGAATCCACCAGCGGCGAATTCGGCGGCCTGGGCATGGAAATCGGACAAGAAGACGGCTTCGTCAAAGTCGTTGCCCCGATTGAAGATACGCCTGCAGAACGCGCCGGCGTGAAAAGCGGCGACTTCATCGTCAAAATCGACAATACCTCTACACGCGGCCTGACCGTCAGCGAAGCCGTCAAAAAAATGCGCGGCAAACCGGGTACCAAAATCACCCTGACCCTTTCACGCAAAAATGCCGACAAACCCATCGTCGTCAACCTGACCCGCGCCATCATCAAAGTCAAAAGCGTGCGCCATCATCTACTTGAAAAAGACTACGGCTACATCCGCGTCTCCCAATTCCAAGAGCGCACCGTTGCCGCCCTTAATGAAGCCGCACAAGCCCTTGTCAAAGAAACAAAGGCCCGCTCAAAGGCATCATCCTCGACTTGCGCGACGACCCAGGTGGCCTGCTCAACGGCGCAGTCGGCGTATCCGCAGCCTTCCTGCAACCTGACGTAACCGTTGTCAGCACCAAAGGCCGCAACAAAAAAGAAGGCATGGTTCTCAAAGCAACAGCCGAAGACTACATCACCACCAGCGGCAAAGACCCGTTGGCCGGATTGCCTGCCGAGCTGAAAACCATTCCTATGACCGTCCTGATTAACGCAGGCTCGGCCTCCGCTTCCGAAATCGTTGCCGGCGCATTGCAAGACCACAAACGCGCCGTCGTCGTCGGCACACAAAGTTTCGGCAAAGGCTCAGTGCAAACCCTGATTCCGCTTTCCGGCGGTAGCGCAGTCAAACTGACCACCGCGCTGTACTACACGCCGAACGACCGCTCGATTCAGGCGCAAGGCATTGTCCCTGACGTTGAAGTTAAAGACAAAGACCGCGCCTTTGAAAGCCGCGAAGCCGATTTGGTCGGCCATATCGGTAATCCGCTGGGCGGCCAAGACGTCAACAGCAGCAACGAAACGCCTGCCAACACAGAAACCAAAGCCGATAAAGATAAGTCTAAAAAAGACAAAGACGAAGATATCTCCAGCCGCCGCATTCCCAATCCGGCCAAAGACGATCAGCTCCGCAAAGCCTTGGACTTGGTGAAAAATCCAGCCGAATGGCAAAAATCTTTGGGCTTGGCAGCGAAAAAACCTGCACCGAAAAAAGATGCGGATAAAGACAGCAAAAAATAAACCTGTTATTTCTCAATAAAAAAGGTCGTCTGAAAACGATATGATTGTTTTCAGACGACCTTTTCACACATCAAATATTCCACAGGGAAAACACCATGGCAAAAGCCCCCAAAACCATCTACCAATGTTCCGAATGCGGCGGCACTTCCCCAAAATGGCAGGGTAAATGCCCGCATTGCGGCGAGTGGAACACGCTTCAGGAAAGCCTGGCCGCGCCCAAACCGAAAAACGCCCGCTTCCAATCTTGGGCGGCGGACACTTCTACCGTCCAATCCCTCTCCGCCGTCACCGCTACCGAAGTGCCGCGCAATCCGACCGGCATGGGCGAACTCGACCGTGTATTGGGCGGCGGTTTGGTCGATGGCGCGGTCATCCTGCTCGGCGGCGACCCCGGTATCGGTAAATCCACACTGCTGTTGCAAACCATCGCCAAAATGGCGCAAAACCGCAAAGTGCTGTACGTTTCCGGCGAGGAATCCGCCCAACAAGTTGCCCTGCGCGCGCAACGTTTGGATCTGCCCACCGAAGGCGTGAACCTGCTTGCCGAAATCCGCATGGAAGCAATTCAGACGGCCTTGAAACAGCATCAGCCCGAAGTCGTCGTCATTGACTCCATCCAAACCATGTATTCCGACCAAATCACTTCCGCCCCCGGTTCCGTGTCGCAGGTGCGCGAGTGTGCCGCCCAACTGACGCGTATGGCGAAACAGATGGGCATCGCCATAATACTGGTCGGACACGTTACCAAAGACGGCGCGATTGCCGGCCCGCGCGTGCTGGAGCATATGGTCGATACCGTACTGTATTTCGAGGGCGACCAACATTCCAACTACCGCATGATACGCGCCATCAAAAACCGTTTTGGTGCGGCAAACGAATTGGGCGTATTCGCCATGACCGAAAACGGTTTGAAAGGCGTATCCAACCCGTCCGCCATCTTCCTCGCCAGCTACCGTGACGACACGCCCGGCTCGTGTGTTTTGGTCACTCAAGAAGGCAGCCGCCCGCTTTTGGTCGAAATTCAGGCATTGGTCGATGACGCTCACGGCTTCACCCCCAAACGCCTCACAGTCGGCCTCGAACAAAACCGTCTCGCCATGCTGCTCGCCGTCCTCAACCGCCACGGCGGCATTGCCTGCTTCGACCAAGACGTGTTCCTCAATGCCGTCGGCGGCGTCAAAATCGGTGAACCTGCCGCCGACCTTGCTGTCATCCTCGCCATGCTCTCCAGCTTCCGCAACCGCCCCATGCCCGAAAAAACCGTGGTATTCGGCGAAATCGGCTTAAGCGGCGAAGTCCGCCCTGTCGCACGCGGACAAGAGCGGCTCAAAGAAGCGGAAAAACTCGGCTTCAAACGCGCCATCGTCCCCAAAGCCAATATGCCGCGCAATGCCAAAGAGTTTCCGAACCTGAAAATCTACGGCGTCAGCAGTTTGCAGGAAGCGATTGATGTTTGTCGTGACGGGGACTAAACCGTTTCGATAATCCGATTCAAAAAACAATCAGCTAAAAGGCCGTCTGAAAGTTTTCAGACGGCCTCTCTTTAAATTTAAATAATTTTGTTATATTATAACGAACGACTTTATTCTATCTTTTCTACACATCGAAAATCGGAGAGGAATCATGAAAAAAACCGCTTTGCTTATCGCATCCGCCTTCCTGTTCAGCACTGCCGCACACGCCCACCGCGTTTGGGTTGAAACCGCCCACACACATGGCGGCGAATACCTTGAAGCCGAATTGGGCTATGGCGAATTCCCGGAACTTGAGCCCATCGCCAAAGACCGCCTGCACATTTTCAGCAAACCCATGCAACTGGTGACTGAAAAAGGCAAAGAAAACATGATTCAAAAAGGCACATACAATTACCAATACCGCAGCAAACTGCCGGTCAAAGACGGCAGCTATTTGGTAACCGCCGAATATCAACCGACTTTCTGGTCAAAAAACAGCGCGGGTTGGAAACAGGCAAGCATCAAAGAAATGCCTGATGCCAGCTATTGCGAACAAACCCGAATGTTCGGTAAAAACATCGTCAATGTCGGCCACGAAAGCGCAGATAGCTCCATCATCACCAAACAAGTCGGCCAACATTTGGAAATCGTACCTTTGGACAACCCTGCCAACGTCCACGTCGGCGAACGCTTCAAAGTCCGCGTCCTCTTCAATGGCGAGCCGCTGCCGAACGCCACCGTTACCGCCACATTTGACGGCTTCGACACCAGCGACCGCAGCAAAACCCATAAAACCGAAGCCCAAGCCTTCTCCGATACCACCGATGACAAAGGCGAAGTCAGCATCATTCCATTGCGCCAAGGTTTCTGGAAAGCCAGCGTAGAACACAAAGCCGATTTCCCCGATCAAAGCGTGTGCCAAAAACAGGCGAACTACACTACTTTGACCTTCCAAATCGGTCATTCACATCATTAATACCCAATAACAAAGGTCGTCTGAAAACCGTATTGCAGGGGTTTCAGACGACCTTTTTATCTATATTTTAAAATTAAGATATTTTTGAGAAATAAAATTTTAGTAATCTGTGTAAACAGTTAGGTTACCTGTTCTCCAATGTTCTGTATCCCATGATAGAACATCTGGTAAATCTCTATAAATAGCTCGCTGGTTGAATCTAGGCTGTCCGTCTTTTGTGAACCAATAATTTATTACTGTTGTTGATTTAGGCGGAGAAATTTTTTTCTTTTCGTTTAAAGAGGGTTGCCAGAAATAAATAATCAGTGCTTCAGCCATTTCAAGATAATAACGGCTCGCATTTGCTGGCACAACCACTGTTCCCAACCAAAATTCCTGTTCTCTTGTAATAAGTGGGAGTTTGTGATGATTCCTAAATCTTGAGGAGAAATTTCCTTCTGTAATGCCACAATATTGGATGGAATTATCACCTCTTTCATATTTTTGTTTGCCTGCCGCAAGATACAATCCATTTCTCAACTCTAGATTGTTAGTAATATCATCGTATGAATATGGACCTTTCCAATTAATAATCAGCGTAGTATGTTCTGACATTTCATAACCTCAGGCAGTGATTTTAAATTTCACAAAAATAAATAAATATTAAATATAAATAACAATATTTAATATTTTATCAGACAATTTAATGGATTAGTATTTTATTAATTTTAATCAAGGTTTATACGGCGCAAACTCCCATTGTCCAAGCCCCAAGCCCAAATCGAACACGTTCAGACGGCCTATTGCCACACGGACCAAGCGCAAACATGGAAAGCCTGCTTTCGCCGTCATCCTTCGCACTTGACGGTTTTTCCCTTCCGAAATTTTGATTTCCACCCAAAAATCAGGCACGGACTTGCGCACGCGAATCGGCGGCACGCGCAGCCATAAAACATCCGCTTCGCCCTCTTCCAATACCCTGACCTCGGCCGGACGGGTGACAAAATCGCCCAAATCTACGCCACGGCGCAACAAATCCAATTTGGCTTCATCAGGAGAACCCTCCACCTGCGCCCAATAAGTTTTGACTTGCTTGAATTTCGGGTCGGCAATCTGCGCCTGCAAACGGCCATTATTGGTCAGCAGCAGCAAACCCTCGCTGTCCGTATCCAAACGTCCGGCCGGATAAAATCCTGGTTTCTCGACAAAATCCTTAAGGCACTGATGTTTTTCATGTTCAGAAAACTGGCAAATCACGCCATAAGGCTTGTTTAGGATAATCAAATCGTTCATTTCACACTTTCAGACGGCCTTAGATTCCAAGCAATCTCGGATAATAAAAAAAGACACCGTATAAAACGGTGTCTTTCATATTTGGCGGAGTAAGAGGGATTCGAACCCTCGATGCAGGTTGACCCCACATGCTTCCTTAGCAGGGAAGTGCCTTCAGCCTCTCAGCCATTACTCCTAAGGAAGACCGCAATATACGCTTTCTGCCCTCCTTCGTCAAGCATTACCGCCTCAAACTTTCTTAACACCATGAAATCATTTAAATAAAAATATAATATTTTTTACATCATCCTATTTTTATACTTCTTTCATATATGTTAAAATGATTCTGTTTTCTGTAAACCTTTTTTCACACCCCTTATTACAAAGGAGTTCGTATGTTACGTTTTTCTGCTTTGGTTGCTGTATCCGCCCTAATGCTTGCCGCTTGCTCACAATCCGGCAATTCCCAACCATCTGCTTCCTCCTCTCAAACTTCTACTCAAAAAACAACTGCCGCCGGTTCTGCCTGCCGCAGCATGGGTGAAGGCCATAAAGTCAATGGCAAAGGTCAAAACGATATTTATATGTGTAAAGTCGATGTCGCTTTGAACTCTACCGAAGCCAAATCCGCTTTGGACCCCAGCATCCGCGTTCACTACGGCAGCACATCCGGCGCGACTTTGACTTCCCGTCAAATCTCCAACTCAGTCGGCAAAACCCCTGACGAAACCTGCCAACGCGCATTCTTGAGCGCAGTTAAACGCTTCCAAAGCACTGCGCATCGCAAAAAAGCCAAATCCGTTCATCTGGTTAGCTACTTTGATAAAGTAACCAAAGGCGGTAACGAGTACGAATGCCACATCGCTACATTCAACAGCCGTGTGGTTTTGAAAGGCAGCTTCCACTAAGCAATGTCAAAAATGCCGGACTTCAAGATGAAGTTTGGCATTTTTCTATTTTATGGATACGACAACCCTTCACTGCCTGCTAGCCGATCCGTCTTTTGCCGCCTGCTACGACCATGCCTCTCTAAATGCAGCCGATTGCCAACGTTTGGCTGCCACGCCGCAACTGGCGCAGCGTCAAGACTGGCAAGTCAGCCGCGCATTAAAACAGCAAACCGATTTACCGACCGTATCGCTGAGCCACAGCAAAGGCTTTGCCGCTTTATTGTGTGCGCCTCAACCCTTAACAGCCGGTGTCGATATCGAATTTATCCGCCCGCGTGATTTTAAAGCGCTGTCGGCTTTGGTCTGCACGCAGGAAGAACAAGACTTTTTGGAAACGGCAAACTGGCCGTCTGAAACGTTTTACCGATTGTGGTGTTTCAAAGAAGCCCTGATTAAAGCAGCGAATTTGGATTTCCCGTCAGACATGAAATCGGTCGGCTATATTTTCGATTTGGGACAACCTGTCGGTTTACGCGCCGGAAAGCAAACCGATTGGCGCGGTACAAGCGCGACTTTGGCGGATACGATGGCAATTGCCTGCGTTTGGCAGGGAAAAGCCGTCGCCCTGCAATGGCAGTTTTTCGGTTCGCTTCAACCCAATGATTTAACAGACCGGCAAACTATCTAACAACTGACAAACTAATAATAATCTGATTTAATTTACTGGACTTTTACTTATTCCACACACCAACAGCAGCATTTGCAAAAGGCCGTCTGAACGATGAATCTTCGCCTCCTAAACCGCCTCTATACTGCCCTTATCCTGTTTCTTACCCTGTTTTTGGTTTATGCCTTTGCTTCACAAACGCGTATCCAAACCGATTTGACCGCGTTGTTGCCAAGCGAGCAGCAACCCGATGCCTTACTGACGGCCGCGGATAAAGCCGCAGAAGCGCAGCTCAATTCGCAAGTTATTTTGCTTGCCGGTAGTAATGATGCTGAAACCGCTTTTCAGACGGCCTCACAAATTGCCGACGCATGGCGCAAAAGCGGCGTATTTGAACAAGTCGACAGCAGCATGACGCCGAATTTGGACAAAGTACGGGCTGATATGCAGAAACTGAGTTTGGCGGTTTTGCCGCAAGACGAAATACGCCTGCTGTTTGAGCAGCCGCAAGCCTATTTTCAAGCACGTGCAGAAGCCGCGGCCAATCCGTTTGCCGCCCCTCCCCTTTGTCTTTAGAACAAGACTGGCTGGGCTTCGGACGCTTTGTTGCAGACAAAGCCAATCCGCAAAGCCGTTTGCAGTGGGATATGGACAACGGTATGCTGTTTGCCGAAGACAAAGGCAAAACTTGGGTATTTTTGCGCGGACGGCTCGCCGGCGGCGATCAATTTTCCGGCAACGATGCCCTCTTGCCACTGATGGCGCAAAGCCGTCAAATCGCTTCGGAAAACGGCGCAGAAACCTTAAGTGCAGGTGGCGCATTGTTCGCCGCCGTATCCAAAGCAGCCGCAGAAAAAGAAAGTCGGCTGATGAGCATGGTCGGACTTGGGCTGACCTTTGCGCTGCTTTTGTGGGTCTTCCGCAGCGGCCGCGTGTTTTTGCTATCCTTGCCGCTAGCAGCCGGTATGTTGACCGGATTGGCAGTTGCTTTATTAACCTTCGGCGAAGTGCATATCCTGACCATCGTCATCGGCACCAGCTTGGTGGGTATGTTGGTGGATTTCCCGTTGCACTGGCTTGCGCCGTCGGTATTTGGGCCGTCTGAAAAGACCGTTTGGCAGGCTGAATCGGCAATGAAACATGTCTTGCCAAGTTTTGCCGTCAGCCTGACAATTACCGTCTTGGGCTATGCGCTGCTGTGGTTTACCCCTTTGCCTGTATTGCGCCAAACCGCCGTATTTTCAGGCTTCGCTTTATTTGGCGCGTTTGGTGCCACCGTTTTATGGCTGCCGCCACTGTTTCGCCGCTACCGGGCCAAAACTGTGCCTTTTGCCGCATTAACTGAAAAGCTCTATTCCTTGTCAGGCCGTCTGAAAAACCGCCTGCACAAACGCGGCTGGTTAATCGTGGGCGGAATTTTGCTGGCAGTCGGACTGTGGCGCAGCGACTGGCGTGACGACATCCGTCAATGGGTCAATATGCCGACCGCGATGTTGACCGAAGTACAACAAATCGGCCAGTTGAGCGGCACGGATTTTGGCGGCAAATATTTGGTGGCCGAAGCACAAAGCGAAGATGCCTTGTTGAAAAAAACCGCCGAACTCGGCCGCGCCCTGCAGCCCTTAATCGCGCAAGGCAAACTGTCCGGCATCCAATCGCCCGACCAATTCATCCTGCCGACAACGGAGCAGCAAAAACTGCAAAACCGCCTACGCGAATTGACCAAATTACCTGATAGCTGGAAACCGCTCACAGAAATCGGTATTCCGCGCAAAACCGTGCGCGATGCCCTGCTTCAAGCTGCCGATACGCAACCATTGTCACTTTCAAACGGCCTGAATACCGATTTAGCAGAGGCTTGGCGTTCCTTGTATTTGGGCGAAGTGGAACCAGGCCGTTTTGCTGCCGTCGTGCGTTTGAACGGCATGACCGATGAAGCCGCCGTACGCGCCGTGGCGCAACACGTCTCCGGCGTACATTGGGCAGACAAACGCGCCCACTTAAACGAGCTTTTCCACCACACGCGCAATCAGGCCGCATGGTTAAAACTGGCTTCCTATGCGTTGGCATGGCTGCTTTTATGGAAAATGTTTGGTTTCAAACGCGGCAGCAAAGTCCTTGCCGTACCGCTGGCCGCCGCCATCTGCACCGTTGCCGTACTTGGTTTGGCAGGCATTCCCGTCAGCCTGTTTGCCATGTTCGGCCTGCTTTTAGTATCCGCCATCGGCGTGGACTATGCCGTCTATGCCGCTACTGCACATCACAGCGCGCCGGCAAAATTAGGCGGTATGCTGCTTGCCGCCGCGACAACAGCCATTTCCTTTGCCCTGCTCGCCATCAGCAGCACGCCCGCCGTTGCCGCGTTCGGTATGACGGTTACCATCGGTGTGGCATTCAATATTTGGCTGGCAGGCACATTATTGAAAAATTAGACAAAAGATGAAGGCGATTGAAGTTGAAGCGATATTTTTTTCAACTTCTATCGCCAAGTTGCAAAAGGCCGTCTGAAAAATTTCAGGCGATGGATTAAACATTATTTATCATTAAAATCAAAGGTATTTTCAAATGTCCGTAGAATTTGACGTTGCCGTTATCGGCGCAGGCCCTTCAGGTTCGGTTGCTTCCGCTTTGCTGAACAAACAAGGCTTTAAAGTTTGCGTATTGGAAAAACAACATTTCCCGCGCTTTGTCATCGGCGAAAGCCTGTTGCCGCATTGCATGGAAATGTTGGAAGAAGCCGGTTTTGCCGACGCAGTGCATGCCGAGCCCAGCTTTCAATTTAAAGACGGTGCTGCGTTTTCATGGGGCAGCCGTTACACAGATTTCAACTTTACTGAAAAATTTTCAGACGGCCCCGGCACTATTTATCAAGTGCGCCGCGGCATCTTCGACAAAATCCTGATTGATGAAGCGGCAAAACAAGGTGTCGATGTCCGCTTCGGACATGGCGTAACCGCGTTTGACAACAGTGGCGATATGGCACGTTTGAGCGTTGCAACCGATACAGGCGAAAACTATGAACTGACTGCCAAATTCGTTTTGGATGCCAGCGGTTACGGCCGTGTCCTGCCCCGCCTTTTAGATTTGGAAAGCCCGTCCGAGCTGCCTCCGCGCCAAGCCCACTTCACGCATATTGACGACAACATCACCAGCCCGAAATTCGACCGCAACAAAATCCTGATCAACACGCATCCTGAACATCGCGATGTCTGGATTTGGCTGATTCCTTTCGGCGACAACCGCTGCTCCATCGGCGTTGTCGGCACGCCCGACAAACTGGTCGGCGAATCAGAAGCCGTGTTGAAAAAATTTGTGTACGAATGCCCGATGCTGGCGGAAATTTTGGATAAAGCCGTTTGGGAAAACGACTTTCCGTTCCGCTCTATCCAAGGCTACTCTGCCAACGTAAAAACCTTATACGGCAAACATTTCGCACTTTTGGGCAACGCCGCCGAATTCCTCGACCCAGTCTTCTCCTCCGGCGTGACCATTGCCCTGCACTCTGCCAAACTGGCTGCCGATTTGTTGGGCAAACAGCTCAAAGGCGAAGCCGTCGATTGGCAAACCGAATTTGCCGACCAACTGATGATCGGCGTGAACGCGTTCCGTACTTATGTAAACGGTTGGTACGATTTCCGCTTCCAAAATGCCATCTACGCGCCTAACCGCAGTCCTGAAATCAGCCGTATGATTTCGTCTATTCTGGCAGGCTACGCTTGGGACACGAACAATCCATTCGTGGAAAAATCCGAGCAACGCTTGTCCACACTTGCCGCATTGGTGGGCGATTTGAAGGTAGAATAAGGACGAATGTCTTTCAGACGACCTAGACTGAAAACAGAACAGGCCGTCTGAAACTTCATCCACACCATTAAATATTTTGACCGATAGATAAAACCTTATGCGATTTATCCCTTTGCTTGCCGCACTGCTGCTTTCCGCATGCGCGACCTCGCTCCCCCATCCGCAAACGCTGCCGCCGCTTTCCAAAGAAGGCCAATGGTTCAAACTTGAGCAGACCAATGCGGCGGGGCAAACCGTTCAAACCAATCTCTTGGCAGTCGAACCTCATTCAGATGGCATTCGCTTTGTCCAAACCGATGCACTGGGGGCACCGGTATCTCGTCAATCGGTCAACACCAAAGGCTGGAAAAATGACGGCTTTGTGATGCCCAATGCCAATTCGCGTCGACTGTTTGCCGCCCTGTTGCCGCTTTTGGCCGCCGAACAAGCCGCCACGCTTTACCCTGAAGCACGCCAACAAAACGCCTCCCATCAAGGCTTCTGCCCTGACGGCAAAGGTGCGGTGTTCAGCTACCGCGAGCGTGATTTGTGGTGTGTCGCCCACCATTCCGAACAATTCCTCATCGGCTTCCCCGACCAAACTTTCTGGACGGTCAGCCCGATTGCAGAAGACTAATTCATGAATACTCCTGTTTATCTCAGCCGTCCGGCACTGACCAGCGCATTAGGCAGCGGCTTGCAAGTTCATGCCGATGCCTTACTCACTCCGTCTGAAAACACACCCCTGACTTTTTCAGACCAATGGGTAAAAGGCAAAACGCATGCTTTCGGTGCGATCAAAGAAACCCTGATGCCTCTGCCCGACAGCATTCCCGAAGCGCATCGCAGCCGCAACAACCAGCTTATCCTGCACGCGCTTTCGCAAATAGACGGACTGATTCAGACGGCTATTACCCGTTACGGCAAAGAAAGGGTCGCTGTCGTGACTGGTACTTCCACCAGTGGCGCAGACGAAAATATCCCCTTGTTCCAACACGTTGTCGAAGGCGGTGAATGGACGGATGTTCCGTTCAAGCAGCTGCAACACACCATGGCTTCGCCCTCCGAATTTATCGCCCAAGTGTACGGTTTGGACGGCTTGCGCTATACCGTCTCCACCGCCTGCACTTCCGGCGCACGCGCCCTCATCAGCGCAGCTCGACTGCTTCGTGCCGGATTGTGTGATGCCGTGATTTGCGGCGGCGCGGATACGCTTTCTCCGCTGACGATTAATGGTTTTGCCTCTTTGGAAGTACTTTCAGACGGCATCGCCAAGCCTTTTTCTGCTAATCGCAACGGCATCAATATCGGTGAAGCGGCCGCATTTTTCGTGATGACGCGCGATGCCGATTTTGACGGCGAAATGCAGTTGCTGGGCTATGGTGCAAGCAGCGATGCCTACCATATGTCTTCGCCCCGCCCCGACGGTTTGGGTGCAGCCCAATCCTTTCAGGCCGCTTTGAATAAAGCCGGTTTGAAAGCAGAAGACATCGGCTGGATCAATCTGCACGGCACCGGCACGCAACACAACGACAGCATGGAAAGCCGAGCTGTTGCCGAAGTATTTGGCAGCCATACCCTTTGCACGTCAACCAAACCGTCTACCGGTCATACCTTGGGTGCAGCCGGTGCGATTGAAGCCGCATTTGCCTGGTTGATGGCCAACCGCCAATACAATCCGGAAGGCAAACTGCCGCCCCAACAATGGGACAACGTACCCGATTCCGAGCTGCCCAACATCGCTTTAACCGACGAAAACAGCCGCTGGCCGTCTGAAAAACGCATTGCCGCCAGCTCGTCATTTGCCTTCGGCGGCAGCAATGCCGTTTTGATTATCGGATAAGTCCTTATATTTAGGCTGTCTTTTCAGACGGCCTTTTTCTTTTCCGCAACTTGAAAAACAATAACATTAAAACAACAACCAAATCCGCCGAAATATGCCATAATAGGCTTAGCACGTTTCTTCTCGCGATGTGCCCGAAAAGAAAAACTTAACCTACATAGAGAATAATCCCATGACTAAATCCACCATTATCTATACCTACACCGACGAAGCTCCTGCATTGGCCACTCAATCCCTGTTGCCAATCGTACAGGCGTTTACCCGCCACGCCGATATTGATGTCAAAACCAGTGACATCTCTCTCTCCGGCCGTATTTTGGCGGCTTTTCCAGAATACCTGACCGAAGCGCAGCGCGTACCTGATGCGCTTGCCGAATTGGGCGAACTGGTGAAACAACCCGATGCAAACGTAATCAAACTGCCGAACATCAGCGCATCCGTACCTCAACTGACGGCCGCGATTAAAGAATTGCAGTCTAAAGGCTTTGCCGTTCCTGACTATCCTGCCGACCCTCAAACCGATGAAGAAAAAGCCGTACGCGAACGCTACGACCGCATCAAAGGCAGCGCGGTGAACCCTGTCCTGCGTGAAGGCAACTCCGACCGTCGCGCGCCTAAGGCAGTGAAAAACTTTGCGAAAAAACATCCGCACAGCATGGGCGCATGGACCAAAGATTCCAAAACCCACGTTGCCACCATGCAAAGCGGCGACTTTTTCCATAACGAACAATCCGTTACCGTACCTGAAGCGACTTCCGTATCCATCGTGTTCACCGACAAACAAGGCAACAAAAAAGAGCTGCGTGAGCCTGTTGCCCTGAAAGCCGGCGAAATCATCGACGCGACCGTGATGAGCAAAAAAGCCCTGCTCGCCTTCCTTACCGAACAAGTGAAAGACGCAAAAGCAAAAGGCGTATTGTTCTCGCTACACATGAAAGCCACCATGATGAAAGTGTCCGACCCGATTATCTTCGGACACGCCGTCAAAGTATTCTTCGCGCCTGTATTTGAAAAATTCGGCGACAAACTGGCTGCCGCAGGTGTCAACGTCAACAACGGCTTCGGCAACCTGCTTGCCAATCTGGATAAACTGGATGCGGACACCCGCGCCGCCGTTGAAGCTGAAATCGCTGCCGTTTACGCTGCCAACCCTGATTTGGCCATGGTTGATTCCGACAAAGGCATTACCAACCTGCACGTTCCTAGCGATGTCATCGTCGATGCTTCTATGCCTGCGATGATTCGTAACTCCGGCCGTATGTGGGATAAAGACGGCAAAGCGCAAGACACCAAAGCCGTGATTCCTGACAGCAGCTACGCCGGCGTTTACCAAGCAACCATCGACTTCTGCCGCGAACACGGCGCATTTGACCCGACAACCATGGGTACCGTTCCTAACGTCGGTCTGATGGCGCAAGCAGCCGAAGAATACGGTTCACACAACAAAACTTTTGAAATCGAAGCCGACGGCCAAGTTCAAGTCATTGATGCAGCAGGTAATGTCCTGATGCAACACGACGTTGAAGCCGGCGACATTTGGCGTATGTGCCAAACCAAAGACGCTCCGGTTAAAGACTGGGTACAACTCGCCGTCAACCGCGCCCGTCTGAGCAACACACCAGCCGTGTTCTGGCTCGACGAAAACCGTCCGCACGACAAGAGCCTGCTTGCCAAGGTTAAAGCCTACCTTGCCGAACTGGATACCGACGGTCTCGACATCCGCGTCCTCGCTCCTGAAGAAGCCGCTAAATTCAGCTTGGGCCGTCTGAAAAACGGCGAAGACACCATCTCCGTAACCGGCAACGTCCTGCGCGACTACCTGACCGACTTGTTCCCAATTTTGGAACTGGGTACCAGCGCAAAAATGCTGTCTATCGTTCCATTGATGAATGGCGGCGGTATGTTTGAAACCGGCGCGGGTGGTTCTGCACCGAAACACGTTCAACAATTCCTCGAAGAAAACCACTTGCGTTGGGACTCTTTGGGCGAATTCCTCGCACTTGCCGTATCGTTTGAACATCTGGCGCAAAAAACCGGCAACGCCAAAGCCCAAGTCCTCGCCGACACTTTGGATGCAGCCACCGAAAAACTGCTGTTGAACGACAAATCGCCTAAACGCAAAGCTGGCGAACTCGACAACCGCGGCAGCCATTTCTACCTCACCCTCTACTGGGCGAAAGAATTGGCAGCGCAAGACAAAGATGCTGAACTGAAAGCCGCATTTGCGCCATTGGCAGCCGCTTTGACTGCCGACGAAGCCAAAATTGTTGAAGAACTCTCTGCCGTACAAGGCAAAGCAGTCGACATCGGCGGCTACTACGCAGCCAATCCTGAAAAAGCCGCGCAAGCGATGCGTCCGAGCGCAACCTTTAATCAGGCCTTGTCAGCCTTATAATTAAAGCAATAAAAGGCCGTCTGAACTTTCAGACGGCCTCAAACCTTATGGAAACACAATGAAAAAAACCATTCTTTCTCTTACTCTCCTCATCAGCGCTCCGGCTTTGTGGGCATTTTCCCCTGCCGAATTGGCACAAACCCTGCAAAAACCGCAAAACGTGCAAGGCAATTTTGTCCAACAACGCCAGCTCAAATCCCTCAGCAAACCCATGACCACCAGCGGCAGCTTTACCCTTGTCCCACAAAAAGGCCTGCTCTGGAAAATGCAAAAACCATTTGAAACCACCCTGCGCGTGCGTTCAGACGGCATCATGCAGTGGAACGGCAGCCAATGGGTCAACCCAAACGCCAGCAAGCTCAACGGCCAAAGCCGCCAAATCAAACTCTTCCTCGACCTTTTAGGCGGCAATACCCAAGGCTTGGAAAAACAATTTGATTTGAAATTAAACGGCAACGAGAAAAAATGGACGTTGACCTTAACTCCGAAAACCGCCATTACCCGCCAAATCTTCAACCGTATCGAAATCAACGGCGATACGCTGGTGCGTAAAATCGAATTGGACGAAAAGCAAGGCGACAAAACCATCATGCAGTTCAACCAAATCCAAACCGATAAAGCCCTGGACAGCTTCAGCCGTACCGCCCTCTAAATTGTCTATTCCAACAAAAGGCCGTCTGAAAATAGATTTCAGACGGCCTTTTAGATTAATCGGCTGAAGGCTGCTGCCCTTTTCTTTCCGCCTTTCTGGCTTCGCGAATGGCTTTAAGTTCAGCCTCTTTCTGTCTAGCTTTTTTCAGCCAAGTTTCCCATTGGTTTGGCGTTTCCAGCGTGATTCTACCAATTTTGCCTTCGCGGAAATCAGTCAAGATATTTTCAGCGGCCTTTTGGTAGTTGACCCGGCCGCCGCTCAAAACCGCACCGCGTTTCTTGGCAATCCACTCCAGCCAAGAAGTATCGTCCCAATGGCTGCTTGGATCTTTGTCGGCTTGATAGCGCTCTTGCAACAGAGCCAGATAATGGCGGCGGAGGTAATCCAAAAGCTCAAGCACCACTTCTTCTTCGTCCAGAGCGTTACGTCCGACTGCACCGCCGGCCGCAAGGTTGTAGCCGCCTTCTTCGACGATAATTTTTGGCCACAGCATTCCGGGGGTGTCGTAAAGCCAGAAGTCATCGGCGAGGAAAAGGCGTTGTTCAGCTTTGGTAATACCGGGTTCATTACCGGTTTTAGCAGATTTTTTGCCGATCATGCCGTTAATCAAGGTGGATTTGCCGACGTTAGGGATACCGCAAATCAGGACACGCAACGGCTTCTCGATACCTTGGCGATGCGGAATCATGGCGCGGCAGGCTTGGGTAATTTTGCCATGCGCGCCGGTTTCGGAAGAATCAAGCGCAATGGCGCGGGTATCTTGGCGGCTGTTGTAGTGTTCGAGCCAAACTTTGGTGCGCTCGGGATCGGCAAGGTCTTGCTTGTTTAAGATTTTGAGTTTGGGCTTGCCTTTGGACAACTGGGCAAGCAAAGGGTTTTCGCTGGAAGCAGGCATACGCGCGTCCAGCATCTCAATCACCATATCAACGCTTTTAATGCGTTCGGCAATGGCTTTTTTTGCCTTGTTCATGTGGCCGGGAAACCATTGGATAGCCATGTCTTTTTATTCTTTCTATTCGTATCTGAGGCCGTCTGAAAAATCATTGTATTTCAGACGGCCTCGGTATTTGGATAATCGGTCAATCAGGATTTAGAGGTTGCCATGTTCATAGCTGTAATAACCTGCTTCATCCATACATTGCTCAAACGTTTTGGATGTATTGCCACGTTTGGTTCCATTTTGAACTTGTGATTTGCAGGTATTGATTTGACGAGAAACTTCAGCTTCGCTCGCTCCGGTACGGTGCCAACGGTAAGCAGTAACAGGCTCTGTCGCGCAGGCGGTCAAGATAAGCAGGGATAATGCAGTCAGACTGATTTTTTTCATGGTTTCTTCCTTTGAGGCCGTCTGAAACGGCAAGTTAGCGTCCTGCCAAGCTTTGTGCCTGACGGTGGCGGACAAGGAGTTCGTAACGGCCTTTGAGGCGCTCGGCCAGTTTTTCCACAACA
Source organism: Neisseria flavescens (assembly GCF_001618065.1). Lineage (GTDB taxonomy): Bacteria > Pseudomonadota > Gammaproteobacteria > Burkholderiales > Neisseriaceae > Neisseria > Neisseria flavescens_A. Next base: position 44,709 of record NZ_LAEI01000055.1, read on the forward strand.
TAAACGGAGCGGTGTTGCCCGCCGGTACAACCGATGGCAATCGTCACATAACTGCGGCTCTCTTGTTGCAGGCGCGGCAACCAGCGGCTAATAAAATGGTCGATGTCATCAACCATTTCTTGAACCAACGGCTGCTGGCCCAAATAATCTTGAATAGGTTTGTCCATGCCGGTAAAGGGGCGCAATTCCGGATCGTAATACGGATTGGGCAGGCTGCGCATATCAAACATAAAGTCGGCATTATTGGGAGCGCCGTATTTGAAACCAAAGGATTCAAGAATGACTAGCAAGCCGACACGTTCAATATTGAGCCATTGTTGAACGGCGTAACGCAGCTGCTGAGCGTTCATTTTGGACGTATCGATGCAATATGCGATGTCTCTAAGCGGGAAGAGCCACTCGCGTTCTTTTTGCAGGCTTTCCAACAAAGTCAGGTTTTGACCGGACAAAGGGTGTCCGCGTCGGGTTTCTGAGAAGCGGCGAACCAAAACGCCCTCTTCCGCTTCAACAAACAGGACTTCGACCTGATGCCCTTCGTCACGCAAATATTGGATTTGCTCTTGCGCTTCTTGGATATTGATACCGGAACGGATATCAACGCTGACACCAAGCTGGGTTTCTTCGCCGCGTTCAATATGGTACAACACCAGCGAAGGCAACATTTCCAAAGGCAGATTATCGACGCAATAATAGCCTAAATCTTCGAGTTGTTTGAGGGCTACGGATTTTCCTGAGCCGGATAAGCCGCTAATCAGGACGATTTTCATGATTTTGTTCGTTTTCTTTGAGTTGTGTTTGATGGCGTTCGAGGAATTCTTTGGTGCTGTCTTTGCCGCGCAATTGAAGGATGTAATTGCGCACTGCAGCTTCAACCAATACTGCTAAGTTTCGACCGATTGCAACAGGCAGGGTAACGGAACGGATGCTGACGTTGAGGATAGATTCAGTTTCGGTACGGATGCTCAATCGATCGAGTTGTTTCATGTATCCGTCGTCGGCCGGAACCAAATTGATAATCAGCTGAAGGATTTTTTTCGGACGGATGGAGGTTTCGCCAAAAATATGGCGGATATTGAGTATGCCCAAACCGCGTACTTCGAGGAAATCACGCAGCATAGGTGGGCAACGGCCTTCCAGCATTTCTGGACCGGTACGGAAGAGCTCGACCGCATCATCGGCAATCAGGCTGTGGCCGCGCGAGATCAGCTCCAATGCCAATTCGCTCTTACCCAAGCCGGACTGCCCGGTAATGAGTACGCCCACTTCAAATACATCCAAAAATACGCCGTGCTTGATGGTGGAAGTAGCCAATGTACGTTGCAGATAAATCCGCAAAACGTCCATCAGGTGCGGACTTTCCTGTTTGGAAGTCAGCAAGGGGATACTGTTGGTATGGCAATAATCGCGCAATTTGGGTGAAACCGGCAAACCGTTGGCGACGATAACCAAAGACATGGGGATGTCGAAAAGCTCGCCGAAATCGTAGTTAAGCTCGCCCGTTTCCAAGCGGCGCAAATATTCGGCTTCAGCTACGCCGACAACTTGAATTTGGTTGGGATGGATAAAGTTTAAGTGGCCGACCAAGGCCAAGACGGGTTTATCGGCTTCGACACCGATACGGTTGTCCGCGCCGGAATTGCCGGCAGCCCAAGCGAGTTCGAGTTTGTGCTGATTGTCGGAAAACAGGCGGCGGACGGATATGCTGGGCATGAATTACTCTTCGGTCAGGAGTGTGCGTACTTCTTCGGCAGAAGTTGCGGCTATCAACGCTTCACGGATGGCTTTTTGAGAGAATCTGCCGGCCAGTTTGGACAAGACTTCCAAATGTTCGCCGGTAGCGTTTTCAGGCACAAGCAGGATGAAAATCAGGGAGACAGGTTTGCCGTCGGGCGCATCAAAGGCAACCGGCTCTTTGGTGCGGATAAACGCACCGGTAGCTTTTTTCACGCATGCGTGACGGCCGTGAGGAATCGCCACCCCCTGCCCCAAACCGGTCGAACCGAGTTTTTCACGGGCAAACAGGCAGTCGAACACGTTGGTATTCGGTAATTCTGCTTCATTCTCCAGCAGCTGTGCAGCCTCTTCAAACAGACGCTTTTTGCTGCTGACTTCCAAATCCAAAACGATATGGGACAAAGGTAAAATTTCGCCAATCAGGCTCATGTGTATCTCTTTTAAATGTCGCAAAACAATGGGATTGTACCGATTGTCGGTGCAAATCTCAATCCTGAAGGCGTAATTTACACTCGCCCTGCTAACATTTTCCATGTTGTTTTTGATATTTTTTAACGAGTCGAAAATATTCCAACTATTTGATTATAATTGATTTAAAGTAAAAATTCTATTATTGGCTAAATCATGGTTTAAATAAAAAGGAGTATGTCCGGCATACTCCTTTTCCCTTCCTTTTCAGACGGCCTCAACCTAGTTTTTTAAAATAATTTGGAAACCAAAAACAACCAGAAATAATGGCAGACTAATCCGCAAAACCACGCCAAGCCGATGCGGTTGTTGGCCAAAAACGTTTGGAAGCACAACTGGCGGTCGCGCGTACGGATGGCTGCATATTGCTGGCACTGCCAATACGCGGTTATCGGCAATACCAGCCAATAAGGCCAAGTTGCGCCGATTTTAATACCCAGCACCACCATCAATACGGTAAACCAAAAATGGCAAAGCATAGAGGCGGTAATATCGTGATGACCAAATGTGATTGCCGAAGTTTTAATACCGATTTTCAAATCATCTTCTTTGTCCGCCATGGCATAAATCGTGTCGTAAGCCAGCGTCCATAAGGCATTAGCAGTAAACATCAACCATGCTTCGGGAGGCACTCGGCCTTGCACAGCGGCAAAGGCCATGGGAATGCCGAACGAAAATGCCAGTCCTAAATAAAACTGTGGCAACGGGAAAAAGCGTTTGGTGAAAGGATATGTGATGGCCAAAAATAAGGCCGGAAGGCTCATCAGCCAAGTAAAACGGTTGAGCGGCACCAAGCATAAAGCGGCCATCAGACACAGCATGACGGTCAAAAGCAGCGCTTCGGTTTTGGAAACCAAACCTTTGGCAAACGGGCGGTTTTTGGTGCGCTCTACTGCGCCGTCAAAATTGCGGTCGGCAAAATCATTCACGACGCAACCTGCGCTGCGCATCAGAAATGTACCTGCGGTAAAGGCAATAAAAATATCCGCGTCGGGAACGCCTTTAGATGCAATCCACAATGCCCAATAAGTCGGCCACAGCAAAAGCAGTGTGCCAATGGGTTTGTCGACGCGCATCAGCTTGGCGTATATCACCATCCGTCCGACAGCGCAACGCGGTAGAAATTGTAGAAAAAAGCGCCTTATGTTCATTGATGTAATGTGTCGTTGTTTATGTGTCGATTCGGAAGGAAAGGCTTTTTAGAGCCTTAGCTCTTATTATAATTTATTGCCGTCTGAAATCAAACAGATCTTAACAATTTAATTTATTGTATTATAACAGAATTATGACAAACATCGGTAATCGGTTTTATTTTCAGACGGCCTTAGCGGTATAAATCTATTAATTTCAATAAGAAATATTCTGTTAATTCCAATGTTTCGCCGTTCCAATCGAAATAGGAACGGCGCGCGGTAACAGGCCGTCTGAAAGATGGACGGTCGGAATCTTCAAAACGAAGAAACTCAAAATCCGAACGCTTCAACGGCAATGTACCGTCAAACAGGCGCTCGCCCAAAGGCTGCGTTCCGCAATCCAATAATTCTGTCCATAGACGGCTATCCGGCCGGCACGCGCTTCTGGCTTGTATCACTGTTTCGCCGTCCAGTTTGAGCCAAACATCGCGCACAAAGATTTCGTCTCCGTTTTCCGCTCCCTTCGTCAAACCCAAATACACCGGCTCGACTGAAAAATCCTTACCAGAAGCGCGCAAAGCGGCAGTTAGCGAAGAAACGGTCAGCAGATGTTCGGCCTTAGACGGCAAGAGGCTTAAGGCTTCGGCATGTGAACAAAGCGTGCCACGCGGTATATCAAGCTCCATCTGACACCTCTGTTTTAGCCAACTCTTGCCATTTGGCTTCGGGAAACTCATCTTTCAGACGGCCTTTAAGATATTCCAAGGTATCGCCGGCAACAGTTTCATCTTTGCTGTCGTGAATATGGTTGAAAATCAGGCTGTGCAACTGGATGCCGTATTGTTTGAGCACGGAGAAGCTGAGCAGGGTGTGGTTGATGCTGCCGAGCCGTCCGCTGGTAACGAGGATGACGGGATAAGCCTGTTGCTTAATATAATCAATGGTCAACAAATCTTCCGTCAGCGGCACCATCAATCCGCCCGCACCTTCGACCAAGACGATTTCGTATTGCGTCGCCAATTCTTGAGTGGTGGTACAGATTTTGCCCAAGTCCAAAGTCCTGCCGTCCAGACGGGCGGCGAGGTGGGGCGAGGCCGGATAGCTGAAAATTTCGGGCATGGTCAGCCCTTGCTTGTCGGCTTCCTGCATGGGTATACCCATGATTTTGCGGTGGACGGCGATGTCTTCAGCGATATTTTTGCAACCAGTTTGCACAGGCTTTTGCGTAATCACACTTTTACCCTGCTGCAACAATTGTTTTGCCAACACGCCGGTAGCGACGGTCTTGCCGATGTCCGTATCAATGCCGCTGACGAAGTAAACGCCTTTCATTTGCTGTATTCCTTCAAGATTTGTACGGTTTTATAGGCAAGTTCGGTCAAGAGGTCGTCTGAAATGATGTAAGGCGGCATGAGGTACACCAGCCTGCCGAATGGGCGCACCCAAATCCCTTGCGCCACGCAGTCCGCTTGAAAACGCGCCATATCCACGCCTTTTTCTAGTTCGATCACCCCGATAGCACCCAAAACGCGCACGTCTTTCACGCCGCTAATGTCCCATGCTGCTTGCAGACGGCCTTTTAAGATGCTTTCGATGCGGCGGATATTTGCCTGCCAGTCTTGGGACAAAAGCAGTTTGACCGAAGCGTAGGCTACGGCACACGCCAGCGGGTTCGCCATAAACGTCGGGCCGTGCATAAAAACACCCGCTTCGCCGCGCGAAATCGTTTCGGTGACTTTTTGCGAAGTAATCGCCGCCGCCAACGTCATATAGCCGCCGCTCAAGCCCTTGCCGATACACATAATATCCGGCACGACATCCGCGTGTTCGCAGGCAAACATCTTACCCGTGCGCCCAAATCCGGTGGCGATTTCATCAAAAATCAACACGATATCAAATTCATCGCACAAATCGCGCAAACCGCGAAGATACTGCGGATGATAAAAATACATGCCGCCCGCGCCCTGCACGACCGGTTCCAAAATAAAGGCGGCAATATCCGCATGATGTGCTTCAAACAAGGCACGGACAGGCTGCAAATCCACCTCGTCCCATTCATTATCGAAGCGGCTTTTCGGGTTATCGACAAAATAACGCTGCGGCAGAGCGCTGCCGAAAATATGGTGCATCCCCGTTTCCGGATCGCAGACGGACATCGCGTTCCAAGTATCGCCATGATATCCGCGCCGCACCGTCGCGATATTCTGCTTTGCCGTCAAACCCCGCGCCTGCTGGTATTGCACCGCCATCTTCAGTGCGACTTCTACCGAAACCGAACCTGAATCCGCATAAAAAATACGGTCCGACCCCTGCGGCAAAATCCTGACCAATAATTTGCCAAGTTCCACCGCCGGCTCATGCGTCAAACCGCCAAACATCACATGCGACATTTGCTTAATCTGCGCCTCAACCGCCTGATTCAAAACAGGATGATTGTAGCCGTGTATCGCACACCACCAAGACGACATCCCATCAATCAGCCGCGTACCATCCGCCAATTCGATGTGCACGCCCTCCGCTCGTCGCACCGGATAAACAGGCAACGGGGCTGTCATGGATGTATAGGGATGGAGCAAGTGGGCGCGGTCGAAATCGAGCAGGGAGGAATGTTCAGACATGTTTAAAACAATGGTTTGATCAGTTTCATTATTATATAACATATTTCCTATTTCAGACGGCACGTCTTCCATACTGCATCAACGCCAATCCGCCCACTGCCGCCAAACAGCCGGCAACTAAGGAAACATGCAATGCCTCGCCCAAAAACCAAGCGGAACACAAAATGCCGAATACCGGCACCAAAGTGATGTACGCCGCCGCGCTGCCTGCACCCAAAGTCTTCACGCCTTCAAAATACCACGCATAGCTCAAAACCGTTGCGCCGACAGACAGGCCAATCAGAGCAAACCAGCCCCTGCCGTCCAGTTCGGCAAGCATACCAAACGGCAGGCCGTCTGAAATCAGCGCAGGCGGCAGCAACATCATTACACCCAACCAAGCGGTGGCCACAGTGACCGTCAGCGCATCAATCCCCTGCAACACCGCCCTGCCTATCATCGTATAAGTGACCAAGCAGCAAAGGCTGCAAAACACCAGCACTTCGCCCCACCCTATGCCGCCGCCCGATAAAAATGCCGCAATCTCGCCATGCGTAACCGCCCATATCGAGCCTGCCACTGCCAACAACATACCCGACACAATCTTGCCGTTGAGCTTCTCGCCAAACAGCAAAGCCGCAAAAAACATCGTCAACACAGGATTGAACGTGACCAACACCGTCGCCCTTGAAGCAGGAATCCGCTGCAAACCCAGCATAGACAATACGGTAAAACCAAATACGCCGAATGCCGCCGCCAGTGCCAATCCAAGCCATTGTTTACGCGACAAAACCGCCAAAGTACGCAATCGATACCGTGCAAACAGCCAGCCCAAAAGCAAGATTGCCGCCGTCAAAAAGCGCAACATACCGCCCGTTAAAGGCGGCAGCGCCTGTCCCAGCATCCGCCCCATCGGCCAAGATGCGCCCCAAAACGCCGCCATGCCCAATAGTTTTAGATGGATTGCTAAATGTTTCATGGTGATGGATAAATTGAATAATTGGTTTAGAAAGCGTACAAGATCGGTTTGGAAGGATAAATTCCCTTAGCCGACGATACTTGATAGAGTTTGCGCGGATAAAATACTACGCTGATCATTATGGAAACAAAGGCCGTCTGAAAGACTGAAATCCAGCTTTTTCAGACGGCCTTTACTGCTCAATCAATAAGGCTTACAACTCAATGCCTTTGAGTTTCGCCACAGTATTAATGTCTTTGTCGCCGCGACCGGAGAGGTTGACCAAAATCACTTGGTCTTTGCTCATTTTCGGCGCATTGGCGACTGCCCAAGCAACGGCATGGCTGGATTCCAGCGCAGGAATAATGCCCTCAAAACGGCAGAGCAAATCAAAGGCTTCGAGTGCTTCGTCATCTTTGGCTACGGTGTATTCTACGCGGTTGATGTCGTTCAAATGGCTGTGTTCCGGGCCGATGCCTGGGTAGTCCAATCCTGCGGAAACAGAGTGCGTACCCAAAACTTGGCCGTTTTCGTCCTGCATCAAATAGCTGCGGAAACCGTGCAATACGCCGATAGGGGCTTTGCTGGTAATCGGTGCGGCGTGATCAGGCGTATCCACACCCAAACCGCCGGCTTCTACACCGACCAGACGTACGTTTTCTTCTTCGATATAGGGATGGAACAAACCGATGGCGTTCGAGCCGCCACCCACGCAGGCAACGGCAACATCAGGTTGGCGGCCGATGGCTTCCAACATTTGTTCTTTGGCTTCATTGCCGATCACGCATTGGAAATCGCGTACCATTTCGGGATACGGCGCAGGGCCTGCGGCAGTGCCGATGATGTAGAACGTGTCGTCCACGCGGGCGACCCATTCGCGCATGGCTTCGTTCATCGCATCTTTCAATGTACGGCTGCCGCTGTCAACGCTGACCACGTTCGCACCCAATAATTTCATACGGAACACGTTCGGCATTTGACGTTGGATATCGTCTGCACCCATATACACGTCGCAAGTCATGCCGAAGCGTGCGGCAACGGTGGCAGAAGCTACGCCGTGCTGACCTGCGCCGGTCTCGGCAATGACGCGTTTTTTGCCCATGCGGCGGGCGAGCAATGCCTGACCGATGGTGTTGTTGACTTTGTGCGCGCCGGTGTGGTTCAAATCTTCACGCTTCAGCCATATTTGCGCGCCGCCCAAATGCTCGGACAATCGCGCGGCATGGTAAACAGGGCTGGGACGGCCGACATAGTGTTTCAAATCATGGCGGAACTCTTCCCAAAATAAAGGATCTTCTTTCGCTGCTTTATAGGCTTCTGCCAATTCTTGCAAAGCAGGAATCAGGGTTTCGGAAACGTACAGGCCACCGTGTTCGCCGAAAAAGCCGTTCTCGTCGGGAGCGTGATAATTTTTCATGGGATTTTTCCTTGTTCGTTTTATGGTTTCAGACGGCCTGATTCAGTAAAAGGCCGTCTGAAAGTAAAAATTGTCAGCAATTATAGCCGTTTTCTATTCATCTTGTCGGCAACTAATTGAATAATAATATCAGCAGACAAAATAGAAATAACAGCGTACAGCTCGATGTTGCAACTAATGCCGTACCCAACGGCGGCGCGATATGTTTTTCTTCGTTTTTGCTTCTCAGGCATAGTTTTAATGCCAACATCCCCAGCCACAGTGCCAGCAACCACCAACCTAGAAAGTTAAGCACAAGCAAAGCAATAATCAACTCATTGGTATTTATAGTGCTTATGTTCAAAAATATCCAATTAAGGCCGTTAACAGACATAATGACTGCAGATATTTGTATCACATACAAAAGCGTTCCGCCCAGCAATACCTTTATATGCCATTGTTTGGCCTTCAGCCACACTGAGACGACATTAAAAAGCCACCACAAAGCCATAAACGTCATTAAAGAAATTTCATAACGGTCCATCACCCTACTCCTGAAAAACAGTCAATCCAGCCGTTTCAAAAAAAGCCCGATATGCCGCCGCTTTTTTCGCCAAACTCAACGGATAGGCACGCGAAGTCGAAGGTAGGCGCGTCAGGGTCAACTCACGTCCAGCATAGGGGAACAGTACTGTTTCACCGGTCTTCGGCATTTTCATGCCGCTGCCTTGAATCTCCAACAAAACTTCGGTTGCCTTGCCGCCGGTGGTGCAAAGATGGCGGCACTCGGGCATTTGCGCCAATACTGCCGCCAAATCGACGGTTTCTATCACTTTTAAAAACTTATCCGAAGCATTGCCATGTTCGCGTATTGCCTTCAATACGGTCGGACAGGATGCAATCCCTTTCTCACTTAAAAACGCTTTGATTTTATCGGCATCAAACGCTTTCTCGCCCTGCTTTTGAAAATGCGCCGCATCGCCGAAAAACACCAGCCCATACACGCGCCACATATCGTTTTGGAAATTCGGATAATGAAACTTCATCGCGTGTTTTTCTTCTTTAGGCGGAAACGTCCCCATCATCATGACCGTTGCCTGCGGTGGCAACAAGGCTGCAAAGGGGTGGGACTCAACGATTGGCTCTTGCATATCTGTATTCCGGTTGTTTTTAATTCAAACAAAATTTCAGACGGCCTTTACTGCCTGAATAAACGCCGCCATTTTCTCCCTGCTCTTAATCCCGCCGGAGATTTCCACGCCGCCGGACACATCTACCGCCGCCGCGCCACTGATTTTTACCGCTTCGGCAACGTTTTCCGCAGTCAATCCGCCGGCAAGTATCCATGGTTTGCCGATAGTGCCGTGCAACATGGTCCAATCGAAACTTTGTCCCGTACCGCCGTATTCAGTCGGATGATAGGCATCAAACAGCAAGGTGCGTGCATTCGGAAATTTGGCACAGGCCGTCTGAATATCGGCAGCGGACTGTACGCGTACGGCCTTCAAATACGGGCGGTCAAACCGACGGCAAAAATCATCGTCTTCATCGCCGTGAAACTGAATCACATCTATCGGCACCTGACGCAAAATCTCGCGGATGGTTTGCTCGTTTTCATTCACAAACAAGGCCACCACCGATACAAACGGCGGCAGATTTTTCACAACCGCCTGCGCCTGCTCAATACTCACTGCCCGTTTACTCTTGGCGTAAAACACCAGCCCGATGGCATCTGCGCCCAATTCGGCCGCGGCCAGCGCGTCTTCAGTTCGGGTAATACCGCAAATTTTGGTGCGTATGGTGTTCATAGGGATTGCCTTTTTAAACAGATGGGTCGGATATTATATAAGTTTAAGGCCGTCTGAACATGAAATATCAGGTTCAGACGGCCTTAAACTTTAAAACAACCATCAGCCGATAATATTGGCGGCTGTCAGCTGCGCAGCATCTTCATTGTAGAAACGTGCAAACTCTGTGCTGCTTTCAGCTCCCACTTGATATACAGAACATCATGCTGATAATTACTAATAACTTTGTGATTATTACCCTATTTTAAACTGCCTATTTTTTCATCACGATTAATTTATTCTTTATTATCAAATATCAAACCAAACTATCCACAATTGGATTCACACAAAATTTGGATAATGCCCGTCAATAAAAAATATTAAGACCGTCTGAAAAAGTCTTTCAGACGGCCTTTTAGCCTTTTTACTCAAACGGTTTCTTCTGCCAATAAAACTTATCCTTTTTCAGACGGCCTTGAAATATATCGCCCTGTCCCAAAGCAAACACCAACGCGCCTGAAAAATCCGTTCTCAACAAAGTAATGCCGTGCGCGCGGACACGATTTTGTACGGCAACGGTCGGATGTTTGTAGGCATTGGCATAGCCGCTGGATGCCACGGCATATTGCGGCGAAACCGTATGCAGAAAGCTGCCTGACGAAGCCGTGCTGCTGCCGTGATGTCCCAATACCAACACTTGGCTATATAGCGCATTGCCGTATTTTTCAATCAAACCGGCCTCGCCCTTTACACCCAAATCGCCAGTTATCAACAAGGCTTTGCCGTTTGTCACGACACGCAATACGCAGCTTTGATCATTATCTTCCTTGCCCGTATTTTCAGACGGCCTGAGCAACTCAAAATCTACGCCGTCCCATTGCCATTTGTCTTCTTGGCAAAACTCTGCATTCGGATAAAACTCAGGTTGTCCGGCAAGCAATTTATCGGTACCGACAGCCGCCACACTTTGAAAACCGCCATCATGGTCAATATCATGGTGCGACAAAATCAGGCTGTCCAAACGGCGCACGCCCATCGCGTTCAAACTCGGCACAATACCTGTTTGCGCCACTTGCTCCGTTCCCGTATCAAACAAAAGATTGCGGTTACGCGTTTGTATCAACACCGACAAACCTTGTCCTGCATCCATCACCGTAACTCTTGCCACCCCTTCCTCCAACTTGGCAGGACGGTAAAACACAAAACCCAATAAAACCAGACATGCCCAAGGTTTCAAGCCCATTCCTTTAGGCAGCAATAACAGCAAAGCCGCCATCATCGCCAACACCAGCAAAGGCACAGGCGCCGTTGCGACGGCAAATTCAGGCGATACCGTAGCCAGCCATACCAAACCGCGTAAAGTATATTCCGCCAAAAATGCCGCTACCAACTGGACAAGCTCAAACGGAAAAACCGAACCCAGCAAAGCCAACGGTGTCAACACCCAAGAAAACCAAGGAATAGCCAGCGCATTAACCAACGGACTGAGCAAAGGTAACGAAGCAAACAAATAGCCCAGCAATACCACCGACAATATAGTTGCCGCCCATTGCCCCCGTACAGCCAAATGCCAGCCCGACTCTTTCAGACGGCCTGATGAAGCCCAAATCAAAGCAGCAACCAAGCCGAAAGACAACCAAGTTCCCACGCCCAATACAGCCAACGGGTCCAACAACAAAACAACAGCCAAAGCCTGCCACCACGCCGTCCAGCCCGAGCCGCCACTGCCGCGCCACCATGCCCACGCAAACGCAGCCAACATCAACACACTGCGTTGCGTCGGTACGGAAAAACCGGCCAAAAGCGCATAAAACAAAGCACCGGCAACACCACCAGCCAATATCCACACACGCGGTTGCGCCGGAATCCACGGCAAATAACGAAAAATTCGCTTAATCAGCCAGGCAAACAATACCGCCACCATCGTCACATGCAAGCCCGAAATACTGACCAAGTGCGTCAGTCCCAAAGGCCGGAATGCCTGCCACAAAGGTGGCCGCAACGCCGATTGCTCGCCAATACTCAAAGCACGCATCAGCCCTATGCCGTCTGAAAACTCAGGATATTTGTCCGCCGTTCTCTGCCAACTCCGGCTTACCGCATCACGCATATTAGCCAAACCGAAACCGCCGCCTTGCCGCACGAGTTTCCTGTCGCGCCCCAAAGTACCCATGCCATCGATACCATTGGCTAAAGCCCATGTTTCACGGTTCAAACCGCGCACATTCACCTCACCGATTACCGGCCTTACCCGCGCCGATACAGACCACCTGCTGCCCACCGCCCAATCACGCCGCTGATAATCCGACAACATCAAATCAAAAGCCTGCCCACGCTCATCCCAAGCCCTTGCCGCAAACTGCACGCGCCGACCATCATCACGCGGCATATCCGCCACTTCAACCGTCAAAACTTTAGCCGTCACCTCCCCTACAGGCCATTGACCGGCCAACACCAGCCCGGTCCGCCACACACCAAACGCCATGCCCATACAGACGGCCAGCACCAACCAAGCCACAGCAAATCTTCGATACAACGCAAGCGCGCCAATGATTACAGACAACCAAGCCCACCATGGCGGCACAAACGGCAACGCAAACGAAAGCACTACACCCACCACCCAAGCAGGCAACACAAACCGCCACGCCATGAACGTTTTCCCTTAAATTATGATTATTAGATATGTAATAATAAATGCTTTTAGTAGATTATGACAAATGCCAACCTGCATTAGCAGATAAAAAGAGAGGTTCAAATCATTTCAAAACCGATAAATGCAAAAAAGCGCAATCTGAAACAGATTGCGCTTTTTTATAAACTGGCACGCCCACGGGGAATCGAACCCCGGTTACCGCCGTGAAAGGGCGATGTCCTAACCGCTAGACGATGGGCGCGGAGATTTTCTGTGGCGCACCCGGAGCGATTCGAACGCCCGACCCTCTGGTTCGTAGCCAGATACTCTATCCAACTGAGCTACGGGTGCATCAAGAAAGATTTGAATTATAAAGAGAGGGCTGTTTACTGTCAAGCGTTTTATTTGGAAAACTTGCAGACAGCGTGTAAAATGCGCATTTGCTATTGAATTTACAGAGAATAAAATGTCAGATTTCGCACGCTGGCCGCTCTTATCCGAAGCATTTTCCCGTTTGGGACGGCCTGTGGTCGTGGTGGATTTGGAGACGACCGGTGGAAATTTCTATCAAGACAGGATAACGGAAGTCGCCCTTGTTCGTTTTGAGCAAGGACGCGCCACATATTACGAGCAATTGGTCAATCCTTGCCGCAGCATTCCCGAATTCGTTGCCAGACTGACCGGAATTCATGATGAAACGGTGAAAAACGCGCCTGTCTTTGCCGATATTGCAGGCGATTTGTTGCCGCTATTGCAAGGTGCTGTGGTTGTTGCCCACAACAGCCGCTTTGACTACACCTTCCTGCGTCACGAGTTTGCCCGTATCCATACTGACTTTGCCGCACCCTCGCTCTGTACGGTTCAACTGTCACGCCGCCTGTATCCTGAGTTTTACAAACACAGCCTCGACAGCATTATCGAACGCACCGGCATTCAGACGGCCAACCGCCACCGCGCCATGACCGATGTTGCCGCATTGTGTGATTATCTCGAATTAAGTCTGGCAGAAAAAAATCATCAACAATGGGACGAACATGTCCGTGTATTGATGAATCCGAAAATGTTGCCTACTTGGCTGCCTGATTCGCTTGCCCAGCAACTCTATGCCCTACCCGACAGTTACGGCGTATTGGTTTGGTTTGATCATTTCGGCAAAGCCCAAGCCATTGAAGCACACGAACGCACATACAGTGAAACCGCCACCCTGCTGCACAGCAAGAAACTGCCGCCGTACATCAAAGCCGCAGCCTCCATCCGTTTTATTCCGGCAGTCGGGCAGCTCCATACATTATGGCTCAAAGCCCAGACCATGCAGGAATACCAACTGATGCCGTCTGAAAAGTCCACATCGTTTTCTACCGTCCGCTTTATCGCGGACGAACACGGCAGCCTTCAAGCACGCATTGTCTTGTTAAACAGCGGCACCAGAAACTGGCGCCCATACGGTTTGTTTGCCCACAAAAAAGCAGCCAAACGTGCCTTGACGCAATGGTCGCAAGAACACAGGCTCTGCCCAGATTCGCTCAATATTTTGCCGACCAGCTACGCAAAGGGCGAACCCTGCCCCGTTGAGGCTGTCGGAAAATGCAACGGCAACTGTCGCCAGCCAAACGGCATCAAACATCAAAACCAACGCATTACCGAGCTGGCCGCCCTACTCCCTGTAACCGATTGGGGTAAAGCGCACGAAATTGAAATTACCGAAACCGACCCCCTGACCGGAAACAGCATTACCCTGCACTGCGCCGGCGGCGCGTTGGCTTTGCCTGATGGAAGCTGGTATTTCGACAGCAGCCTGCCTATCGTGATTAAAAACAATTCAGGCAAGACAAAGAAAATATCCGTTTGATTGCTTAAAACAAGGCCGTCTGAAAACCAAATTTTCAGACGGCCTGATGTGGATAACTTGCCGCTTTATTCTCAAAACAAAAAACTGTCTAAATTTTAATCATAGCTTATTTTTATAATAGCAATCAAATACTAAACCAATTTATACACAAGCTGTTCACACAATTTTCAATGAAAGCTGTGTATACCCAGCACAACGAGTAAATCATGAACAACCCTGAAATCATCTTCTTTGACATCGACGACACCCTCTACCGCAAATACACGGATACCCTGCGTCCTTCGGTTGCCCAAGCCATGCGCGCATTAAAAGCCAAAGGCATTTTGACTGCCATTGCCACCGGCCGTCCGGAAGCCGCCATTCCCGCCAAAGTCAAAGCCTTGATTCAAGAATGCGGTATCGACATGCTCGTTACCATCAACGGCCAATATATTTCCTTTCGCGGCAAACCCCTGCAAAGCTACCCATTGGACATTGCCGACATCGAAACCGCCATCAACCTGCTTGAACAACACAAAATAGACTACGCATTCGTCAACAACCAAGAAATTGCCGTTTCCTCCCATTCGCCGCGCGTTGTCGAAGGCTTATCGCATATCCTGCCCAACTTTTTAACCGACAAAGAATATTTCCGCAAACAACCTGTTTATCAAATGTTGGTCTTTGTGGATAAGGAAGAAGAAAAAATCCTGCACCCACTAACCCAGCAACAAGGCTTCAAATCCGTCCGCTGGCATGAATATGCTGTGGACCTGTTGCGCAAAGAAGGTTCAAAAGCACGTGGCATCGCCCACGCAGTGGAAAAACTGGGGATCGATATGAGCAAAGTGATGGCATTCGGCGACAGCTTCAACGACTTGGAAATGCTGTCAACCGTCGGCTTTGGCGTTGCCATGGGCAATGGCGAAGAAGTTGCCAAAGCTGCCGCACAATTCGTCTGCCCAAGTGTCGATGAAGATGGCGTCTTGCGCGGCTTGCAAGAATTGGGCGTAATTTAAATTTCAAATCAAAAGGCCATCTGAACATTTTTTCAGACGGCCTTGTTCTATCTATAAACTTTCTGCTTACTTTGGCAATACCAAAAAGCTAATCAGCAACTCTTTAAATACGAATCCAAACACACCCAAGCCCAAAACCAAGAAGAGCATGGCAATGCCGAATTTGCCGGCTTTGGATTCTTTACCCAAGTTCCAAACGATAAAGCCCAAAAAGATAATCAGGCCGGTGAGGAGGATTTTCATTGCCCACGAGGCGAATTCTGCTTCAGACATTATTTTTTCCTTTTATTCTTAAGATGTGTGTTTAATTGCTTTCAGACGGCCTATTAAAATTTAAGGCCGTCTGAAATTTGTTTTTAGATTATTTGTTCAATGCTTGTTGCAAATCATCAATCAAATCGTCGATGTGTTCCAAACCGACAGAGAGGCGGATCAAGCCCGGGCGGATATTCGCGGCGAGTTTTTCTTCAGGCTGCATCCGACCGTGCGTGGTTGTCCACGGATGGGTGATGGTCGAGCGCACATCGCCGAGGTTGGCAGTACGGGAGAAAAGCTCCACGCCGTCCACGACTTTCCATGCTGCTTCTTGGTCGGCGACTTCAAAGCCGATGACGATGCCGCCACCGTTTTGTTGCTTGCGGATAAGCTCTGCCTGAGGATGGTCGGGCAAACCGGTGTAGTACACAGCTTGGACTTGCGGCTGTTGTTGCAGCCATTGGGCGATTTTTAACGCATTGTCAAACTGTTTTTCCATACGCAGCGACAGGGTTTCCACGCCGCTCAACAACTGCCATGCGTTAAACGGAGACATCGCCAAACCGCAAGAGTTGCAATATATGGCAACTTGCGTCATCAGCTCTTCCGAACCGGCCAATACGCCGCCCATCACGCGGCCGTGGCCGTCGATGGCTTTGGTTGCGGAAGAAACGGAAATATCCGCACCGTGTTTCAAAGGCTGCGAACCGACGGGCGACAAGAGGCTGTTGTCCACCACCAAAAGCGCGCCGATGCTGTGCGCCAGTTCAGCCAGCGCTTCCAAATCGGCAACTTCGCCCAATGGGTTGGACGGAGTTTCCAAGAAAAACAGTTTGGTATTGGGCTTGATGGCCGCTTTCCATTCATCTACATCAACCGGCGATACATGGCTGACTTCGATGCCGAACTTGGTAACGATGTTGTTGATGAAACCGACGGTCGTGCCGAACAGGCTGCGGCTGGAAACAACGTGGTCGCCTGCTTGCAAGAAGGTAAAAAACGCTGCCTGAATTGCAGACATACCGGTCGAAGTGGCTACCGCGCGTTCCGCGCCTTCCAATGCGGCAATGCGTTTTTCAAAAGCGGCAGTAGTCGGGTTGGCTGTACGGGTATAGGTAAAGCCTTTAATTTTTTTGGAAAACAAATCTGCCGCATGTTGCGCGCTTTCCCACATGAAGCTACTGGTCAAAAACAGCGCCTGATTGTGTTCGCGATATTCGGTCTGCTCTTTGCCGCCCCGGATGGCCAGCGTTTGCGGATGAAGTTTTTTGTTCATTTATTCTCCAATCTACTGTGTATTCCAATGGACGGAACAATATTTTCCGTCTGTTTAACTTGTTAACATTTTGCGCCGATTTCTACCATCTTTCAAGCCGAAGGCCGTGTTTCGGGCCGTCTGAAAAAACAGGAAAACCGTTTTTACTGATAAAGGCGGCCATCGTGTTTCAACCAGCCGTCAGTATGCCGACCTGATGGGTCATGATGCGTCCAATGGATAACGCCGCCCTGCTCCGACCATTCATATTCGCCGTAAAACGCTACTTTATCACCTTTTTTCAAGCCTTTGATTTTGTCGGCCAAATCGATATTGTGTGCTAATAAAAGCGTTTGACCGCTGGAAAGCTTCAAGATAAAGCGTTGATGGCGCGTGCCTTTGTTGTCATCCGACAGGGTTTTCCATACCGTGCCTTCGCCCTCAACCTGAATATCGCTTTGCTCATTTTCAAACGCCTGTTTCAAAACCGCTTCGGCTGATTCTTTACCCGAACCTATTTGCTGCTGAGCCGCATCGGTATTCTTTTTGCCCGCATTATTTTGTTTTTGAACAGCTTCTATTTTCTGCTGATTCTGCGATTGTACCGGCTGCTTGTTTTGCATTTTGTTATAGGCAAATACGGCAACCAAAGCAATCAGCAATACAATGATTTTGTTTTTATTCATAACAATCTCAAAAAAAATGCCCGATTCTGCATCGGGCATATCAACTATTTAGAAAGGATATTTATCACGAAAACGTGAGCCGCTATTATACACGCTTCGCAAAATTTTAAGGGAATTTTACGCCGAAGGCCGTCTGAAACTTTTCAGACGGCCAGGATACTCAACGGCGGTATTTCATTTCAGTCTTCATATCGTCCAAAATACGTTTGACGTTGTGTTCCAATACATCCTCCACCAAACCCGGCGCCTGCTCGTTGAGCATTTGCTGCAACTGATAAGTGAACAAGGCCATTTGTTTTTGCACGGTAATCCGAATCATGCCGTTGACTGCATCGGCCACATGGGGGCGCAAACGCTTAATCAGGCGCTCGGTCAAATCTTTTTCAGAAACGCAGAATACTTCCCGACGGCCAATCGCTTGCGGGTTCAATACATTGATATGGACATTGATGGCCGGTTCTTTTTCAAGGCCGTCTGAAACCGCCTCTTCAGCCGCTTCCGCATCATCATTTTCCGGTTTTTCAGTTTCTTCCACTTCAGGCGCATCAAAATCTACGGCACCTGATTTCGGATTCAGTCTGACGGTGCGCGTTGATTCGATATGACGCTCTGAAGCCGCGGCCTGCAATGCCGATTGCGCGCTCAACCAGTTGTCCTGCAAAACCACCATCGCATCGGTTTCCACTGCTTCGCCATCGTCGGCCAAGGCAGTATTGTGTTCCAACTGCCAACGGTACAAATACTCTTCCAATACTTTTTCACGATTGCCTGCATCCAATTTATATTCTTTTTTAGACGTGGTTTTAGACACGGCATCGACAGCGTCGTCCGATTTTTTGACCAATGGCGCATGAGTCGGCGCGGTATTGAATTGTCGTGCCTGACGCAATCTTTCCAGGCGTTTTTCCCAATTCAGGTCTTCTTCCTCGAGGGTTGCGGGGTCAAGACGGTTGTTTTCCATAATAATCTCTTTTTTTCATTTTTATTGTGAACCGCATTCAAACCTAAAATCACTTGACATACGGCCGATGGTTGGACATATCCGGCAAGCCGGCGCAAGCGTCACATTTTAATATTAATTCACTATATAATCACTATTTTATTTAATATACCCTCAAGGATACATCATGAGCAGTATCGAACAACGCCTCGAATACTTGGAAGAAGCCAACGACGTTTTGCGTATGCAAAACCACGTCCTCGCCACCGCCCTCAAAGGCCTTATCCGCTCCCTGCCCTCCGACATGGCCAACGATGCCGTAGAATCCATCCAGCTTGCCTTTGAAGACGCGTTGGCGGAATTGAGCTATGAAGACAGCCCGCACACCGACCTCTTCCATGACGTAACCTACGCATTTTTCCGAGAAAAAGACCACTGATTTC
The DNA here is from genome assembly GCF_001618065.1 of Neisseria flavescens. Classification (GTDB taxonomy): domain Bacteria; phylum Pseudomonadota; class Gammaproteobacteria; order Burkholderiales; family Neisseriaceae; genus Neisseria; species Neisseria flavescens_A. The sequence continues at coordinate 63,840 of NZ_LAEI01000055.1, forward strand.
GGCTAGTTTGTTCACAAAATTATGCTAAACTAAGATTTTATCCGTTAACATTTTATTAAGAAAGCACATATCATGAACATGAAAAAATGGCTGGCCACTGCCCTCGCTTGTTCCGCCCTTGCCCTGACTGCCTGCGGCGGTCAAAGCAACAATGCCTCTGCTCCTGCCGATAAAGTGTACCGTGTCGGCTCCAATGCCGAGTTTGCCCCATTTGAATCTTTGGATTCTGCCGGCAAAGTAGAAGGTTTTGACGTAGATTTGATGGATGCCATGGCCAAAGCCGGCAACTTCAAAGTCGAATTCAAACACCAGCCTTGGGAAAGCCTCTTCCCTTCTCTGAACAACGGCGACGTGGACATCGTAATGTCCGGCGTAACCATCACTGACGACCGCAAACAAAGCATGCTCTTCAGCGATCCATACTTTGAAATCACCCAAGTTGTCCTCGTTCCAAAAGGCAAAAAAGTGGCTTCTTCCGAAGACCTGAAAAACATGGCCAAAGTCGGCGTAGTAACCGGCTACACCGGCGACTTCTCTGTTTCCAAACTCTTGGGCAACGACAATCCGAAAATCGCCCGCTTTGAAAGCGTTCCCCTGATTATCAAAGAATTGGAAAACGGCGGTTTGGATTCTGTAGTCAGCGACAGCGCGGTTATTGCCAACTATGTGAAAAACAACCCGACCAAAGGCTTGGATTTCATCTCCCTGCCTGACTTCACCATCGAAAACTACGGTATCGCTGCACGCAAAGGCGACGAAGCCACCATTAAAATGTTGAACGATGCACTGAAAAAAGTACGCGAAAGTGGCGAATACGACAAAATTTACGCCAAATACTTTGCTAAAGAAGGCGAAAAAGCCGAAGCAGCCAAATAATCTGGTTTGACTTCCTAAACTAAAGGCCGTCTGAAAACTTTTCAGACGGCCTTTAATCTGGTTAACTCAATTAAACGCAATCATCCCCTATAATCCGCTTGTTTTTATCTTTCAAATGAAAGACACGCCATGATCAAACCCATCATCCTCAGCCTCGCTGCCGCAACCGCTTTGGCCGCCTGCTCCGCTTCTGAAAAACAAGAATCTCCTAACGTCGGCGTGGCCAATCCGGCTTCCGAATTCTGCGTCAAACAAGGCGGCAAATCCGAAATCAAAAAAGATAAAAACGGTGGCGAATACGGCGTGTGCCACTTACCTGACGGTAAAGTCGTTGAAGAATGGGAATATTTCCGTCAACACAACAAATAATTACTCAATCATAGAAAAGGCCGTCTGAACCCAAGTTTCAGACGGCCTTTTTCTTTTAAACAGCGATTATTTTACTTCCAATTTGGTCACACCACCCATATATGGTTGCAACGCAGCAGGAACATTAATGCTGCCGTCGGCATTTTGATGGTTTTCCAATACCGCCACCAAAGTACGGCCGACAGCCAAGCCTGAGCCGTTCAAAGTATGTACCAAACGGTTTTTACCGTTTTCATCTTTGAAACGCGCTTTCATGCGGCGAGCTTGGAAATCTTCGCAGTTGGAGCAGCTGGAAATTTCGCGGTAAGTATTTTGCGCAGGAACCCAAACTTCCAAGTCATAGGTTTTGGTTGCGCCAAAACCCATGTCGCCGGTACACAAAGTGATCACGCGGTATGGCAGTTCCAACGCTTTCAAAATATTTTCAGCGTGTCCAACCATTTCTTCCAGCGCTTCGTATGATTTTTCCGGATGAACGATTTGCACCATTTCCACTTTGTCGAATTGGTGCTGGCGAATCAAACCACGCACGTCTTTACCGTATGCTCCTGCTTCGGAGCGGAAACATGGGGAATGCGCAGTCAATTTCAACGGCAAGTCGCTGCCGGCCACGATGCTGTCGGCAACAGTATTGGTCAGCGTCACTTCGGCGGTCGGAATCAGATATTGCGTTTTTTTGCTCTCATCACCGCCGCGGGTAACGTGGAACAAATCTTCTGCAAATTTAGGCAGCTGGCCCGTACCTTGTAGGGTCAGATCATCCACGATGTAAGGCGTGTAATGTTCGGTATAGCCGTGTTTTAGCGTGTGCGTGTCCAGCATGAACTGAGCCAAAGCGCGATGCAGACGGGCGATTTGGCCTTTCATCACGGTAAAGCGCGCGCCGGAAAGTTTCGCACCGCCTTCGAAATCCAAGCCCAAAGGCTCGCCCAAATCAACATGGTCTTTGATTTCAAAGTCAAATTCGCGCGGTGTGCCAACTTTGCGGACCTCAACGTTTTCAGTTTCATCTTTACCGGCAGGTACGCTTTCGTGCGGCAGGTTCGGAATGGTCAACAACCATGCGTCCAATTCCTTCTGAACGGCATCCAAATCAGCGGCAGCCTGCTCCAAATCCACTTTGATTTGAGCAACCTGATCCATTGCAGCTTGAGCCTCTTCGTGTTTGCCCTGTCCTTTCAACGCGCCGATTTGTTTGGAAATACTGTTGCGTGAAGCCTGCAACTCTTCTGTTTTCACTTGAACGGCTTTGCGTTGCTCTTCCAAAGCGTTGAAACGCGCGGTATCAAACTCATAACCGCGCTGCGCCAAACGTTCGGCGACGGCTGCGGTATTGCTGCGGAGCAATTGGATGTCTAACATTGTTTTCTCTCGTTAAGATTCAGAATGGCATTATTGTAAACCAATTTAAAGATATTTTCACAGCGACAGGCCGTCTGAAAACAAAAAACGCCCCTACAAAAGTAGGAGCGTTTTTTAAGAATTTTGGCACGCCCACGGGGATTCGAACCCCGGTTGCCGCCGTGAAAGGGCAGTGTCCTAGGCCTCTAGACGATGGGCGCGTAACCGAAGCGCGAACTATACAGAAAGCCTTTTCTTCTGTCAACGCCTTTACTGCTTTTTTAAAGGTGCTGCCGATTTCCGTATGTTATTTTCCCTGTATAATGCCGGTTTTAATAAAAAGGAAAACTCGCCATGTGGTTTAAGCAAATCAGTTTTTATCCGCTCAATAAAGACAAATTGCCCGAATTGGAAGTCCTTGCCGACAAATTGGCGCAATCCGAATTTGCCCATTGTCAGGGTTTGGACTGGTTTAGCGAAGGCTTTGCCACGCCGGTTTCCTTTTCGCCCGAGCTGGTTTTCCCTGCCGATTACACTTGGCGTGTGGCCCTGAAAAAAGAAGAAAAAGTTCTGCCTGCCGGCGTCATCCGCGATATTTTGGATGAAAAGGTTTTGGAAATCCAAAACAACGAAGCGCGCAATGTCGGCCGCAAGGAAAAACAAGAACTGAAAGAACAGATTACTGACGACCTGCTGCCTCGTGCCTTTACGCGCAGCAGCCGCACACAGGCGATTTTCGACACGCACCACGGGTATCTTTTGGTCAACAATGCCGCATCTGCCAAAGCGGAAAATATCCTGACCAAACTGCGCGAAGCCTTGGGCGGTTTGGAAGCAGCCCTGCCCAACACCAAACAATCGCCCTCCTCCCTGATGACCAGCTGGCTGCTGCAAGGCCACTGTGAAGGCGGTTTTGAATTGGACAGCGATTGCGAGCTCAAAGGCGTAGGCGATGTTGTCCCGGTCGTCAAAGTTTCCAAACAAGACCTGACCGCCGATGAAGTGGTACAACACGTCAAAAACGGCAAAACCGTTACCCAACTCGGCTTGGTATGGCGCGAACAAATTGCGTTCATCCTCACCCAAGACTTTACGCTCAAACGCATCCAGTATCTGGACGTGTTGCAAGAAGAAGCCGAAAGCAACGGCGACGATGCCGCCAGCCTCGCCTTTGCCTCGCAAATCCTGATGACCGAAGCCATCAGCACCATGTTGGAAGAACTGGTTTCTTATTTGGGCGGCTGGCAAGAATAATTTTTCAGACGGCCTTTTGATTGGGAAATATCAAAGGCCGTCTGAAATATAAATAGAAGTATCAGAAAGGATGTTATGATGTTGGGCGCAGTCATCGGCGATATTGCCGGATCACGATTCGAGTTTGACAACTACCGTCACACCGATTTTGACATTTTCAGCCCCGACAGCGACTTTACCGATGATACGATTTGCACTGTTGCCATTGCCGATTGGGTTTTACAAGGCTGCAACGATCATTTGGCCTCTATTTTACAAGGCTGGTGTAGGGCATATCCCTGTCCGAAAGGCGCATATGGCGGCCGCTTCTCACAATGGATAGAATGGAAAGATCCAGAACCTTATAATAGCTGGGGCAACGGCTCGGCCATGCGTGTTTCTGCCGTTGGTTGGACATTTGCCACATTGGAAGAAACCCTGCATTTTGCCGAACAATCCGCTATCGTAACGCACAACCACCCGGAAGGCATTAAAGGTGCACAAGCCGTAGCCGCCGCCATCTTTTGGGCGCGTACCGGTATGGGCAAAGCGCAAATCAAAGAAAACATTACACGACAATTCGGCTACAACTTGAGCCAAAGTTGCGACCAAATCCGCCCGCATTATCATTTCAACGAAAGCTGTCAGGAAACCGTACCTCAAGCAGTTACCGCCTTTCTTGAAAGCGATGATTTTGAACACGCCATCCGACTGGCGGTTTCCCTGGGCGGAGACAGCGATACCTTGGCGGCCATTGCCGGCAGCATTGCCGAAGCCTACTACGGCATCCCTGCATCCATGCGCGAACACGCTTTAGCCATATTGCCACGCCGTATTGCTGAAACCCTGCTGACTTTTGAATCCCAATATCAGGCCGTCTGAAACTGCCTGCAAAAAGGAATGAATGATGAAATACCTCGCCCTACTTCCCGTCGCCTTCATGCTGGGTACGCCTGCCATTGCCGAAACCATCAATCCTTATCAGGAAAAAGGTTGCATTTACGATGGCGATGTCGGCAAAGACGGCAAACCATCTGGCAAAGGCACATGGAAATGCCAAGACGGCCGCAGCTATGTCGGAGCCTTTAAAGACGGCAAATTTGACGGCAAAGGCGTATATACCGTTTCCAGCAACAGCGAAACCTTTATCGAACCTTTCTCCTCCAACAGCGCCAAATTACGCAATATGACGCTGGAGGGTGTGTTCAAAAAAGGCAGGGCGCACGGAAACTTTACCGCCTCCCAAAACGGCACACCAGTCTTCATCATGAAATGCGAAGACGGTATGATTAAAGAAGTCAAACTGCCTAAGAAATCTGCTTCCAAAACCAAATAAACAGCCTTTCAGATGGCCTTATCTATATTTTAGGCGGTCTGAAACATCAATTAACAAGCCCGCCTAAAGGCTGTCGTGTTGATTTTAAAGAATTTCCAAACAACCCTTACCCCAGGACAACCACCATGAGCATTAAATCCGACAAATGGATACGCCGCATGGCCGAAGAACACGGCATGATTGAGCCGTTCGAGCCCAACCAAATCAAAGAGGCCAACGGCCAACGCATCATTTCCTACGGCACATCCAGCTACGGCTACGACATCCGTTGTGCTAATGAATTTAAAATCTTCACCAACATCAACAGCACCATCGTTGACCCGAAAAACTTCGACCCGAAAAACTTCGTTACAGTCGAAGACGACTGCTGCATCATTCCGCCCAACTCCTTTGCTTTGGCTCGCACAGTCGAATATTTCCGCATCCCGCGCAACGTCCTGACCGTCTGCTTAGGTAAATCCACTTACGCACGCTGCGGCATCATCGTCAACGTTACCCCGTTCGAGCCAGAGTGGGAAGGCTACGTTACACTTGAGTTTTCCAACACCACCCCCCTGCCTGCCAAAATCTATGCAGGCGAAGGAGTGGCTCAAGTTTTATTCTTTGAAAGCGATGAAGTCTGCGAAACTTCATACAAAGACCGCAACGGCAAATACATGGGACAAACCGGTGTTACCCTGCCAAAAACCTAATGTACAAAATAAAAAAAGGCCGTCTGAAGTTTCAGACGGCCTTTTATCATTTCATTTAGAAACGGCGTTTCAGCTTGCAAGCCTGCAAGATATGAACGGCGAGTTCTTCCACAGATTTATCCGTTGTATTGGTAAACGGCACTCCGTGGCGTTTGAACATATTTTGCGCATCGGCAATCTCGCTGCGGCAAGTATCGATTTTGGCATAGGTCGAATTAGGACGGCGTTCCTGACGGATAGCCTGCAAACGCTCGGGCTGAATGGTCAAGCCAAACAGCTTGTCTTTATAAGGTTTGACCATACGCGGCAAATCGGTCGATTCCAAGTCATCGGGAATCAATGGATAGTTTGCAGCGCGGATACCGTATTGCAGAGCCAAATAAAGACAGGTTGGCGTTTTGCCGGAACGGGACACGCCCATCAAAATTACATCCGCTTCCTGCAGGTTTTTATCACTGACACCGTCATCATGATTCAGTGAAAAATTGACCGCCTCCATACGCGCATCATAGCGTTGGGTATTGCCGATACTGTGGTGCCCCTGCTGGGCGGCAACCGCCTCCGTATTGAGTTCCTTTTCCAAAAGACCGAGAAAGGTTTCAAAGAAATTAATATGGAACGCATTGGCTTTCTTGATGATTTCACGGATTTCGTCATTGACCACACTGACAAAAGCAATCGGGCGCACGCCGAATTTTTCAGCTGATTGGTTGACTTTGTCTACAACAGCACGCGCTTTTTCAGGCGTATCGATAAACGGATAGGTATGGCGTTTGAACTCAACATTGCCAAATTGGTTCAGCAAGGCTTCACCGATATTTTCAGCGGTCAGGCCGGTTCGGTCGGAAATATAGAAGACTTGGCGTGGATCAGTCATAATGAATCCTCTTGAGGGTAACGTTTCAGACGGCAATCATAGCAGTTACAGCCTTTGCAATAAAGCGATTCCCGACAGATTACACAGGATTACAACAAATTTGAACAATTTTTAAATTGGCACAAAATTTTATTTTTTGCTATTTTGTAGAATTTTATTCTAAAATTGCAAAATAAATCTTGTTTATTAAATTTATTAACTTATTTTGTTTTCCATATTTAACAAGAAGATAACACGTAAAAACATGAATCTGATATTCACATTTCAGAAGGCTACACGCCTGAAAAGCACAATATCACAGACGAATTTGTGATTTTTAAAAAGATAAAACACATGACAGCCATCAAACGAATGGCTACAATAAGCAGGCGGATTTGTTTCTTTTTTAACATTTTTGGATTGGATTGGACACACAAATGGCCGAAAACTACGTTATTTGGTTTGAAAACCTGCGTATGACTGACGTTGAGCGAGTGGGCGGTAAAAATGCCTCTTTGGGCGAAATGATCAGCCAACTGACTGAAAAAGGCGTGCGCGTTCCCGGCGGTTTTGCAACCACAGCCGAAGCTTATCGTGCTTTCCTGGCTCACAATGGTCTGAGCGAGCGTATTTCCGAAGCCCTGAAACAACTGGATGTTGAAGACGTTGCCGAGTTGGCGCGCGTGGGTAAAGAAATCCGTCAATGGATTTTGGATACCCCGTTCCCTGAGCAGCTGGATGCTGAAATCGAAACAGCTTGGAACAAAATGGTTGCCGATGCCGGCGGTGCGGACATTTCCGTTGCCGTACGTTCTTCCGCAACAGCAGAAGACTTGCCGGACGCTTCTTTTGCCGGCCAACAAGAAACCTTCCTGAATATCAACGGCTTGGATAACGTTAAAGAAGCAATGCACCATGTATTCGCTTCCCTGTACAACGACCGTGCCATTTCTTACCGTGTCCACAAAGGCTTCGAACACGACATCGTTGCCCTTTCTGCCGGCGTACAACGCATGGTGCGCTCTGACAGCGGTGCCTCCGGTGTGATGTTCACCATCGATACCGAATCCGGTTACGACCAAGTCGTTTTCGTTACCTCTTCTTACGGCTTGGGCGAAAACGTCGTACAAGGCGCGGTAAACCCTGACGAATTCTATGTATTCAAACCTACTTTGAAAGCAGGCAAACCGGCTATCCTGCGCAAAACCATGGGTTCGAAACAAATCAAAATGATCTTTACCGATAAAGCCGAAGCCGGTAAATCTGTAACCAACGTTGATGTACCTGCAGAAGACCGTCAACGCTTCTCTATTACCGACGCCGAAGTAACCGAGTTGGCTCATTACGCGCTGACCATCGAAAAACACTACGGCCGCCCAATGGACATCGAATGGGGCCGCGACGGTTTGGACGGCAAACTCTACATCCTGCAAGCCCGTCCTGAGACCGTTAAATCCCAAGAAGGCAGCAGCCGCAACCTGCGCCGCTTCTCTATCAACGGCGAAAAAGTTGTCTTGTGCGAAGGCCGTGCCATCGGTCAAAAAGTCGGCCAAGGCAAAGTACGCCTGGTGAAAGATGCTTCCGAGATGGATTCCGTTGAAGCAGGCGACGTACTCGTTACCGACATGACCGACCCGGATTGGGAACCGGTGATGAAACGTGCTTCTGCCATCGTGACCAACCGTGGCGGCCGTACCTGCCACGCAGCGATTATCGCGCGTGAATTGGGTATTCCGGCTGTTGTAGGTTGTGGCGATGCTACCGATCTGCTTTCAGACGGCCAAGAAGTTACCGTATCTTGTGCCGAAGGCGATACCGGCTTCATCTACTCCGGCCTGCTGGACGTACAAGTTACCGATGTTGCTTTGGACAACATGCCTAAAGCCCCTGTCAAAGTGATGATGAACGTTGGTAACCCTGAATTGGCATTCAGCTTCGCCAACCTGCCTAGCGAAGGTATCGGCTTGGCGCGTATGGAATTCATCATCAACCGTCAAATCGGTATCCACCCTAAAGCCTTGTTGGAATTTGACAAACAAGACGACGAGTTGAAAGCTGAAATTACCCGCCGCATCGCCGGCTACGCTTCTCCTGTTGACTTCTATGTCGATAAAATCGCGGAAGGTGTGGCAACTTTGGCTGCTTCGGTTTATCCACGCAAAACCATCGTTCGTATGTCTGACTTCAAATCCAACGAGTACGCTAACTTGGTGGGTGGCAGCATCTACGAACCTCACGAAGAAAACCCAATGTTGGGCTTCCGTGGTGCAGCGCGTTATGTAGCCGATAACTTTAAAGACTGCTTCGCACTCGAGTGTAAAGCCTTGAAACGCGTTCGCGATGAAATGGGTTTGACCAACGTCGAAATCATGATTCCATTCGTTCGTACTTTGGGTGAAGCAGAAGCTGTTGTTAAAGCCCTGAAAGAAAACGGTTTGGAACGCGGCAAAAACGGCCTGCGCCTGATCATGATGTGCGAGTTGCCAAGCAACGCCGTATTGGCAGAACAATTCCTGCAATACTTCGACGGCTTCTCCATTGGCTCTAACGACATGACCCAGCTGACCCTCGGCCTCGACCGTGACAGCGGTTTGGTATCTGATTCCTTCGACGAGCGTAACCCTGCCGTTAAAGTGATGTTGCACTTGGCAATCTCTGCTTGCCGCAAACAAAACAAATACGTCGGTATTTGCGGTCAAGGCCCATCAGACCATCCGGACTTCGCCAAATGGCTGGTTGAAGAAGGTATCGAGAGCGTATCGCTCAACCCTGATACCGTGATTGAAACTTGGCTGTATCTGGCTAACGAATTGAACAAATAAGTTCGATGAGACAAAAATCCCCTGCCCGTTTATCCCGGCAGGGGATTTTTATTGCCTTATTCAATGCCGTCTGAAAAAACTTTCACTTTCTTTTACCTTTTCAAAAAAGTTCCTTTGCATCAAAAAGATATAAAAATATTCTGCCATACCCACAAATTCTCAATGGTACTATATTGCCTTTCCGCATTTTATCCCATGCCTTTTGAGTGAACCTTTTTTCACTCTTCTTATCTATCATACACAGCATAACGATACATTTAGAAACAACCCATGAATACAAATTTTATTTCCACCTTTCAGACGGCCTTAAAACGTCTGGTCCTCATCAGCACCATTGCCGTCTTAGCAGCCTGCGCCGGTAACAATACCTCTTCCAACCGCGCCGTACCTGACGGCTACTACAAAATCCGCCCTGGCGATACCCTGACCCAAATCGCCAAACGCTACGGACAAAATGTCAACACACTGGTTGCCTGGAATAACCTACCCAACGCCTCACAAATCGAAGTCGGCCAAGTATTGCGCGTCCGCCGTCATGTTGCCTCCCGCAATACTGCTACGCAGCAACGCCAAGCAACCGCCGTTACCCCGATCAACAGATTGAACCTGCAATGGCCGACCGATAACGCTTCATCCTCCATTATCCAACGCTACAACGGCACAACCAGCAAAGGCATAGATATTGCAGGGACACAAGGCCAACAAATCCGTTCTGCCGCAGCCGGTACCGTTATCTACGTTGGCGAAGAAGTCCGCGGTTACGGCAAGCTGATTTTGATCAGCCACAATGAATACACCATTACCGCCTACGCCCATAACGACACGCTTTTGGTACAAAAAGATCAAAAAGTCCAAGCAGGCCAAGTTATCGCCACCATGGGCAGCAGCGATTCAGACAGCGTCAAACTGCATTTTGAAGTTCGTCTAAACGGCAAAGCAGTCGATCCCCTGCCTTATTTGACCAGAACAAATTAATACCTCAATTAAAAGGCCGTCTGAAATAACTTTATTTCAGACGGCCTTTTGATTATCTTGCTATAACAGCTATTTCAACAAAATCTTTTCCTATTTAACTTATGTTGATTGAGTGTAAACACCGTTATACAATAACAACTCTTTTTAACATTCCATTTCAGGTACCCTACTATGTCTCCTAACCGTATCCTTGCAACCGCATTCTTGTTTGCATCTGCATTTGCCAGCGCGGATGTCCATATTGATGAAAGCATTCCTTACCGCGACAAAGAAGAAATCGATACCCGTATTGTTTCCGAGTGTTTAGAAGTGGGCAGCATCATGTCCAAATCTTTGCAAGAAACTGCAGCCAAAAGCGATGTAACGGTTGTCCGTGACGGTAAAAAACAAGGTACATACGCAGACATCGCCATTACTTCCGCCATGAGTGCAGGCAATGCCTTTATCGGCCACGCCAAAGGGATGGCTGTTTCTGCCACTTTGTATGTTGACGGTAAACAAGTTAATAAAAAAACCTTTACCCGCAACTCTTCCGGCGGCATGTTTGGCGCTTATAAAAGCTCTTGCGCCGTCTTGAACCGCACTTCTAAAGTATTGGGTTCTGACATTGCCCAATGGGTTGTCCGCGAACAAAAAAACGCTCAAGACAAATAAAACCCCAATTTGATAAAGGCCGTCTGAAAAACCGTATTTCAGACGGCCTTTATATTTTCTATTCCTCTAGAAATAAAGAAATAAATTACCCATTAATCATTGTCAGAAATAGAGAATTTTATTTTCAACGCCCTTGATTTTAGAATATCTACCCTCAATTATTAAGACTATAAGAATTTTGTATATGAGCAGTCAAAGGAATAACATGGCAGAAAAAAACTATTATGAAATACTAGGCGTTGCCAAAGATGCGGATGAGGCCGAAATCAAAAAAGCCTACCGAAAACTGGTGCGCAAATACCACCCCGATGTCAGCAAAGAACCTGACGCAGCCGAACGCACGGTAGAAATCAACCGTGCCTACGAAACGCTTTCCGACAAAGAAAAGCGGGCCGAATACGATGAAATGTTGGCTAATCCTTACGGACGCAGCGCCGGAGGCAATCCGTTCGGTCAAGGCGGCAATCCGTTTGGCAATGGATTTAACGGTGGCGGCTTCCACTATGAACGTCATGAAGGCGAACCGTTCGGAGCGGGAGACTTCAATTTTGAAGATCTGTTTTCATCATTCCGCCAATCCCACACTCGTTCCGAGCAACCCCGAGGCCCAATAAAAGGCGAGGATCAACATGCTGAATTGAGTATTGATATTTACGCAGCGTATGTTGGCGCAGAACGTAGCATGACTTTGAATGTGCCGACTCTAGACGAATACGGACGTGCGGTTTATCAAAATAAAACCCTCAACGTCAAAATCCCCAAAGGCATTGCAGAAGGCCAACAAATCCGTTTGGCCGGTCAAGGTTTGCCGGGATATAACGGTGGAGAAAACGGTGACTTGTACTTAAAAATCAAGTTCCACGACCAACCTGATTTATACGTCAAAAACAGGAAAGACGTATATCAAACAATAGATGTCAAACCTTGGGAAGCCGTATTGGGCGGCAAAATCATCGTCCCTACCGCCTCAGGCCGCTTGCAGGTCAACCTGCCTGCCAACAGCCAAAGCGGTAAAAGCATCCGCCTCAAAGGCAAAGGTATTCCTGCAAAAGAAGCCGGAGACCTTTATCTCAATATCCGCATTAATGTTCCGCCAGTAGAGAGCGAAGCCGACCGTGCCGCATGGGAAAAATTGGCCGAACACTTTGCCGCGAAACAAGCATAAGAGAAAGGATAAATTATGATTCAGTCCTCCGATGTTACCCTTACTTTTGAAGAAATCGTTGCTGCCAGCCGCTGCCGTCGTGATTGGCTGTTGGAACTTATAGCAGAAGACATCATCAGCATCGATGGTACGCCCGAAAAAAGCACCTTCAGTGGTTTTCATCTTGCCCGCATCCGTCGCGCACAACGCTTAAGCCGTGATTTTGAAGCCGGCATTCCCGCATTGGGGCTGATTATGCGGCTGTTGGACGAGGTGGAAGAGCTCAGAAAAATACAGCGGCCGCTGGTACTGCTCGAAGAAGAGTAAATATTGGCAAGTTGTTCGATTAAATATTGATGACAAGATAAAGTTTTTGATGTTTATTGATATTCCATAATGAAAGGCCGTCTGAAAGTATTTTCAGACGGCCTTTTTTCATGCCTTCATTAACAACAGCGTCCGCCGTTGCTACCGCAACGGCGTTTGCGGCAGTAGTCTTGGAATTGCAGCTCGGTCATGACCGGCGCATTGGGATTATGTCTGCGCTGGCGGGCAACGTAGTTTTCATAATCTGGGACACCGGCCATCAAGTTCGCTGTCAACTTGATGGTTTTCCACCAAGATGCGAGCTTATGCTTCACTCTGAGCCTCCGGCTGTTTTCCGTCGCGGTACACTGCTGGAATTTCTTTAGCAGTTGGCCAACCGACTTTACGGGCTTTCATGGCGGTACGGAAACCGTACACGGCGACAATCACGACAACTGCCAAGAACAAAGCGGTCAGACCGGCATTGATTTGGTCGTTGAAGATGATTTGTGACATTTCGCCGATGTCTTTAGCCGGAGCAAGGACTTCGCCTGAAGCCAAGGCATCGCGGTATTTGCCTGCGTGCGCCAAGAAGCTGACGCGTGGGTCGCTGTGGAACAGTTTTTGCAAACCGGCATAGCAGGTTACGAACAATACGCCGACAGCAGGAACCAAAGTTACCCAAACATAGCGGTCGCGTTTCATTTTCACCAAGACAACGGTACACATAATCAACGCTACGCCTGCCAGCATTTGGTTGGCGATACCAAATAACGGCCAGAGCGAGTTAATGCCGCCTAGAGGGTCGGTTACGCCGGTATAGAGGAAGTAACCCCACAATGCCACGGCAAAGAATGTTGCAACCAAGTTGGCAGGGATAGAGTCGGTATTACCGAATGGTTTGTAGAAGATACTGCCCAAGTCTTGAATCATGAAACGGGCAACGCGTGTACCGGCGTCAACTGCGGTCAGGATGAACAAGGCTTCAAACAGCAAGGCAAAGTGATACCAGAATGCCATCATGGCTTCACCCGGAATCAAACGGCTCATGATGTGTGCCATACCGACTGCAAGGGTTGGCGCACCGCCTGCACGGGACAGAATGGTGTTTTCGCCCACTTCTTTAGCAGTGTGTAACAAGGTTGCGGCATCAACAGAGAAATTCAGTTTAGTGGTGATGACTTCGGCAGCTGTGTTGGCATCAGTACCAATCAGCGCAGCCGGGCTGTTCATCGCGAAGTACACGCCTGGCTCAAGCGAAGCGGCGGCAGCCAGCGCCATAATGGCCACAAAGCTTTCCATAATCATGCCACCGTAACCGATCATGCGGACGTGGGTTTCGTTTTCCACCATTTTTGGTGTGGTACCAGAAGAAATCAGCGCATGGAAGCCTGAAACCGCACCACAAGCAATGGTAATAAACAAGAATGGGAACAATGCACCGGAGAATACCGGGCCTGAACCATCGATAAAGTGGGTAACTGCAGGCATTTGCAAGGTTGGGTTAACAATAACGATACCCAAAGCCAAAGCTGCAATCGTACCGATTTTCAGGAAGGTGGACAGATAGTCGCGCGGAGTCAGCAAGAGCCAAACCGGCAATACGGAAGCCACGAAACCGTAAATCATAATCGCCCAAGTCAGCTGAATGCCGTCAAGGTCAAACCAGTGACCAAAGGAGCTGTGGGCAACATCTTCACCGTAAATCACGGCCAACATCAGCAAAATAAAGCCGACGATGGAAATCTCGCCAATTTTGCCCGGACGGATGTAACGGGTGTAGATACCCATAAACAGGGCAATCGGCATAGTCGCTGCGATGGTGAACGTACCCCAAGGGCTGTGAACCAATGCTTTCACAACGATCAGCGCCAACACCGCCATAATGATGACCATAATCATCAAAATACCGATGGATGCAATCACGCCGGGAACGGTACCGAGTTCTTGTTTCACGATATCGCCCAAAGACTTACCGTCACGGCGCATAGAAACAAACAGTACCATCATATCCTGTACGGCACCGGCAAATACCACGCCGAAGATAATCCACAAAGTACCGGGCAGATAACCCATTTGCGCTGCCAATACAGGACCAACCAGAGGGCCTGCGCCGGCAATAGCGGCAAAGTGGTGGCCGAACAGTACGCCTTTATGTGTGGGAACATAGTCCAAGCCGTCATTGTGGCGTTCTGCCGGAGTCAGACGGTTAGGATCAAGCTGCATCACACGGTTGGCAATGTAAAGACTGTAGAAACGGTAGGCAATGCAGTATACCGAAATGGCGGCCGTAACCATCCAAATCGCACTGACTTGCTCGCCACGGCTGAGAGCTAAAGTAGTAAAGGAGGCCAAGCCTACCAAAACCACAATGCCCCAGATCAAAAATGATTTGAGCGATTTCATTGATTTATCCTTAAAACGTGATGCACCAAGGCTTGCTTTAGCGACAAACTGCCTTAATGCGCTTCAGAAAGACCAGTCATTATAGTCTTCATGATTTCATGAGTGAAATGTCATTTCAACCCCAATTCGACTGAAAACAAAATGATTAGTTCGTCCGTAAGGTTAACACAAACAGACAATATACCCTTCATTTTTTACTTCAAAACCAAATATTCCTTAACATATAGCAAACGAAAGGCCGTCTGAAAACCCAAATATTCAGTTTTTAGACGGCCTGACAAACGGTCAATGCTATAATCCGATATTCCCATTTCTCTATATTGCCATACCATGCAAAACAACGATTCCGAAACCATGCGCCTCTCCAAACGCATGGCGCAATTAGGCTTATGCTCGCGCCGCGAGGCAGACAGCTACATCGAGCAAGGCTGGGTCAAAGTAAACGGCCAAACCGCCGTACTCGGTCAAAAAGTCACCGAGCGCGACCGCATCGACCTCAACAAACAAGCCCATGAAAAACAAGCCGCGCGCGTAACCATCCTGCTGAACAAACCTGTCGGCTACGTCAGCGCGCAGGCAGAAAAAGGCTATAAGTCCGCCGCCGAACTCATTACCACCGACAACCATTGGGAAGGTGACGACAGCCGTATCCCTTTCAGCGAAAAGCACAAATTCGGCTTAGCCCCTGCCGGCCGCCTGGATATCGACTCTGTCGGATTGTTGGTACTCACTCAGGATGGCCGCATTGCCAAACAACTGATTGGCGAAAACAGCAGCAGCGAAAAAGAATACCTCGTCCGCGTCCGCGGCAAACTGGATGACAAAGGCCTCGCCCTACTCAACCACGGCTTGAGTTTGGACGGAGAAAAATTACGCCCTGCCAAAGTCGAATGGCAAAACGAAGACCAGTTGCGCTTTATTTTGCGACAAGGCAAAAAACGCCAAATCCGCCGCATGTGCGAACTGGTCGGCCTGCGCGTCATCGGTTTGAAACGCATCCGCATGGGCAAAGTCAAACTCGGCCGACTGCCGCCGGGCAAATGGCGTTATTTACGCGCTGACGAATCGTTTTAATTGCAGATAACAAAAAGGCCGTCTGAAAACATATTTCAGACGGCCTGATCTTTTACTGATTACTCAATATACGTAAACTTCGCACGTTTAATATTGCAAAGGATTTCGTATGGAATCATACCGGCAACTTCGGAAACTTCATTGATATTAATCACATCACCCCAAAGCTCGACTTCCGCGCCCAAGCCCTCTTTCGAGGCTTCCAGTTCAACCGTAATCATATCCATAGATACCCTGCCGATAATACGGCTACGCTTACCATCCACCGCCACAGGGGAATTAGTGGAAGCGCGACGCGGATAACCGTCGGCATAGCCGCAGGCAATCAAACCGACACGGGTAGATTTGCTGGTGTAGAACGTTGCGCCGTAGCCAATCGGAGAATGCGGTTGCAACACACGCTCGCCGAAAACGCGGGAAGTCAGACGCATAACAGGTTTCAAACGCTCATCCACGCCGCCGAAAGGCGAAATACCGTATAAAGCCAGACCGGCACGTCCCCAATCGCGCCGCGCTTCAGGCACGTTCAAAATCGCGGCGGAATTGGCCAAGCTCTCTTCGCCTTCCAAACCCTCACACGCCAAATCAAACGCTTCAAGCTGCATTTCGGTCATGCCGTTTTCCGGTTCGTCCGCGCAGGCAAAATGGCTGAATTTCACAATGTTTTCAACCGATTCGGATTGTTTCAATGCAGTATAGGCGGCGGCATAGTTATGCGGAAAGAAACCGGCACGGTGCATACCCGAGTCCATTTTCAGCCATACAGTTGTCGGACGTCGCCACTCATGATGCACAAACGCCTCCAACTGCCATTGGCTGCCGATTGCCGGCCACAAATCATAACGGTCAACATCCGCATACTCCGCAGCCTCAAACACGCCTTCCAACAAAACAATCGGGTTTTTAATGCCGTTTTGACGCAATTCCACGCCTTCATCTACCGTTGCCACCGCAAAGCCGTCGGCAATATCCGCCAACGCGTGTGCACATCTGACCGCGCCATGCCCGTAAGCATCGGCCTTAATCACAGCCAACAATTTATTGCCGTGCAACTCTTTGAGAAAACGATAATTTTGACGTAAATTATCCAAACGGATTTGCGCATTGAGCGGACGCATAATGTATTCCTCTTATCGGCATTCCGTTTCAGACGGCCTGCCCCATTACTTTGAAGTAAATATTATAGGTCAAAAACTACACAGGATTCCATGAAATACACAAGAATAATCTATTCATAATTTAGACCTCATGCGCGCCTTTAGGCATTTATGCTTCTTCTCAGCCTGTTTTAAGGTTATGATTCAATCCAAATGAAAACGACAGACATCAAGGCCATGAAAGAACTCGACAAAACCGACTTAAAAATTCTCAAGCTCCTACAACAAAACGCACGTATCCCCATGACCGAATTGGCTGAAAAAGTCGGCCTATCCACCACGCCGGTAACCGAACGCGTCCGCCGCTTGGAACGCGACAACCTTATCACCGGCTATCACGCCCATCTGAATCCTCATGCTTTAGGTCAAAGCCTCTTGGTCTTTGTCGAGCTGAAACTACGCTCCAAATCCGGTAATATTTTTGAAGACTTCAAACGCGAAGTGCTGAAGATTCCGCAAATTTTGGAATGCCACTTGGTCTCCGGCGAATACGACTACCTCATCAAAGTCCGCCTGCCCAATATGTCCGCCTATCGCGATATGCTCGGCAATATCCTGCTGCAACTGCCGGCTGCGTCCGAAAGCCGCAGTTATGTTGTCATGGAAGAAGTCAAAGAAGAAGTAGTATTAGACATCTAATTCTATTCAACACACAAAGGCCGTCTGAAAGATTACAACATTCAGACGGCCTTTATTTTAAATAGGCAAAAAAAATGCACACATCCGACAGAATGTGTGCCAAGTCTACAAAGGAGAAATAGAGGAGAAACTATTAACTGACTACTCGAACCAGCTAATGAAACGAATTATGCAACAAGATATTCAACCGCGCAAGTATTTCTCTTGTAAAGTTTCTTAATTATTCGATTTACAGATCTTAAATGTAATCATGTTTCAATGTAGATAAAAAAATGCGCATACCGTTTTGATATGCGCCAAGTCTACAAAGGAGAAATAGAGGAGAAAAATCAAGCTGCATCAAGCAACTTAACGGCGCGAATTATCCTAGCCTTCTACCCTCCTGTCAACTGTTTTCCTATCTATTTTCAAGTATTTTGCTAAAAAACAACAAATCCGCTATTCCCCTCTTTTTCTTGCTATTTTCGCCCATATATAAAAAATTTAAGGCCGTCTGAAACATATATTGCCACTAAAGATAAACGGCTCCATACTCACACTTTCATAGTCCATATCAACCCAACCCAAAGACCATGACCACCCCACTTTCCCTTGCCGTCGTCGGCCATACCAACACAGGCAAAACCTCGCTCTTACGTACGCTTTTGCGCGACAGCACCTTCGGCGAAGTGAAAAACGCGCCATCTACCACGCGCCATGTCGAAGAAGCCCTTATCAACGACGGCGACGACAGCTTGGTTTATCTCTACGACACACCCGGCCTTGAAGATGCCGGCGGCGTGTTGGACTGGCTGGAAACCCACACATCCGCACGCGATGACGGTATTGAGCGCATTCAGCAATTCCTCAGCAATCATGAAGCGCATCACGAATTCAACCAAGAGGCCAAAGTGCTGCGCCAAGTCATGCAAAGCGATATGGCCATGTACGTCATCGATGCGCGAGAACCTGTCCTCGACAAATACAAAGACGAGCTGACCATTTTGTCTTGGTGCGCCAAGCCCATCATGCCCGTGTTCAACTTCACCCAAAATCAAGACCTGACCGCTTGGACCAATATGCTCGCCCGCAGAAATCTGCATGTTTACGCCGGTTTCGATACCGTTGCCTTCGACTTTGAAGGCGAAATCCGATTGTGGGACAACCTTGCCACCATGTTACCTAAGCGCGACATCCTCGACCGCCTCATCAATATGCGCCGTCGTGAGTGGCAACGGCTGGATACGGAAGCGCGCCGTGAAATTGCCGATTTTCTACTGGATGCCGCCGCATTCACCCAAGAAATTGCCGAAAACGACGACCCTGCCCCGACTTTGGAGGTCATGCAATCAGAAATCCGACAACTTGAGCGGCAAATGCAACAACGCCTATTCACACTTTACCGCTTCTATCACGACGAAGTCGGCAGCGACAGCACATGGATGCCCAAAGCCTTCAAACAAGATCCGTTTGACAGCGAATTGCTCAAACATTACGGCATCCGTACCGGTACCGGTGCAACCGCAGGCGCGCTCATCGGCTTAGGCTTGGATATTGCCACGCTTGGCGGATCGCTTGGTTTGGGTACGGCCATCGGCGGACTATTGGGCGGTATTTTGCCCAATGCCCAAGACATCACCGACAAAATCAACGGCCGACAAACCCTGCATACCGATCCGGAAACCCTTACCCTGCTCGCCGCACGCGCACTGGATTTGTTGCACGTCTTGCAAACGCGCGGCCATGCGACTCAATCACATATCGAGCTAAAAGAACGCAAAGCGCCATGGAATGCGGCCAAATTACCTAGCGAACTCAACAAAGCGCGCAGCAACCGCAAATGGTCTTCGCTCAACACACACCAGCCCGAAGCCAGCCGTAACGAACGCGCAGCCTATGTCGCCACTTTAAGCGAGAAATTAAAAGCTTAGAATTGCCGCATAATAAAAAGGCCGTCTGAAACCTAAATGTTTCAGACGGCCTTTTAATCTTAGCAAATACTTATTCAGCAGCTTTAGTTTCGCGTTTCAAACCGCCGCCAAGTGCTTTATACAAGTCGGCAAGGTTTTCCAAACGGGTCAGCTGATTGGCCAAAAGAGCAGTTTCTGCGCTGTAACTGCTGCGCTCTGCATCCAGCAAATCCAATGCGCTGGATACGCCATGTTTGTAGCGCAGGCTGATGAGGCGCAGGCTGTCGTTGTAGGCGCGGCTTTGTTTGCTCAAAGCGGCATAGCTTTTATCCAGCTGTTCGCGTGCAACCAACGCATTGGAAACGTCTTTGAATGCGGATTGAACAGCGGCCTCATAAGCAACGATTTGTGCCTGTTGGCGTAGTTTGGCTACGTCAAGATTGGCTTTGTTTGTGCCCCAGTCAAAGATAGGCAGGGTGATGGACGGTGCAAAAGCCCAAATACCCGTGCCGCTCTTAAACAGGCCGCTTAACTCGCCGGAAGCTGTACCGACAGAACCGGTCAGGCTGATGCGTGGGAAAAACGCCGCACGAGCCGCGCCGATATTGGCATTGGCTTGTTTGAGCGCGTGTTCGGCCGCACGGATATCCGGACGATTGAGCAACACGTCCGAACTCAAACCGGCAGGCAGTTTGGTCATTTTGAACTGTTTGCTCAAAGGCAAACCGGCAGGCAGGTCTTCGGGCAAAGGCTGATTAATCAACATAGCCAAGGAATTGCGCGCTTGCTCGCGGTTTTTCACCGCAGATGCGTAATCCGCTTTGGCCGATTCAATCAGGGCTTCCTGTTGGCGCAAATCAACGGCGGAAATCACACCGGCCTTATGACGCAATTGCGAGAGCTTGTAAGTCGCTTCACGGGTTTGCAATACGCGTTGTGCCAATGCCATGGTTTCTTCAGCGTAGCGTTCGTTAAAGTAGGCTTTGGCAACGGTAGAAATCAAGGTCAGATGCGCGGCATCGCGGTTGGCGGCCACATTGAAATAACCTTGCAACGCGGCTTCACTGGTGCTGCGGACACGGCCGAAAAGGTCAAGCTCATAAGAAGCCGCGCCCAAACCAACGCTGTATTGGCTGCTGACGCTGCCGCCGCTCAAGCTGCCTTGACGCGAACCTGTACCGCTGGCATTGACGGTTGGCAACAAGTTATTACGCGCAATCATATATTGCTTGCGGTAGATTTCCGCATTCAGTGCGGCTGTACGCAAATCGGTATTGCGTTCCAATGCGATGTCGATCAGGCGGTGAAGGCGCGGATCGGCAAAATAGTCTTGCCAACCCAATTCGGCAGCACGGATACCGTCGTCAACAGTGTCGTATTTAAACGTATCGGCAACGGCAACTTGAGGCTGCTCATATTTCGGCATCATGGTACAGGCCGACAAAGCCACAGCGGCGGCAACGGCGGTCAGTACAGATTTGAATGTAATCTTCTTCATTTTAGAATCCTTTAGCATTTTGAGGCAGTCTGAAAAATTTCAGACGGCCTTTGCTTTAGTGCTTGTCTGAATCGTGTTTACCGTCTTCAATCATGCCGGCTTCAGCGGCGTGTTTGGCGGCCATCTCATGCTCGTGTGCGGTTTCTTTAAAGAATTTGCGCACAACCACATAGAACAAAGGCACAAGGAACACGGACAGAATCGTACCGATCAACATACCCCAGAACACGGTCGTACCAATCGCACGTTGGCTGGCGGAGCTGGCACCGCTGGCAACATAGAGTGGTACCACGCCCAAGATGAAGGCGAACGAAGTCATGATAATCGGACGGAAACGCAGGTGTGCAGCGGCAAGCGCAGCTTCAAGCGCGCTCTTGCCTTGCGCTTGCAGGTCTTTGGCAAATTCGATAATCAAAATCGCGTTTTTCGCACTCAAACCCATCACCGTAACGAAACCGACTTGGAAGTAGATATCGTTGGCATATGCCGGAATACTGCCCAGCAGTGCTTCAAACATGTTACGTCCAGTTACGCCCAATGCCGCGCCAATCAAGCCCAACGGAATCACAAGGATAACCGCCAACGGGATAGACCAGCTTTCGTACAAAGCAGCCAATACTAAGAATACAGCGGCAGCGGCCAATGCGTACAACACGACAGTTTGTGAGCCGCCTTTAGCCTCTTCACGAGACTGACCGCCCCATTCCAGACTGTAACCGCCGCCCATTTCATCAACCATTTGCTGCACCGCAGCCATGGCCTGACCGGAAGATACGCCATTAACAGGCGAGCCGGAAAGCTCCATTGCCGGATAACCATTGAATCGGACGCTTTGTTCCATACCGGTTTCCCAAGAAACAGTAGCAATGGTAGAAAGCGGTACGGCAACGCCGGATTTATTCGGTACAGTCAGGTTCAGAATATCGGCAGGCTGCATACGGGCACTCGCATCAGCTTGTACCATTACGCGTTGCAGACGGCCTTGATTCGGGAAGTCGTTGACATAAGACGAACCCAAAGAAGAAGCCAAAGCAGTACGGATATCAGAGAACGAAATACCTTGCGCGGCTGCTGCGGCACGATTGATGTCGATTTTCAACTGAGGCGCATCTTCCAAACCGCTCGCACGGACGGTACTTGGGTTAAACAAACCGCTTTTGCGCATTTTGTCAATCAACTCATTGCGTTTGGCCAACAATGCAGCATGGCCGCTGTTGTTACGGTCTTGCAGGTAAATCGTCAAGCCGGAGCCTGTACCCAATTCCATAATAGCAGGAGGCACAATCGCCAAACCGAAACCGTCTTTCAGCGTAGCCATCATCATGCCGGTCAACTTACCGGAAATAGAAGTCGCATCGCTGCCCGGAGCGGTACGTTCGCTCCAGTCTTTCAGAATGACAAAGCCCAAAGCCATGTTTTGGCCGGAACCGCTAAAACTAAAGCCGGAAACGGTAATAATGTTCTCGATCTCAGGTACAGATTTCGCCAGTTGAGTGATTTGAGCCAAAGTTGCATCGGTACGCTCTTTGGTCGCGCCGGCAGGCAGCTGTACGCTCAACATCAAGTTACCTTGGTCTTCAGTCGGCAAGAAGGAAGACGGCAGACGCATAAACAGGAATACGCCCACAACAGTCAAACCAATATAGACAACCATCATGCGCAAAGTCTTGCGCAAGACTTTGGCAACCCAGCCTTCGTAGCCGTGTGTCCAGCTGTCGAATTTCTTGTTAAACCAACCGAAGAAACCTTTTTTCTCTTCGTGATGACCCTTCTGAATCGGTTTGAGCATGGTGGCACACAATGCCGGAGTCAGCGTCAAAGCAAGGAATGCGGAGAAGCCGATAGATGCCGCCATGGTCAAGGCAAACTGTTTGTAAATGTTACCGGTTGCACCGCTAAACATTGCCAGCGGCACAAATACGGACATCAACACGGCAGTAATACCGATCACCGCACCGGAAATCTGACCCATCGCTTTTTTGGTTGCAGCCTTAGGCGACAGACCTTCGCTCGCCATAATACGCTCAACGTTTTCAACGACCACAATCGCGTCATCGACCACAATACCGATCACCAACACCATCGCAAACATGGTCAATACGTTAATCGACATACCCATGTATGAGATAAAGGCAAAACCGCCCAACAGGGAAATCGGCACAACAATGGTCGGAATCAACGTATAGCGGATGTTTTGCAGGAAGAGATACATCACCAAGAATACCAATACGATGGCTTCCAAAAGTGTATGGATCACTTTCTCAATCGAAATTTCCACAAATTTGGAAGTATCGTAAGGTGTTTTCCAGCTCATTCCTTCCGGAAAATATTTTTGCAGTGTCGCCAATTTTTCCTTCACTGCAGTGGCGGTTGCCAAAGCGTTACCGCTGTTGGACAGCATCACTGCCATACCAGTAGTGTTCACACCGTTCAAGCGGGTGGAAGAGGAATAGTCTTCCATACCCAAGCCGACTTTTGCCACATCTTTCAGATAGACATTAGAGCCGTCGGTATTGGATACCAAAATGATGTTGCCGAACTCTTCAGCCGTTCTTAATTGTCCTTCCGCAGTAACGGTCGCCGAAATGGTCTGACCTTCAACAGCAGGTAGAGAACCGATGGAGCCTGCTGAGATTTGAATGTTTTGTGTCGCAAGCGCATTGGTTACCGTAGCAAAAGACAAGTTGTAGTTTTGCAGTTTTTTCGGGTCAACCCAAACACGCATGGCACGTTGCGCACCAAACAACTGCACCTTACCTACACCGTCGACACGCTGCAATTCAGGCACGACGTTGCGCTGCGCGTAGTCGTTCATTTCCTCGGTGGATTGTATGTCTGACGAGAGCATCACAATCATCAGGAAGTTTTCACGCGCCTTGGATACAGTAACGCCGTATTGCTGCACGGTGGCAGGCAGGTTGCTCAATACTTCGGAAAGTTTATTCTGCACCTCTACCTGCGCCAAATCTTCATTGGTTTCAGGCGTAAACGTCAAATTCACGCTGCCGCTGCCGCTGGAATCGGCGGAGGTGGTCATATAGTCCAAACCTTCCACACCGTTCATATTTCGTTCGATAACGGCCAGCACGCTGTCTTCCATTACCTGAGCAGAAGCGCCCGGATAAGTAGCGCGCAAAGTAATGGTCGGTGCAGCAACGGACGGATATTGGGAAATCGGCAGTTTTTGAATGCCGAAAATACCCGCTGCGATGATAAAAATCGCAATAACCCATGCAAAGATGGGGCGGTCAATAAAAAACTTAGACATTCACGCGTTCCTTATTTGGCTTCAGATGCAGCTTTAGCTTCAGGCTTGGCCTCGGATGCAGCTTGGCCGTCCGAAACTGCCGGTGTTGCTGCCGCAGCGTTTGCGGGCGGCGTCCATTCTTTCGGCGTTACTTTTTTAGCACCCGAAATACCAGCAATGCTGATGCCTTCAACAATCACTTTGTCGCCGTCTTTCAGGCCGTCTGTAATAACCCAATTGGTACCTTGCTGTTGGGCTACGGTCACGACACGCGCTTCCATTTCGCTCTTGTCATTCACCACCATCACCGTATCTTGCGAACCGCGGGTAACTGCTTGTTGCGGCACCACAAATGCATTATCCACTGCCACTTGTTCCATCAACACGCGCACATACAAGCCCGGCATCAAGATATTTCTGTCATTAGGAATGGCAGCGCGCAAGGTAATTTGACCGGTCGTTTCGTTAACAGTCGGATCTGCAAACAGCAGACGGCCTTTTTCAGGGTAAACCGTACCGTCATCAAATTTGATATCCACTGCAATCGCGCCGTTTGCCGCCAACAATTTGCCTTCGGCAACCTGTTGACGCAGTTTCATGACCTCACTCGCAGACTGGGTAACGTTGACATACATCGGATTGGTTTGTTGGATGGTGGCTAAAACGGTGGTATCGCCGGAATTCAGCAGCGTACCTTCAGAAACTTTAGATTGACCGATAAAGCCGGAAATCGGCGCAGTAATGCGGGAACGGTTCAGACTGATACCGGCAGATTTGATGGCTGCTTGAGCGGATTTGACGCCTGCCTCTGCTGAACGCTTGGCCGTTACGGCCGCATCATATTCTTGTTGGCTGATGGCATCGGCAGCAACCAGCGGTTTGTAGCGGGCCAGGTCGGCATTCGCTTTGGCCAAAGTAGCTTGCGCACTCGCCAACTGGGCGTGTGCGCTTTCTAAGTTTGCTTCATAAGTCGAGCTGTCGATTTGGTACAAAGGCTGACCGGCTTTAACATAGCTGCCCTCTTGAAACAGACGTTTTTGCAGAATACCGCCGACTTGGGCGCGAACTTCGGCAGTACGCAATGATTCCAGACGGCCTGGCAATTCAGTTGTCAATGCAACGGTTTCTGGATGCACAGTAACCACACGGACTTCAGGTGCAGGTTGTTTTTGCTGTTGCTGACTGCCTTGCGCCTGCTGGCCGGCTGCTTTTTCATCGCCTTTGCCGCAAGCGGAAAGCGCCAACGCAGTAGCTGCTGCAATTGCCGCGACACGCATCATTTTAGAAGCATAAAGAGCCATAATTTTCCTATCTCTATAAATAAATAAAGGTTTGACTAATTAAAAATTGATTACTTTAATCTCATATTCCGCAAACAGAAATTGCCTGCTTTTATGAAAAACAGGCTGATTATATAGTGTTGAGAAACACTATCAAGTATTGAATTAAATTATACATACATTCTTGCATGTTCAGAAGTAATTTTTTATAATCCGAACCATAAATTTACATTTCCTACAAAACAACTATGAGAAGAACCAAAACCGAAGCCTTAAAAACCAAAGAATATCTCATGCTTGCCGCATTGGATACGTTTTATCAGAAAGGCATTGCCCGTACTTCGCTTAACGAAATTGCCCAAGCCGCAGGCGTAACGCGCGGCGCGCTGTATTGGCATTTCAAAAACAAAGAAGATTTGTT
Organism: Neisseria flavescens; assembly: GCF_001618065.1. GTDB lineage: Bacteria > Pseudomonadota > Gammaproteobacteria > Burkholderiales > Neisseriaceae > Neisseria > Neisseria flavescens_A. The sequence goes on from NZ_LAEI01000055.1 coordinate 90,055, forward strand.
TGACGCCTTGTTCCAACGGATTTGCGACGACATCGAAAGCTGCATAAAAGAAGACTCGAACAACAATAACGAACAGGCTTGGTCGAGCTTCCGACTAACTCTGACCCGTTTCTTCGAGCGCCTGCAACACAATGAGCTTCACTATAAATTCCACAGCATTTTGTTTTTAAAATGCGAACACACCGAGCAAAACGAGGCGGTTATTGCCATCGCTAAAAAACACCAATCACTATGGCGTGAAAAAATCGTTGCTGTCCTGACTGATGCGGTACAACAAAAAGCGTTGGCGGATAATTTGGATATCGATATGGCAGTCATCTTCATCAAGTCTTCATTAGACGGCTTGATTTGGCGCTGGCTTTCTTCAGGTCAAGGCTTCGATTTGGCACAAACTGCCCCACGCATGATTGAAATCATCATTGATACATTGGAAAACCATCCGCAATTAAGAAAACAATCATAAACATCAAAAATAAAAGGCCGTCTGAAACATTAAAAGTTTCAGACGGCCTTTTGGTTCAAACCTAATTAACGTGTTACCGGTTTGTAACGGATACGTTTCGGTTTTGCGCCCTCTTCGCCCAAACGGCGTTTCTTGTCGGCTTCGTATTCCTGATAGTTGCCGTCGAAGAACACCCATTTAGAGTCGCCTTCACAAGCCAAGATATGCGTAGCGATACGGTCGAGGAACCAGCGGTCGTGCGAAATCACCATCACGCTGCCGGCAAATTCCAACAATGCGTCTTCCAACGCGCGCAGGGTTTCCACGTCGAGGTCGTTGGACGGTTCGTCCAGCAGCAATACATTACCGCCGCTCAACAAGGTTTTTGCCAAGTGCAGACGGCCGCGTTCGCCGCCAGACAATTGACCTGCAATTTTGCTTTGGTCGCTGCCTTTGAAGTTGAAGCGTCCCAAATATTGGCGGGCGGGAATTTCAAATTGACCAACCTGCAAAATGTCGCGGCCTTCGGCGATGTTGTCGAACACGGTTTTGTCGTTTTGCAAACCTTCGCGGCTTTGGTCAATCAAGCTCATTTTCACGGTTTGGCCGATTTTCACTTCGCCGGAATCAGGCTGCTCTTTGCCCGAAATCATTTTGAACAGCGTAGATTTACCCGCGCCGTTCGGGCCGATGATGCCGACAATCGCGCCAGCAGGTACTTTGAAGCTCAAATCGTCAATCAGCACTTTATCGCCAAACGATTTGGAAACGTTCACAAATTCAATCACTTCATTACCCAAACGCTCGGCAACAGGGATAAAGATTTCCTGCGTTTCGTTGCGTTTTTGGTATTCGTAGTTGCTCATTTCTTCAAAACGAGCCAGACGCGCTTTAGACTTGGCTTGACGGCCTTTGGCGTTTTGGCGCACCCATTCCAATTCCTGCTTCATCGCTTTCACGCGTGCAGCTTCGGATTTTGCCTCGTTTTCCAAGCGTTTTTCTTTCTGCTCCAGCCAAGACGAGTAATTGCCTTTCCACGGGATACCGTGTCCGCGGTCGAGTTCCAAAATCCATTCGGCGGCATTGTCGAGGAAGTAGCGGTCGTGCGTTACTGCAACGACTGTGCCGGGGAAGCGTACGAGGAATTGCTCCAGCCATTCGACAGATTCCGCGTCCAAGTGGTTGGTCGGCTCGTCAAGCAAAAGCATATCGGGCTTGCTCAACAACAGTTTGCACAAAGCGACGCGACGTTTTTCACCGCCGGACAAATTGCCGATTTTGGCATCCCAATCAGGCAGGCGCAGCGCGTCGGCAGCGATTTCCAATTCATGCTCTGCACCGCCGCCGGTAGATGAACCCGCCGCAATAATTGCTTCCAAGCGGCCTTGTTCTTCCGCCAACGCGTCAAAATCCGCATCAGGATTGGCATACTCGGCATATACTTCTTCCAAACGTTTTTGTGCAGCAGCTACTTCGCCCAAACCGCTTTCCACTTCCTCGCGTACGGTTTTTTCAGGATCAAGCTCAGGCTCTTGCGGCAGGTAGCCGATTTTAATGCCGCCCATCGGCACGGCTTCGCCCTCAAATTCCTTATCCACACCCGCCATAATCCGCAACACGGTGGACTTGCCCGCGCCGTTCAAACCGAGCAAACCGATTTTCGCGCCGGGAAAAAATGAAAGGGAAATGTCTTTAATAATGGTTTTTTGCGGCGGCACAACCTTGCTCACGCGCAGCATAGAATAGACGTATTGTTGGGACATAGTTTTCTCGTTTTCATCAAACAAATTTCAGACGGCCCATTTTAACCTATTGCCCCAATACTTGCTTGTTCAAATGCCGTCTGAAAATAGAAATAAGCATCAAAAGATACGCCGAGCCGAACCGATACCCTCATTGCCCGACGGTATCAATGCCAAACCGCAGAAAATTTGATTTAAGCCAGTTTATCCTTGAACTGGCATTGCCAATATCCGGCGCGCTTCATAAAATGCACCTATATCCTTGAAAGTACGCACACAAACAATAACGACAGAGAACACCACACCAAGGAACCTTTCAGATTTCTCAATAAAAATACTTTTTAAAAAAAGGATTTACCTCATGTCGGAAAATACGCAAAAAACAGCAAAACAAGGTTTGCCGTCACTGGCAAAAAGTACGATTTGGATGCTGAGCTTCGGCTATCTCGGCGTTCAGACGGCCTTTACCCTGCAAAGCTCACAAATGAGCCGAATTTTTCAAACTTTAGGCGCCGACCCGCACAATTTGGGCTGGTTTTTCATTCTGCCGCCGCTGGCCGGTATGTTGGTTCAGCCGATTGTGGGCTACTACTCAGACCGCACTTGGATGCCTCGCTTGGGCGGCCGTCGCCTGCCCTATCTGCTTTACGGTACGCTGATTGCGGTTATCGTCATGATTCTGATGCCGAACTCGGGAAGCTTCGGTTTTGGTTACGCTTCTTTGGCAGCTTTGTCGTTTGGCGCGCTGATGATTGCGCTGTTGGACGTATCCTCCAATATGGCGATGCAGCCGTTTAAGATGATGGTCGGCGACATGGTCAACGAGGAGCAGAAAAGCTACGCCTACGGGATTCAAAGTTTCTTAGCGAATACGGGCGCGGTTGTGGCGGCGATTCTGCCGTTTGTGTTTGCGTATATCGGTTTGGCGAACACGGCCGAAAAAGGCGTCGTGCCGCAGACCGTGGTCGTAGCATTCTATGTGGGCGCAGCGTTGCTGATTATTACCAGTGCGTTCACCATCTTCAAAGTCAAAGAATACGATCCGGAAACCTACGCCCGCTATCACGGCATCGATGTCGCCGCGAATCAGGAAAAAGCCAACTGGTTCGAACTTTTGAAAACTGCGCCTAAAGCGTTTTGGACGGTTACTTTGGTACAATTCTTCTGCTGGTTTGCCTTCCAATATATGTGGACTTACTCGGCAGGCGCGATTGCAGAAAACGTTTGGCAGACAACTGATGCCTCCTCCGTAGGCTACCAAGAAGCAGGTAACTGGTACGGCGTTTTGGCGGCAGTACAATCCATTGCTGCCGTTATCTGTTCGTTTATTCTGGCAAAAGTACCGAATCAATACCATAAAGCCGGTTATTTCGGTTGCTTGGCTTTGGGTGCGCTCGGTTTCTTCTCCGTTTTCTTCATCGGCAATCAATACGCACTGGTGTTGTCTTATACCTTAATCGGTATTGCGTGGGCCGGTATCATTACCTATCCTTTGACGATTGTAACCAATGCCCTCTCCGGCAAACACATGGGTACTTATTTGGGTCTGTTTAACGGTTCTATCTGTATGCCTCAGATCGTCGCCTCTCTGCTGAGCTTTATCCTCTTCCCTATGCTGGGCAGCCATCAGGCAACCATGTTCTTGGTTGCAGGCGCAGTCTTGCTGCTGGGAGCCTTCTCAGTATGTCTGATTAAAGAGACCCACGGCGAATAATCCATCAACACCATCGGCAAAGGCCGTCTGAAACCTTTGCCGAACTTACAATTTTAATAACAGGAGCTTCATAAATGTATACAAGAATCATGGAAATCAGCCCTTGGACGCTGCGTTCGGCAAAACTGGAAAAAGAACACAAACGGCTGCAAGAGAGCCTGACCAGCTTGGGCAACGGCTATATGGGCATGCGTGGCAACTTTGAAGAAACCTACTCCGCCGACAGCCATTTGGGCACCTACATCGCCGGCGTGTGGTTCCCCGACAAAACCCGCGTTGGCTGGTGGAAAAACGGCTATCCAAAATATTTCGGCAAAGCCATCAACGCGCTTAATTTCAGCAAAGTCAAAATCTTTGTCGATGGACAAGAGGTGGACTTGGCGAAAAACGATGTTACCGGCTTCTCCATCGAACTCGATATGCAGCACGGTGTGTTACGTCGCTCGTTCACCGTATTCGGTGTGCGTTTCGATGTGTGCAAATTTCTGTCCGTTGCGCAAAAAGAGCTGGCTCTCATCCGCTGGGAAGCCGTATCCGTTGACGGCAAAACCCACCAAGTCCGCATCGATTCCATCATCGACGCCGACGTGAAAAACGAAGACTCCAACTACGAAGAAAAATTCTGGCAGGTATTGGACAAAGGCGTTTCAGACGACCGCTCCTACATTGCCACCCAAACCGTCGCCAATCCCTTCGGCGTGGAACAATTCATCGTCAACGCCGAGCAAACCTTCACTGGCAGCTTTAAAGCCCTCGGCGGCAGCCAAACCGATTGGCAGGTCTCCAATTCTTTCGAGGCCGAAGTCGGCGGCACGCCCGAAACCTTTGAAAAACGCGTGATTGTTACCACCAGCCGCGATTATCAGGGCTTGGAAGCAGTGAAAGCCGCAGGCCGCGCCTTGTCGGAAAAAATCGCAGGCGTTGCGTTTGAAACCTTGCTGGAGGCGCACAAAGCAGGCTGGCTGCACCGTTGGGAAATCGCCGACGTGGTCATCGAAGGCAGCGACGAAGCGCAGCAGGGCATCCGCTTCAACCTGTTCCAACTGTTCTCCACCTACTACGGCGAAGACGCGCGCCTGAATATCGGCCCGAAAGGCTTTACCGGCGAAAAATACGGTGGCGCAACCTATTGGGACACCGAAGCCTACGCCGTGCCGCTCTACCTTGCACTGGCGGAACCCGAAGTTACCCGCAACCTGCTGCAATACCGCCGCAACCAACTGCCGCAGGCGCAGCACAACGCGCGCGAACAAGGCTTGGCGGGCGCACTCTATCCGATGGTGACGTTTACGGGCATCGAGTGCCACAACGAATGGGAAATCACCTTCGAGGAAATCCACCGCAACGGCGCGATTCCTTACGCCATCTACAACTACACCAACTATACCGGCGACGAAAGCTATCTTGCCAAAGAAGGCTTGGAAGTCTTGGTCGAAGTGTCCCGCTTCTGGGCGGACCGCGTCCACTTCTCCAAACGCAACGGCAAATACATGATTCACGGCGTAACCGGCCCGAACGAATACGAAAACAACATCAACAACAACTGGTACACCAACACCCTCGCCGCATGGGTATTGGATTACACCCGCGAAGCCCTGGCGAAATATCCGCGTCCGGATTTGAACGTGAGCGCCGCCGAGTTGGAAAAATGGGCGGACATCAGCGAGAATATGTACCGTCCGCATGACGAAGAACTCGGCGTATTCGTGCAACACGACGGCTTCCTCGACAAAGACATCCGCCCCGTGTCCGCGCTTTCGCCCGATGATTTGCCGCTCAACCAGAAATGGTCGTGGGACAAAATCCTGCGTTCGCCCTTCATCAAACAGGCGGACGTATTGCAAGGCATCTACTTCTTCGGCGATCGTTTCAGCATGGACGAAAAACGCCGCAACTTCGACTTCTACGAACCGATGACCGTGCACGAAAGCTCGTTGTCTCCATGTATCCACTCCATCCTCGCCGCCGAACTGGGCAAAGAGAAAAAGCCGTGGAAATGTACCAGCGCACTGCCCGCCTGGACTTGGACAACTACAACAACGACACCGAAGACGGCCTGCACATTACTTCTATGACCGGCTCGTGGCTCGCCATCGTCCAAGGTTTCGCCCAAATGAAAACCTGGGGTGGCAAACTCAGCTTCGCACCGTTCCTGCCGAGCGCATGGACAGGCTACGCCTTCCACATCAACTACCGAGGCCGTCTGATTAAAGTCGCCGTCGGCAAAGAAAACGTTGTCTTCACCCTGCTCAAAGGCGAGCCGCTAGATTTGCAGGTGTACGGTAAAGACATCACGCTCAACGGCAGCCACACTGTCGCGTTGGAAAAATAAGGAGGGCACAAAATGACTTTTACCGCAGTCCTATTTGACCTCGACGGCGTCATTACCGACACCGCCGAATACCACTACCGCGCATGGAAAAAGCTTGCCGAAGAACTGGGCATCAGCATCGACCGCAAGTTTAACGAGCAGCTCAAAGGCGTATCGCGCGACGATTCGCTCAAACGCATCCTCGCGCACGGCGGCAAAACCGTCAGCGAAGTCGAGTTTGCCGAACAGACCCGCCGTAAAAACGACAACTACGTCGAGATGATTCAGGCAGTCAAACCCGAAGACGTATACCCCGGCATTTTGCCCCTGCTGGAAACATTGAAAGCAAACGGCAAAAAAATCGCCCTCGCGTCCGCCAGTAAAAACGGCCCGTTCCTGCTCGAACGCATGGGGCTGACCCACTTCTTCGACGCCATTGCCGACCCTGCCGCCGTCGCGCATTCCAAACCCGCCCCTGACATCTTCCTCGCCGCAGCCGAGGGCGTGGGCGCGGATATCCGCCGCTGCATCGGCATCGAAGACGCCGCCGCCGGCGTCGCCGCCATCAAAGCCGCCGGCGCCTTGCCCATCGGCGTGGGCAAAGCCGAAGACTTGGGCAGCGACATCGCGCTGGTGTCCGATACCGCCGAGCTGACCTACGCCTACTTGCAAAACGTGTGGGAACAGTCGGGCAGATAAAATTCTAAGGAAGTAAAAAGGCCGTCTGAAAAATATTTCAGACGGCCTAAGATCTTTCTAAAATCCCCTAAACTTCTACCAAGATACTTAGAGAATTTTGCAAAGCTCTTGTCGGTATTTCTAAAATGCAAGTGCCCACAGCGAACGGGCTAACAAAAACACAGATAACCCCAGTGTAATACTATTAAAGTGAGTTGCTCTCATATTGCAGCAAATTAATAGTATACAAACCAAACAACCGATTTGTATAAACGGTATCAACAGTACACCACCAGCCAACATAAACGAGGATATGATCGCCAGGGGCAACAATACCCACCAGGCAGGGATGTCATACCATCGAGCTTTCTTACTTAGCGATTGAAACCGAAAATCCTGTACAACCAAAGAAACTAAAGCCAAACCTGAATAATTGACGGATGCCATCCACCAAAATACATTTTTATCTGCTAAAGCCCACCAATATAAAATAGGCGATAAGACTGTCAAAATCAGGAACACGCGCCTTGGAGATTGCAAGTAAAGTTTCCATGCCATAGCGGCATATACTGCTATCGCTGAGAAAACTGCACCCATGCCTGCTGAAATTAAAAGTTCCAAAGGCATGTTTGTAATATCATAATTCATAAGGGCACTGTGAAATTCGCTACGATTTCCCTCAGAGTAAAATGCCTCTGATGCTGCGCTTGAAAAATCAGAGAAGAAAACCATGCATACGATATACAGTAGGATTAGCTGCAGTATTGAGCCTGTATATTGCCGTGGACCGCGCCCAAACTGTAACGCGTTGACAACGATCAAACAGGCAACCGTCCATGCAGTAAATGGGATAGTTGCAAAGGAATACAGTAATTGAGGAGTTTCTCCACTATCGAGTAGTACTCCCAAACCCAATACCAACCATCCTATCGCAAACCCCACCCATGCCAAAATGGGCGCAGCCAAAACTCGTGAATAAGCCATTTGCCATGCCGATAAAGAAGACATTCGTAACTGGTCAAATGCATTGGAAGATATATCTTGTTTAAAACTCCTTTCTATCAAAATATAACCGGCCAAAGCTGACAGAGCCAAACCAAACCCACTCGTTATGATTAAATACTCTGACCATTCAGTACCTTCTCGTTTGGTTATAGCAAACAGTCCATACAAAATAAATATACCGGCAGCCATACCCCAGTTTAAATTCAACCATAGCAATCGTTGGAACTCTGCGTTTACCATGATTTTTGGCGGTTTGATACGATTCATGCAGCCTCTCCCTGTTTTTTGACCTGCAAACTGTTTTGATAACTTTGCAGCAAAGTAGTTTTCACAATATCTGCCCCACTCAACGCCAAATCCCTCAACACAACATCACGGATAAGCCGTACACGTGCCTCATCGCCTGAATCAATTAATACCAACAATGCAGAATCATCTACTTTTACATCATAAACGTAATCCAATCCTTGCAATACACCTGCCGCAACACTGATTTCCTCAGTTGCAAAACACAGGCGCACAGTTTGACGATCAGTATTTTCATCCTGCAGTGCCTGGAACGCCTGAATTCTGCCTTGCTTAATAACAAGCATATGACTGCAATATTCGTCCAATTCAGACAAAATGTGGCTGGATACCAATATCGTCATACCTTCCTTCTGCAATTTAAGCAGCAATAACGACAACTCATGCCGTGCCTCAGGATCCAGGCCGCTAGCGGGTTCATCCAACAATAAAAATTTCGGCTTGTGAATAATGACCTGCCCAATACCTACGCGTTGCTTTTGACCTCGCGAAAGCTCACTGATAAAACTACCAAGCTTATCCTCCAAACCCAAAAGTTGGACAGTTTCACTCAAAATTTCAGGCAAATTTTTCTCTGGAACCCCGCGCGAACTGGCAGCATAAGTCAAACATTCCAAAACAGTAAGATTCTGCGGCAATCCAAAAATATCAGGCAAATAGCCTAATTTGGCATAACTCTCGCGAGGGTTTTCTAAAACAGGCTGCCCATCTAAAAGAACCTTCCCACTACTTGGATTCTCCAAACCAGCCATACATCGCATCAGCGTCGATTTGCCCGCGCCATTCGGCCCAATCAGCCCTGTAATACTGCCTTGAGGAAGCTGTACCGAAATATCATGCAGCACTTGCCGTTCATCGTAATGAAAATACAGATTTTCAATTTTTATCATCAGTTGTCCTTATATTTCAGACGGCCTTATGCCTTATAGCCGCTGACATATTCAATAATGCATCATCATAACATTGAATGCCACCAAAAATATTTTCTAGATAGCATCAAAATTATAAAAAGGCCGTCTGAAAAAAACATGGTATTTTTCAGACGGCCTTCCTTATCAAATTTACTTAATTGGTTTTAAAGTTGGCAATACGGTATCCCAGATAGCGAGGATTTCGACTTCGCTACGCTTCGTTCCGTCTTTCTTCTCGGTACCAAACTGCATCATGATGCGCGGATTGCCACCGTCTCGTTCCCAAATCAACATATATTTATTGCCGTCCCATTTGATCAGTTTTTCCGTACC
>NZ_LAEI01000007.1:0-106772 GCF_001618065.1 Neisseria flavescens
TCGTTCGTTCGTTCGTTCGTTCGTTCGTTCGTTCGTTCGTTCGTTCGTTCGTTCGTTCGTTCGTTCGTTCGTTCGTTCGTTCGTTCGTTCGTTCGTTCGTTCGTTCGTTCGTTCGTTCGTTCGTTCGGGCTTACTGCGTCTTCAATTTCATACAAGTCTTTCGGGAAGCACTGCCCTTTTGAAATCATCTCCAAATCGGGGATTTCGTTGGTAATCAGGGCAGAAAATTCTTTGGTTGCACCGCGCCCCGTTACGCTGATAACTGCATTTTCAGACGATCTATCGGCTTTCAAATTCGGAAAAATTTTAGGAATCTGCAAAGTACGCTCAACCCATTGTTTATTAAAAAATAGTTTTTCCTTTGTGAACGGTCTATATAAGCCTGTTACAACACAATCGTTAGTAAATTGCGATTTTCTTAACCTGCCTAAATCATTTTTCAGATTAACCGTCCAACTAATCTTTAACGGGTTTGCATCAATGAATGTATCAATATCAGGCTGTTCGTTTTCAGGTAGCCTTGCACAGGCAGCCTGAAACCGGCTGACTTCGGAATTATAAAAATCAATCGTACTTCGCATATTTTGTTTCAATTGGCTATCTGAAAAGTTGTAAACCCATACATCGCGATTTGTTGCCACGCCTAACGAGTAGTTCTCAAACACTACCAGTGCGTTTTTATCTTTCTTATCCCCCAAGCTGATGTATTTATCAAAATTCGGGTCGCGCTGGTTGAGCCAGTCGTTGAAGCCGTCAGGGATAATCTGCTGCCAGCCGATGCCGTCTGAAATGCCTTGAATGCTGCCCAGTTCGGCGATGGTTGCCAATTTCTGCTCGCGGCTGAGGTAGTCGCCGATGTCGTGGAAGTAAATTTGGCCGCGCTTTTTGGCTGCGGGGTTTTTGACGAGGATGGAAACGGCTATCGGCGCACGACTACCAGAACCGAAAATTTTGCCGCCTTCTTTGCGTGAGCGTTCGCCCGATGTACGTTGGTTGCCGCGCAGATGAAAGATATACAGGCTGGAAAATTCGTCGGCCAGGCATTTGCGCAGGCCGTCTGCGGTATTGGCTTCTACCCAGCCGGCGTTGGTTACAAAACCGATTATGCCCTTGTTGTCGATGCGGTCGCTCGCCCAGCGGATGGCGCGGATATAGCTGTCGTATAACTTGTTTTGCAAGGTGGCAGAAGAGTTTGCAGCGTATGTATCCGCAATCCTTTTGTCCAAATGCGGGTATTCCACATTGGCGTTGTTGTCATTAGCGGATTCCTGCCCTGCGGAATACGGCGGATTGCCGATAATGACACGGATGTCCAAGGCTTTCTGCCGTTTGCGGCGTGCGCTGTTGTCTACGAGCATTTCGTCCAGCATGTCGCCTTTTTCGTACATTTGGAAGGTGTCGGTCAGGCAGATACCTTCAAAGGGAACGTAGGGAACGTCGTCTGAAACATTCCCGTCAATGTTGCCTGTCAGTATGCCGTGGTAAGCGGATTCGATGTTGATGGCAGCGATGTAGTAGGCGAGCAGGACGATTTCGTTGGCGTGGATTTCGCTTTTGTATTTTTCAGGCAGCCTGTCGTGCGGGATGATGCCGCTTTGCAGCAGGCGGGTGATGAAGGTGCCTGTGCCGGTGAAGGGGTCGAGGATGTGCACGCCTTTGTCTTGCAGGCTGCTTTTGAATTCGTGCTGCAAGACGTCTTCCACGCTTTTGATGATGAAATCGACGACTTCGACGGGCGTGTAAACGATGCCGAGCCGTTCTGTCATGCGCGGGAAGGCGTTACGGAAGAATTTGTCGTAGAGTTCCACGACGATTTTTTGTTTGCCTTCGGCGGTTTCGATGCCGCTGGCACGCAGGTGGACGGAGTCGTAGAAGGATTGCAGGGTATTGCGCTCTTTGTGGAGGTTTTTCTGCTGCAATAAATCCAGCACTTTCTGCATGGCGCGGCTCATGGGGTTGTGTTCGGCGAAGCTGTAATCGGAAAATAGTGCGTCGAACACAGGTTTGGTAATCATGTGCTGCGCCAGCATTTCGATAATTTCTTCGTCGCTGACGGCGTTATTGAGGTCATCGCGCAGTTCGGCAGCAAAGGCCTCGAAGGCTGTGCGTTCGGCTTCGTTGGCAGGGTTTTCTAGAATGGCGTTGATGCTGTCAATATGGGTGCGGGCAATTTTGGCAATGTCGTCTGCCCAGTCTTCCCAATGGTGGCGGTTGCCACATTTTTTGACGATTTTTGCGTAGAGGGCGCGTTCGATTTCGCCGATTTCGAATTGGAAGCTTTCTTGTACTGGCGTGGGTGTGGTGGGGCTGCCTATGCTGTAGCTAGCCTTGGTTTCGCGTAAGGTTTGGTCTTTTTTGCTGCTTCGTTTGATCTTGGGAGAAACTTTGTCGGCAATGGCGATAACTTCCATTTTCTGGGTGTCTTTGCCGTTGAACTCCAATTTGTTAATCATGGCATCGAAGCGGTCATCGTGTGCACGTAGGGCATTGAGTACCTGCCAGACAACTCGGTAGTTTTCATTTTTGTCTAATGCGTCTTCGGCTTCTACACCTGCTGGGATAACGACAGGAAGGATAACGTAGCCCTGTTGTTTGCCTTCGGCACGGCGCATGACGCGGCCGACCGACTGCACGACATCAACTTGGGAGTTGCGAGGAGTAAGGAATAACACGGCATCTAGTGCAGGTACGTCCACGCCTTCAGACAGGCAGCGGACATTGGAAAGGATGCGGCAGGTATTTTCGGGTAGTCCTTCGGGTGCTTTTAGCCATTGTAGCTTACTCTCTTTTTCACCTGCGTTCATACTGCCGTCCACATGTTCGGCTTGACAGGTCATGGCCAGTTGCGGTGGCAGTTTCAAATCGGGATTTTGTTTGAGCAAGGCAGTACGTTCTGCCTGCTGGTATTCTTCAATCACGGTTTGGAACATTTCGGCAATTAGTTTTGAACTGACTTTGTGTTTGCTGCCTTTGTATTCTTTCTCAATGACTTGGCAGAAGGCAACGGCACGTCGCATTGGATTGTACAGTGCACCTTCTTCGCCGCTTAGTCCGTATTTTGAAAGTGCTTTCCAGCAGCCTACAATTTTGGCGGCATCATCGACTTTGAGTTCATTGTTGCCGTCAGTGAGTAGGTTTTGGATGCGGCGTTGGATATGACTTTCTTCAATGGCTAAGACAATAACTTTATAATCGACCAATAGGCCGTCTGAAACGGCTTGGGAGAATGTTAGAACGAAAAACTCTTTGCCGAAATGGGTTTCGTCATCCATAGAATACAAAACCACGCCTTCGGTTGTTTTAGCGACTTCTCCATAGATACGCGGAGTAGCAGTCATATACAACCGTTTTGCGCCTTTGATGTAGTCAGCATCGTGTATGCGGACAAAAGCAGATTCGTCTTCTCCATCAAACGTCGCACCGGTAGTGCGGTGTGCTTCATCGCAAATGATTAAATCAAACTCAGGCAGATTATGCAGTGATTGAGCTTGGTGAATCACGTCAATGGAATGATAAGTGGAATAAACAACAGTCATGGTTTGCTGTTTATTTTTTTGCTCTACCACGTGTACTGCGTTTGCAAGGCTTTTGGCATTAGTTGTTGCTGGAAATTGTAAATCGCTAAGATTGGCTAGGACGCTATCTTCATTGTGTTTTTTGCCTACATCGCTATCTGAACAAACAGCAAAGTTAATCAATGGTGTTTCTGTGTCTTGATTCCATTCGCGTAAGGTTTGGCTCAACAATGATAAGCTTGGTACTAGGAAGAGTACCCGCTTGCCTTTACCAGCCATTTTTTCAGCGATTTTCAGCGCAGTAAACGTTTTACCCGTACCACAAGCCATAATCAGCTTACCGCGTGTTTCTCCTCCATTAAATCGGGTTTCAACACTTTTTAAAGCACTTTGTTGATGTGGGCGTAAGCCTTTTTTTGCTTTTAATACAGGTTTATCTTTGATTTGAAATTGCGACCAATCAATTTGGCTGTTTTCTAGATCTTCCAAATTGATAACTGAAACAGGGATTTGTTGATTGGTTAAAGCCTCTCTTGCATTTTTGGACCATTTATTTGTAGTAGTCACAATATAGCGATGGGTAAACCATTGCTTACCTGAAGCAGTAAAGAAGCTGTCGATGTCATTCTTTTGAATGCTGTAGTCAGCAGAATAATTTTTGCATTGTACAGCGTGAAATTCGCCTGTATTACTCGTTAAGACTAAATCAATACCTGCATCTGTTTTGTTTTCTAAACCAAGTGAAGCACCATGCTCCTCAATCCATTGAGCGTAAGTTTGTACGTTTGAATATTGGCTTTTGTAATAAGGCTCAAACTGAAAGAATTTAATAATGAGATTTTCAAAAGAAGTGCCTTTATCACGTTGGCTCAGCGTGGCTTTTTCAAACTGCTCTAGTAAGGTGCTTAATGCTGACATAATTGGTTTCCCGTACGGTAAAATTTCAAACATTATAGTTGATAATAAAATGCTTTTTCTATACGACTATCAAATCCTCTATTCTAGTCGTAAAACATGGGCTAAGATTATCTCGTGTCATTTTCCAGTCTTCACTATATAGCTCACTACCTAACTTAAGGCTTCCTCTGCCAAAGCGTTGGGTTAAATCATCCCAACACATCATCATGGCTTTGCTTCTTGTGGTGTTTTCTGAATGCCAAAAGTCCAGTTGCTCAACGGTTTCATTTTCTATACCAGACAATTCTACACCACACTTTTTGTAGTTATAGCCTGCACGGTATATGTGTTTTAAAAGATGTTGAGCAAGTCTGTTTAATTCCATCGTATCAGAGCTGCCTTTTACGAGAGCCATGATACGGTAATTGGAATATTGTGGCTCTTCTTTAAATCGGTTTGTGTGGATGAACACGGCAATTGTATTTGCTACGGTATGTTCCTTGCGTAATGCCTCTGCTGCTGCTGAAGCATGATGTGTAAGTGCTGAACTGAGGGTATCTATATCTTGAACGGGCTTTCCAAAGCTACGGCTACGAATGAGTTGTTTTTAACAGGGGGGATGGGTTCAAATTCCACACATGGAATACCTTGCATTTCCCTCTGTATTCGTTCAACAGTAACGCCGTATCTTGCTCTCAGTGTCTGTGTATCAGCCTTAACGAAATCATAGGCCGTCTGAATATTCTGTTGGGCTAAATGAGCAGATAATTTTCTCCCAATTCCCCAGATTTCAGATACCGGTTCGCTGCGTAAGGCACGGGTTTGGATTTCTGCTGACCAATCATCCCAGACTACTACACCATTGAAATGCCTAGGATAGCGTTTTGCAAGATGATTCGAAAATTTAGCTAATGTCTTTGTGGGGGCAATACCGACACATGTAGGTATGCCGACCCATTGCAAGACACGCTCTTTGATTTCTAATCCCCTCTGTGCAAGTTGATTCAATCCTCGCATATCGGCAAAGCATTCATCTATCGAATAAACTTCGATTTCTGGTACAAGCGAGGCAATTGTATTCATCATTCTTCGCGATAAATCAGCATATAGTTCGTAATTTGACGAATATGCTTTCAAATATCCTTGTCGGACCAAATGTTTTATCTGAAAATAAGGTACTCCCATTTTGATGCCTAGTGCTTTTGCCTCACGTGAGCGTGCCACCACACAGCCATCATTATTGGATAACACCACAATTGGCACATTTTTTAAATCAGGCCGGAAAACCCTTTCACATGAACAATAAAAGCTGTTTCCATCAATAAGAGCATACATTACTTGCCTGTCCTAACATCTTTTAAAACAAACGTTACGACACCTACAATGCTCCAGTTGTCCCCCTCTTTGGGAATGAAATTAGGATATTCTCCTGAAGCATTTTCAGAATGAAGTTCAAAACCTGTTTTAGTTTTAACCAATCTCTTAATCGTGAATTCATTACCCAAATCAGCCATGACAATATCACCATGTTTGAATGGAACAGAACGGTCTATAACTAGAACATCATCTTTATTTATCCCAGCATCAAGCATGGATAGTCCACCGCTTCGTACTGCAAACGTTGCAGAGGGATTACTAACCAGGTATTCATTAAAATTGAGTGTATCCTCAATATAACTTTGAGCAGGGGAAGGGAAGCCGGCTGGAATTCTTTCTACACCTAGCGGGATTGAAATATCAGAATGAGAAGTGTCTATTGGCATTGCATCTAGTGGTAAGCATGTGCTACGAGGAATCTCATCAGACAATGCTTCAATCATCTCATTTACGCGTGCTTCAATAATGACAGGGATTCTTTTGACTATTGTTTCTATTCCAGTCTTCTTACGTCCTGCCCCCTTCCTAGCTCCACCATGTGTTCCTAGATTTTTACTCATAAACAAGCCATCTTGATTAAAGTTACATATTTCAAGATAGCTTGTTTTTATCATGGTGTAAAGTAAGATTTTATTGAGCTTATCCGATTAGTGAAATGTATCCAAGGTGTTTTTCCGTAGGTTCATTAAGGGGGGTAAAAAATAACCTTCTTCCCTTGATTTGTTCCATTCTATTCGTTCATTCATCACTATAAGATAGGATGATACTGAATTCTGAACTACACCAACTGATATTATTATCATCTAACCGAGTTTTATTTAGAATTTAATATCGATTTTTATAGCTGATAGTCCCTTTTCTTCTCATTTCTTCCAAAGCACGGCTTCTTTCTGGATTCTGGGTATAAAGATGCGTTCTCTTTCGTCCTCTTGGGATAGTTCGGTCTGCATTACCTAAAGGAACATGACCTGTATTAAAGGCCCGCATGTGTTTAGGTAAATATTTCTGTTGTTGCAAATCCGACTGTGTTTCCTTAGCAAGGTAATAGCAAATCTGTCTGAGTTTATTGATATTATCATGATCCGAATATCCAATGACCAGACCCAAGATATACCGTTCATTCTCTATATCTTCAGATTGCCATGTGTTTTCATTCATACGAGCCAAATTAGAACTGTATGCTCGTCCTATACCTTTTGTAATCACATTTTCCCAATAACGACAGATACTATTTGCATAAATGATGTCATTTTGTACCCTCTGTCCATTAAAGAATAAGACCATATGACAATGCCAACCTGTCAAAGGTGCATACTCTATTTTGCTGATATAGGTAATGTAATGTTCAAACAGCTTGTTCTTACGGATATTGTTACGAAACTTAGTTAGCCAAAATCTTAGGTCAAAATAACCATACTTATCGGTAAACTCTTTTTTGACATAGAAATCTACTCTGATAGGTAGAATCTTGGAGTATGAAGAGAATAAATTACTAATCAATGAGTTGATTGCAATTTCATGGTCTTTGTTAAATGCATAATCCTTACTGAAGAAATCAGGGTGTGGTTGATTCAATTTGAGGTGTTCCGACTGAATTTTAGGAAGAATGGGTCTTGTATTATGCATATTGGTTTGTCCTTCGTGATTTAGGTTAAGTAGGTATCAACCTGAGTTATCGCTTTACTGTTATTAATATTAATAATTCAATAACATTTAAAAACCTAAAATCAGATGATGGAAACTCATTGATTTTTCGTGGTTTAAAAAACGAAAAAGGTCGATATAGTTGCTGAATCGGAAATATCGTGGAGGTACACAGTTATTTCTATTCATATCCTTTACCTAAACAAAAAAAATTGAATCTATTTGTTTTAAAAAAGCACCATGCGATTGTGCATAGTGCTTTCTTAAATTAGGTATTAGCTGCTTTCTCCGCAATCTTTTCAGCCAAAGTAATGGCAGATTGAGAACCTTCCCGTACCGAAATGGCGGTTTTTTCAGGGTAGAACTCTTCAACAATCGCTACGCCGTCTTCCTCATTTTCTTCAAATGCTCCCGCAGCAAAACCGTTTCGAGCGGCTTCATCTAAAGCTTCCTGCTTAAAACCAGCTTGAATACGCTCTTCGTAGGTTTTATGAGCTTCATTGATAGCTTGATTCAGAGTCATTCCTTCCCGGATGACCAAATCCACATAGTAAATTGGTGTACGAAAAGACATCGTGGTTGATTTGCTACGTAGCTTGAGCTCTAGAGGCAGAGTGGACAGTTTCTTGCCTGATAAAGCAGAGAAATAATGCAGTCGAGATGCCAATGTACGAATGCTGTTAAACCCTGTGGTTCTGAAGATAAAACTACCCACTTCATCATCCTCACCGATTCGTACATTCAGACGACCATAAGGTTTGCATTGACCATTTGCACCTATCGGGCAGGAATTGGGACTAGGGCAGTATTCTGATTTAACCCCTTCAGGAGTGGTACGCTTACAGGATTCGCCATTACCAACACAGATCGGGCGACCTGTTTGTCGGTCAAACAAACTGTATTGGGCACGTAAATTTAAATCGGGGTCATCAAAAAGCAGCATTACCGGGATGGAACGGAGCTTTTCATTGGCTTTACGCAGTTGTTCATTAATCGGATGTGGTATCCATTTGCCATGCTTTTGTACTTGGGTAGTAATGGTAAACTCATCATCTTTAACGGGTACATTTTTACCGTTCTTCTCTTCGACTTTACCAATGCTGATACGACCAATGACAGGCGGTGTTAATGCTAGTCCTTTTAACATAGTGATTCCTTTTTGAATAAAAACAGACGACCGTCAGGCCGTCTGTTGGTTTATGCAGTTTTATTACTGAGTAAGAAGCGGCGATTGCCAGCTTTCAGGATTTGGTATTGAAGAGCCAAATCAGGGTTTTCAGCAGCCATACGTTTACTATCTAAAACCATGCTGTCCTTGCTACGTTTATAGCTGATCGAGCCATTTCGAAACCTTGCGTGAGCAGCTGTACCTATTGCCTGAATCAACCGTTGCTGCATTTTGGCTTCGTCTGCATGGATAGACTTCAGTAGTTGCCGGGTTTCTTGCAAGTCATCAAACACATGATTCAAATCTGCATCAGCAGTTAAATCAACAACCTCACCGTCATCATTTGGAAATAGACAACGGAGAGCCTGCTCTGCTGACATAGAGCCATCAGCTGGTGGAGCGATATCGTTTTCAACGTAATACCAAAACTGACGCTCCAGCTTAATTAGGTTTTCAATCATAGTTTCATCACGTTCAATACGATGAATCTGCAAATCTTGGCCACAAATTAGAACAGCCACATCAGCAGCCTGTTTGCCGGTTACCGCTAATTGATGCATAACCTGAACTTGAATATAGTCAGGTATGCCGTTTTTCCATAGTTTTGCCCCATTCATTCCTGCAGTTTTACACTCCAAGATTTGTACGTCAGTGTTGCCGACAATTTCACGGTCAAGATTAGCCAGCATAAAGGGAATAGTTGGATGCTGAAGTACGGCATTAACCCGACGTACCTTATTGCCAGTACGTTTACTGTAATGTTTAGCAACAATTGGTTCTAAGATAGTTCCCCAATAAACAGGCTGGGTATCATCCTCAATATCAATCTGTGGCAACATTTCCCCTCGGCCTGTTTTTTCCATCCACAGTGCCAAAGGGGATTTGTAGGGGTTCAACCCAATTGCAGCTGCTGCATCAGAACCGCCAATACCCGATTGACGAACAGCAAGCCATTTATCACGTTCCATCTGTTTGGTTTCTACCAAACGGAGGGGTTTAGCATGATGAGAAGTTTTGGTTTGAGCTACCAAAGTATTCATTTAAAAATTCCTTTCTATACAAAAATAAAGCCCCTGTATCCTTTGGGATACAAGGGCTTTATTAGTTTGATTTAAGGTAAAAGAGAGGTCAACTGAACAACAGACGACTTATGCGACCAGTTCAAGAGCATGGTCTAAAGCGCGTTGTTTAAGAGCGGCACCTTGACCAAACCATGCACTATCTAAACGATATTCGTTAGAGCGAGCACGTCGTTCATGGTCTACATACTCAGTCATAGCACATAACAAACCCCACGCGGTATCTTTGGTAGCGCTGACTTGCATCCCACGACCATGACCGTTGTACAGGTCTTGAACCTTAGCTAGAGCGCGTTCATTAGTTAAGCCTGCACCTGTTTTGAGATTATCTGAGTTACAGAGTACCCGCATAAAGAAATGCATGGCTTCATGGTTTTTGATTTTACGTTCTGACAGCATTTTCATGCGGTACATAAACGAATCCCAGCCAGTTATTGCCATGCCTAATCTGCGTTTAACATCTTCAGCATCAAAGCTTGTATTATGTGGTACTTTAATCGAGGTAGAAGTACCATTTAAGGCAACCGCAAGCGTATTGGCACAAACTACACGGATAGTTGTCGGTGTGGCGGTTGTAGCCAGAGTACCATCACATGACGTAGCCAAGAGAAGATAGCCTTTAACCACATCATTGCCTTTTAAAACAGCTTCCTTACCTGTTCGTGCTAGAGCCCAAAACTTGCGTCCTGATTTTAAGACACCTGCCGTTTCCAACTCATAGCCTGCCTGCTCGGTTAAATCACGATAGAACTCTAAAACCTCCTGTGGTTGCACTACCTGATAACGTTTGCTTACCACAGACAAGGGTTGCTTGTTATCAGAACGAAACAGAACCTTGTGATCCTCAAAAGGCATAATTAGAGATTGGTGACCCAACTCAGGCATCTCAACATCATAGCGCACAGTTGATTCCTGGATTCTCCAATCCATCCCTGCAGCCTTTGCCCATACTTCGATAGGTTGTTTCTCAGGCAAATGATTGCCTAAGTTGTGCCACGGTGCCTTGCCTGTATAGGCCATTGTCTGAATATCATGAGCCATGATGCCCCCTTAATTGAATTCTGTGTCGCAGTCTAAGCAGCGATAAAGGTCTAAAACAGAACCATCTAACTGTTCCCCAACCTTGCTACCAGCAATACTGCCTGAAACTGAACCTACCAAACCACCAAACAAAGCTCCAGCAATTGAGCCAGTTATTAAGCCAACTGGCCCGAATGCTGCGCCTACCACAGCACCAGTTTCTGCACCAGTCCAAGCTCCTGAAGCCCCCAAAACTCCTCCACTGACAGCACCAATACGTGCGCCAACGGTTTTACCGATCTGACGCTCAATGACATTGTGTGAGTTACAATTCGGGCATTGAATTGACATATAAAACTCCTTGATATAACAATAGAAAAAAAGCAGCTATGTAGGCTGCTTGGTTATTTCAAGTTAGTGATATATGTTTAAAAAAAAATTGAATATAGAAGAGCTTTATGGAAAATACAGTAAAGAAAATAGATGATTGGACTCAGTTAATATCTGAATTCTCAAAAGACTTCAAAGATGTTTATGAAATAATTAGAGAATATAAAATTCCAATTTTTATTAAGTTAGATGCAGTACATCAACAGAACGAGAACAGTTATAGTAGAAATCTCTTAGCAGAACTTGAATTAGTAGAATATGAAAGAATTCCAAGATATTCTGTGTCATTTCAAGGAGAGGATGATGCCCTTACCGATGAATTATTAAGGAGGAGGGCATATAATCTTCTTTTTTCAAGGCTTCATGAAAATCACTTTGAAGGAATAAAAATTCAAAATAAATTTAACCAGTTCTTAACGAATAAGTTATTCTCTACTCCACTTTCTATAGAAAACGTAATTTTTTTTCAGATTAATAGTGATGAGGGAAATTATTTTGAATTCTCGCCATATTTTTCAAAACAGCAAATACGAAGAATAAATCGTGAACTACCTGAAAACAATTTGGTATATAAGTGGCTTAAAAAGCATACTACAAAAACGCCATGGAGGACCTCTGATCCAGAACGGAAGCCAAAAGAAGCTGAAATCATTAACATCCCATACCTAACATCAGAAAAAAACAGTTTAAAAAAATCTGATCCTTCAATGAATATAAATGCTTCAGAAAACCTTAGCCATCAAATCGGTGAAAAGCCCTTAGGTTTAAAAAAGTTAGAAATCGATGAATACCAACCTAAAACCCTTGAATATAATTTATACCAATTAATTAACAAAATTAATCCAATTGATGTGAATAGAGTCCTATTTAAGAAAGGCTTTGATTCTAAAAAAATTCTATCATCTCCCATTGTGAAAGAAACAAGGGAAAAAGCGAGTATAACTTTCAATATTCTTGATGATATTAGATATAGAAAAAGAATTAATGAAATTTTCTCTAGAAATTTTTATGTAAGCTACAACAATGAATTGTTACATATATCTAAATTCTATAGTGGATTAGAAGACCTCCCTACAGCTGTTTTGGCTAATATTTTCCATTATAAATCAGAAATAAATCAATCAATTAGATTTAATGAAAAAGATTTTTACTTATTTAATGAAGATGTTAGATTAATAAAAAGGGAGTTACACTTTAAGATTAGGAAAAAAGAGGCAGACTCGATTTTTGCTTTTCCTTTAAATGAAAGACACCAATTTACTTATACAACAAGGGTACTGCTTGATTTGATTGACTCATCCGGGAAAAATATTCCAAATTTAAAAGGAGAATATCCAGCGGATGATGAGTTAACTGAGTATCTCAAAAAAGAACTTGGATGTGTAATTGGGAAGGATAAAGAAAAAAACTGAAAATCCTCAAAAGGCTTATTAGGAAAGAACCTAAGGGAAGATTCCATTCCCAAAGGGCAAGTATTGGACTGAATAATTTGTTTAAGGAGATTTGCTTTTATTGTATTGACCAAATGGATAAAGAATACGATCTAAATAGCTTTATAGAAAAATTCACGAGAGTCGACGAAGATGATAAAAGAGACTATCCCTGTGAGGATGATTTTAAGAGAGTGGCTGCGTTGATTTATCCTAAACGCCCAAAATAAGAGAAATTTTGGGTCAAAGATTAAATTTAGTATATTGAAATATATGTATTTTTTTTAGTCAATTATAATTATTGCCCAAATTTAAATATTATTTTGGGTCAATATTTCAACTTTAGGACCATGAAATATAAAAGATTATTTGGCAGAATTAGTCTTGTTCCGGAACAAACTTTTTTAATTTTAAAGGAGCATAATATGGCTACTAATATTTCGAATGAGTCCAAACACTCTATACAAGAACAGCAGGTTTATCTCAGTTTACAGGATGTACTACAAATTACCCCTCTCTCAAGAACTGGAGTTTATGACCGATTAAATCCTAAAAGTAAGTATTACGATGCAACTTTTCCTAGACCAGTAAAATTTGGAGAACGAAAAAATCGCTGGGTAAAAGAAGAAGTTCAAGAATGGCTAGAAGCACTGAAAGCTAAGCGTTTTGACTTACGTACGAAGGGAGCGAAAAATGAATGCTAACTTCCACGAATCTAAGTTACATCTTTGTTTACACCCCAAGTTAAGCAATCTTGCTAGAAGTGTGCAAAACCAGATTCAATCGCCTATGCCGATAGTTGTTTCTTCTATGCTGACAGCGTTGTCAACTGCTATGCAGTCCTTTGTTAAAGTGAGGTTGCCTATAGGAATGACTATCCCAAGCAACTTGTATGTTTGCACCATTGCTGATTCAGGAGAGCGTAAAACCAGTACCTTAAATCTGTTTATGAAGGGTATCAGACAGTTTGATAACGAATTAAGTGTTATGAATCAACAGATTATTTTTAGTAATAAGAGTAAGCAGACTGTTTGGGATTTGCGCTATTCTGAGCTCATGAAAAAGCTGAAGAAAGCGATTAATCAAAATGACGCGGGTAACATCGATGTTTATAGTGCCAAACTGAGGGAACTTGAATCGGAGAAACCAACTGAAGAACAAATAAGTAGAATTGTGTTTGATGACGCCACAATTGAGGCTCTGACTTTTCAATTAGGCCAATCGAAAGTAGGAGGCTTGTATGTAACGACTGAAGCTGGGAGTGTTCTAAAAAACATGACTACCAAACATACTTCATTGCTTAATACACTTTGGGATGGTGAGAAAATTCATGTTGACCGTCAATCTGGCTCTTATGACGTCGATAATATTTTAAGTTGCTCTTTTTCTGTGCAACCAGACCTGTTCACGGAGGCAATAGTTAAGAAGGAAAATATGATTCGAGGTAGTGGGTTATTAGCCCGTATGTTGGTGTGCTATCCACAAAGCACACAAGGTTTTCGGAGTATAAGTGAGTCATTTATCAATTTCGATTTAGAAGACT
Source organism: Neisseria flavescens (assembly GCF_001618065.1). Classification (GTDB taxonomy): domain Bacteria; phylum Pseudomonadota; class Gammaproteobacteria; order Burkholderiales; family Neisseriaceae; genus Neisseria; species Neisseria flavescens_A. The sequence goes on from NZ_LAEI01000007.1 coordinate 14,064, forward strand.
TCAATACAAGGATGAAACAGCTGTGTCAATTTTCAAGCACCTGTACACAGGAGCAGAAAATCATCTGTTTAGAATTTGATGAGTCAGCCAAAAGGCTGTGGTTTCATGCAGCTAATGATCTTGAAGCAAACATTTCGGAAACAGGCAAGTACCAAAGCGTCAAAGATGTAGTAAGCAAATTTATGAATAACGCTTCTAGAATTGCGGCTCTGTTTCATTTTTATCTTTATGGTGATGAAAACGAGGAAGCAACGAGAAAAATTTCGGAATCGATACTGGGATCGGCTATTACGCTTATGGGATACTATTTGGAAGAGTCACTCCGATTATTTGGCGAGAAGTCAGAAGAGCAGGTGCGTTTTGAGTACGCTCAATCCTTATTTCAATATCTTGCCAGAACCTATAATCCACAAAATCCTTTCCCAGGTATAGAGAAGCAGACTATCTGTAGAAATGGTCCACGGTTAATTCGTAAAGCTGTTTTGGCACAAATCGCAATTGATGAGCTTGTGAGACATGGCTATCTATATTATAGACCAAATGAAAAACCACACATTTATTGGTTTGGTCACAAATGGTTTGTAGAAAATGGACATGTCTACCCACCTGGGTATTATCCTTCTTGTTAATTTACAATTAACATACTAATGGCTAAAACGGCGATATTCGCCGTTTTAGCCATACTTTATGTCTGAAGTTTTTCAATCATGTTCAAACCGATGCTCAATTCTGTTTGAAGGTCATAATTATGCACTATCCAATAGTGTCCAACTACATGCATTTTTTATTCAATCTCTTGTTAAGCATAAACCAAGAATTTAAGATGTTAGCACCATCTACTCAAACCAAGGGGGTAATATCAATTATTAGGATCCTACCGACCGATCATAGCGATGCTTGGAGGGGCAAATTTATATGTGGGAAACTAGTAATTCGACTTTTTATGGTTACGTTGGTAACTTTGAAAAATCTCATGTTTATTAACTAAATGGTTGAGGCCATATGATATTATTGGTATAGTTGAATCCAATGTTGGAAATAGTAAACAGAATTGATTTGATGTAGCTCTATAAGTTTTGTTGGTACATTTGTTGGTATCTTTAAGAGATTGACTGAAAATATACTTTAAATACATTCGGTTATGTAGTTTTGTGAATCCTGCTCCCGCAACCAAATATAAAAATCCCCTGCAATCGCAGGGGATTTTGCTTTATGCGGTATTTATTGTTGCTTGGATTGATTGAAAGGCCGTCTGAACCATTGGGTTTCAGACGGCCTTTTTTATTGGCCGATGTTATCGGCGGCTAATTCGTTTTTGTCTTTTATTTTGGGTTTGCGTTTTTCAGACGGCCTATTGTTACTCCGGATCGGTATCGTTACGCAGGTATTCTTTCAGGCGTTGCAATTCTTTTTTGTCCAACCATTTATTGCGCGAACGTTGCAACAGGATCACCAATGCGGCGATTTCGTTGCGCATATTGGTGCTGAGCCAGAGGAAGCCTTGCCAGTCGTAATGCAGGCGGGCGGCCGGTTTGCTTAGTTCGGTATTGAGCGAAGTATCGATGCGGATACGGCGGGCGTAATGGCCTTTGATGAGGCGGACGGTCAGCCGAAGCTCGCGTTGGAGTTGGTTGAAATGGCGGTCGAGCAGGCGGATTTCGCTTTCGTTGAGCGTGGGCGCGCGCAGTTTGGCGGCGGTGGTCAGGAGCAGCTCGGTGGTGGTGACGATTTTGCGGTGGGCATGTTGCATGGCTTCCATCATATTGTTGCTGATGTGGCTTTCGCCGGATGTGGCAGCTAGATGGCTGCGGCTTTTGACCATGCGGGCGTTGATTTTGCGCATTTTAATCATATTTTGTTCCAAACGCTCGCGCGTCATGCGCTTGCCGTTGCTGATTTCGGCAATCATTTTGGCGCAGTCGGTGAGGTTGTCGGCAAGCATGAAGCGCCACATCAGGGTGGAGCGCAGGGGCAGGAGTTTGGCGGCGGCAATGGCGATGGCGGCACCAATCAAAACGTTCATGGCGCGCATCAGGCCGCTGTCGAGCCAATGGTGGCTGCTGTCGCCGATGAGCATGCACATGGTCAAACCGGCAAGCATGGCGACATAGCCGTTTTTGCCGACTGCCGACCAACCGGCCACTGCGCTGGCGGCACCGATAATCAGATAGAAGAAAACGCCGTCTTGCAAATAATGCTGGTTCAACCATAAAACGGCCAACCCGACACCCAAACCGATGGCCGTGCCGAGCATACGTTCGACTGCTTTGGAGTAAATCGCGCCTTGGAATTGCAGCATGCCGAGGACGACAAAGACGGTCATGCCGATCCACTCGCCGTGTTGCAGGTGGAAGACTTTGGCCAACAGGGTGGAAAACACGATTGCCAAGCCGAGGCGGAAGGCGTGGATATGGCGGCGATAGCGGTAGCGTTCGTAGGCGTTGAGCCAGCGTTCGGAAAAATGGAGGCGTTCGGATTTGACAGGCATGTTGTAAAATGTATGGGTATGTGGGGATGTAAATTATAACTGATTGGTAAAGCAGATGAAATTTGAACTGCTCTCCAACGGTTTGAACTATTGCAGAATTTCTCTGCCGCAAGCAGATATAATGGCGGCTTTGAATCAGACAGGCGGTGAAGAAATGGCGACGGTTTTAAGCGCAGGCGTGGACGAAGCGGGACGCGGCCCTTTGGTCGGCAGCGTATTTGCGGCGGCGGTGATTTTGCCGGAACATTTTGACCTGCCGGGTTTGACCGACTCAAAAAAACTGAGCGAAAAAAAGCGCGATATGTTGGCGCAGATGATTAAGGAACAGGCGGTTGCGTGGAGCATTGCCTTTGCCGATCCTGACGAAATCCTGCAACTGAACATCCTGCACGCAACCATGGCCGCGATGAAGCGCGCAGTCGAGGGGCTGTCGGTCACTCCCGACAAAGTGTGGATAGACGGCAACCGCGTGCCGAAAGATTTGAATGTCCCTGCCGAAGCCGTGGTCAAAGGCGACAGCAAAATCATCGAAATCTCCGCCGCTTCGGTTTTGGCCAAAACCGCGCGTGATGCGGAAATGTATGAATTGGCGAAACGCTATCCGCAATACGGGTTTGACCGCCACAAAGGCTACGGCACGGCGCAACATTTGGCCGCATTGAAACAATACGGCGTATTGCCGGAACACCGCCGCGATTTCGCACCGGTCAAGACCTTATTGGCACAAGGCAATCTGTATGAAGAATAAAAGCATATCAAAAGGCCGTCTGAAAGATTTCAGACGGCCTTGTTTTTGGAAAAGTATTATTTCAACGCAGCCAAACACTCTTTAATCAATTCAGGGCCGCGATAAATCAAACCGCTGTACACCTGCACCGCACTGGCGCCCAAGCGGATTTTTTCTGCCGCATCCGTGCCGTTCATGATGCCGCCGACGCCGATAATCGGCAGCTTGCCGTCAATGCGTTCCGCCAAAAGTTTCAACACCTGATTGCTTTTCTCGCGTACGGGCAAGCCACTTAAGCCGCCTTGTTCGCCTGTGAGCGGATGGCTGCCCAAGCTGGATTTGTCGATGGTCGTGTTGGTGGCGATGATGCCGTCCATTTCCACGGATTTGACCACATGGGCGATGTCGTCGATTTGTGCTTCGTCCAAATCCGGCGCGATTTTGACCGCCAGCGGCACATATTTGCCATGCGCGGCCGCCAGTTGCGCCTGTTTGTTTTTCAAGGCTTCCAACAATGCGCTCAATTCGTCGCCGCCCTGCAAGGCGCGCAGGGTTTTCGTAGTTGGGGAGGAATATTGACCGTGATGTAGCTTGCGTGGGCGTAGGCTTTTTCCAAGCAAATCAGATAATCGTCGGCCGCGTTTTCAATCGGCGTAACGGCATTTTTACCGATGTTGATGCCCAAAATGCCTTTAAAGCGGCTGTTTTCAATGTTGCGGATCATCGCGTCGATGCCGTGGTTGTTGAAACCCATGCGGTTGATGATGCCTTGGTGTTCGGGAACGCGGAAAAGGCGCGGTTGCGGATTGCCCGGCTGCGGCTTGGGCGTTACCGTACCGATTTCGACAAAGCCGAAACCCAAAGCGGCAAACGCATCGATACACTCGCCGTTTTTGTCCAAACCTGCCGCCAATCCGACCGGATTGGGCAGCTGCAAACCCATCAGCTCGGTTGGTCGGGTGTGGCTGTCCACCTTGGGCAGCAGGCCGAGTTTTTCGATGGAACGCAAACTGTTGAGCGTGAAATGATGGGCCTTTTCTGCATCGAAACGGAACAGTATGGGGCGGACGAGTGAATACATGGCGGCGGCTTTCTGAACAGTTGATGAATTTGGCGTTATTTTACCTGAAACCGTCAAACTGCCCCAAACGTCTGTATCGATATGATTTTATTGTTTGGCGTCAAATGAAAATAAATAGGGCTTTTGCGTGTAGTCGGATAGTTCATTAAAATGGTAAGAGAGAGGCTTTTCAGACGGCCTGATGGATGTATCAAAAGGCCGTCTGAAAAGTTTTGATTTGATTGTTTACCTGATACAGGAAGATTTTTTATGAAACAGGCGGTTGATCCTTATGCGAGTTTCCGTGAACTGACGCTGCGGGGGATGATACTCGGTGCGTTGATTACGGTGATTTTTACGGCATCCAATGTGTATTTGGGCTTGAAGGTGGGTCTGACTTTTGCGTCTTCGATTCCGGCTGCGGTGATTTCGATGGCGGTTTTGAAGTTTTTTAAAGGCAGCAATATTCTGGAAAATAATATGGTGCAGACTCAGGCTTCGGCTGCGGGTACGCTCTCCAGTATTATTTTTATCTTGCCGGGTTTGCTGATGGCCGGTTATTGGGCGGGCTTTCCGTTTTGGCAGACTACGCTGCTGTGTATGTCCGGCGGTATTTTGGGCGTGATTTTCACTGTGCCTTTGCGTTATGCGATGGTGGTGAAGAGCGATTTGCCTTATCCGGAAGGCGTGGCGGCGGCTGAGATTTTGAAGGTCGGCGACCATGATGCGGACCAGCAGGAAGGCGGCAGCGGTATCAAGGAATTGGTGTCGGGCGGCGCATTGGCCGGTTTGATGAGCTTCTGTGCAAGCGGTTTGCGCGTGGTGGCGGACAGCGCGAGCTTTTGGTTTAAAGGCGGCGCGTCGGTGTTTCAAGTGCCGATGGGCTTTTCTTTGGCCTTGCTGGGCGCGGGCTATTTGGTCGGCCTGACCGGCGGTATCGCGATTTTGCTGGGTATTTCGATTGCTTGGGGTGTGGCCGTACCGTATCTGTCGGCGCATATTCCGCAACCTGCCGATATGGAGATGATTCCTTTTGCGATGTCTTTGTGGAAGGAAAAAGTCCGTTTTATCGGCGCGGGTACGATCGGTATCGCGGCTATTTGGACGCTGTTGACTTTGATGAAACCGATGGTCGAGGGTATGCGCCTGTCTTTCCGCAATTTCGGCGGTGCGCAGATGACCGAGCGCACGGAACAGGATTTGTCGCCTAAGGCGATGATTGCTTGGGTGTTGGCGATGATGCTGGTGTTGGGCGTGTCTTTCTTCCACTTTATTGGCGACTCGCATATTTCCGGCGGTTTGGCTTGGCTGTTGGTGGTTGTATGTACGCTGCTGGCTTCGATTATCGGCTTTTTAGTGGCCGCGGCTTGCGGTTATATGGCCGGTTTGGTCGGTTCGTCGTCCAGCCCGATTTCGGGTGTGGGCATCGTCTCTATCGTTATCATTTCGCTGGTGTTGCTGCTGGTCGGCGAATCCGGCGGCTTGATGGCGGACGAGGCAAACCGCAAATTCCTGCTGGCATTGACGCTGTTTTGCGGCGCGTCTGTGATTTGTGTGGCTTCGATTTCCAATGACAACCTGCAGGATTTGAAAACGGGTTATCTGGTAAAGGCAACGCCTTGGAAACAGCAGGTTGCGCTGATTGTCGGCTGCGTTGTCGGTGCATTGGTGATTTCGCCTGTGTTGGAGCTTTTGTATGAAGCCTACGGCTTTACCGGCGCGATGCCGCGTGAAGGCATGGATGCTGCCCAAGCCCTTGCCGCGCCTCAGGCAACTTTGATGACCACCATCGCCCAAGGTATTTTCTCGCACAATCTGCAATGGGATTATATTTTCACCGGCGTGGCCATCGGCGTGGCGTTGATCGCGGTCGATTTCACATTGCGCAAATCCTCCGGCGGCAAGCGTGCTTTGCCGGTATTGGCTGTGGGTATGGGCATTTATCTGCCGCCGTCTGTGAATATGCCGATTGTGATCGGTGCGGTATTGGCGGCTGTGTTGAAATCCGTCATCGCCCGCCGTCAAGAAAACCGTGAAGGCCGTCTGAAAAATGCGGAACGTATCGGTACGCTGTTCTCCGCCGGTTTGATTGTCGGCGAGAGCCTGATCGGTGTGATTATGGCGTTTATCATCGCCTTCTCCGTAACCAACGGCGGTTCGGATGCGCCTTTGGCCCTGAACCTGGAAAACTGGGATACGGCCGCCAAATGGCTGGGCTTGGCGTTTTTTGTTTTCGGTATGTTCGTGTTTGCACGCCGCGTGTTGAAAGCAGGACGTTAAGTTTGTAGGTTGAGAAAAGGCCGTCTGAAACCCAAAAAATTGGGGTTTCAGACGGCCTTTTTAGTGGAAATTTGTTTGGAATGATTTTAGGAAGTTTGGGTATAATTATCGCGGGGCTGGTAGCAAAAAAGCCCCATTGCAGTGGGGCTTTGTGCTGAAACCGCCCTAGAAAGGATGGTTTCAATCATGAAACATACCACTCGCACGGGTCGTTCATGGCTGAGACTGCGAACAGTCGTTAAGATTATCTTAACCCTGTTCCTGCTCTTAGTCAATTAAACGGCTGAAAACAAAAAACTGTTTTTCAGTTTCCGTCTGTTTGTCATGAACGGGCGGTTTTTTGTTGTTTAACGCTGATTCAAACAATCTGCAATCGCTTTGGCAATTTTGGCACTGGCACCTTGGTGTTGCGAAATGAATTGCTCGGTGTGGCTGATCAGCTGTTGGCGCAGCGTTTCGTCATCGAGGTATTGGCGCGTGGTTCTGTACCAGGCTTCGGCGGTTTCGACGCGGACGGCGGCTTTGGCTTCGACTGCGCCTTTGCAGGCTTGGGCGAAGTTGTAGTTGGAGTAGCCGAAGAGGGTGGGGACGCGGCAGGAGATGGGTTCGATGATGTTTTGGCAGCCGGCATCAACGAGGCTGCCGCCGACGAAGGCAATGTCTGCGCTGAGGTAGTAGGCGGCAAGCTCGCCCATGCTGTCGCCTATCCAAACTTGCGTATCGGGGGAAACGGGTTGTCCGTCGCTGCGTTTTTGGACGGTATAACCAAGCGATTTGGCGGTATCGTAGGCCGTCTGAAAGTTTTCAGGGTGGCGCGGTACGATGACCAGCAAGGCATTGCCGCGGTAGCCCTGCCATGCTTTGAGGAGCAGTTCGGCTTCGTCTGTGCCTTTGTACACGCGCGTGCTGGCGCAGACGACGACAGGGCGTGCGCCGATGCGTTCTTTAAAGGCGACGGCAAGCGGGCGCAAGTCGTCGGGGGGCGCGATGTCGTATTTGGTGTTGCCGCAGACGTGGACGTTGGATGCGCCGATAAGGTGCAGGCGCTCGGCATCGGCGGCGGTTTGGGCAAAGCAGCCGGAGAGGGTCTGCATGGCAGGCTCGACCAGTTTGCGGATTTTGAGGTAGCCGCGTTGGGATTTTTCGGAGAGGCGCGCGTTGGCCAAAAAGAGGGGAATGCCTGCTTCTTGGCAGCCGTGCATCAGGTTGGGCCAGATTTCGGTTTCCATCAAAATGCCGCAGATGGGGCGGTGTTCGGCTAAAAATCGGGCGACCCATTCGGATTTGTCGTAGGGCAGGTAACGGCATTGCGCATCAGGGAACAGGGATTGCGCGGTGGTGCGGCCGGTCGGCGTCATTTGGGTAATCAGAAACGGCGAGTCGGGAAAATGGCGGCGCAATGCCTGAACTAAAGGTTCGGCTGCACGCGTTTCGCCGACGGATACGGCGTGTATCCAAATCGGGCGTTGTACGGGATTGGGATACGCCTGCCCGAAACGCTCGTCCCAATGCTCGAGATAAGCTGGGGATTTGAGGGCGCGGCGGCGCAGGTGGCGGCGGATCAGGAAGGGGGCGAGGTGCCACAGCGTGGCGTAAAGGCGGCGTATCATGCTTACGGGTCTTGTGTCGGAATAGGCCTATTTTATCGGAAACTGAAACGGAAGATATAGCTTTGATGCGTGTTTTACGCAAAGGAAACAGGCCGTCTGAAAGGTTTCAGACGGCCTTTAATACAGGTATAAACGCGTTTATTTCACTTGCGCCATGTATTTTTTCAGACGGCCTTTGCTTTGCATGGCGCGGTTTTCCATTTCATCGACAACGGCTTGCGCTTTGGCTTTGTTCACCGGTTTGCCGACCTGAATCACGCCGCTCATGTTCATCATGCGGTGCGGCGGGCAGGTGTAGACGTACACGCCTTCTTTGTCGAGCTTGAGCGTGAAGTCTTTACCATCTTCGGAGAGGAAGTCGGCAACGCCGTCGGGCAGGGCTTTGCTTTGTACCCAGTGGCCGCTGTTGGTGGCTTTGAAGGTAACAGTGTCGCCGACTTTGGCGTTGACGTAGCCGGGCTCGAACACCATGCTGCCGTCTTTGCCGTTGTCGAGCATTTTGATTTCGTGGTTGGCGGCGTATGCGCCGAGGGACGCGGTCAGCATCAGGAGGAAGAGGGATTTTTTCATGGAGAAAGTCCTTTCTAAGGATAAAAAAATGGTGCGGGCTGATGAGTCGGAGAGGCAAGCCTTGGGCTTACCGCCCTCTCCCTAACCCTCTCCCGCGGGCGAGGGGATAAGTTGCAGGGAGTTTGCAGGCCGGATGCTCAAATCCGACATTTCAGGAGCGGTTAAGTTACGCACTCTTCCGCATCGGGCGGATAACGGGCAGACCTTTGCTGTCGTACAAAAGCTCGATGTCCACTTTATACAGCCTGCCGATCATGTCCGCCTGCAACACGTCCTGCGGCGCGCCCTGCGCCTGTACTTTGCCTTCGCCGAGCAGAATCACGCCGTCTGAAAACTGCGCGGCGAGGCTCAAATCGTGCAACACCATCAGCGTAACCAGATTGTGTTCGTGCGTGTATTGCACCACGCGCTCCAAGAGGTTCAACTGATGGTGCATATCCAGCGCGCTGACCGGTTCGTCCAGCATCAGGATTTCGGGACGGCGCAGCATGACTTGGGCAAACATGACGAGCTGCCGCTGTCCGCCGGAAAGGCGCATGACGTCGCGGTGCGCCAGATGGCCGATACCCAGCTCCGCCATAATACTTGCGGCTTCGTGCAGCAGTTCGTCGCCGACGTGCATGTGCAGCGCGTCCATGCGGCCGAGCAACACGACTTCCAGCGCGGTCAGCGAGGCTTCGGCGGCGGTGTCCTGCGGCATATAACCTATGCGTTTGCGCCAGCTTTGCAGGTGGATTTTGCTCAACACTTCGTCGCCGTAGCGGATGGTACCTTTGTGTGCTACTTCGCCGAAAATCGTTTTCATCAGCGAGGATTTGCCCGTGCCGTTGGGGCCGAGCACGGAATAGACTTTGCCTTGTTCCAGCGTCAAATCGATATTGTCGGCGACTACATAATCGCCGCGCCGGATGTGTACGTTTTCAAGTTTCAACATTTCAGACGGCCTATCGTTTCGTTAATACAATCCAGAAGAAGAACGGCACGCCGACAAACGACGTAACAATCCCCACCGGAAACAGCGCGCCCGGGATAATCACCTTGGACAACACGCTGGCCACCGACAGAAACGCCGCCCCGGCCAGCATCGCGCCGGGCAGGAAGAAACGTTGGTCTTCGCCCAAAAGAATCCGCGCCACATGTGGCGCAACCAAGCCGATAAAGCCGATCACGCCGACAAAACTGATTGCCGTCGCCGTCATTACCGCCACCAATACCAGCGTTTTCAGGCGCAAAAATTGCAGATTGATGCCCAGCCCGACGGCGCGTTCTTCGCCCAAGCGCAGCGCAGTCAGCTTCCACACATCGCGCGAAAGCAGAAACACGCATACCGCCGTAACCGCCGCCGTAACGATGACTGTTTCCCAAGTTGCCTTGTTCAAACTGCCGAACAGCCAAAACAGAATCTGCTGCGAAATCTCAGGCGCGGCGATAAACTGAATCAGCGACAAAATCGACTGAAACAGGAACAACAGCGCAATCCCCACCAGCACCAACATCGCCGAATTGAAGCGGCGTGCCGAGGCAAACAGAAACAAGATGCCCGAAGCCAGCATGGTCATTACAAACGCGCCGATGGGAACGGCGACTGTTTCAGGCAGCCCGAAACCGCCGAACGCAATCACCGCCGACGCGCCCAAACCCGCCGCCGCCGCCAAGCCCAGCGTATAAGGGCTGGCCATCGGGTTGTTCAAGAGCGTTTGAATTTCCGCACCGCCGACACCTAAAGCCGCGCCGACCACCAAGGCCATCACCGCAATCGGCAGGCGCAAATCCATCACAATCAGGCGGTTCATTTCATCGACTTCGGGTTTGCCCAGCAAAACATTGACCACTTCGCCGACGGGCAGCGTGTCCGTCATCGCAGGGCCGGTGGCGATGTCGAATAGGAAACTGACCGCTGCGATGACTAAAAACATCAACACAATCAACCAACGCTTGCCTTCCAACTTGCGCTGGTTTTTCACAATCTCGGCGACAACCGAATCATTCATGTTTCAAACCTTTAAAAAAGAGTGTTGTGAAAGGGGAGAAACAGGTTTGCCTTTTTCTTCCGCAAAAATTTCAGACGGCCTTCCGATTTAAAAGAAAAGGCCGTCTGAAAATCTAAACTACCTTATTGTCCTTTCGGATAGAGGTAGAACGTGCCGTTCGGTACGACGGGCAGGTTTTGGCGGTAGAAGTCCAAATAGGTTTTTTCAGGGTTGAAATCCTTAAACAACTGCGGATAAATCGCTTTGGCCATAAACTGAATCGATGCGCTGTCGGACAGCGTGCGCGAGTTAGCGTGGTAGGCGGCGTAGAGGCGGTTGTTTTTAATCGCAGGCAGGTTTGCCCAGCCGGCGCGTTTGGCAAAGCCTGCCAGGCGTTTTTCCGCTTCGGCTTTTGGAATGCCCCAGCCCATCACCATGGCGGCAGGGTTTTTCTTCAATTCGGTTTCGCGGCCGGTAATCACGATCACGTCGGGTTTGGCGGCGAGGACTTTTTCAGGATTGATCGGGCCGTAGAATTCGACCGAAGAAGCGGCGATATTGTTGCCGCCGACCAGTGTCGCCATCGAACCCCACATGCTCTTGCCGAAGGTAACGCTGTGTTCGGCAGGGCCTTTGTTGCCGAACTCGATATAGACTTTAGGCTTGGGCAGGTTGGCTTTTTGCACGCGCGCTTGGATGGTGTCGGCAACGCGTTTGTAGTCTGCCGCCAGTTTGTCGGCTTTTTGCTGCTGGCCGGTCAATGTACCGATGAGTTTGGTCGATTGAACGTGTTTGGCCACTGTTTGCGCGTTGTAGTCCAACACGACGATGGGGATGCCGGCCTTGTTGATGCGGTCGAGATCGGAACCCAAAGCCTTGTATTGCCATTCGGCCAAAACCAGCAAATCGGGTTTCAGCGCCAATACTTTCTCAATCGAGAAAGTGCCGACTTCCACTTCGCCCACGTCGGTCAGCTGATTCAGTTTAGGCACGGCTTTGCTGAATGCCGCCCAGCTTGGCGGCGCCCAGTCGGCCCAAACTGCTTTGGAGAAACCGACGACGTTGTCCAGCGCGGTTTTACCGCCGATGGCCATGTAGTCTTGGTAGTAGAAGCCCAACACCACGCGCTTGGCAGGCAGGTCGACAGTTACCTTACGGCCGAGGATATCGGTCAGCTGAACGGGTTTGGCAAAAGCGGATACGGAGCTGACTGATAAAGCGGCGGCGGCAATCAAAGCAGAAAGTTGCGTAAATCTCATGAATCATTCCTTTAATTATGATGATAATTACTATCATTTTATAAATTTACAAGATATTGAATCTTTTTTCAAGTGAATGTAGAGATAGACATATTTCGAAATAAAAAGTTTCATCATTAAAACGAAGGGATAGTGTTTATATAGGGCTTTGGTGTACTGAAGACCTAGTAAAAAGGAATGATATGGGGTACCTAAAGCCATAGTGGGCAGTAGCTGGAATGGATCGGTAAAGGGTTTTTTATTGCAAAAAAATAAAAGGTACTCGGTTGAAAACAAGACCGTCTGAAACCTTGCAATCAGGGTTCATACGGCCTTTGGTGTGGGCATAAAAGTTTTATTTCACTTGCGCCCTATATTTTTCAGACGGCCTGTAAGCAGTGTTTGGAAAAAGTGAAAAAGGTTGATTTTTGAAATGGCGAAATAGGGAAGAAGGGGGCTTGAGGGAGAATCGGGCATAAACTAAAAATGGGGACGAATAAAAAGGGCGTGTTCAATACGCCCTTGTGTCGGTTTCGGATATTTTGTGAATTTCAGACGGCCTGTGATTCCGCCTGTTCGCTTTGGTTGAGGATTTTAATCAGTTTTTCGGCTTTTTCCGGGTCTTCGCAGCGCAGGATTTTGGCGGCGTCGTTTTCAAGATGGCCGGTGTGGCTGTGCAGGATGATGTTTTTAACCGAAAGCAGGTTGTTGGGGTTCATGGAGAAGCGGCGCAAGCCCATGCCGAGCAACAGTCGGGTGAAGACGGTATCGCCGGCCATTTCGCCGCAGATGGACACACCTTTTTCCATGCGGTTTGCGGTGCGGATGATGTGTTGCAGCGTTTTGAGGACGGCAGGGTGGCCGGGTTGGTAGAGGTGGCTGACGCTGTCGTCGCCGCGGTCGACCGACAAGAGGTATTGAATCAGGTCGTTGGTGCCGATGGAAACGAAGTCGACGAGCTTGAGGATGCTGCCGACGGTCATGGCGGCGGACGGGATTTCGATCATGCAGCCGATGCTGACCGGGCCGAAGGTTTCGCCGCGTTCGGTCAGTTGGCGTTGGGCCGTGTCCAGATGGATAAGGCATTGGCGCACTTCGGAAATGGATGTAATCATCGGCCACATCATGCGCACGGGGCCGTGGGCGGCGGCGCGGAGGATGGCGCGCATTTGGGTGCGGAACATGACCGGCTCGGCGAGGCACAAACGGATGCCGGTCAGGCCGAGCGCGGGGTTGAGACTGCCGTTGGGCGTGCTGTTTTGGCCGAACCAGCGCGGATTTTTATCGACACCCAAATCGACGGTGCGGATGGTGATGTTTTTACCTTTGAGTTTTTTGACGATGCCGGCATAGACTTCGTATTGTTCGTCTTCGGTCGGCATGTTGTCACGGTTGAGGTAGAGGAATTCGCTACGGAACAGGCCGACGCCGTCTGCGCCGAAGTTGTGCAGGGCTTTGATGTCTTCGGCGGATTCGATGTTGGCGAGCAACTCAATGTTGATACCGTCGGCTGTGGTGGCGGCGGTTTTTTTGATTTTGTTGAGTTCGCGCTTGTGGCTGCGGTATTCGCGGGCGAGGCGGCGGTATTCGTTGAGGACGACTTCGTCGGGATCGATGATGAGGACGCCGTTGATGCCGTCGACGATGACGATTTCGTTTTCGGTGATGAGTTTGCGGGCGTTGTGCAGGCCGATGACGGAAGGAATGTCGAGGCTGCGGCCCAAGATGGCGGTGTGGCTGGTCGGGCCGCCGGCATCGGTTACGAAGGCGGTAATGTGCTGCTCTTTGAACAATACGGTATCGGCAGGCGAGAGGTCGTGTGCGATGAGGACGGTGTCGTCAAACAGGTTGCCGGCGAGGTTGATTTCGTTGCTCTGGCCGACAAGGTTGTTGTGGATGCGGCGGACGACTTGGAGCATGTCCTGTTTGCGTTCGCGCAGGTAGTCGTCGTCGATGCTGTCGAACTGGGCGGCAAGCTTGTCGCTTTGCAGTTTCAATGCCCATTCGGCGTTGATTTTCTGCTCGCGCAAAATGTCGATGGGTTCGCGCGAGAGGGTGACGTCGGTCAGCAGCATCAGGTGCAGGGAAATGAACGCGCCCAATTCGGTCGGGGCGTTTTCGGGAATCGCGCCGCGTAGTTGTTCCAATTCTTTGCGCGTGGCTTTGATGGCGTTGTCGAAACGTGCAGCTTCGGCATCGAGTTTGTCGGGATCAATGTCGTATTGGGGAACTTCCGTTGTGCCGCGCGTGATGAGGTGGGCGTGGCCGATGGCAATGCCTTTGCCCGCGGCTACACCGTGTAGGACGATGCTCATTATTCGCCCTCGCCGAAGTAGTCGTTGATGAGGTCGGTCAACGCCTGCATGGCGGCGGCTTCGTCTGCGCCTTCTGTTTCCAGCTCAATCACGGTACCTTTGGCGGCGGCCAGCATCATCAGGCCCATGATGCTTTTGCCGTTGACGCGGTTACCGTTTTTGGTGACCCAGACTTCGCTTTGGAATTGGGAGGCGGTTTGGGTGAATTTGCTGGAGGCGCGCGCGTGCAGGCCGAGTTTGTTGATGATTTCGATTTCTTGTTTGAGCATGGATGTCCCCTAAATGTAATGTTCGTAAAGTGAATGTTTTCAGACGGCCTTAGCCGTGTTCTTTGCACACCAGGTCTTCAGGTGCGGATGTAATGGCGAAAATGCCCCGGATGGCGGCTTCTTTGACGGTTTCGGTGAAGTCGGAGAGGTTTTCGGCTTGTGATGAGTATTGGATGGCTTTAATCATCATCGGGGCGTTGAGGCCGGTCAGGATGGCGGATTTGTTTTCGCGCACCAGCCGGCGTGCGGCGTTGCACGGGGTTGCGCCGAAGATGTCGGTCATGATCAGTACGCCGCGGTTGTCGGGAAATTCCTGTAATGCGGCGATGGCGTTGTTGATGATGTCGTTTTGATCCTCGTCGGGCTGTACGCCGAGGATGTGGAGATTTTCGGGGAAGCCGTTGGGAAAGAAATGGTCGGCCAAACCGCGATAGGCTTCACCTATGGTTTCATGTGTAATGATTAACAAACCTATCATGATGTGTTCCTAGCATGGGGGTTGAGGCCGTCTGAAGATTTTTCAGACGGCCTTTGTTTTATTTATTGTTTAAGGCGTAGATTTCGCCGAGGTTGCGCCAGCAGCCGGCGGCATCCATGCCGTAACCGAAGACGTAGCGGTTGGGCACGTCCAAACCGACATAATCGGCTTTGGTCGGTTTTTCTTTGTCGATCAGTTTGTTGGCAAACACGGCCGCACGGCAGCTTGCCGCACCCATTTCCAACAGTTTTTCCTGAATGGCGGCCATGGTGTGGCCTTCGTCTAGGATGTCGTCCAAAACGACTACATGACGGCCTTTGATTTGCTCGGGGTCGGGCATGCGTTTCCAGTTGAACGTACCGCCTGCGAGTTTGTCGCCGTAGCGGGAAACGTGGACGTAGTCAAAGTCCAAAGGAAAGCGCAACAGCGGCAGCAGCTGCCCTGTAAACACCACCGCGCCACCCATTACAGGCAGGAGCAAAGGGTATTTGTCGCCCAAGTCGCGGGTAATGTCGTCGGCAACTTTTTGCAAGGCCGTGCGGCATTGTTCTTGATCAAACAGCAAATCGGCATTGTCCAGCATGGCTTGGGTTTCAAGGCGTTTGGTTTCTAAGTCGGTCATGATAGATCGTGTTGAATGCGGTCAAGAACAAATTATATAGCGGATTCAATCAATTTTCGATACAAGGCGCAGCAAGAGTGTAGTGAAAGTGAAGGGAATTTGAGCAGACCACGTTCAGACGGTCTTTTGCCCTTCCGCTTCGTCCACCAGCAAAAATGCCGTTAAAGCCAAAGCGGTCAATACCGCCGTCAACACCATCGCCCGTCCGTAATTGTCCGCACCGGCGCGTCCGAGATAATCGTAAATCAAAGTGGTCAGCGTCTGCCATTCGGGGCGCGACAGGAACAATGTGGCCGCAAATTCGCCGATACACGTTGCCGAAGCCAAAGTCAGGCCGCGCCGCAAGGCAGGTTTCAATAAAGGCGCGGTTACATAACAGGCCGTCTGAAAACCGTTTGCGCCCATAGTACGCGCCGCCGCCACGTAATCTTTGGGCAAACCGTCCCACGCGGCCAGTACGTCTTTGGCCACAAACGGATACGCTAACAGCGCGTAAGTCGCCGTCAGCAGCCACAGCGAAGCCGTCCACTGCGGATAGAGCAGCAAAACGCCAAATGCGATGCACACGGGCGACACCATAAACGGCAAAAACATCAGCGCGCGCAACCACGCCATTTGCCGTGCCGCCGCCGCATACAGCACGCCCAAAACCGTCGCCGCCGCCACCGCTGCCGCAGAGAAACGGATGGTGTTCCACACAGCCGCCCAAGTCTGCGCTTCAAACAAAACCGACCACGAAGAGCCTGCCGATACCGCCTTGAGCCACACCGCCGCCAAAGGCAGCAGGCAGCACACTGCCAACATGGTCAATACCGTTGCTGTCAGCCATTTTTCCCAAGCCCATATCGGCGCACGTGGAGGCAAAGGCGAGACCGACTTATCCACAGTCACGCGCCTGCTCCAATACGCATACAAACCGCCTGCCGCCGCCGTGACCGCCAACACCAGCCACACCAACACCGACGCACGCGCCATGTCCAACTCATACGCCACCAGCCGGTAGATTTCCACTTCCACCGTCGCAAAACGTTCGCCGCCGAGCAGCAAGGCCAGCCCGAAGCCTGAAAAACAATATAAAAACACCAGGCACGCGCCGCCGGCAACCCACGCGCGCACCACCGGCCATTCGACCCAGACAAACCGCCGCCACGCGTCCGCGCCCAAAGATTGTGCCGACAGCAACCGCGCCTGCGGCACACGCACAAATCCCTGATACGCCGAGCGCACCAAAACCGGCAGGTTGAAAAACACGTTGCCGTAAATCAGCAGCCACGGCGTGTCCTGCCAACCTGAAGCCAGCATACCGTGTGCGCCAAATAAAGCCAGTACGCCCATGCCCGCCACCAAGGTCGGCATCACAAAAGGCAGCATCAGCAGGCGCAAAACCGTGCGCCGTCCGGCAAAGTCCATCCGCGCCAGCACCCACGCCGCAGGCACGCCCAAAGCCGTGACCAAGACGCAGGTCAAAACTGCCTGCGCCACCGTCCAGCCCAAGCGCAGGCGCATATAGTCATCAGCCACCACTTCCGCCCAAGCGCCTTCGCCGTCGTAAAACGCCAGCGACAGCAAAGGCGCGGCCACCATGACCGCTAAGAAACTTAAAGGCAGAAGCAACAGCGCAAACCGCCGAATCCAAACCTGCATCGATGCGTACCCGAGAATAAAAACGCCTATTTTAGCCCGAGTTCGGCATAGAAGGTGGTATTCCTGCCCTTGTTTTCAGACGGCCCGGGCAGCCTGACGGATAAAACCGCCGTTTCTTCAAATTTTCCAAACATTTACGAAGTCTCTTCAAAAAGGCAACATAATTGGTTGGACATTTTTGTTACAATGCCGCCGATTCAAAAAACCAAACAAATCAAAAACAAGGAAACATTATGACCGCTACACGTCCACAAACCTACGATGCCGTCGCGCGCGCGTTGCACTGGCTGACCGTACTCGGTTTCATCGGCATCCTCTCCACCATTACCGTTTGGACCATCTACGATGGCGAAGAATGGGTCAAATCGCTCTTCGGCGTGCATAAATCCATCGGTTTCATCACGCTGCTGGTGATTGCCATGCGCATTGTTTGGGCTTTGCTCAATGCGTCCAAACGCCCTGCCGCCGACAGCTTTGCCGCCAAAGCAGGCCACCTTGCCCTTTACGTTCTCATGCTCGCCGTTCCCGTTATCGGCATGATCCGCCAATACGGTGGCGGCCGCGGCCCATTGAAAGTATTCGGTGTCGAAGTGATGCAGGGTTCGCCTGAAAAAATCGAATGGATGTCCAACCTCGGCAATATGGCGCATGGCAAACTCGGCTGGCTGCTCTTCGCGCTTGTCGCCGGCCACATTGCCATGGTCGTTGTTCACCGCATTCAAGGCCACGACGTTTTATACCGCATGATCGGCCGCCGTTCTTAAGTGTAAAACGGTAAACAGCCAAGGCCGTCTGAAAACAGTTTGACCAAGCAAAAACTGTTTTCAGACGGCCTTTTTGTATTTGTGTTAATCTGCAAAAGTAGGGCAGGCATTTTGCCTGATGTTGTCTAAATACTGCAAACCGTACCGAGAAACACCATGATTGCTCCCATTCTCGCCATCACCTCCGGCGAACCGGCCGGCATCGGCCCCGACATCTGCCTTGATTTGGCTTTCACCGACCTTCCTTGCCGCCCCATTGTTTTGTGTGACAAAAACCTGTTGGCGCAAAGGGCCGAACAGCTCGGCAAATCCGTCATCCTGCGCGACTTTCAAGCCCAAGCGGCTGATCTGTTGCCCAAGGGCGAACTCGAAGTCCTGCATATTCCTTTAGATGCCGAGTGTCGGGCGGGTGAACTCAATCCTGCCAATGCTGCGTATGTCCTCCGACTGCTGGATATGGCGTATCAAGGCATTTCAGACGGCCTGTTTGCCGGTATGGTAACCGCGCCGTTGCATAAAGGCATCATCAACGATGCCCATGCAGGCAACGGCTTTTTTAGCGGTCATACCGAATATCTCGCCGAAAAAAGCCATACCGAACAAGTCGTCATGATGCTGACCGGCGGTGGCCTGCGAGTGGCGTTGGTGACCACCCATCTGCCGCTGAAAGACATTTCCGCCGCCATCACGAAGCCTTTAATCGAGTCGGTTGTCCGCATTCTTGAACACGACCTGCGCCATAAGTTCGGCATAGCCAATCCGGTCATCCTCGTTACCGGCCTCAATCCCCACGCCGGCGAAGGCGGCCATTTGGGACACGAAGAAATCGACACCATTATTCCGGCACTTCATGCCCTGCAGGCCGAGGGCATAGACGCGCGTGGCCCTTATCCGGCCGATACCGTGTTCCAACCTTTTTTGCTCAAAGATGCCGATGCCGTCCTCGCCATGTATCACGACCAAGGGCTGCCGGTACTCAAATATGCCGGTTTCGGCGAAGGCGTGAATATCACCCTCGGCCTGCCCTTTATCCGCACCTCCGTCGATCATGGTACGGCCTTGAACTTGGCAGGCACGGGCAAAGCCGATTCCGGCAGCCTGATTACCGCCGTCCGTGCCGCGCTTGATATGGCGCACAATATGCAGAAACAGGCCGTCTGAAATGTGGAGGTTTAATCGTTTGCAGGCGTCATGTGTTCCCATAAAAGCATCATCAGGAAATATTTGCCTGCCGATTTGATGAGGCCGATGAGTGTTTGGACAATAATCAGCGTTTTATTTTAAAAACCATATAAAAAGGCCGTCTGAAGCCCCATGTTTTGGGTTTCAGACGGCCTTTTGGTTTACCAAATTTCAGACAAAGTTTCTTTGACTTTGGCCTTCACTTCCGCACCGAAGCGGCGGCTGAGCATTTTGCTGAAATCGTCTTGCGGCGTGTAGTTGACCAGATCGGGGGCTTTGACGACATCGCGGGCAACGCTGTAAATGTTGCCGAAGTCGTCAATCAGGCCGACCTGTTTGGCTTCTTTGCCGGTATAGATGCGGCCGCTGAAAACGTCGGGATACTGTTTGTCTTTCAACCTTGCGCCGCGGCCGAGTTTGACGGCTTTGATAAATTCTTGGTGGATATCGCCCAACATGCTTTCCCAGATTTTGGTTTGCGCCGGCGTTTCAGGTGTGAAAGGGTCGCCCATGCCTTTGTTGCTGCCGGCGGTTTTCAGACGGCGTTTGACACCGGCTTTGTCCATCAGGCCGGTAAAGTCGAAACCGCCGCCGATCACGCCGATGCTGCCGACAATACTGGAAGGGTCAGCGTAAATTTTGTCGGCTGCGGCGGCAATGTAGTAGCAGCCGGAAGCGCACATGTCTTCGGCAACGAGGTAGACAGGGATGTCTTTGTGTTCGGCTTTGAGGCGGCGGACTTCGTTAAAGGCCGTGTTGGACACGACAGGCGAACCGCCGGGGCTGTTGGCGCGGATGATGATGGCTTTGGCGTTGCCGTTGTTGTAGGCGGCTTCCATGCTGTCGCGCAGGATTTGGACTTGGTCGTCGATGTCGTTGCCGATTTCGCCGGTCAGGTCGATAACGGCGGTGTGTTCGCTGCGGGCTTGGATGCTCGTGGTTTTTCCTTCTTCTTCTGCGAAGCCAAAGATCAGGCTGAGGAAGATGAGGACGGCGACGCCGCGCCAGATATTGCGCCAAATGCGGGCGCGGCGTTGTTCTTGGTAGGCGGCGAGGAGGACTTCGCGCAGGGTGTTGCGCTCCCAGTTGTCGACGGGTGTGGAGGCTGAAGAGGGTGTGTTTGGGGCATCGCCTTCACGGTGGATTCGGTATTGCATGATATGATGTGCTTTCTTGTAGGCCGTCTGAATGTTCAGACGGCCTTATCGGTTTTAGTTGATGGAATAGCCGCGCAGGTATTGCGTACGTTCGCGGGTCATGCGGGTTTCACACTGCAGGCGCAGGTATTCTGCTTGTGCGGCGCTGTCTGCGGACGCGGCTGCTTGTTGGCAGTTGAGTTTTTTGCTTTGAATCCAGGCGCGTTGTTCGCCGAGGATTTGTTGTTTGACATCGCTGTCCATGCCGCCCCAGAGGTCGTTGATCTCGCCGTCTGCCTGACGGTTTTGCGCACGCGCGTTGTCGAGTTCGCTTTGGCTGAGGCCGGGCGGCTCGTTGCGCGGAGTTTCATGGTCAGGACGCAGGACTTCGTAGTCTGAATCGTCGTCATCATCGGTCAAACCGACGGCTTGGCTGGCGGCGTTATTTTCAAGGATGTCTTGCGGATTGACAGTCGGCGGTTCTTCCGCGTTTTGGTTTTGCAGCAGCTTGATGGCCTGCTCTTTGGATACAGGCTTGCCGTCTATCATGACGATGCTTTTCACGCCGTAGGGCAGCAGGGTGGCGGAAAGGGTTTGGGCGGTGGAACTCAGGGTGTTGTCTTCGAAAACCGGTTTGCCGTCTTTATCAGGGGTGTAGAGCAGGGTGGTGCTGAACGTGTTGTTTTCAAAGGTCAGGTTGCTGCCCATCAGTTTTTGTTCGAGCATGTCGGACAACGGGGTGCTGCCGTAAATCAGTGGGCTGTTGTCTATGGCCGTCTTGAGGATGGTGTCGGGAATGCGGATTTTGAGGTTGGCACGGCAGATGGCTTTGCCGTTGTCTTCGGTTTCTTTGGGGTCTTCAAGCAGGGTTTCTAATTCGAGGCCGGCAGCGATGATTTTGTCGGCATCGACGAATTGGCGGTTGTCATTGCGGGCAAAGGAGCGCGCTTGTTGTTTGAGGGTGTCTTCGATGGTGGTACGGATGTTTTGCAGTGTGGCCGGTTGGGCGCAATCAAGCGCGGCTTTCGGCTCTTCTTTGCTGCATGCGGCAAGAAGAATCGTGCTTAAAATCAATACGGAAGCGGTTTTTTTGTACATGGGTACTCCTGAAGATGACGGCCTTTCAGACGGCCTGACGTGCTTATCATAACAAAAGCACTTGCAGCAAGTAAATGCGGCAAGTGCTTTTCTATGTCGGACGTATCAGCCTTTGATGACGCTGATGAAGCCGGAGAGGATGGCGGCGTTGAGCAAGTCAACAAAGAACGCGCCCACCATAGGCACAATCAAGAAGGCTTTGTGAGACGGGCCAAAAGTTTGGGTAATGGACTGCATGTTGGCAACGGCAGTCGGGGTAGCACCCAAACCGAAGCCGCAGTGACCGGCCGCCAATACGGCAGAGTCATAATCGCGACCCATGAAGACATAGGTAACGAAGGTTGCGTACAGAATCATCACGACGGTTTGTACGGCCAAGATGATGGTCACAGGACCTGCCAGACCGGTCAATTCCCACAGTTTCAGGTTCAGAAGAGCCATAGACAGAAAGAGGGACAGGGAGGCGTTACCGAATACGTCGATGGCACGGTCAAACATATTGACTTTGAAAGCTGCGGTCAGGACGTTGCGGATGACCACGCCTGCAAACAGACACCATACGAATTTAGGCAAGTCGAAGAAGGCTTTGTCGTAGCCGTCGACAATTTCGGCAAAAGCCAAACATGCGGCAAACATCGCGAGCGTTTCGACAGCGGAGTCAGCCGTAATCAGGCGGGTGCGCTGTGCTTGTTCGAAGATGTCATCAGTAGCATCGTTGTCGTCGGATTTGGCAGTTTTGACGATAGGTTTACGGCCCATTTTGTTGATCAGACGGCGTGCAACAGGACCACCGATCAAACCGCCGAATACCAGGCCGAATGTTGCGGAAGCCATACCCAAGCCGGTTGCGCCGGTCAGGCCGAATTTGCTTTCAAAGTCAGGACCCCATGCACCGGCGGTACCGTGACCGCCGGTCAGGGTAATCGAACCGGTAATTAGGCCAATCAGCGGATCCAAGCCCAATGCGCTCGCCAAGCCGACACCGACAAAGTTTTGGACGATGATGAATGCACCCACCACGGCGGTAAAGATAACCAAAGGCAAACCGCCCGCTTTCAAACGGGAGAAGTCGGCACTCAAACCGATGGATGTAAAGAAAATAAGCATGAACGCATCTTGCAGCGGTTTTTCAAATTTGAAGCTGACGCCGTAGGCTTCGTGCAGGGCGAACAGGACGATAGCGGCAACCAAACCGCCGGCGACCGGCTCGGGAATATTGAAGTCTCTTAAGAATTTGATTTTTTGAACCAGAAATTTACCAACCAGCAACACGAGCGTGGCGGCAATCAGTGTGTAATAACTGTTGAATTCCCATTCCATGTTGTTTCACCTCCTAGAAATGTTTTTCCGAGTATCCGTTTCTTTCCGGATGCAGTGTGTTTCAACGCTTGGCGTTATCCGCCGGGCGCCATGGTATTGATGCGCGGGCAAGGTGTTTTCAGAAAGAAATGAAAACAATGACGTGTCCGTGAAAAATAACTGGCAAATATTAGGGGAATAGTTAAAGATTGTCAAAAAATGCGAGTGTAAATATTTTCAGACGGCCTTTTGACCGATGGCATGGTGCGCTTCGCGGCGCCATTGTTCTAATAGGGATGTTAATGATTCGGCCGAAGTGTGGCCGTTGCTGATGGCGGCCTGCAGCCAGTAGCAGGCAGTCGGAACATGGCAGATTACACCTTGCCCGTGATAGTAAAAACAGGCGAGGTGGTATTGGGCGGAAGGGTGGTTTTGTTCGGCAGCGATGGCATACCAGTGGGCGGCCGCCCGAGGGTCTTGCGCCGTACCGAGGCCGTAATGGTAGATACGACCTAAGGCTGCCGCCGCATTTTTATGATGGAACTCGGCCGCTTCCATGTAATTTTTGCGCGCGGCATTGTAGTCGGCGGGACGGCCGATGGCGTGGGCTTCTGCTAAACGGTAGATGGTTTCGGTTTGTTGCTGTTGCAGGGCGGCAGTTTTGATTTGTTCGTATTGTTGCGGATGGTACAGTGCGGCGTCGCTGATGAGTTTTTGTGCGGCGGCGGCAGAACCCAGCGCGGCGGCACGGTGGTAGTAATCGTGCGCGATATGGTTGTCGGCTTTAATGCCGAGGCCGTAGCGGTAGAGGTCGCCCATGATTTTCAGGGCTTCGGGATGGTCTTTCTCGGCAGCAGCTTTGGCATAGCGCGCCGCTTGGAACGGATCGCGTTCGGAAAGTTCGCCGGTCAGGGCGTATTGGGCCAGCTTGGCCTGTGCTTCCGCTTGTTCTTTATCGGCGGCACGACGATACCATTCTAAGGCTTCGGGTCGGCGTTGGTCGGCAAGAAGGTCGGCCAGAAGGGTTTGTGCGGCAATGTGGCCGGCTTGCGCGGCTTGTTCGAGGTATTGTTCGGCTTGTGCGTGGTTGGGGCTGATGCCTGTGCCGTAGAAGTAGATTTGACCGAGTTGCCAACAGGCGGCAGTCACACCGAGTACGGCCGCTTTTTCGTATTGTTCGATGGCTGTTTCAACGTCGCCTTGGCGTTGATGATGGCGTGCCAGATGGTAATACGCAGGCGCAGCATATCGGGCGACGGCAAGCTCCGCCCAGTAGAGGGATTGTGGATCGTTGCGTTGCGCGTGGTAACGCATGAGGATTAATTGGGCTTCGAGGTGACCTTGCTCACCCAGCCAGGCGTAGTCGTTAAGAAGCTGTCCGGTCGGGGTGCCGTTGTGTTCGCGTTGTTGCAGCAGGGTAAAGAGTGCCTTGGGGTGGCGTTGGGCAGCGGCAGCTTCCAACCATGGAAGTGCCTGCTTCGGATGACCGTTTTGCAGCAGATGATTGCCCAATACAAAAGCAGCTTCCGTATATCCCTGCTCTGCCGCCTGTTGCAACAGGGGCAGGGCTTGGGTAGTATTGGATTGTTCCAAAAGGGCGGCGGCTTGCCGGTAAAGGATTTCAGGAGTGGCGGTCATGGTTTGCGGGCGGATATAAAGTGGAAGACGAATGCTGCGGCATATGGGCGGCGATACCGGTTGAGGGCTTTGTAAAAATATTGCTCGGCAAAGTTTTGTAGAGTGTATTGTCTTGCTGGCTTATCTTTAGGATGTTTGGCTTGTTATATTGTTTTGCCTAGTGGTACATCCATATTTTGTGCGTTACAAAGGGCTCAGGTTGAGTCGATATGCACTCATGACAGCTCGGTCATTATACTGTTTTTGTAATTTATTGTTAATGATAAATGCAGGTTTTTGTGTTTTATTTACATGGTAGTAGCTAAGGTATTGATTGTTTCAGGCCGTCTGAAATGTTTTTCAGACGGCCTGAACTTTTCCTTCCTAAGTCAGGTTGCTGGTGTAGAAGAGTCGGAGGTGTTTTTGTGGGGGAAAAACACCTGACTGTAGAAATTACCGTTAATTTGGGTCACGTTGAGGTGGTACATACGGTAGGCATGGAACAGTTCTTTATCAGGCGGTGTCGGATGATTCCAAAATTCTGCCAAGGTATTTTGGTCAGTAATGCCGGGAATATCATAATAGGCACGGCCGAGAACCTTAACTGGCATATTGTGAATCAGGCCGGACAGGCCGCTGGTGCTGTTGATGGTAACCATGCCAAGGCCGTGACGCAGGAAAACGGGCAGGGGGACATCATGGACGTAAGTGATACGGCCTTTGAGTTTGGGGTGTTTTTTGATAAAGCGTTTGATGTCGCGCGAGTAGTCGATAAAGCCGCGGTCCATCGGATGATGCTTGATGATGAGGTTGGTATCGGCAGGCGCGTGCGCGGCAAAGGAGGCCAAAATATGGAGCAGGAAGCTGCGGACGCTGGAAAAGTCACAATGGATGCGGACTTGGCTGTCGTTGAATACCTGCAAGGGAACAATAAAAAATTTGCCGTATTTGCCCGCCTCCACGCGTTTGGCGATTTGGATGTCTTCAATATAGTAGTTCAAACGCTTGAGGATGGAGATCGACCACAGTTTGAGGTAATGGCCGGCATTGGATGCGCGGTGGTGGATGTAGTTCGGGTACTTGTTCGGGTTGCGGAACAATTCGATATAGTAACGGACGGCGTTTTTTGCCATAGGCATAAACCCACCGCGTACCGGCGTCGGCGCTTTGTATTCTTGCTGGGCCAGCTTGGGGAATTGTTCCAAAAAAAAGTCGGCACGGCGCGGTAACGGGGAAAATGCGTTGACGCCGTCTTTTTCTAAGGTGATGTAGTAGGGGCGGAAATAGCCTTCTTCAAATGCCCAGAAATTGGCTTGGTTTTCGTTTGCAATGCGTTTTGCAATGACGTGATAAGGGCGTGTGTCGCCAAAGCAGACAACCGCCTGGATGTGATGTTGAACGATGTATTCTTGCAAGAATTCAGGAAAGGCATCGTAGTTGTCGTTAAAAACAACGGTATGCGCTTGAGTGGGCGGATAAAAATAGTCGTCGCCTGCATTAAAGTTGAATTTATGTACAGTCTTGCTGTTTTCAGTCAGCCAATTGGCAAGGCGCAGAAAAAAATCGCCGACAGGGCCTTGAAGCAGCAGGATATTTTCTGCGCTTTCAAGCAGGTTTTGCAGGTTGTTTTTGAGGACGGTCTGTTTCATGTCGCAATGTGGTTTTGTTTTTATGTAATAGTTTTAGGTTGAACTTTCAAGCATACGCCAAGAGAATTAACGATGCAAAAGCAATGATGCCACAATAGAGGCAAGTTCATGACGTATTGTTAATTTAGATGGTATTTATTTAAAAGATCGATATAGTTGTTTGATTTTACCTAATTTTTTAGCAAAGTACCCGCGATGTAATCCGTTGTTGTTTTTTTGCATATTTTTTTGTCGTATCAGGATTTGGGCAGCGGTTTCCGCATTGATGGCCTGATGGGTTTCGGGGTGGATGTAGTCGGGATAGTGGATGAGCGTGCCGGCGATCAGCTGCCAAAGTTCAAGTCTGCGGCTGCGGCGCGGAATAGGGAGCAGATCTTGGGTAAGTCCCCAACCTGCGTAAAAAGGCAGGCCGTAGCAGCTGACTTTTTTGCCGCGCAACAAGGCTTCAAAACCGGTCAGTGAAGTCATGGTATGAACTTCGTCTGCGTATTGGAGACAGGTCAGGATATCGGCTTGTTCGGCGGTTTGGTCGGCATATTGTGCAGCATCTTCAGGGGAAATATGGCCGATGCGGTTACCGCTGACTACATCGGGATGCGGTTTGTAGATGATATAGGCATCGGGATTGCGTTCGCGTACGGTACGGAGCAGATCCAGATTGCGGTAGATTTGGGGCGAACCGTAGCGGATAGACGCGTCATCTTCAACCTGGCCGGGAACGAGGATTACGGTTTTGTCGGTTGACGGGGCGGTGAAGTTTGAGCTGCCGACGTTGTATTTGCTGATGTGGTTTTCGGTCAGCATTTTTTGCAGTTTTAAGGCCGTCTGAAAGTCTTGATCGTCGAAGTTTTGGTTTTGCAGGATGTATTCAAGACGGGACGGGGTTTCGGCATTGAAATAAATGCCTATGTCGTCGGTAACGAGCGACAGCGGCGGGACTAAATTAGAGCCGAGTCCGACCGAGCGGATAAAGCCGTCTTCCATGCGCAGCAGGGGGATGTGATGTTGTTCGGCAAAACGGACGATGGCCTCTTTGCCGTTGCCCCAGGCAAGGATGCGTGCATCATCGGATAGTTTGACCCCGGCCAGTTTTTGGGTGGAGGAAATAAATTTCAGACGGCATGAGGGTACGTTAAAGAATGGTTTGGCAACCGCGCGTTTCCACAAAGACATACCGACGCAATACAATTCGCCACGCAATTTGTCGTTTTTTCGTTTGACCGTCGCTAGATAGTCTATGACATCAAAGAGGCTGCCTGCTTCGCCGGTATTGGGGTTGAGGTAGCGGCTGTATTGCAGATAGGCCGCGGCGAAGAGTTGTAGCAAGTTGCGGGGGGCGCGGCGCTGGGTTTGGACAAGGCGGTTGATTTCAGGATGGCGGTCGTTGCTTACGCCCCATCCGGCATACCACGGCAGGCCGAAGGTGGTCAGTGGTTTGCCGCACAAAAGCGCCTCAAAACCCATTTGCGAGGTAACGCAATAAACTTTATCGACGTTTTGCAACAAAGAAATCGGATTGATGTTTTCTGCCAGAAGATGGACGCGGTGTTGCTGCGCCAGCCGGGTTAGATAGCCTTGTTTTTTGCCGCACAAAACATCGGGATGGGTTTTGACCCAGATATCGGCTTGCGGGTTTTCATTTAAGGCCGTCTGAAACATTAGTTCAAACGTAGAGGCATCTGCGCCGCCATATTGAATGGCCATATCGCCGAATGTTTGGTCGATGATGAGGACGGTTTCCGGCTTGGATGGGGAACATAAAGGATGATCGTCTGAAAGTTCGGGCGCGTGGTTGTATTTGGACAGATGGTGTTGCAGTATGAAATCCATCGCCTGCTGCGCCTGAGCCAAGGTTTCAGACGGCATGGTATTGGCGGCAAGAATCAGTTGTTCCAAACGCGAAGGACGGGTGGTGTCGTAGTAGATGCCGATGTCGTCATAGACGATGGAGTAGGGCGGATAACCGGAGACGCCCAGTCCGACTGAACGTAAAAAGCCGTCTTCAAGATTGAGCAGGGGCAATCTTAAGATATGTGCTAATTTTCTGCGTTTGGGATGTTTCTTGCCCCAAAATAATGCGGTCTTATCCGTTGAAATTTTGTCTAAAAATTTGGTTAGCAAGAGACGTTGTTTAAATAGGCCGAATGTTGAAAAAATCATTTTAAATTATTATGTTATCTAACAAGTGTCATTAATATAAAAATTTATTCTGCCTCTATTCCAAAGTAAGTATCCATAAAATTACGGAAATGTAGGGCATAGTTTTTATCCGCATTATTACTGCTTGAATCGTTAATGCAGAAGGAGTGGGGCATATGAAGGTATTTCTTCTTGAATAACAATTTCTTATATTGAGTTTGGGCGTGTGAACTGCGTATATTGAAATAGTAGCAAATTTCACGTTTCGGTGTGGCATATCCGTCAAGGTACATCAACCAAGGTACTAAAAAACTGGCCATATTAAGTTCAGAATTATGGCGCACCTTGTTATTTAGAAAAGAAATTATTTCATCTTCAAATAATGACCATGCTTTTTGAAAGGATGTTTTCCGTAGCGGAACGTAAGTATGTACCAACGGTGTATTGATATTAATTGTCGGATAATGTCTTTTTAAGAGCTTTAATGCGTGTTCTGATGCGGTCAATGTCGGTGTGATTAGGCCCCGTTGACGCATTTTTTGAAAACTTTTATTGGCAACAAATAGGGAAGCCAAGCCATTGTTTTCAAAAAAGTGGTTAGGCGTCAGTGGTCTTGCAACGAAAACATCATCATTGAAATAAATAAAATGTTCACTTAAACCTGGAATTTTATATAAGTTTGCTTCAATGACGTGGGAATTGAACGTTGGTAAGTATTTGGCATCAATAATTTGCGAATGATTGATTAATTTAATTTTAGAATGGGCGTTTTCATCTAACCATTTAGGTTTTTGATCCGCCGTTACAATAAAAATATTGCGGACCCACGGCATAAACTTTTGTACGGCCTGTACTGAATAAAAAAGTTCATTATGGTTGGAAAAGCGGGCAGGGTCGGTCGCATACAGGCCGATATCTTCCTGATCGATGGGTTGCAGGGTACGGTAATACTGTTCTTGCCATGCTTTATCGGTATTGTCGACCCAAGTAAAAACAACATCGATGGGAAAGTTTGGCAAAACGTTTTCTGTGAGTGATGCAAGATTGGCATCTGCATTGATCAGAGTAAATTCTTCAGTTTCAGGAATAGGCTGTTCTACATTATAAGGAGGAAAGCGTTTATTTAGAAAATCCCTAAAGAAAATATGGGGCTCTCTAAAAAATTTTCTAATTTTATTTAAATTCATTTGAAACTTTCTAATACTACAAAATAGAAACAGTTGATTCTGTTATGTTTTGAAGTTATCCAAACGTGACTGCTTCGGTCAATACTTTGCCTGCCAAGTCTTTAGGCGACAGGTTCGGCTCACCTTGCAACGGCCAGTCGATACCGACGGTCGGATCATTCCAAATCAGCGAGTGTTCGGCTTTGGGGTTGTAATAGTCTGTGCATTTATAGACGAACTCGGCTTCATCGCTCAGTACATAGAAGCCGTGAGCGAAACCTTCAGGTACCCACAGTTGGCGTTTGTTTTCTGCGGACAAGATCTCGCCTACCCATTTGCCGAAAGT
The DNA here is from genome assembly GCF_001618065.1 of Neisseria flavescens. GTDB lineage: Bacteria > Pseudomonadota > Gammaproteobacteria > Burkholderiales > Neisseriaceae > Neisseria > Neisseria flavescens_A. The sequence goes on from NZ_LAEI01000007.1 coordinate 43,731, forward strand.
AGGGGAGTCTTTACGCATATCGACGGCCACATCAAATACTTCGCCGACAACCACGCGTACGAGTTTGCCTTGTGTGTTTTCAGTTTGATAGTGCAGGCCGCGCAATACGCCTTTGCTGGATTTGGAGTGGTTTTCCTGCACAAAGGTGCGGTCGCAGACTTGGGTCTTGAACCACTCGTCGCGGAAAGTTTCCATAAAAAAGCCGCGCGAGTCGCCAAAGACTTGCGGCTCAAGCAGTTTTACGTCAGGAATGGCAGTATCAATGATGTTCATCTTTTTATCTTTCATCTAAAGGCCGTCTGAAAAGTTTCAGACGGCCTCAAACATTATTTTTTCAACAGGCGCAGCAAATATTGGCCGTATTGGTTTTTTGCCATCGGGCGCGCCAGCTCTTCCAGTTTTTCATCGGAAAGCCAACCGTTGCGCCAAGCGATTTCTTCCAGGCAGGCGATTTGCAGGTCTTGGATGTTTTGCACGGTTTGGACGAATGAAGCGGCTTCGTGCAGGCTCTCATGGGTGCCGGTGTCCAACCATGCGAAACCGCGTCCCAAAAGTTGTACCGACAATGAACCGTCTTCCAAATACATTTGGTTGAGGTCGGAGATTTCCAATTCGCCGCGGGCGGACGGTTTGATTTGTTTGGCGAATTCGACGACGCGTTGGTCGTAGAAGTACAAGCCGGTTACAGCCCAATCGGATTTGGGCTGTTGCGGTTTCTCTTCGATAGACAGGGCGTTGAAGTTTTCGTCAAATTCAACCACGCCGAAACGCTCGGGGTCTTTGACCTGATAACCGAATACGGTTGCGCCGTGGGTCTTGGCGGCGGCCTGTTTCAATGTTTGCGTAAACGATTGGCCGTAGAAAATATTGTCGCCCAAAACCAAGCAAACATTGTCGTTGCCGATAAATTCTTCGCCGATGATAAATGCCTGTGCCAAGCCGTCCGGGCTGGGTTGCACTGCATAACTGATGGAAATGCCGAAATCGCTGCCGTCGCCAAGCAGGCGTTTGAAAGAGGCGTTGTCTTCGGGCGTCGTAATCACCAAAATATCGCGGATTCCTGCCAGCATCAATACGGACAGGGGATAGTAAATCATGGGCTTGTCGTATACGGGCAGCAGCTGTTTGGATACGCCGCGCGTGATGGGGTAGAGGCGAGTGCCGCTGCCGCCGGCGAGGATAATGCCTTTCATGGGTTTTCTCCTGAGTAGTGTGTGTTTGCGTGATTTTCAGACGGCCTAATATGGGAACAGGCCGTCTGAAAACTTATTTTCCGGTGCCTAAACGCTCCAAACGATAGCTGCCGTTCAATACGTTTTGCCACCAGGTTTTGTTGTCCAAATACCATTGCACTGTTTTGCGGATGCCGGATTCAAATGTTTCCTGCGGTTTCCAGCCCAGCTCCCTGCCAATTTTGGTAGCGTCGATGGCGTAGCGCACGTCATGGCCGGGGCGGTCTTGTACGAAAGTAATCAAATCTTCATAACGCGCCACACCGGCCGGTTTTTCAGGAACAAGCTCTTCCAGCAGGGTACAGATGGTTTTGACGACTTCAATATTGGCTTTTTCATTGTGGCCACCGATATTGTAGGTCTCGCCGACAACACCTTCGGTAACAACCTGATACAGCGCGCGTGCGTGGTCTTCGACAAACAGCCAGTCGCGGATTTGCATACCGTCGCCGTAAACGGGCAGCGGTTTGCCGTCAAGCGCGTTCAGAATCATCAAAGGAATGAGTTTTTCCGGGAAATGGTAGGGGCCGTAGTTGTTGGAGCAGTTGGTTACGATGGTCGGCAAGCCGTAAGTACGCAACCATGCGCGGACGAGGTGGTCGCTGGACGCTTTAGAAGCAGAGTAGGGGCTGGACGGCGCGTATGGCGTGGTCTCAGTAAACAAATCGTCTGTGCCGTGCAAATCGCCATAGACTTCATCGGTAGAAATATGGTGGAAGCGGAAGGCTTCGCGCTTTTCAGACGGCATTTGTTGCCAGTAGGCGCGGGCCGCTTCAAGTAGATTGAATGTGCCGACGATATTGGTTTGGATAAATTCGCCTGCCGAATCGATAGAGCGGTCAACATGACTTTCCGCTGCCAAGTGCATCACGGCATCAGGCTGGTGTTGTGCGAAGACGCGGTCGAGTTCGGCGCGGTCGCAAATATCCACTTGCTCAAAAGCATAGCGAGGATTATTGGCTACCTCAGTCAAAGATTCCAAATTGCCGGCATAAGTCAGCTTATCGACATTGACGACAGAGTCTTGGGTGTTTTGGATAATATGACGGACAACGGCAGAACCGATAAAGCCCGCGCCGCCGGTAACAAGGATTTTTTTCATAAGTTTCAGAGGATAGTCAAAATAATATAAATGGATTATAGCAGACAGAAAGTGTGTTTTTCAGATAAAGAGGCCGTCTGAAAACATCTCTTTCAGACGGCCTGTATCAGGTCAACTTAATCGTCGTAGCCATTTGGGTTGTTGCTGACCCAACGCCATGAGTCTTCCATCATCTGCGCTAAATCACGCTTGGTTTCCCAACCGGTCTGCGCTTTGGTGTAGGCAGGATCGGCGTAGAAACAGGCCAAATCGCCATCGCGACGTGGTTTGATTTGGAACGGAATGGTCAAACCGGAGGCTGCCTCAAAAGCACGGATGATTTCCAATACCGAATAAGCACGTCCCGAACCCAAATTAAACAGGTGTACGCCCGAAACATCGCTTTTCGCCTGCATTGCTGCCACATGGCCTTCCGCCAAATCCATTACATGGATATAGTCGCGCATACCCGTACCGTCGGGAGTAGGGTAGTCATCGCCGAAAACCGACAATTGCGGCAGCTTACCTGAAGCCACTTGGCAGATATAAGGCAGCAGATTGTTTGGGATGCCGTTTGGCTGCTCGCCGATCAAACCGCTTTCATGCGCACCGATGGGGTTGAAATAGCGCAACAAAATCACGCTCCAACGCGGATCGGCCTTTTGGATATCCGTTAAAATGCGCTCCACCATAGACTTAGACGTGCCGTAGGGGCTGGTCGTATCTCCCGGTTGCATATCTTCCGTATAAGGCACTTTACCCGGATCGCCGTAAACCGTAGCCGATGAACTGAACACAATCTTAAATACACCAGCACGCGCCATTTCTTCAGCCAAAACTAAGCTGCCCGACACATTGTTGTCGTAGTATTTCATTGGTTCGGCCACGCTTTCACCGACTGCCTTCAAGCCGGCAAAATGGATGACGGCATCAATATCGTGTTCTGCAAAGATTTGACGCAACACTTCACGATCACGGATATCCCCTTGGTAAAAAGGCACAGACTTGCCGGTAATCTTTTCCAAGCGCGGGAGGATGTTGGCAGACGAATTGCACAAATTGTCCAAAATCACGGCATTAAAGCCTGATTTCAACAGGGAAACAACGGTATGAGAACCGATAAAACCGGTACCGCCGGTAATAAGAATAGTCATTGGTTTTCCTTAATTAAAATTGTGTTTGGAAGTCGTGAAACCGGTTGGTTGAAAATACAAACGCTTTCAGATGGCCTGGTGTAAGTGTTGTCAAAGAGGGATTGCTTTATTTGGATATTGTATATTTAGTTACCTGAAAAGTAAAAAAATATGGGATAATCACAGTGTTATGCACAGGGTGCAAAGCGTTATCATTTCAATTTTAATAAAAGGATCTTACCATGTCAGTATCTAACGAAGTTTTGGCGTTGATTTCACAAGTTGCACAAAAACAAGTGTCAGCAAATGAAGAATTGTTGTCTACAGGACTTATTGATTCTGTGAGCGCAATGGATTTGGTTATGGCCATCAAACAAAAATTTGATGTTGATTTGCCGTTTGAGCAACTGGTTGATATTTTGGCAAACTCAGCCAATATCATTCAATATGTTGAAAATAATTACAAAGGCTAAATCATGAAACAATTAAATGAATTCCAAAATCTTGATGATTTTTTGGAATGCCGATTCAGCCAAACTTTGGGAAAAGCGTTAGTTAATGATACTCAGGAATGTTCTTGGGAAGAGTTGCGCGTAAAAATAGCCGCATTTATCGAGGCTTACAAAAGCATAGCAGATATTACCAAAAACATTCCTCTGGTGTTGCACGGCCATAAAGAAATTGATTTTGCAGTGGCAATTTATGCCTGCTTATTAAACAAAATCCCTTTTATTCCGGTGGATAGTATTTATCCTGAAAGCCGTCTGAACAATATCTGCCAACTGTCGAAAGCACGCTTTGTATACCGTTCGGCAACGCAAACTTTTGAAAAGCAGACTGATGAAGAAGTAGAGTTGGCTGAAAAAGATTTGGCTTACATCATGTTTACTTCAGGAACAACCGGCGCACCTAAGGGTGTGCAAATCGGTCGTGAAGCCGTGTTTAACCTGATGAAATGGATGAAAGAGCAGCTTAATTTAGCCGCACCTAATGTATTTATGAATCAGGCTCCGTTTGCGTTTGATTTGTCAATGTACGAAATCTTTGGCAACTTGGCTTACGGTGGTTGCATTGTCATGAACAGTCGTGATGCTATTTCTAATCCTGCCACCTGGATTGATTTTTTGGCCAAACAACAAATTACTACTTGGGTTTCCACGCCTTCTTTTGCCATGCAGCAGCTGCTTAACCCTAAATGCAGTCAGGCTACTTTACCGAGTTTGAAAGAATTTTTGTTCTGTGGCGAAAAACTTGGCAAACCAGTAGTAAATATGATTTTTCAAAAATTTCCCGGTGTCCGTGTTATCAATACCTATGGTCCGACTGAGGCTACTGTAGCAACAACTTACGTTGATATTACACCTGATATGCTGGCGGCAGAAGAAGAGTTGCCTGTAGGCGTTGCCGTGCTTAATTCCAAATTAGAGATTGTTGACGAAGAGATTTGGATTAGCGGTAACCATGTGATGCGTGGCTATCTGAACAACGAAACTGAAAATGCTAAACGCTTGGTAGTACACAGTGCAGATAATCGCACTTATAAAACAGGTGACTACGGTTTTGAAAAAAATGGATTGTTCTATGTACAAGGCCGTAAAGACGAGCAGATTAAGCTCAATGGCTACCGTATCGAACTTTCAGAAATTGAAGAAAAAATCCTTAACCTTAAGGAGTTTGCCTTTGATAATGTGGCAGTAGTGGCTTTGAAACGCAACACAGGTGCAGTATTGCGTTTGGTGTGTTTCTATACAGCCAAGCAAAGTGCAGATACTCAGGCGATCAAAGACGCATTAGTACAAAATTTACCGTCTTACATGATGCCGTCTGAATTTATTCACATTGATGAAATTCCAGTCAGCACCAACCATAAAACCGACAAAAAAGCATTGTTGGAAAAATATCAACAGGGTTTATAAAATGGATTTATATAAAATTCAGCAAAACATCTTACGAAAAGCCAAGATTGATCCTCAAAAGGTTAACGCTTGGATTTATAACAATCAAAGTATAGTGTTCGATTTTCTGTTGAACGACTATTTTGTCAGCATCAGCTATTCAACATCAGGGCAAACTTTTAACTTTATTGAGCGTAATAAGAGCAAAGTTTCTAAAATTTCTATTTTTCCAAAATTCCTGAAATATATTTCAGAAGTTTATGGAAGTTACCCACAATCGGTTAATCAAGAAAAGACAGTATTGTCTTTTAAATTTGCTGAAGCCGATTGGGCAAAAATCGAGGATAAATTTAGTGAGATTTTAGAAGTTACTTCCATTTATCTTGGCAGCGAACTGTGCTACATCCTGAATGTTGAAAAACATAAAGGCATTAATTTAGCCGAGTACTTGAATAAGCCGGAAGTTGAATACATTGGTATTAAAGGCGACAGTAATGAGTTTTTCCTAAGCTATGCTCGGAATCATGGTCTAAGTGATTATGTTTATGAGCTAAATAATAGAGGCTTTTTAGCTGTTGAACACAAAATGGGTGTAAGTGTGTTCCGTCGCGTGAATAAGCACAGTTATAAAGATCTTTTGGCTTATTTCCCAGATTCTTTCCATGAGTTGGAAAATGTACTTTATACTGTTGAAGCACCTAAATCCATTAACTCTAATAAGAAGAACCTATTAGTATTATTTTCGTATACGCATAAAAGTAATGAAAATATGCTAGATAGGTATTATAGTCATCCATTTCCATTTATTGCTAATAGTATTATGCCTAATACCTATATTATTCGTGTGGCTGATGTAGCTGATGCATTCGGTAGTCATGGTTTAAATACTAAGTTTGATGAAAATATTGAAGATAATATTCAGCGTTTTATCAAGAGCCTAATGAATATTTATGGAGTAGAAAAGGAAAATATAATAATTTCAGGGTACTCTTCAGGAGGTACTGGTGCAATCTATCATGGATTGCTTGGGGAGTATAAAACTTTTGCTATTGATCCTTTTTTAGGTAACCATAATTACTATAAAGGTAAGGATCCTTTGTATTTAAATTCAATTCGCAAACCAATTATAGAGACATTTAAAGAACTACCTACTAGAATTAATCATAATTTTGATAATCAAGTGGTTATTTCCTCTGCTAAGGTTTCGGAGTTTTATCCAGATATAAAAGAACTTAAACGATCTTTGCCTGCAATCGTATTATATGAATTTGATTTTGAGAAAATCCGGAAACATACTGATTTTCCAAGTAATGCTTCATTTTTAATACATACCATTATTAATAATTTGTTGTTAGGAATTCATATCACTGATTCAGACATTAATTTGAATTAAGATCTGAAGTAAATGGATGGTAGAATTTGATTAGTGCAGCTATCAATAGTAAAGGCCGTCTGAAAACATCTCTTTCAGACGGCCTGTATCATGTCAACTTAATCGTCGTAGCCATTTGGGTTGTTGCTGATCTAACGCCATGAGTTTTCCATCATCTACGCCAAATCACGCTTGGTTTCCCAACCGGTTTACGCTTTTGCCTGATTTTCCTTCAATAATTAACGTGTAATTAATATTGGAGTATTTTTTAGCATTTAGTCCTGTAAGAATGTTAATGCATATCAATAAATAGAGTATTTTTAACCAGCTTAAAATCCTGCAAGTCTATAACAGTATCATGTATAGAAAAAATGAATTAAACTTTTCCAAAGCCTTATTCTTTAAATAGTTCAAGTATTGCCAAAGATGAGTTACTGTTAAAACTAAAGGTATCAGAGGATTTTGTTAATGTTTTTTGCGAGCTTAATGCCAGTTTTGAATAGTACTCTCCAGATTTAATTGCAATATACAGTTGATATTCTGCTTTGGGTAAGTCAGAAATATCGATGCCTTTTAAATCAAGTGTTGTGAAATAGCCTTTGTCATAGATTACAAAATCACCATCAAACAGCTCTCTAGTCAGGTGGGGACGATGCAGTTTTGCTAAACCTTTGGTGTATGTTTCTCGAGTACGAGTATTCTGAAGAATCAGTTCATACTGTACATCGCTGTAATTGGATATGTGTACCCCTCTTAATATTGCAATACCTTCTATAAATAGGATATTGTCTTTATATTCACAGTTTCTAACATCTACATAAGGAGTTGGATTCGCTACATTCGGTTTTGGTATTGGTTGAGTGCCAAAGAAATTGACTTCGCCTTGATTAAATCGGGGAGTCGCCTCTGAAGCTAATGCATAATAAATTCCAAGTAACAATGCGGTATGATGCGATGTAACCTGATTATGCTCTCGGACAAATGCCGAATAAGTTTTTAACAAGTTGAAATTCCGATATTTGCGGAAATCATCTAAATGCGGTTGGATCTCGGTTGGAAATTGGATATCGGCTTCCGAGGTCAGTAAATAAATATTCTTGTCTAAATCTTGATCTTTTTTCAATAGGTTAACGATTAGTTTATCAAGATAATCTATTTGAGCCTTTTGATAGTTTTTTCCCATCATGTGGGTAGCAACTGATTTCCAGAAATTATCTACATAATTTCCGATATGAAGCTGAGGTACAGTAACCACAATGTTTTTAATATTCATGCTTAAGGCATGATAAAGGGCCGCACTCCCTCCTTTAGAAAATCCAGTAAAGGTGACATTTTCAGGAGATAGATTACGTTGATTTATTTGAGATTGGATGAATTCCTGTACGGCTTCTTTAACCCGGAAATCCATATCTATACACAGGTAATAGGTATACATTCCTTGGAAATTATCGTTAATCCAAATAACGTCAGCAGGGCAGTCCGTCATAGCATTAATAAAGTCATAATTGCCAGGCGTTGCATTAAGAAAACCTGAAAATACGATGATTAAATGTTTAAAGTCATATTTGCTGGGTTTATGTCGGTAAATAACTTCGATACCATTACTGGCAGTAAAAATTTGTTCGTTCATTTTTCTTCCTTAACGGCTGCCTTATATGAGGCAATAGTTTTGCTATCCGGGTACTTTTCTGTAAATTGTTCAAGCAATGTCTTTTCGGTTGTTGTATTACCTTGATTATGCAGTTCCTGCAGGTAGGCGGGAACCAGATCTTGCGGCATCATTAATAAATCTTGGCCAAAGGCACGGTTAAGCTGAGTAAACAGTTTTTCACCGTTTTGACGCAGTTTTGCCAAACGTGCAATGGCAATTCGACATGCAATATCACCTCTTTGATACCCTTCATAACGGACTAAATATTTATGAGCTTGTTGGAAATTGTTTAAGCGCATACAGAGATAACTTGCTAAGAGTTCCAGCTTGAAGGTCTTTTTATCTTCAACTGTAAAAAACTTAGTCAATAATGTTTCAATTAGGGCAAGAGCAACAAAATATTCTTTTTGAAGGATTTTCTCAGCTAACAATTGAATCAGGTGGTGCTTTTCTGACAGATCAGATGAAATATATTGGTTCAGTTTTTTTACTGATTTGACATTATTCTCTAAAGAGGCTGCTAATATAGCAATTAATTTATCTTCTAAAATACCAATATTGTTTTTAGAAAAATATTTAATTCCTAAAGTAGGGTTACCAATTTGGAGGCTGACTTTAGCTCTCCAGTAGTCAGCATCAGAGGTTGGATGTTTCTCTAACCAATTCAACAATTCAATAAATTTGTTACCTTTAAATAGAGCATTCAGATATCTATTAATATAGTTTGCCCTTTCTTCTGGTGTTAAATCAGAAGTGTTTTCCAATATAGCAGCAATTCGTGAAGCAGCAACAACCCATTCACCCAAGTTCTCAACTTGAAGAATCATTTTCTCTATATAGTTTAGATCATTTGATAATTCAGGTTTATCTAAGTCAAGAATAGCTTGGTAGACACGCTCACAATTATTCGAATCCCTAAATTGGAATGTCTTATCGATGCGTGTTTGATACAAATCCGGTACTTTAGCTTGATTGTCTACCAGATCTTTTAATGCTGCCAGAATTTCTGTTTCATTATAAGCAACTGCACCAAAACCATCTCGGTTATAGTCAAAATAACCTTTTTGATAGGTGTGATTTCCACTCGAGAATACTTCATCATAATCAAATTGATAATACAAAATAGCTTTATTCAAGTAGGCTACATCAAATGCAACAGATGAATAGTCGGTAATCAAGATACTAGTATTTTGGAAGACGGATTGGATGTTACCTTCTGAATAGCTATAGATTTTAATAAAGTCAGGTACAGTGAACTCATCCATGTATTCCTGAATACTTGGATGTGGTGCAAAGACGATTTGATAACCTTGATCATTCAGTTCTTTTAATATGGCGTGATTCATGAAACCATGCCAATGTTTGGCATAGTTAGTTTTCATAAAATCAGGGTTTCTTGTTCGTTCTGTACCTGAAATATATGTGCCTACAATGGAGCTACGCCATGTTGGCATAATTAAAATCTGTTTAGATTCGGTATTATTATTGATAAGTAAACGGTCATAACGAGGGAAACCTGTCAGTTTAACTTCTTTTTTACCAAATTTATAAGCAGTTGTGTTGTCCACAATAGAATGGTATTCTGGATTTGTCGCTGTAACGAAACAAGCAATTTTTTTGGTATTTAACCAACCTGATAAATCATCTTTCGTGATGCCATGTTGTAAAAAGACGTAGTCTTTATCTAATAGGGAATTATCTTTGAAATAATGTGTGATATATCCATCAACATGACTACTGATGATTTTTGCGCAGTCTTTAATTTACTCTCAAATGCAGATGAGCCAAATTCAAGCAAATTAAACCCATCTTGTTCGAGTCTTTTCCAATCAGAGGATGTTTTTTTCAGGGCAAAATAAATATCTTGTTTGGGATGATTTTCACTAATATAACGATATAAGTGTTCTGCATTATCATCGGCCTGATTGTCCCTATCCATTAAAATCCAGGCATTCGATTTAATCGTGGATTTTTGTTTAAATGAAGTGAATACCGTTTCGATTGGTAGTTTGTCAAATTGTTTTCCTGAGAATGTTAATTTGGCTTTTTTACCGGCTAAAAAAAGTTCTAAATCGCCCATGTCGTGACAAGGAAGCCATGTGCGGTATTCTTTAGTGTATAAACTGCCTAGAAAGTCATAGACAACCTCTTTTTGGTATTTAGGGAATATTTCCTTACCATTAATCATCCATTGTTCGATAATTGGGAAATTTGAAAAATATTTCACCAAAATTTGTTTCTTTTTTAAATCAAAATCTTCAATATAGGCAATTTGACTTTTAGGTGCTGTATTTTTAAATAAACCAAGCAAGGCAACTTTTTGAAAAAACCATGTTCCTGCCAAATTAAAGCGAAGGATTGTTTTTTCATCAATATACGAAAACATTTCATGTAGTAGGGCGATGAAATGCTTTTTTTGCTCTTCGTTTAGATGTGACAATGCTGCAGGTTTGTTTACGATACGGCCAAAATACCAAATGATATGGTATAGGACAATTCTTTGAATATGTTCAGGAATGTTTCCAAATTTCTTTTTAGCTGTTTTTAAAATTTCAATACAGCCTTTTTCAATCACTCTAGAAAATAGTAATGGATTTTGCCATGCTCCATCCAAAGTGGATGAGCCATCAGAACGTTTTCGATAAAAATAACTAATTTTTGATAAAAATGCAGCATTAGTTGATAAATCAGTATTTAGAATATAATCAGTAACAAATTTTGCATCTTCAAAACTAGGTTTCATTGCTTCATCAAAAGAAATATGTGCGTTACGGATATTATCAATTTTGAAAAAAGCAGTACTTGCAGATAATTGTAGATGATCTTTTAGATTTGATAATGGAAGAACAACATCCCCTTTAGCAAAACGGTATTTTAAGGGGTGTGTATCTTTTACCATGTCTTTATCTTCAAAGTAGAAGACTAATGGACAACCCACTATGCTGATATTGGCATTTTTACGTAAGAAAGTATCTGTTTTATAGAAGTAATCAGGAGAGACAAAATCGTCTGGGTCTATGAAGGTTACCCAATCAGTTTCGACATATTGCAAGCCTAAGTTACGCGCAGAGGCCTGTCCGCCGTTTTCTTTATAGAAATAGCGAATATTTTGAGGAAACTTCTGTTGCCACTTTTGAATAATCTCAGCTGATTTATCGACTGAGCCATCATCAACTAAAATAATTTGAATGTGTTTTTTAAAGTTTAGTCTTTGTTTTGTCAGGCTGGAAAAGAAGTCATCTAGATATTTTTCAACATTATATACTGCAGCAACAACGGTATATTGGTTTTTTCCGGCTCGTTTAATTGGTAGATATCTTTTTACTTGTGTAATTCGTTTTTTGTACATATCTACAAAAAAAAGTTTTGGGTCACGAAGAAGTTTTCTAAGTTTTCTATTCATTGTACGTTATCCAAATTGATAAATTAGTGAATAATATTGTTTAAATATGCGTATTAATGTCTTAATAGTTATTTAGATCAAATAGATCTTATTTGGGAAATTGTTGGTGTCGAAAAGTAGAGTATTTAACCAAATTCTTCCAAAAATTTAATATGTTATACAGAGAATTTACTATAATGATAACATATTTTACAATGTGGTATAGGTGGAATAGCTGGCTGCTTAGCGTTATTTGGTATGGAATTTGTGGGGAAGGAGTGTTTCGCTATTTTTAACGAAGCTACATACCGTTTTGAAACTGCTGGTTTTTAATAATGGAATGGCGAGTCAAGGAGGCGCATCAACAATTGTAATGAGGTATGATTTGCGAGGAGATTGTGGCCAGCAAAGAGGATGCTTGGTCCTGGAGTTTTTTTAAGTCGTTTCATTTTTGCAATGTGGTAAAAATCGGACGTCGTTTTTCAGACGGCCTAAATTGATTTTCAGATGTTATAATGATGGAATTGAATTCCAAGTATATTAGGATTTTATCTGTGTTTAAAGCTAAATTTTTTGGTCAGCGCGCGATGTTGCTGATGTTCAGTACGGTATTGTCGGCGTGTAGTCTTCTTCCTGCTTCCGGTCCAAGTACTGGTAAAGTTGTTGCTTTGGGGCAACAGAATGAGGCAAATATTCCCGATGTGGAATTGGTAGATGTTAATGCTGATGTGGCTGCTTCTCTTTATCAAGCTCAAGTGGGCCAATCCTTGGCCCAACTGGGAGAGGGCTATGCTTCTGTGGGTGCCATTGACGTCGGTGATATGTTGGACATTACGATTTGGGAAGCTCCTCCGGCTGTGTTGTTCGGCGGGGCTTTGTCGTCTACCGGTTCGGGTAATGCGCAGCAAACGAAGCTGCCTGAACAGATGGTCAGCTCTTCAGGCACGATTTCTGTGCCGTTTATCGGCGATGTGTCTGTCCTAGGTAAAACACCGGTTCAGGTGCAAAACATCATTAAAGGCCGTCTGAAAAAAATGGCGAACCAGCCGCAGGTAATGGTGCGCATGGTGCAAAACAATGCGGCGAATGTATCGGTTATCCGCGCGGGTAACAGTGTACGTATGCCTTTAACGGCTGCAGGCGAGCGTGTGTTGGATGCGGTGGCTGCCGTGGGCGGTTCGACTGCGAATGTACAAGATACGAACGTACAGCTGACACGTGGTAATGTTGTGAGAACGATTGCTCTGGAAGATTTGGTGGCGCATCCGCGTCAAAATATTTTGTTACGCCGCGGTGATGTAGTCACAATGATTACAAACCCAAGCACATTTACTTCTATGGGTGCTGTCGGTCGCGCACAGCAGATTGGTTTCTCTGTGAAGGGCTTGTCTTTGGCCGAGGCTGTGGGACGTATGGGTGGTCTGCAGGATTATAGTGCAGATGCGCGCGGCGTATTTGTATTCCGTTATGCGCCTTTGTCTGAGTTGCCGCCGGAAAAACAATCTAAATGGGCAGAAAAAGGGTATGGCGATCGTGCGGAAATTCCTGTGGTTTACCGTTTGAATCTGACAGATGCAAATTCTATGTTTTGGATGCAGCGTTTCCCTGTGAAGGATAAGGACGTGGTGTACGTATCGAATGCGCCGTTGGCTGAAGTACGTAAGTTCTTGTCATTTGTGTTCTCGCCTGTGGTTAGCGGTGCGAGCAGTATTAATAATTTAACGAATTAATGGGGAAAATAATGTCTGAACAAGTTTCTACAAATGTGGATGTGAAACCGGAACAACCGGCTCCCGAAAAGAAAAAGGCCAAGAAGTCTTGGTTGCGTAAGATTAATCCGTTGCTTTGGGTAACGGTTATCGTGCCTACTTTGTGTTCCGGTGTGTATTACGGACTATTTGCTTCTGATCAGTTCACATCTCAGTCCAGCTTTGTGGTGCGTTCTCCTAAGAGCCAATCGTCTTTGAACGGCTTGGGCGCTATTTTGCAGGGGTCTGGTTTCTCTCGTGCGCAAGATGATATTTATACCGTGCAGGAATATATGCAGTCGCGTTCGGCTTTGGACGCGTTGCGTAAGAAAATGCCCGTTCGCGATTTTTATGAAAAAGAAGGCGATATTTTCAGCCGTTTTAATGGTTTTGGCCTGCGTGGCGAGGATGAAGCGTTTTATCAATACTACCGCGATAAGGTATCCATCCATTTTGACTCTGTCTCAGGCATTTCTAATTTGAGCGTTACATCTTTCAATGCCGGTGAATCTCAAAAGATCAATGATGCTTTACTCAAACAGGGTGAGGTATTGATCAACCAGCTGAACGAGCGTGCTCGTCAGGATACGATTCGTTATGCTCAGGAAGTGGTCAATTCGGCTGAAGAGAAAGCTAAAGAAGCTTCTGCCCAATTGACAAAATTCCGTGTATCCAATGGTATTTTCGACTTGAAGGCGCAATCTGATGTGCAAATGGGTTTGGTATCCAAATTGCAGGACGAGTTGATTGTCATTCAGACCCAGCTTGACCAGGTAAAAGCCGTTACGCCTGAAAACCCACAAATTCCAGGTTTGATTGCGCGTGAGAAGAGCTTGCGTAAAGAAATCTCGCAACAAATGAAAGCGATTTCCGGCGGTGGCGAGGGTTCGTTGTCCAATCAGGCGGCGGAATATCAACGCGTGTATTTGGAAAACGAATTGGCTGAGAAACAATTGGCGGCGGCGATGACTTCTTTGGAAAGTGCAAAAGCGGAAGCAGATCGTCAGCAATTGTATTTGGAAGTGATTTCCCAGCCAAACAAACCTGACTTGGCACATGAGCCAAACCGTCTGTACAACATCGTGGCAACGTTTGTCATCGGTTTGATTGTCTATGGTATTGCCGTGTTGCTGTCTGCAAGTATCCGTGAGCATAAAAACTGATGAAAGAGCTACATAAAACATCGTTTTTGGAGTCGCTGCTTATCCAAAAAAGGGTAATCGGCGCACTCTTAATGCGTGAAATTATTACTCGCTACGGTCGTAATAACATTGGTTTTTTGTGGTTGTTTGTCGAACCTTTGCTACTGACTTTGGTTATGGTGTTGATGTGGAAGTTTTTCCGCATGAACAACGTGTCCGCCTTGAATATCGTGGCATTCACGCTGACAGGCTATCCGATGATGATGATGTGGCGTAATGCTTCTAATCGCGCCATCGGTTCGATTGCGGCCAACACAAGCCTGCTGTATCACCGAAATGTACGTGTTTTAGATACCATTTTTGCGCGTATGTTGTTGGAGATTGCCGGTGCTACGATTGCGCAGGTCGTGATTATGTTCGCATTGGTCGTCATCGGTTGGATTGATGTACCGGCAGATATTTTTTATATGCTGTTGGCTTGGCTTTTGATGGCAATGTTTGCCGTTGGATTGGGGCTGGTCATCTGTTCGGTGGCGTTTCATTTTGAGCCGTTTGGCAAAGTTTGGAGTACCATCAGTTTTGTGATGATGCCTTTGTCCGGCGTGTTTTTCTTCGTACACAACCTGCCTCAGCAGTTGCAACACTATGTGCTGATGCTTCCGATGGTGCATGGTACAGAAATGTTCCGTGCCGGATATTTTGGTAACAGCGTTACGACTTACGAAAATCCTTGGTATATTTTGTTGTGTAACTTGGTTTTGCTGCTGCTTGGTTTGGCAATGGTGGCGAGATTCAGCAAAGGGGTTGAGCCGCAATGATTTCAGTTGAACACGTTTCCAAACGCTATCTGACTCGCCAAGGTTGGCGGACAGTCTTGCACGATATCAACTTCAAAATGGAGAAGGGCGAGAAAATCGGTATTCTCGGCCGCAACGGTGCAGGTAAATCGACGCTTATTCGTTTGATTAGCGGCGTTGAGCCGCCGACCACGGGCGAAATCAAGCGGACAATGAGTATTTCTTGGCCTCTGGCATTTTCTGGTGCGTTTCAAGGCAGTCTGACCGGTATGGACAATTTGCGTTTCATCTGCCGGATTTACAATGTAGATATCGATTATGTGAAGAACTTTACCGAAGAGTTTTCCGAGCTGGGTCAGTATCTTTACGAGCCGGTCAAGCGTTATTCTTCAGGTATGAAGGCGCGTTTGGCATTTGCTTTGTCGTTGGCTGTAGAATTTGACTGCTATCTGATTGACGAAGTGATTGCAGTAGGCGACTCGCGCTTTGCCGATAAATGTAAGTACGAGTTGTTTGAAAAGCGCAAAGACCGTTCCATCATTTTGGTGTCGCACAGCCACAGCGCCATGAAGCAATATTGCGATAATGCGATGGTGCTGGAAAAAGGGCATATGTACCAGTTTGAAGACATGGACAAAGCCTACGAATATTATAATTCGCTGCCTTAAAGCGATTGTTTTTAAATCAGGCCGTCTGAAATTTCAGACGGCCTGTCCGTTGGAATTCTATTGATGAACATTACTCAAATCCTCTCTCAAGAACTCTCCGCCACCGCCGCCCAAATCACCACCGCCGTCGAGCTTTTGGACGACGGTGCAACCGTGCCGTTTATCGCCCGCTACCGCAAGGAGGTCACGGGCGGGCTGGACGATACGCAGTTGCGACAGCTTGCCGAGCGGCTGCAATACCTGCGCGAGTTGGAAGAGCGCAAAGCCGTTGTTTTAAAAAGCATTGAAGAGCAAGGCAAGCTTTCAGACGACCTCAGGGCGCAAATCGAAGCCGCCGACAACAAAACCGCGCTGGAAGACCTGTATCTGCCCTACAAGCCCAAACGCCGTACCAAGGCGCAAATCGCGCGCGAACACGGTTTGCAGCCGCTGGCGGACGTGTTGCTTGCCGAGCAGCCGCAGGACGTGGAAGCCGCCGCGCAAGGCTACCTGAACGAAAACGTCCCCGACACCAAAGCCGCGTTGGACGGCGCGCGCGCGATTCTGATGGAACAGTGTGCCGAAGACGCGGAACTCATCGGCACGCTGCGCGACAAGCTGTGGAACGAAGCCGAAATTCACGTGCAAGTGGTTGAAGGCAAAGAAACCGAAGGCGAAAAATTCAGCGACTATTTCGACCACCGCGAACCCGTCCGCGCCATGCCCAGCCACCGCGCGTTGGCGGTTTTGCGCGGCCGCAACGAAGGTGTGTTGAACATCGCGCTCAAATACCAGCCCGACGACACGCCGATTACGCAGCAAAGCGAATACGAGCAACTCATCGCCCGTCGCTTCAAGGTTTCAGACGGCCACAAATGGCTGCGCGACACCGTTCGCCTGACTTGGCGCGCAAAAATCTTTTTGTCGCTGGAGCTTGAAGCCTTAGGTCGTCTGAAAGAAGCCGCCGACACCGACGCGATTACCGTGTTCGCCCGTAATCTCAAAGACTTGTTGCTCGCCGCGCCCGCCGGACGGCTGACGACTTTGGGTCTCGACCCTGGCTACCGCAACGGCGTGAAATGCGCCGTAGTGGACGACACGGGTAAGCTGCTGGATACCGTCATCGTCTATTTACACCAAGAAAACAATATGTTGGCAACGCTGTCGCGCCTGATTAAACAACACGGCGTGAAGCTCATCGCCATCGGCAACGGCACCGCCAGCCGCGAAACCGACAAAATTGCGGGCGAACTGGTGCGCGGAATGCCGGAAATGGGGCTGCACAAAATCGTCGTGTCCGAAGCCGGCGCATCGATTTATTCCGCGTCCGAACTGGCGGCGCGCGAGTTCCCCGACTTGGATGTTTCCCTGCGCGGCGCGGTGTCCATCGCCCGCAGGCTGCAAGACCCGCTTGCCGAGTTGGTCAAAATCGACCCCAAATCCATCGGCGTGGGTCAGTATCAGCACGACGTGAACCAAAGCCAGCTGGCTAAATCGCTGGACGCGGTGGTCGAAGACTGCGTGAACGCCGTCGGCGTGGACGTGAACACCGCCTCCGCCCCGCTCTTAGCGCGAATTTCCGGTTTGAATCAAACCCTTGCTCAAAACATCGTCGCCTACCGCGATGAAAACGGCGCGTTCGACAGCCGCAAAAAATTGCTGAAAGTGCCGCGTTTGGGCGAAAAAACCTTCGAGCAGGCGGCAGGCTTTTTGCGGATTAACGGCGGCAAAGAGCCGCTGGACGCGAGTGCCGTCCACCCCGAAGCCTATCCCGTCGTCGCCAAAATGCTGGCGCAACAAGGCATTACCGCCGCCGAACTTATCGGTAACCGCGAGCGCGTGAAGCAAATTAAAGCGTCCGACTTCACCGACGAACGCTTCGGCCTGCCGACCATTTTGGATATTTTGTCCGAGCTAGAAAAACCCGGCCGAGATCCGCGCGGCGAGTTTCAGATGGCCTCATTTGCCGAAGGTATCAACGAAATCAGCGACTTGCAAGTTGGCATGATACTCGAAGGCGTGGTTTCCAACGTCGCCAACTTCGGCGCATTCGTGGACATCGGCGTCCATCAGGACGGCTTGGTGCACATCTCTGCCTTATCCAATAAATTCGTCCAAGATCCGCGCGAAGTGGTGAAAGCTGGCGACGTGGTGAAAGTGAAAGTGCTGGAAGTCGATGCCGCCAGAAAACGCATCGCGCTGACCATGCGGCTGGATGACGAAGCGGGCGGCGCAGCCAAAGGCAACAGGCCGTCTGAAACTCGACATCAGAAACGCTGCGACCGTAAACCCCAACGTAACGAGCGTGCCCCAACCAATTCAGCAATGGCAGATGCGTTTGCGAAGTTGAAGCGGTAAGGTAGAAAACCAATTGAAGGCCGTCTGAAAAGTGATGTTCAGACGGCCTTTATTGTATGGGGTGAATGAGATAATTGGTGGAATGTATATAGTAATGCACCCGTTGAGTGTTACCGATACATTTTGTAGTAGGTATCTGCAAATAAGCGTATAGTTCCAAATATCACAAACCCATCATCACAACCTTAGGAGTTCAAACCATGAAACCTGTTTTGTTTGCCGCGCTGATTTCCTGTTTCTCCGTTGCTGCGTATGCGGCCTGTACCGACAGCCAGCAGCAGTGCGTGATTTATAAAAACGGCAATGTTGCGACAGAAGGCGGCTGTACGGTCAGCAAATGCCAGAGTGCCGATGCGCAAGTGTTGAAATGGAAGCTGAAAAACGGCAAAGGCGTCACCGTGGAAATCGGAAAAAACGGTAAGGTTTTGGTGAACAAAAAACCGGGTGCGAAAGCGAACAACAGTAATGCTTCAGGCATGGGTTTGACATGCTATGCCGCCGATGCGGACAAACGCGAACAGTTCTGCTCGACCAATTATTGATTGGATTGTTGCTTTGATTAAAGGCCGTCTGAAAAGTGTTTCAGACGGCCTTGATGTTTATCCCTCCGATATTTTTTCATTGAGAAAGTCGATAAAGCTGCGTACTTTCGCGCTGAGAAATGCCCTGTCGACATAAGTGGCGTTCAGTTGGTCTGTCCAGATGGTGTAATCGGGCAGGAGTTGGACCAATGTGCCGTCCTTCAATTCCTGCTGAACTGCCCAAAGGGGCTGATAGCCTATGCCTACGCCTGCTTTAATCAGCTCGCGGATCATCAGCGTGTTGTCGCTGCGGATAACGGGGGAGAGGTGGAGAATGGCTTTTTCTCCGGTAATGCGGTGGGTAATCTCCCAGTTTTGTTGACTGGTATAGGAAGGCAGGATGGATTGATGCTGCATGACGGCTTCGGGCGTATCGGGTGTGCCGTGTCGGGCCAGATAGTCGGGAGCGGCAAGCAGGACGAACTCGATTTTGGCCAGCGGTTTGACGATCAGCGAAGGAGAGGGGGTTTTGGAAACGCGTAAGGCGAGGTCGAAACCTTCGGCAATGAGGTCGATATGGCGGTTGTCGAGGACGAGGTCAAGCGTTACTTTGGGATAACGCTGGCGGTATTCTGCTAGCCATGCGCTCATATTGCCGCCTGCAAACCACAGGGGCATGGTAACGCGCAACATACCTTGCGGCGTGTCGGCGCCGCCTGCCGCTTTTTGGGCGGCGGTATCCAAGGTATCCAGCGCGTAGCTGCACTGGCGGTAGTATTCTTCGCCTGCTTCGGTCAGGTGGAGGTTGCGGCTGTTGCGGTGTAAGAGCTTGGCTTGAATGGTGTTTTCCAGATGGCTGACGTGTTTGCTGGCCATGGCGGTGGAGATGTCGAGCTGATCGGCGGCACGGGTAAAACTGCCGCTTTGAACAACTTGGCGGAAAACTTTTAGGCTAAATAGGGTATCCATTATTTCTTATTAGGAAACGTTGTATCAATAATTCGAGTATATATCTCTTACTGGGAATTATCTATACTGCACTTATTGAAATTGCTCCCTACTTCTTCAGGTAATCATTAAAATAAGGATTATTAAGATGTCAGCCCTCAAATCATTCCAACCTGTTGTATTATCTGTCTTGCGCATTGTTACAGCGTATTTGTTTTTGCTGCATGGTACGGCCAAGTTTTTCAGTTTTCCAATGTCTATGGGCGGCGTGCCCGAAGGCTTGATGCTGGTGGCCGGTATTTTGGAAATTGTCGGCGGTATCTTATTGATATTGGGCCTGTTTACGCGTCCGGCCGCGTTTGTTTTGTCCGGTCAGATGGCAGTCGCCTACTTTATGGCGCACGCGTCTTCTGGTAATGTTTTGTTCCCATTGGCTAACCATGGCGAATCTGCCGTTTTGTTCTGCTTCGTGTTTTTGTATCTGGCAGTAGCCGGTGGCGGAGCGTGGGCTTTGGATAACGTTTTTGGTAAAGATAAAGATTAATTTAAGGGAAAGATCATGACTTATTCTGTTTTGCAACAAGCTGCTGAAACCCGTCGTTCTATCTATGCATTGAACAACACCCTGCCTCTGTCCAATGAGGAAGTAAGCAAAATCATCGAACACGCCGTTTTGCATACGCCGTCTTCTTTCAATTCGCAATCTGCCCGAGTGGTCGTATTGTTTGGCGAAGAACATGCCAAAGTGTGGCATTTTGTCGAAGAAGCTTTGCGTGCAGTTGTTCCTGCCGAGCAGTTTGAAGCCACCGCACAAAAACTGAACTTGTTTAAAGCAGGCGCGGCAACAGTTTTGTTCTTTGAAGATCAAAATGTTGTCAAAGGCTTGCAAGAGCAGTTCCCATCTTATGCGGCCAACTTCCCGATCTGGGCAGATCAGGCAAATGCCATGGTTCAATATGCTGTTTGGACAACATTGGCGGCTGCCGGTATCGGCGCCAATCTGCAACACTACAATCCGCTGCCTGATGCGGCCATTGCCAAAGAATGGAACTTGCCGGAAAGCTGGTTGTTGCGTGCGCAAATGGTGATCGGCGGTATCGCGGCTCCAGCCGGAGAAAAAGCCTTCCAACCAATAGAAGGCCGTCTGAAAGTATTCGGCGCATAAATGAAATGATGTTTTAAACAAAGGGCGTGATGTTTGCGCCCTTTTTGAAATAGCAAAATTAAAAAGGCCGTCTGAAAACAGTTTCAGACGGCCTTTTATCTATGCCATGAAATCAACCGCGGCGCCAAGTCGTACCGCCGGCGTTGTCTTCCAGAATGATTTTGTGTTCGTTCAGAAGGTCGCGGATACGGTCGGACTCTGCCCAATTTTTATCGGCACGCGCCTGTTTGCGTCGTGCGATTAAATCTTCGATTTCTTCGTTGGAGAGGCTATTAGGATTGATTTTAAAGTAATCTTTATAAGTCAATTTGATTGGGTTTCCTTGCCGCCAAGTCGTACCGCTGGCGTTATCTTCCAAAATAATGTTATATGTATCCAAGAGCAGGTTGCGGATGCGGTCAGACTCTATCCAGTTTTTATCTGCGCGTGCTTGTTTGTCTTGCTCAATTAAATCTTCGATTTCTTTTTTGAAAAGATTGTCTGAAGCCGCCCCACCTTGCAAGAACTTGATTGGATTGCGTTGCAGCAGGCCGATGATGCCGCCCAAGGCTTTCAGACAGCCCGCAAGGTGCGCATCATTAGTCTTGTTTACTTCACTGGCAAGTTTGAACAATACAGCAACGGCTTCGACCGTACCGAAATCGTCGTTCATGGCGGCGTAGAAGCGGCGGGTGTAGTCGTTGGCGTTTTCGGACAATTCGAACGCGGCGACAGGAGTGTTTTTCAACGTAGTGTACAGGCGGGTCAGTGCGCCTTTGGCGTCGTCTAAATGCGCGTCGGAATAGTTCAGCGGGCTGCGGTAGTGGGCGCGCAGGATGAAGAAGCGCACGACTTCCGGGTCATATTGTTTCAACACTTCGCGGATGGTGAAGAAGTTGCCCAGCGATTTGGACATTTTTTCGCCATCGACACGGATAAAGCCGTTGTGCAGCCAGTATTTGACGTGGCTGGCAATGCTTTGACCGTGGTGGGTTTGCGCGTGGTCGTGGCCGCAGGTATGCCCCGTCGCGCCGACGCTTTGGGCAATTTCGTTTTCATGGTGCGGGAACTGCAAATCCGCGCCGCCGCCGTGGATATCGAAAGTATCGCCGAACAGGTTTTCGCTCATGGCAGAGCATTCGATGTGCCAACCCGGACGGCCGTTGCCCCACGGGCTTTCCCATGCAGGTTCGCCTGCTTTGGCGGATTTCCACAACACAAAATCCAGCGGGTCACGTTTGAAACCGTCCACTTCCACACGTTCGCCTGCGCGCAGGTCGTCCAACGATTTTCCCGACAATTGACCGTAAGCAGAAAACTCGCGCACGGCGTAGTAAACGTCGCCGTTTGCGGCAGGATATGCCTTGCCGTTTTGAATCAGGGTTTCAATCATGGCAATCATTTGCGGAATATTTTCCGTTGCCTTCGGCTCGATGTCGGGACGCAACACACCCAAAGCATCGGCATCTTCGTGCATAGCCTGAATGAAACGCGCGGTCAGTTCGCCGATGGTTTCGCCGTTTTCAGCCGCACGGGCGATGATTTTGTCGTCGATGTCGGTGATGTTGCGCACATAAGTGAGCGGATAACCGCACTCGCGCAGCCAGCGGGCAATCATGTCGAATACCACCATCACTCGGGCATGGCCTAAGTGGCAATAGTCGTAAACAGTCATACCGCAAACGTACATGCGCACGTTTTTAGGGTCGATGGGGGCAAAGGGTTCTTTTTGGCGGGTAAGGGTGTTGTAGATTGTGGTCATGGGATTTTCAAAATTTGTATAAACAGAGGGAAATTATTTTGGATTTTTTGTGCAGGCAAATTCTTTATTCATAAGCTAAAAAAGAATCAAAAATTAATCCATTTGAAAGTATGGTTTGCTCGATTGGCTTTACCCAGTCGACTAAATGTTTGTTTTTCAGATATTGATGTTGATTTATCCATATTTGCAGCTGAGGATAAACCGATGAGTTATCGAAAATAAAACTTTCGTCAGCAAACGGTAATGCGATATGAAGGTTTTGCAGGCTCACATGGTAGCGTTTGAGGATTAACTCAGGATCTATCCAGTGTCCGCCGCTTGCGACGCGCTCCTGCATACGGCGGATATTTAATTCGGGCGTCGCAAGACCGATATAGTTGAGTATGACGTAGAATCCGGCATTGCTGGCCGTTTGAATGCGGGTAAGGGCGGATTTGCCGGATAAGGTCGATTCCATGGAAAAAGAAATTCGATTATCCAACGCTTGACGGAATAAGCGCAATGCAGTTTTTCCCGCTTCCATATCGGCCAAGCGAGGCATTTCAGGGTTAATTTCTGCTGCGATATGGTCAGAATCAATCACTAACGAGACACGATCTTGATTGAATTGGCGCAGGGTAGATTTGCCCGAACCGTTAGCACCACAGTAAAAAATCGCTTTAGGCCGGTTGTTTGACATGGCCTACTGTTCTTTGATTACCGGAAGGGTGGTATTCGATAAGGTTGCCTTCATTATCGACTACCGTGATTACGGCGTATTTCCGTTTTTCTGTTAGCCATGCCTGATACAAAATTTTAAGCATGGCTTGCTTTTTCGCCAATTCGACACGTTGTTTATCAGAGATCATGGTCTTCCTTGTTTTTTATTCCTATATTCGGACAGTCCTAATTATATTAAAAAGGCCGTCTGAAATTTTTTACTCCGGTTTAAACACGCCAGTATCCGTTTTAGGCTGCTGCTCGGCAATTTCGGCTTTTGCCGTTGCCTGTTCCGCTTCTGCTTTTTCGGCTTCGATGCGTTTTTTCTCGGTCAGGTATTGGTTGATTTGGTGTACCAATTCCTGCGTGCCTTGGTGGGTCAGGGCGCTGATTTGGAAGAGGCGCGGGGTTTCCATGTCGAATTGGAAGCGGTCATCGGGTTTGGGGTAATCCCAGCCGATGGCTTCGAGGAAGGCAGCGGTGCGTGCTTGGGCTTCTTCTTCGTCGAGCATATCGAGTTTGTTCAGTACCAGCCAGCGCGGTTTGCCGTAGAGTTCTTCGTCGTATTTGCGTAATTCGTTGATGATGGCGAGGGCTTCTTCTGCTGGGTTGACGGCTTCGTCGAAGGGGGCCAAATCGACGACGTGCAACAGCAGGCCGGTGCGCGATAAGTGTTTGAGGAAGCGGTGGCCGAGGCCTGCGCCTTCTGCTGCACCTTCAATCAGGCCGGGGATGTCTGCCATGACGAAGCTGTGGTTTTCGTCAATGCGCACGACGCCCAAGTTGGGATGCAGGGTGGTGAAGGGGTAGTTGGCGATTTTGGGGCGTGCGGCGGACACGGCGGTAATCAGTGTGGATTTACCGGCGTTGGGCATGCCTAATAAGCCGACATCGGCGAGGACTTTAAGCTCGAGTTGCAGGGAACGGGTTTCGCCTTCTTCACCGGGTGTGGATTGTTTAGGCGCGCGGTTGACGGACGATTTGAAGTGGATGTTGCCCAAGCCGCCTTTGCCGCCTTTGGCGAGGCAGACGCGTTGGCCGTGATAAGTGAGGTCGGCAACGATTTCGTCGGTGTCGAGGTCGCGGATGAGGGTGCCGACGGGCATTTTGAGGACGATGTCGTCCGCCCCTGCGCCGTAGCGGTCGGAGCCGTGACCTTTTTCGCCGTTTTTGGCTTGGTAGCGTTTGACGAAGCGGTATTCGACGAGGGTGTTGGTGTTTTCATCGGCTTCCGCCCAAACGCTGCCACCTTTGCCACCGTCGCCGCCGTCAGGGCCGCCGCGCGGTACGAATTTTTCGCGGCGGAAACTGGTTGCGCCATTACCGCCTTTACCTGCGGCGACTTCGATTTTTGCTTCGTCGATAAATTTCATGATGTTCTCTTATGGGTATTCGGTTGTTTCAGACGGCCTTTGTTAATAGAGGAGCTTGGTGTCTGAACGGATAAAATGTTGCTTATTATAAAGGATATTTCGGTTTTAGGCCGTCTGAAATATGGTTTCAGACGGCCTTGGATTTATTGGGCGAGGGCTTGGTCGATTTCTTGGTAGAGTTGGGTGAAATTGGGTTCGCCAACGTAGGTTTTGAGGATGTTACCGTTTTTGTCGATCAGGACAGAAGTCGGGTAAACCTGTGTGCCAAAGGCTTTTGCGGCAGTTTTGTCGGCATCGTACATGACGGTGAAAGGAAGGCCGTATTCTTTGACGTACTGATGGACGCTCTCAATAGGGTCGATGGGCTGGGCAATGCCGAGGACTTGGAAATTTTTGCCTTGATAATCTTGGGCGGTTTTGATGATTTTAGGCATCTCGCTCACGCAGCCGGGGCAGGAGGGAAACCAGAAGTTAATGAGGGTAACTTTGTCTTTCAAATCGGCGTTGGTAATGGTTTTGCCTTGCAGGTCGGGCAGGGCGAAATCAGGGGCGGCTTTGTTGCTGGGGATAAGGACAAAGGCAAGAAGCGCGCCAATCGTGGCAACGACAAGGAGTGTGAGTATTTTTTTCATGATTCGAGGTTTTGAATGGCGTGTGCTAAGGTTTGGGGAACGTTGATGCTGCGGCCGCTTTCGCTGCTGACGGGCATAAGGGTAACTTCGGCTTCGATGGCGGCTTTGCCGTTGGGCAGGGTTGCGGTTTGGCTGAGGATGATGTGGCGTGTGCCGATGTCTTTCAGACGGCCTGTGAAGGTTAAAACATCGCCTTCAAGCGACGGGCGGCGATAGCGGATATCGACGCGTGCAACAACGAGCATGATGCCTTCGAGTTCGGACAGAAGGTCATGCTCTTGAAAAAACGTCCAGCGCGCTTCTTCGAGAAATTCGAGATAGCGCGCATTGTTGACGTGGCCGTAGCCGTCGAGGTGGTAGTTGCGGACGGTCAGTTTCATCAGTTGAGATTGATGGGTTGGAACTCTTCGCGTGCGATTGGTTCGTGTTCGAGGTCGGTAATCACGGTGGAGAGTTGGATGTCGAACCATTCGTTGAAAATGTCGGCGTCCAAATCCGGCCATTCGCTTTCGTCTTCGCACCAGTCGGCCAATTCGGCAGCAAAAATGTCTTCAAAACGCGCTTCGATCTCGTCCCATACTTCGTCGGCAGTTTCGCACGGGCGAACGAGGTAGGAGTTTGCATCGGCTTGGATATCTTCAAGCGTCAGGCCGTCAAGGTGATTGCCGGGCAGGGATTTCAGCCAGTTCCAAAATGGATCGAGGGGGATGAGCAGGAAGACGCTGCGGTTGACTTCGTACATGGTGTTTTCCTTGGTTTCTGTATAGTTGAATGATATAGCAAAGGTGGTGGACTGGCTATCTTTTGGGGGATAAAGGCCGTCTGAAAAAATACGGTATAAGGTATAGCCAGATAGGGTTTGTTTCCTAAATCTGTTGTGTAAACAACACGGTTATTTTCTGCATCTATATGGTATGAGGAGAAAATATCAAGTTTTGAATATAACTTTGATAGTTTCGGAAGGGGTGTAGGTTTGGTTGATTGTATGTGCGACTAGCGAATAGTTTTTATGAGTCAGAGGCTGAAGCAACATTGAAAGGTGGAGATAAATATTGGGTTAAATGAATATTTATTCAAATAAGATTTATATGTAATAATGACGGAGAGGAAATATCCTATTATAATCCATCCCTTATCTTTTTCGAGAAAACTCTACTATGAAGCCTATTACAACAGGGGTAATCATCTTTATTGGAAGTGCCATCAGCGCAATCCTATTATACTTTTTTGGCCAAAATCTTGGCATTACGTCGACTATTGCAAAAATTGTGGTCTGGGCATGTGTATCAATTGTGATCTCATTGATACTCCTTACTCCTTTGATTACGAGATTTTTTTGGGCTAGGAGCTCCGATAAATACTCCGGTTTGAAACATTTAAATCCTGAAGATTTAAGTGGGGATAATGGAGAGTCTTCAACTCTGATTGGTATAGCGGAACGTTGGGAGCAGCTGCGCCATATTTACTTATTGACTAGACAATATAAAAAACATCGTAAGCCTTGGATTTTCGTTGTAACCCAAGAACCAATGCTCTTGGATAGAGTTTTGCCTAATATTCGCCCGCAACTTTGGGTAGAAACGGCTTCTGCGATTTGGATAGATGCTCAGGCAATGGAACCTGCGAATGGTTGGCAGTATCTGAGGGGTGTGGGAAAACGTCCTGCAGAAGGTATTGTTGAGCTTCAAGGAGAGTTTTCAGTTCAGGAAAATACCGCTCAACTGCTTGAGTTAATGAAAAAACTTGGCTGGAAACTTCCAATTAATCAAGTTCATTTTGTAAATGATGCCAATGAAATGCCATCAGCAGTCAGCCATGCTTTGAAATATGGTTCAACAGTATCTTCAGCAGAGTTGATGAAAGAGTTGGATCAATTTGCTAATCGGTTGGCAGCTGCGGGTACACGATTGATTGAGGCAGATTTAGAACAAACACCCATTGCGAAATTGTCCGCCAAACTGCCGTCACAAACTCAGGCGTTGGCTGATTATATTGCTGCAGAAAAGCGGGGATTGGGAAAACTGGATACTGTTGCAGGTATTTCTTTTATCCAATCAAATCAACCTGAACAATTAGGAGATTTGATTTTCCGTGCATTCAACGATTTATCTGTTTTGGGTTCCGGAAAGAAACTGCGTTTTTCTAAAACGGAAAAAATTTATTTGGGCTTAAGTGCAGTTGCCTTGCTTGTCGGTGGTGCGTTTGCAGTCAGTGCATATAGCAGCTATCAAGAAATCAGCCGTTTGAAGACCGATTTTGAAAGCGTACAGAAAGTAAAATCTCGTGCAGAGAAAGTAGCTATACTTATTCGATTGCAACAAGATATTACAGATTTGGAGTCTCGTCGAAGCTTCTCACAATATGCGGTTAAGTTTTTGGGGTATGAGCATCGACAAGAGCTCTTAGCTGTTGCTTACCGTAAATATAATAATTTGGCAAAAGATGTTATTAGCCGTCCTGCTACTGCATTCTTTGAGAACAAGTTAGATGAATTGGTAATGTTGGAAGGCAGAATTCCTGATGACTTTGAACTTCAGGATAGTGCTTATCAAGATTTGAAAGCATATTTGATGCTGACATCTCATGTTGAGAAAACAAAAGGCACAAAAGATGCGGAATTCTTAGTAACCAAATTGACGCAGATGTTGACGACGCAAAATGTGGCGGCAAAAGATGCGCAAACGTTGGCACAATTTTTTGTGTCGCGTATGTCACAGAAAAATAATTTGGCAGAGCCTGAACAAACTGAATTGGTATCAAGAAGCCGTCAGGTCTTGGTGGACTGGATCAATCGCGACCAAGGCAGTGAGCAATTGTATAAACGCATTATTCAGGGTACGAATGCCAAGTTGCAAACCATTACCTTAGACAAATTGCTTAATAAGGATTTGAAAGGTATTTGGAATGTTGGAAAACCTTTGCCGCGTATATATACGGTTGAGGGTTGGGAAAAATATATTAAGCCGGGATTAGAGCAGGCAATTAAAGACA
Source organism: Neisseria flavescens (assembly GCF_001618065.1). Taxonomy (GTDB): domain Bacteria; phylum Pseudomonadota; class Gammaproteobacteria; order Burkholderiales; family Neisseriaceae; genus Neisseria; species Neisseria flavescens_A. The sequence continues at coordinate 72,239 of NZ_LAEI01000007.1, forward strand.
GCAAGAGCAATGATTGGGTATTGGGCGGTAATGTGTACCAAGCTTCGGTAACAGAAGCGGCAATCAATAGCCTGAAAGAACGCTACTTTAAGGAATATGCTACCGCTTGGTATAACATGATGAACAGCATTACATGGCAACCGAGAACAACCAGCTTGGATGCAGTCAATCAGCTTCACGTCTATGCGGATCCTCAACGTTCGCCATTGGTGGCATTATTTAATGCAGTGAAAGAAAGCAGTCAGCTGGATAGCAAGAAGGTTGATGTCAATCCTGCTGTTGCAGATGCGGCTAAACGTGTAGCCGCAAGACAACTGTCTACTCGCTCGCGTAAGGTTGCGGATGCGGTATTGAATTCTCAAACTGAAAATATTAATGCTTTGGAAGATAAGGTAAATGATTATCTGGCAGGGCCGTTAGAAGCGGAATTTGAAACTCTGTTGCAATTGATTGATGCACAAATTAATCCAAAGAGTGATTTGAGTTTGCAGCGTTACCTTGAACGTGTAACTACTGTGAAGCAGCGTTTGATTCAAATGACGGCATCCTCTGATACCGGAGGTGCGGCAAGAACGGCCGTGCAAGGTGTTTTAAACGGTGGTGATAATGAGTTCCTCGACGGTATACAGTACGCACGTTTGATTGAGGCCGGTGTGGGTGACAGATTGTTGCCGTTTGCACGAAATGTTTTTGTATTGCCGTTTAATTCCGTATGGGATTCAATTGCCGGTGTTGCTCAAAAAGACATCAATAATTTGTGGGCAAGCAATTTTGTCAATCCTATGCAGTCTGAACTGGGTGGCAGATATCCATTTGCTCGATCAGAAATCGAAGTTTCGATTCCGGTATTGGCAAAATATTTGGATGTTAACAAAGGTGCACTTAATCAGTTTGTAACAACCCAATTGGCAGGTGTTTTAACCAAACAAGGTAACCAATGGATTGTTGCTCCCGGAAGTGAATTGAAAGTTAATCCGGGATTGCTACAACAATTGAATAAATTGAGTGCTATTTCTGAAGACTTCTTTGTTAACGGAGAGGGTGGCTATAGCTTTGAGCTGAAACCGACATCTACTCAAGGCATTGTTCAGTATGATTTAATTATCGACGGCCAGTCTTTAGATTATTTCAACCAACAAACAGAGTGGAAAACATTCAAATGGCCTGGAGATGTCAGCAATGCCGGTCTTCGTATTTCTTGGGAAACTGAGGCAGAAGGTATGCGTAAGACTCAAGAAATTAGTGGTCGCTTCGGTTTTATCCGTATGCTTGAAAAATCTAGGGTTACACCGATTGACAGCGGCACTTATTTAGTCGAATTCCCATTGGAGAAAGACAAATTGATGAGGTTCTATATGAGAACTAATTCCGGTAAAGGACCTTTGGGATTGTTGGAACTGAAGAATATCCATCTGCCGAATAAGATTTTTGAGGTTAAATAATTATGACATTACCCCAATGGGTAAAGCCGATACTTGGTGATGAGGGTACATCAATCACCGATAACAATATTCGTCGCTGGCAAGAGTGGCTGGAACCTGTTTCAGACGGCCACCCTTGTGGCGAGGATGTTGCATATGCCGATGATTTCGAGGCTATTAAAATTGAATTGGCCAAGCTTTCAGGTATTGATTGCCGATTGATTTTGGATGCTTCTGAACGCTTGTTAAAACGTCAATCTAAAGACTTGAGAGTAGCAACTTATTATATTTTTGCCGCTTTGCGAGATAGGGGGTTGGCAGGTTTTTCAGATGGTTTGGAAATTTTATGTGGATTGCTGCAAAAATTTGATCAATCACTATGGCCGAAAAAGCCGGTACAAAAACGCAATGCATTAAATTGGCTGTCTGGGGAAAGAGTGTTGGATACGCTCAAAGGGACTGAATTATCTAATTCGGTAGACCTTAAGCGGACATTATCGGCGTTAATGTCGTTGCAACATCATCTTGAGGGATGGGAAGAATCAGTACGCCCCAGCCTGTTTCCGTTATTGCAATATTTTGAAGAGTCATCTGTTCGTTTTTCATCACCTCAGACAAGTACAAGTCAAAGTCAGGAAGTCAGTGCGCCTATTGACCAGGAGGTTGTACCGCAAATTCGTCAAGAGAGTCAGAGGCCGTCTGAAAGTTTAGCTGTCACTCAAGTTAACTCTTCTAAAGCATTACTCGATCAAGTTAGGATTAATGCTGCCTATTTAAGAGAGCAGGATGATGGATATTGGCCTGCATATAAGATGATTCGTGCTGTACGTTGGGGTGGGCTAAATGGTATCCCTCCTCATCAAAATGGTCAGACTCGTTTGAAAGCTCCAAGGACAGATTTATTGGCAACTTTAAATCGTTTGGTTAATGAGCAGCAATGGCGGGATTTGCTTGATAGAGTAGAAGCGGCTTTTTTAGAAGGCGCTAATCAGTATTGGCTCGATTTGCAATATTACGCGTGGCAAGGACAGCAGGCGTTGGGTGGTTTATATCTTTCTCAGGTTGACTCATCATTATTTGAGCTGAAATCTTTACTGACCAGATGTGATGGCTTGACCGGATTGAGTTTTGATAACGGATTTCCGTTTGTCTCAGCCGATACGCTTACGTGGTTGGAGCAAAAGGTTATGTCATCCACGCGCAAGCAGACTAGTAGTCGAACAGTTCAAAAAGCAGTAATAGAATCATCATCTCAGGTAGAAAACCAAGAAAGTCAATGGCAACAGGCTTTGTCCAAAACGCAAGAACAAGGCTTGGATGCTGCTTTTGCTTGGTTGGAAACATTACCAGAGTTGCAGTCAGGTGCTGGGCAGGTTAAAAAGTGGTTGATGATGGCCCGTTTGGCTGCAAACAATCAAAAAGCAGATTGGGCATTGAAACTGTTGGAACAGGCTTCACGGCAGATGCAGGTTTTGACAGTAAAAGAGTGGGATAAACATTTTGCATTTGATGTATATGCTTTGTGGTATCAATTGTTAAATGAAAATTTTGATAAGAAAGATACGGAAGCTACTGGGCAACTTGAATTTTTACGAACTGAATTAATGCAGACTGATATTGTCCGTGCATTAGAATTAATCGATTAAATATATATTATGTCAGATCCCACATTACGTTATTATGAAGAAGAGATGCGGTATCTCAAGGAAGCAGGGTTAGAGTTCTCAAAAGCTCACCCTGATCGTGCCGCAATGCTGAATTTAGACAGAGTAGGTACACGTGATCCTTATGTGGAGCGATTGTTTGAAGGCTTTGCTTTCTTAACAGGAAGAATCAGACAAAAACTTGATGATGACTTTCCAGAATTGACTGAGGGTTTGGTCAATATGCTGTGGCCTCATTATCTGAGGATGATTCCTTCTTTGACTGTTTTAGAGTTAATTCCAGATGATAAAAAGTTGCAGGGTGGGCAGCTTGTTAAAAAAGGACTATCCGTACAATCTGAGCCCATTAATATTAATGACAGGTTGACGAGATGCCTGTACCGAACTACAGGTGATGTTAAACTCCAGCCCTTGAGTATCTTGCATACGTTATTGGATTATGATGCAAATGGTCAAAGTGTCATCAAATTGACTTTTGGTATTCACAGGCAGACGCAGAAAGACAATTTGGATTTTTCTAAAATCAGAATTTATATTTCTGCTGATGAACCAGTCGCTTTCGCATTACGTCATGCCTTGTTAAATCAGGCTGCTCAAATCAGTATCCATCATGCCGAACTACCATCTGGAGGTAATATACGGTTTAAGGCCGTCGGATTTGCCGAAAATGAGAGATTGTGGGAAAAAGTAAATAACAGTTTCAGTGGATATCAATTACTATTGGAATATTTTTGTTTTAAACAGAAGTTTTTCTTTATTGATTTGATTGGTATTGATGCCGAAGAATGGTCGGAACGCATTAATGAGTTTAGTATTAATGTAGTTCTATCCAAACAATATCCTTCAGAGCTTAGATTTCCTCCAGATTGCCTGAAATTAAACTGTGTTCCTGCCATTAACCTCTTTAACATGGAGGCTGAGCCTATTCGGGTGGATCACAAGGCATTTGAATACCCTGTTAAGCCTTTGTTGCATGAAGGTATGGCAGTAGAGGTGTATTCAGTAAATGAAGTGGAAGCTGTAAATCATGAGACAGGCAAGCGCTACTCATATATTCCTTTCTCGTCATTCCAACATCGTGGTGGGTTGATGAGATATGATGCTCCGGAACGGTATTACCATACGAAGGTAAAACGAGGAGTATCTGGAAAGCATGAAACATTTATTATGCTTGGAGGATTGTTGTGGGATAGAAAAGATATTCTGCCTACTGAAACACTTTCTCTAAAAGTAGTAGGGACCAATGGTGCTTTGCCACGTAAGAGTTTGAGGGAAACCCAGATTCAAGACACTGATATAGCCGAGCCCAATATTAAAATGGTAAGAAACCTTACGACTCCGACGTTGTCATGCTATCCTCCAACAGAAGACAGATTTCAATGGCGTATCTTGTCCCATTTGTCACCAAATTATCTATCATTACTAAACGTTGATAGTTTGAAAGGTGCATTGTCGATTTACGATTGGACCGAAGATGAATTGAATAAGCGCAGATTGAACGGGATTGTTGACGTTAAGCATGAAACGGTACAAAGAATCGAGCGTGGTGCAGTTCATCGTGGAGTTCATATTACAGTAACATTTGATTCAACTGCATTTAATGGGGAAGCAGAAATTTATTTGTTCGGAGAATTATTGAACGAATTTTTTGCAATGTATGCTGATTTGAACCTATTTACCCGGTTCAGCATAGTTTCTCTGCCATCCGGGAAAACATATACATGGAAAGACAGCAAAACAACTATCACACGGTTTTAGAAACAGCGCATAAAAGTGCTAAAGAAAATAACGGCAGACAGACACTTCCTCTATGGGAGATTCCCAGAAATAAATCTCATCGCGAAGGTATAGCATCTGAAATTTTTCAAGAGAAATTGGGAGAGTTTATTGTACGCAATGCAGCAACAATGAATTTTTTCCAATTTTGTCGGGTTTTGGAAACTCTTGCCGATAGTGCTGAAGAAAAAGCTGTAGAGTCAATGGTAAGATTCAGAAGGGTGAAGTCTCTATCTTTCCCTTCTGGGGAAATTGCATCGGTTGAATATGATGCGGAAGCCGAGTTACCAACTGTAAGAACAACATTTTTAGGTTTGTATGGCGTAGATGCTGTCTTGCCGGATTATTTCCTGAACGATATTGCAACGCATAAAGACGGTAGTGAAAGCTTAGCTGCATTTTTGGATATTTTTAACCATAGAATTACAACCCTGTTTTTTCAGGCATGGAAAAAATACCGCTATCCGTTTTTGTTTCAAAATGAAGGGCAAGATGATTTATCTCGCTCTCTTCTGCACCTTATTGGGCAGGGGATGGTAAACGGTAAATTTATACATCCTTTGCTAGATAGTAGAATCTTGGGATTGTTCAGTGTTTTTTATCAGCGCACCCGAACAAAAGAAGGTATTATCAGTATAGTTAGATATTTGTTACCTTTTGCAGATGTAAAAGTAAAAGAATTTCAGCCTCAGTGGGTAATATTGGAAAAAAATCGTGAGTTGGGGAAAGCCGGTTTGAGATTGGATGGAGGAAGTGCATCTTTAGGCAGTAGAATAAAAGATCATAGTCATCTGATACGTATTGAGATTACACCAGATACATTTGAGAATGCACAACTTCTATTACCAAAACAAACATTACACCAAAAATTACTTGAATTATTGAAGCTCTATTTGGGTTGCCGTTTTGATGCAAGCATTTACCTAAACATCAAGAAGCAATGGATACCTCAAAGCCGTTTGGCAAAAAAACAAATGTTGGGGATTAATACCGGTTTAGGTACGATGCATCAAGACAAACAAATAAAAATAGCGAACTATACATATTCAAACTAATTTAAGAAAACGGAAAATCATGAATAAGAAAACTAGAATTCAGTCAGTCTGTGCATTAGCCTTGTTGTGCGCGGTATTATCAGGTTGCGGGGTTTTGCAAGGCGTAAAAGATGGTACGACCAATGTAACTAAAAGTATCTTTTATACTAAGTTAAAGATATTAAAGATTGACTTGGTTGCTCGTAATGGTTTGAATCAAAATGAACGGGGTCAATCGTTATCGACAGTTGTTCGCATTTATCAGCTTAGAGATAAGCAGAATTATGAAGTTGCATCTTATCGTGACTTGCTTAATCAAGATAAAACCATTTTGGGCAATGATTTGGTAGAAGGGTATAAGCAATATACCATTCGACCTGGTGAAACTATCAGCTTGGATGAAACCTTGGATAAAGAGACCAAGTATGTTGGTATCGTGGCTTTTTATAATCGGGTAGGAGAGGATCAACCGTGGAAAATGCTTCTATCCAAAAAACAGCTGAAAAATAAAAAGCCTTTAGTTGTTGAGTTGGTAGATAATAAAGTTGTCATTCAAGAGACCGAAAAGAAAGTCAAATAATGGATGCAGCCCTCTATGAGAAATTGACGGGGTTTTATTCTGATGGCTTGCCACTAGATGGGCTTCCAGATGGTTTCCAGTTAGTTAGGAGTGTTTTAGATAATATCCAACGCATTCTCAATAGTCGGAGTGGTTCCTTGAAGCATTTGCCTGATTATGGAATCCCTGACCTTAGTATGGTTTATAAGAATTTACCGTCTAGTGCACATGATTTACGGTATTTCATGAGGAAGACCTTATTGAAATATGAACCCAGATTGAGAAATTTGGACATTCGACTGACTGAGTCTAAAGACAATATTATGGTTTTATGTTATCAGCTTGAATGTGAAATTGAAAATGCCGGTGCTGTAGTCATAGACACTTATTTCATGCCTGAAGGAACGGTTTCTGTTAAACGCAGCCGAGCGTAACTTTTTAGGTATCAACAGATTACTTTAAAATTAAGAACTAAATATATGGTTAAACACTTTTTTCTTACTTGCAGTGTATTGCTTTCAGCAGCTACCCAGACAGCCTTAGCTAAAGAGTATGATTTAGAAGGTACATTAGTTACTCAAAATAATTATGTACGAATTCAGAGTTGTAATCTGAAAAATACTTATGCTTTATTACCCGGTAGTGGAAATGGCTATGAGGCGACAGCAGAGATTGTCAGCGCCAGAAAAAATATGCCTGAAAGCACGCCAATCTATGTTGCTTTAAAAGGAAAATTAGAAAGCCCCAATTTTTTAGTTTCTGGAATTGAACTCATCAAAATAGGGGAAAACTGCCATACAGCCAAAACTAAATCCTCATCTCCTGAAAAAGCTGTTCAGAAATATCCAAGTGAAAACCAGCAGCCAGATTTAGAAGACAAAAATTCTAAGGCTGAGCCACACAATCCTGCATTGAAGCCGGTGGAAGCAGAACCAGCGGTGACAGAGCCAGAAAATCTGAAACAAACAGCAGAAGAACCAGGAACAACGATATCAGTTGAGCCGGCTCATCATTCAAAAACTACACAAGCTGAAGACGGTAAAAAGTCTAAAGATGATCAATATTCTTCTGATAATCTTCTTGATAAGCAGGTTAAAACAGAAGATGCTAAACAGACAGATATTGAAAAATTGGATAGAGGAAATGCTACTCCAGTTGATCCTGCAACGTTAAATACATCTAAGCCAAATGTTCAATCTGTAGAGACTCCTGAAAAGGTAGAGCAACCTGCAGTAGATGAATCTAAGGCTGTGGAAAAATCAGTGGTTGAAGAAACTAAGTCCGTAGAGCAGTCATCTATAGTAGAAACACCTGAGGCAGTAGAACAACCAATAGCAAGTGAATCTAAAGCTGCAGAACAGCCAGTGATTGTAGAAACTAAGACTGTAGAACAGCCGTCTGAAGCAGATATGCCTGCAGTAGTGGCGCAACCTATAGTGGATGAGTTTAAAGTTGAGCAGCCAGTGGATGCAGCAACGGCTAAGACTGTAGAACAGTCTTCGGAAGTGGAAGCATCCGCGGTAGTACAACCACCAGTAGTAGATGAGCATAAAGTTGTAGAACAACCTGAGGAAGTCAAATCATTTGAACAGACTGGATCTTCTGAAACGGTACACAATCCTATAATAGAAGAGACTTCTATAGAGGCCGATCATAGGGTAGAAGAGAAACCGTCTGTACCAGAGGTTGTTACTCCAGCATCGTCCTCTGTGGAAGATCGTGTAACGGTATTTGAAACTCAGCCTAAAACTGATAATCAAGAATCTACACAATTAGAGGGTATTCCGTCTGTAGGGACGCAAGCCGACCAGGTAACAGAAGAAACTCAATCTACACACGATACTTTATCGGGAACCGAAGCATCAACACCAATAACTGATTCATTATCGAATGAAGTTTCTGCACAGCCAGTTTATGTGAATCACATTATTGTGCATGAAGATGATGTGGCTGAGTAAAAGGTAACTAATATAGTCGAGTTAGTTTTCAGTTATGAGAAAAGGCCGTCTGAAGAATCTTAGTTTTAAGTTAAATGGATTTTGATTCTTCAGGCAATTGTAAAAGGTCTTAAGAAATTCGTTTTCGTGAATAAAAAAGCTTACTTATATCATTAAGTAAGCTTTTTTTTGTATTTAATGGGCAGTAGGCATATGAATTATTCGTAGCTCTTATACCCAGAAAATCAGGGGTTTTCTGATGGTGTTTGATACAGGGTTTGGGGATTGGCTGTATCGGGGATTTCTGCCGGAGCGGATTGGGGTGCTACCGGTTCGGAAGAAGTGTTGCTGTCCACCAAGTCATCGATGTCGATATTGTCGTCTTCGCTTTGAGGGAGCGTGCCGCCGGTTTGTTGGGTGCGGACTTTCATGTAAAGGTCGCGTGTGTAGCTGTATTTGTCGATGGCTGCGCCTTCGAGGCTGTCGGTCAGGTCGAGGAGCTCTTCACGGGTGTTGATGGCTTGCAGGCCGGTTGTGCCCCAGCGTCCTGCACTGGTGTGGAAGACAGCGTTTTTAACCGGATAGACGGTGGTGACGGCGTTGCCGACGGTATCGCGTACGGTGGACGGGCCGAGTAGGGGGACGACGAAGTAGTTACTGTTTTTCCAGCCCCATGAGGCGAAGGTGTCGCCGAGGGTATTTTTATTGCTGGGTACGCCGCCTGCACCGGCTACGTCGATTAAACCACCAAGGCCGAAGGTGGTGTTGATGCCGACGCGGACGAGGTCTTCGCTGGCGCGTTTGACGTCAAGGCGCAGAACGTTGCTGCCGAAGCTGACGACATCGCGCAGGTTGTTGAAGAAGTTGCTCACACCGGTACGCACCGGTTTGGGCGTTACTTTGCGATAGCCGCGTGCGACAGGGGAAAGGACGTATTTGTCTGCTTTGTCGTTGAACTTGGAAACGGTACGGTTGTAGCCTTCGTAAGGGTCGGCCGGATTGCGTTCGGCAAGTGCGGGAGCGGAGGCTATGCTGATGAGGAGGCAGAGGGAAGCGGTGGTTTTTTTCATGATTGCAACCAGTCTTTGATTTCGTAAAGTTCGGCCAGTGCTCGGACGGAATCGGGAATATTTTGAATGGTCGGTTTTTTGTCTGTCCGGCGCAGAGCGTTGAGCAGCAGGGAAACGCAGGCGGAATCTGCTTTGCCTACTTGGCTGAAGTCTATGCTGTCTGTTTTTTTCAGACGGCATTGTTGTTCGTAGCGCGCAAAGGCGGAGGCAGTCAGGGTTTTGACGGTAACGTCGCCGCTGATGTAGAGCGTGCCGTTGCGGATTTCTGTTTGCATGGTGTCTTTATGATGTAAGGCACCATGCCGTCTGAACATCAGGTGGCATGGTGCGGGGGTGGATTATTTACCGCCGTTTTTGGCTTTCAAATCGGCAATCAGGCCGTCGATGCCTTTGGCTTTGATGGTTTCGCCGAATTGGTTGCGGTATACGGTAACCAAGCTTGCGCCTTCTACTGCGACATTGTATGCGCGGTATTTGTTGCCGCTTTGGTAGGTGGTGAAGTCCATGTTGACCGGTTTTTGGCCGGAAACGTTGATTTCGGCGCGGACAACGATTTCTTTACCACCTTTGTTTACGACTGGGTTGTCTTTGATGTTGACCTTGGCGTTTTTGAATTTCAGCATGGTGCCGGAGTAGGTGCGGATCAGCAGGGTTTGGAACTCTTTGGTCAACGCTTGTTTTTGTGCGTCAGTCGCAGTGCGCCATGGGTTGCCGACGGCCAAAGCGGTCATGCGTTGGAAGTCGAAGTAAGGGATGGCGTAAGCCTCGGCTTTTTGGCGTGCAGTGTTGGCATCGCCGCTGTTGAGGATTTTCAGCACTTGAACGGAGTTTTCACGGACTTGGTTGACTGCGTCGGCAGGAGAGGCAAAGGCCATGCTGATGCTCAATACGCTGATGCTCAATGCGCTGATGAAGGATGTTTTTTTCATGGGAGTGTCCTGAATATTGGGTTGATATGTGTTTATTGTTTGTTTTGACCGGCAGATTCACTGTCTGCGTTTTTCTCGGCAAAGCTGGTCATGAATTTGCCGATAAGATTTTCCAAAACCATGGCGGAGCTGGTGACGGTAATGGTGTCGCCTGCCGCCAAAGAATCGGTATCGCCGCCTTGTTGCAGGCCGATGTATTGTTCCCCCAACAGGCCTGAAGTCAGGATTTGTGCGGAAACGTCGCTGCTGAACTGATATTGGCTGTCCAGATTGAGGGCGACTTTTGCCTGATAGGATTTAGGGTCGAGCTGAATGGAGGCAACGCGACCCACCAATACGCCTGCGGATTTGACCGGAGCGTTGGTTTTCAAGCCGCCGATGTCGCTGAAATCGGCATAGACGGTGTAGGTTTGTGATGATTTGCCGAACGATTGTCCGCCGGCGGCGCGGAAGGCGAGAAAGCCGATGGCGGCCGCGCCCAGTAAGACAAACAGTCCTACCCAAAATTCCAAAGCATTTTTTTTCATGTGCTATTGTCCTTGTTTCATTCTTTTTAAGTGTCGTTTCAGACGGCCTTTAGTCGGTAAACATCCATGCGGTCAACATGAAGTCGACGGCGAGGATGGTCAGGGCGGAAGACACTACGGTGCGTGTACTGGCGCGCAAAATACCTTCGGAAGTCGGTACGCAGTGGAAGCCCTGATGTACGGCTATCAGCGTAACGGCTACGCCGAAAGCGGCGGATTTGATTAAACCGTTGAGTACGTCGTAATGGAAGGTAATGTTGTTTTGCATTTGCGACCAGAAAATACCGCCGTCCAAACCCAGCCATTCGACGCCGACCAAATACGCGCCGTAAATGCCGGCAACGTTGAAAATCGATGCCAGCAAAGGCATGGAAAACACACCCGCCCAAAAGCGCGGCGCAACCACGCGCGCCACGGGGTCGACCGCCATCACGGTCATCGCTTCAAGCTGCTCGGTGGTTTTCATCAAACCGATTTCGCTGGTCATGGCACCGCCCGCGCTGCTGGCAAACAGAATGGCCGCCAATACTGGACCCAATTCGCGCAACAGGGAAGCGGCAACCATATAGCCCAAAATATCGGCAGATTTGAATTTTGCCAGCTGCGTATAGCCCTGCAAGCCCAATACCATGCCGACAAACAGGCCGGACACGGCAACAATCAGGACAGACAACACGCCTGCAAAGTAAACCTGGCGGATGCTCAGGCGCGGACGGGTAAACGCCGTACCTGATTTGGCCAGGATCTGCAGGAAAAACAGCGTAATGCTGCCCAGCGATTGGATGAAGCCGAGGGTTTTTGCCCCGACGGAACGGATAAAATTCATAGGTTTCAGTTGATTGGTTAAATGGTTTTCAGACGGCCTTGATTGATTAAGTTTTAGATTGTTTGAAAGGTGGAGAGGAGTTTAGATTTTACCACCATAATATGCCGCTAATTTATTTAGGCATTTGCGAACACAGGCTGATGTTTTAGGCATATTTTTTAGTTTTTCCGCAATAGGTGGTGAAACTTTATAATATGCCTTTACCAAAACCTTACCTAAAGTATTGGTTAAAAGAGTTTCATCACGGAAGCGGCGTAAGGCAATAACTTCTTCGGCGAATGAGTCTCCATAAACTGCTGTAGCAATAAAGCAATTGCTAAAATTTTTATAGACACTGCCACAGTAGGGACAAATAGAATGGCTAATACTGCCTTTACGCATAATAATCCGTGGAGTCATTTTTTGTTGCAAGTGTAGCAATTTACCCTTGGATCGTTTTCGTCACGTTTAGCTTGTTTCTCAGCCGCTCTTTTTTCCGATGCTTTTTCAGTAATAACGACAGTACCTGCAACCGGTCCTCGTTTGCTTGTACGTGCTTCAAAAGTAACGGCATCGCCGTTATGTGGCAACTCTGCCCCTTGAATATGTTTTACTGTGAAATAGTATTCTTTTCCTTCTTCAGAAACGATATATCCGTATCCTTTACTTTCAGAAAACCATTTAACTTTGCCGTTCATAATGAGCCTTTAAGGTTTAGGTTGAGTGATAACAGGTCGTCTGAAAACTACCCAAGCAAGTCTTGTTTTAAAGTCGTTTGCGCCGGATAGCGGTATGCGACGGGGCCATCTGCCAAACCGCCGACAAACTGGCGTACCCAAGGCGAGTCGAGTTCGCGCATTTCTTCGGGCGAGCCGGAGAACATGATTTTGCCGTGTGCCAGGAAAATGACTTGATCGACAATTTCCAGCGATTTTTCGATGTCATGCGTTACCATCACGCTGGTTGAGCGCAGGGCTTTGTTGGCACGACTGATGAGGTGGGCGATAACGCCCAACGAAATCGGGTCGAGGCCGGTGAAAGGCTCGTCATACAACATGATTTCAGGGTCGAGCGCAATCGTACGCGCGAGGGCGACACGGCGCGACATACCGCCGGAAAGCTCGGAAGGCATCAGGTTTTCAACACCACGCAAACCGACTGCATTCAGTTTCAACACCACCAAATCGCGGATGACCGCTTCGGGCAAATCTGTCAGCTCGCGCATGGGGAAAGCGATGTTGTCGAAGACGGATAAGTCGGTGAACAATGCGCCGTGTTGGAACAAAACGCCCATGCGGCGGCGGTGTTCGTACAGCTCCTGCGCCGAAAATGCGGCCAAATCTCGCCCTTCAATCAGCACTTTGCCCGATTGCGGGTGAATTTGACCCGTAATCAGGCGCATCAGCGTGGTTTTACCGCTGCCCGAACCACCCATTACGGCGGCGAAATTGCCTTGTGGAATGCTGAAGTTGATGTTGTTCAGAATAGGACGGTCGCCATATGCGAAGGCAACGTCTTTCATTTCGATGAAGGGTGTGGAACTCATGCAGGAGAGGGGTGTCGAAAAATGTATTTTAATTACGGGTATTGTAAAGGGTATTGGATATTCGGGCAATTTTCAGACGGCCTGCGCGTAGGAATAACGGGTAAAAACGTGTGAAAGAATGCAGAAGCGTTGGTAGCACGGTCGTTTTGTCGCGTGTTGTGTCAAACATACAGACAGCTGTGTAGGTATATAAAGAGGCGGGCAAATATGCCCGCCTTGTTTTTAATATTTCTGCAAACCTTCTACCTTGATTTCTTTGGCATTGGCATTGATGAAGGCTTGAGTCGCTTTCATCGTGGCTTGGATGCGCGGATTGTTCCAACGCACGATTTGGTTGTTTTCATCGCGCTTGTCTGACCAGATAATCACGCCGTCGGTGTATTTTTTGCTGATTTCGAGCATTTTGCGCCAGCGGACGGGGTCGATGAACTGTTTGAAATAAGGGCTGTTGGTGGCCGAATAATATTGTGGCCAGATGTAGCCGATGATTTTTTTGTTGGGAAAGCGTTGATGGATGTCGTCAACGGCGGTTTTCACGTCTTTTTCCCATTGCACCAAATCGGGGGAAGTGATGTAAAACACAGGATTGGCATAGTCGCTGATGGCTGCGGTGGGCGCACGGCGTTTGCTGACTTGCCGCCATTTGGCCAAGATGGTTTCGTTGTCAACGTTGGGGCGGTAGTGGCGGATGCCGTGCAGGTGTTCGGAAGGCATGCCGTAGTTGCTGATGACGGCGCGCGGGTTTTCTTCTCTGAAGATTTGGTACATCCGCGCGAAGTCGGTTTTCAATTCATCGGGTGTCAGCAGTTGGCCGTCTTTTTCGGCAAACCAGCTTTCGATGTCGGTAGAAATGGTGCGGTAGCCTTCGCGGCACGATTGTTTGGCCAATTCGCGGATACGCTCTTCGTTGAGTACGCCGTGTTTGCGTTTGCCCGTCGGATCGGGTTTGACCAGCTCGCTTTCGTAAACCAAGAACACTTTGGAGAGTTTGTCGGCGGTCAGGTCGGGTTTGCCGACGTAGTCCATGCGGTCGTAGATGATGAAATCTTTGGCATGGGCGGAGAGGGCGGTCAATAAGAGGACGAGGGGCAAAAGGCGGTTGGGCTTCATATTTTTAGGCAGATAAGGGAAAAGGGCCATTGTACGGGAAGCGGTGTTAAAGTGAGTCAAAGGCCGTCTGAAAGTATAAAAGTTCTTTCAGACGGCCTTTTATTTGAATGTAGCAGGAATATTCAGCTTTATGGCTAGTGTCACGGATTTATTGCGCTGCAGTTTTTTCCAGTAATAGGAAAGTCTCGGCTTTGTTGCGCGGTCTTGCGCCTTGCCACAAGGTTTGCCAGCCCGAAGGTGCGCCGACATTGGCGGCTTGGCGGATGAGGCGGTAGCGGCAGGACGGGTTGTCGGTCGTGGTTTTAATATGGCTGTATTGTGTCCACGCGATGCGTGTGCGCTGGTCTTGGCCGTCGATGCTGATACATTCGAGGCCGTCTGAAAGTTTCTGTTTCAATTCGGAAGAAAGAGCAGCTTCCATTTGGTGAACCACCGGCGCATGGCTTTTGGCGGCGTTGAGCCACGGTAAAAACAGGGTCATCAGCAAAGCCCAAGCCAAGGTAACGCCGGCCGCCCAGTTGGTTACGGCTTGGCGGCCGCGGATGTTTTTACGCGTAATCGCCCAAAGCCACAACGGGGTAAACAGCAGGGCGACGGCCATCGGAATCGGGTCGATGTCGGGGATGTAATACGGGCTGAAATAGGCGGCACGTTCGGCCAGTTTGGCAGGCCAGCCGTAGTTCATGGCGAAGAAGCCCAGCCACAGGAAGACGGCAATCAAACCGAATGCCATGATGCCGAACCAGTTGATAAATGCCGCTGCACCGCGACGCAGGCCGTCCAGTTGTGCCGCACCGAGCAGGGCGAGCGGTGGCAACAGCCAAACGAGGTTGTCTTGCAGGCGTTGAGGGTTGATGGCGAGCAGGGCTGTCATGATAACCAGCCACGACAGGCTCAGAATGCCCCAGTTTTTATCGTGGATACGCGTGCGGCTGAGCGTCCATGCCGCCAGCGGCCAAGCAGGCAGGGTAAACCACAGCAGGTTTTTCAGATAATAGGGCAGGTTGAAGGCCGTCTGAATCTGATGGAAACCGCCGAATACGCCTAAGGAATAATGGTTGAACCAAACCTCAAACCATTCGGGATTGGTTTTGGATAAAACCAGCGGATACAAAATCAGCAGGGGCAGGGAAACGACGATGGCGCCAATCAGGGTCAGCAGATAGCGTTTGCTTTGCCAAGTAGAATGGAACGACAGGGCAAGTGCCAAAAACATCATGGCCACAGTCAGCAGGTAGCCTGAGGAGAGGGAGAGTAAAACCCAGCCGCCGCACAACAGCAAAATGGCAATAATGACGCGGCGGCGTGCCAGTGAAAAGCCGCACAGAATCAATCCAAACGCGGCAAAAGCGGCCGACATGGGATTGAGGAAGTGGGCGATGGGCAGCAAACCGATGCTGCCGATAAGGATTAAGACAACGCTGCGGCCGTGGTGTCTGCCGAGAAAGTTGAAGCCGGCAAAACCGCAGGCGGTCAGTCCGATGGCGGTAAATACCACGCCGGCAAAACGCGCGGCATCATAGGCATCGGCAGCCCAAGGAGAAAACAGGGTTTGGAATGCGGTTGCCGCCCACAAAAAAGCAGGGGAGATGGTAAAGTCGGGTTGACCGAAGATTTGTGCAATCAGCAGGCTGCCGCCGTTTTTCATGGACTCGGAGGCGGTAAAGAGGGAGGGTTCGGCAGGGTTCCACAAGTCATGCGAGAACACGCCCGGCCACAGCCAGGCAAAGGCCATCAGCAGCAGAAGCCATGGTTTTTCATGGGTTTTTTGGGGGCGGCGCGGATCGGGCGGTGTGTAAGTCAGCATGGAAGGTCAAAAAACGGTTGGTTTGAATAGCAATGGTACAGGGTTTGACGGGTTTGTGCGATATGCCGGACCGGGGAGCTTTGTAAAATAATGCTTACGGCTCGTTTTTATCGGGTGTTTGGAATGATATGGCATTCGGTTGACGACAAAAAGCTCAGGCCGTCTGAAAGAAATGTTTCAGACGGCCTGAATGCAAAAAAGACTGCACGAAGCAGTCTTTTTGACAAAGCGGCAATTAGCGTTTGAACAGGTTGCCGAATTTGTTGTTGAATTTGTCCACACGACCGGTAGTGTCGACGATTTTTTGAGTACCGGTGTAGAAAGGGTGGCACAGAGAGCAAACCTCAACGTTGAAGCTGTCTTTTTCCATTGCGGATTTGGTCACGAATTTGTTGCCGCAAGAGCAGGTAACGTTGATTTCGTGGTAGTTCGGGTGAATACCTTGTTTCATTTGATTTCCTTTCGATTAAGCGGGCACAGGGGTTTTGCCTGTACTTCAGTTAAGCGTGGGATTTTCGCTATTTTTGGCTGTTTCGTCAAGCGGATATTTTGCGTAGCGGGCAGTTTCGCAACAGGCGAGAACAGTTTAGAATAGAGTTTCAAACCAAATGTTGTGTAATCGGGCTGTAATCTAACTGAAAAGAGGATGTAAAACCTCTTCTAGATGTGAAACTTTAAGAAGAATAATAGTCTGAATAATATTTACGCTTGTACGAACAGGAGACGGAATCAATGTGGAAAAGGATATTGACGTGCATTTTGCGTGTTTGGGGAGGAATGTTGCCTCCGTCTTATTGCAAACCATTCGGCAGAATTGCGCAAAAATTCCGCGCTGCTTTGGCTGCGTGCATTTCCCCTAACATCGGCAAAAACGTCAATATTGAAAAAGGCGGATATGTTTTTCCAGATACGGTAATCGGCGACAATTCGGGTATCGGCGTCAATTGCGAAATCTGCCGCGGTTTAACCCTTGGCAAGAACGTGATGATGGGGCCGGAATGCCTGTTTTATTCGACCAACCACAAATTCAACCCTGAAACCCGCCGCTTTGAAGGTTATACAGACATCAGCCCGATTGTGATTGAAGACGATGTTTGGATCGGCCGGCGTGCGATTATCATGGGCGGCGTTACCATCGGCAGGGGCGCGGTAATCGGCGCAGGTTCGGTGGTTACCAAAGATGTGCCGCCTTATTGCGTGGCTGCGGGTAACCCTGCGATTGTTCGGAAAAAACTGCTGGATGAGCAAGAGCTTGCAGCCGAATAGCGTAAACAAAATAGCAAAATAAAAGGCCGTCTGAATTTCAGACGGCCTTTTTTCAATTTCAATAGTGCTTAAGCGGCAATTTTTTCGCATTCTTTAATGCAAGCCAAGCAAGATTCGTAGCAGGCTTTGCATTCAGCGTGGTGGCCGGCGTGTTCTTTGCAGGCGGCAGCACATTGTTTGCAGGCTTCGATGCACACTTTTGCCAAAGACGGGGTCAGGCGTGAATTTTGGGCAGCGAGGTTTTGCAAGGTGCCGCACAGTGCCAACATTTGGTTAACGCCGGCTGCGCAGTCTTTCATGGAGGTATCGCCTTCGCTCAACAGGGCAATGCAGTGTGCCAAACAGATTTGACCGGCTTCAACGCAATGTGCGGCTGCTTTGCGCGCAGCTTCGTAGGCGCGCGGTGCAGAATGCGCGTGACCAGCATGACCGGCATGGTGTGCATGGTCGTGAGCGCGGGCGAAAGAAGCGGCGGCGGTGAGGGAAACAGCAGCAGCGCTGCCGATAAATTGACGACGGTTCATAAGATAGAGTCCTTTTTGCTTTATAGAAATATTGGACGAATTATTTCATCCGTTATTAAAAGGTTATCATGTTATTCGTTTTTAAACAACAGGCCGTCTGAAGGTATCGATAACACGTTCAGACGGCCTTAAAATGTCAAGGTTTTCGCGTCAGGCGGCAGCCGCTTTCCGTTCATGAATCAGTAAATTCAACAGGGCGGCCGCGCCTGCCAAGACTGCGTCGGCGTACCACATCCAGCCGTAATCGTTGAAGCGCGTGATGACGATGCCGCCGATGTACGAACCCAAAAAGCCGCCAATTTGGTGGCTCAACATGGTCAACCCGAAGAGGGTGGCCAAGTAGCGCGTGCCGAAAAGTTTGCCGGTAATGGCGGCGGTGGGGGCGACGGTTGCCAGCCAAGTGAAACCGAGTCCGGCGGCGAAAAGATAGAAGTTTAAATCGGTTTTAGGTGCGGCCAGATAAATCAATATCATGGCGACACGCGAAGCATATAAACCGAAGAGGACGTATTTGCCCAAAAATCTGCCGGTACACCAGCCTGAAAAAATACAGCCGGCGATGTTTGCCAAACCAATAATGGCAATGGAGGTCGAAGCGACCGTAGCGGGGAGGCCGCAAAGTGAAATTTCGGTTGGCAGGTGGGTAACCAAAAAGGCGATGTGGAAACCGCAGGTAAAGAAACCCAAATGCAGCAAGATATAGCTGCGGTTGGCGAAAGCCTTGCAGACGGCCTGCTTCAGGGTTTGGCCGCCGTTGTCGGTATGGACGGTGTGAGAAGCATGTTTGCCGCCGGCCAGCCACCAAGAAATCGGCAAAATCAAGATGGCAATGACTGCCCAAACATAAAATGTCCCCGTCCAGCCGACGTGGGGGAAGGCAATCAAACCTTGAACCAGCGGCGCGAACAAAAATTGCCCTGCGGACCCGCCTGCATTGACCAGGCCGGAAGCCAAGCCACGCCGATGAGGCGGCGTTTTGGCGGCGACCTGTCCCATAATGATGGAAAATCCGCCCGAACCCGTACCAAATGCCAACAATAAACCGATACCCAGCATCAGCCCCCAATAAGTCGGCATTTGCGGAACCATCAGACAGGCGGCAATCAACAGAACCGTACCGCCGGCTAAAACCTTAAACGCGCCGAAACGGTCGGCCAACGCGCCGGACAAGGGTTGCGATATGCCCCACATCAATTGGAAAACGGCAATAATCAGGCTGAACTGGGTCATGCTCAATTCGGTCGAGTTGACGACGGGCAGGACAAAAAGCCCTAAAGTCATCCTCATGCCGATGGTAATCAGTAGGATAGAGGCGGCAGCGGCAATCAGCAGCCACAAATTGGGTAATTTGGCAGAAGAATCGGTCATGATGTTTGTGTGTAAGGGGGGCAGGGAATAAAAGCTATTCCTGCCACTATATTATTTATTTGATTTCTCGGCGAGCCGATATATAAACGCGCGATTCTAGCATTGGGCGGGAAACGGCATAAATAACCGTTGGTTCTTTGGATATGGTAAAAAGTGATATGGCTTGAGGATGAATTGAGAATGAAACGGTCAAATATTCTTCGTTTGGTACTGACAGAGCAAGCAAATTGCTGTTGAATTTTCGTTTGAGAAGAAAGGCCGTCTGAAAAGTTTCAGACGGCCTTTGTTTGACTGACTTACATCAGATGATTTCTAGAATGAAATACTGACGCAGTTTTTCGTACACATTATTTTGTACGTTGATACAACCATTGGTTATGATGCGGTCGGCCACATGAGGAGAAGCGATGCGTTCCATGCGTCTTTCCTGCGGCTTGAGCGTCCATACCCGGTGTAACGCAAACAGAAAGTCATTTTCTTCTTTGAAGCCGATAACCTCGCCACCGTAACCCGGTTTGCTGGTCATCATCGGCGTCATATTGAATTTGCCTTTCGGCGTGGTCTTGCCAATCAGTACCGGATGGCACTGACCGTCATCGGCAAAGCAAAGCTCAGCCTTAGCTGTATTGACCACAACTTTTTTGCGTTGGATATAGTCGCTGACAGCATCGGCAGCGGCCAAAGAGTTCAGGCCTGCTGCCAAGGCTATACCTAATAGGATCCGTTTCAAATTTGTCCTTATTGACGGATGCGTTGAGGAGCTTCTTTAATGATCTCGCGGATGATCACTTGAGGCTCTTGTTTAGGTGTAGGTGCTGGAGGAGGACATACGGCATCTTTAGGGAATACTGGATTCCAGAAGAAGCTGCGTGCAAATTTGTCTTTGTCGAAGATCACTTTGTATTGGCAAGTAGTGATGCCTTCAACGCCGGAAGTGTTTTCAGGGTCAACACCTACGCCTGGGGTGTAGAAGTGGAACAGGTAGTCCCATTCACGCACGCCAACCATGCCTTCGTCGTAGTGAGGACGGCCGAGGATTTTGTAGATGTCGTCTTTGGTCAGGCCAGGACGCATTTGATCCAGCTCGTCAAAAGTCGGGAATGTACCGCGGTCTTTGTTGAAGGTCAGGGAGTAAGGTTTAGGGAAGCGTGGCTCGTCTGTAGTGCCTTCAGGAGTGATTTTGCTCTTAGTAGCACAGGCGGCCAGCAGGCCGGTAGCCAGCAGGACGAAGCCCACTTTTGCGATTTTTTTCATTTGATAATCCTTTTATTGATTTTACCAGCCGAACTTTTCAGACGGCCTGTTAGTGCCGGCAGCGAGTTTGCCGGTTTACCCAAATAATGTTGTGCTTCTTAAAGATGTACCCGACGGTTTGACAAATAGAACATCGGCACATTCCGGCAGGGCATTGCGCCTCATCTCCGTTGTATCCGCCTGAATCGGCAGAACCGTTCAGACGGCCTGACTGACATTTATTGTCACTTTGTAACAATTTCACTGCGAGTAAGGCTTGGGGTTTAGAGATGTCCGGTTTTCGATAAATCAGGTTGTATTGCGTAATACCTTGTTATCTTTGTGCTTTAGTTCATTTTGGCATTTGCCGGAGATTAGGTACTTAATCTTTCGGGTGTTATCCCTGCAAATTGTATGCCAGTTTTCCTTTATACGCATAATCTGTGTATGCCAGAATGTTGGCTTTATACAACATTCATATTAACGAACTAGAAACGAATTGTACCTTTTCTCATGCCCGATACTGGTCATGCGGCCGTGTCCGGCTATCACTTGCGTGGTTTCGGGCAGGGTTAATAGTTTAGCGCAGATATTGTTTATGAGGTCATCATGATTGCCGCGCGGAAAATCTGTGCGACCAACGGTCTCATAAAATAAAACATCGCCTGCGACTAAAAGACCGTTTTCGGCGTTGTAAAAAACGACTTGGCCGGGAGTGTGGCCGGGAATGTGGAGGACTTGGAAGCTATGGTTGCCGACTTTGAGCGTTTCCCCTTCTTCCAGCCAGTGTGTCGGCGTGAATGACGGAGAAACAGGGAAGCCGTATTGCGCCGTTGTTTGCGGAAGGGCTTGGAGCAGGAATTCGTCGTCTTTGTGCGGGCCGAGAACAGGTACGTCGCAGGTTTTCAAAAGCTCAACCACGCCGCCTGCGTGGTCAAGATGGCCGTGGGTCAGCCAAATGGCGGTCAGCTTGAGGCCTTTGTTTTGGACTTGTTGCAATAAATAAGGGACGTCGCCGCCTACATCGGTCAAAACGGCTTCTTTTGTTTCGTCATCCCAAATCAGCGTGCAGTTTTGACGGAAGGGGGTAACGGCGTTGATTTCAAATTGGAGTGCCATGGGTGTTCCTAGGAAATGCTTATTTATTTAATGTTTGTTTACGTTTCGGACGGTCTTTGGTCTAATTAGAATTTAGGCATTGAGCAGGCTTCATTTACAACAATTTTGCATTGTGTAAGCCCATATTTTTGACATTTTTCTAAAGCTTCTGCTTCAGAAAAGCCTGGAGAAGTTGCCCCAAAAAAATATCTCCATGATTCACCATCTTTTCCTTGAGCAACAGCGATACAGCCATTCCTAACCCAAACCAAAACTTTACACGGTTTATTTTTCCACCTTGTTCACAGGTTTCAATAGCTTGTTTTTTAGCAGCTGAAAGTGAATCCATATCAAGTGCGCCAGCAGCAATGCCAGTTTTAACATTCATTGCCCATGCCCCGTATTTTGAGGGGACAGTAATGGTAACAATTTCCTTAGTCCGTCTTTGTTGGTGTTGACCAGAGGAACTGCAGTTAGGATTGTAGCCATACCCACACAATGCCGAATTGTTTTGCAATGCACCTCTAGTTACATCATAAGTAGGGTTGGCAACGCAGACATTAAGGCCTGCCAGCCCTAATAACACAAAAAGCATTTTTTTCATTTCAAGTCCAAATTTGTTAGTTATCTAAATCTTTGTCAGTTGATGCACGCCATCATTTATAAGGTTTCCAATACATCAGGCAATTCGGCCAAGCTGTTGAGCATGGCGACATGGGGCATGGAGGAAAGCTGTTTGGCAGTATGTGCGCCGGTGGTAACTGCGATGGCGCGGATTTTGGCATTGGCGGCCATTTCTAGGTCGTGGGTGGTGTCGCCGACGACGACGGCATCTTCCGGATCAACACCCAGTCGGTCGCAGAGGGCGAGTACCATATCGGGCGCGGGTTTGGACGGATATTCGCTAGCGCAGGCGGTTTCCAGCCAAAAGTTTTGGGTGTCGGTTTGTGCGATGGCTTTGTCCAAGCCGCTTCGGCCTTTGCCGGTCGCTACTGCAAGCCAATAGCCTTGTTGTTTCAAGCGTTGCAGGCAGGGCAAGGCTTCGGGGAACAGGGTCATGTTGCGGTTGTTGGGATTGAGATAGTGCGCGGCATAGGTCTCAATCAGGGTTTCCTGAACGTGTTCGCTGACGTTGTGGGCAAGGCGGCGGATGATGCCGGAGAGGCTGTATCCGATGAGTGGGCGGATTTGGTCGGCTTCGGGAACAGGCAGGCCGCAATCGGCAAAGCTTTGCTGAAAGGTGTGGATAATGGGGTTGGTGGTGTCGGCAAGCGTGCCGTCCCAGTCGAAAATAATGAGTTTGGGTTTCATGGTTTTCCTTTCAGACGTCCTTGAATAACTTATTATTTTAAAAGTGTATTTTGATGTAGCTGAATTCACCAAAATACACGAATAGAACTATGGGTTACTTAATATTTTAACTTTTTCTTGATTGAATTCTTGTTCGGAAAGAATACCTTGATCTAATAATTTCTTTAAATTTACTAATTGATCATATTTTTTGTTGTTGCTTGAATTATCAATATCTACTTGTTTTGTCTCTGTGCAGATAAAAATAATTTCAATCCTAGGCCAATTCCCTAAGATGTGAGGAGGAGTAGATGCTCTTTCTCTAATTGCTTTCATACTTTTATTTTTTTGTTTGCAGAAAGCCTGTGCTCTTTTTTCAGCACTGTGTCTCACAGCAGTTGAAGGAGTAAATCCTGATGCTCCTTGGTGGAATATGCGATATTCTTGTTCATTATTTTCATTAACATCTAAAATAGTTTCTTTGCCTTTGTAAATGATTGCTGTATCAAAACCCGAGTTTCCCTTTTCAACGATTTGGATTCCCGATGCAGTTGTACAACCAGCTAAAATTAATGCTAATAGAAGATAAAATTTAGACATGACGTTTCCTTATTTTGGGTTAAGTAAATCTATTTGATTTCAGACGGCCTTTTCCTGATTTTCCAACATTACAACGAATTGCGCCAATTCTTGCGGCAGGGGGGCTTTCAGGATCAGTTTTTCGCCGGTCAGCGGATGGGCGAGATGCAGCTCGGAAGCGTGCAGGAACATTCTTTTCAAACCGAGTTTCTGCAGGCGTTTGTTGGCCTGATAGTCGCCGTAGCGTTCGTCGCCGGCAATGGGGCAGTCTTGCGATTGCAGGTGGACGCGGATTTGGTGGGTGCGGCCGGTTTTCAGGGTGGCTTCGACAAAGGTCAGGTCGGAGAGGCCGACTTGGTGCAAAAGGCCGTCTGAAAAACGGTTTAACACGCGGAAGATGGTGTGGGCGGATTGGCCGTCTTCGCTGACGCGCACCATTTTTTCGCCTTGTGCGCCGGTGTATTTGAACAGGGGGAGCTTGACGTGGAAGCGGTCGTTCGGCAGCCTGCCGACACCCAGCGCGAGATAGATTTTTTTTGGATGGTCGTTGCGGATGGCTTCGTGCAGTTTCACCAAGGCGCTGCGTTTTTTGGCTATCATCAAAAGGCCGCTGGTGTCTTTGTCGAGGCGGTGGACGAGTTCGAGATAACGCGCTTCGGGACGGGCGCGGCGGATTTGTTCGATGACGCCGAAGCTCACGCCGCTGCCGCCGTGAACGGCAATGCCGGACGGTTTGTTGATGACCAAAAGCGCATCGTCTTCGTAAATGATGTCAAATTCGCGCGCAGGCGCGGCCTGGCTTTCAGACGGCCTTTGTTTTTCGGCGATGCGTATCGGCGGAATGCGGACGGTATCGCCTGCCTGAATACGGTTGTCGGGTTTGCAGCGTTTTTTGTTCAGCCGCACTTCGCCGGCGCGGATGATGCGGTGGATATGGCTTTTCGGGACGCCTTTGAGGATTTTTATCAGATAGTTATCAAGGCGTTGGCCTTCCTCGTGTTCGGCAACGGCAATCAGGCTGACTGAATCTTTGCGTATTGCGTGCATTTTCTCTATAATCCCAAACGTCCGTTTCAGGACTTGAACCTGCCGTCGCAGGCCGTCTGAAACGGATTTATTGTTAAAACGAGATTTTATATTAAAAACGCACTCCGCAAAGCATTTCCTTGTGTTTGTTCAAAGCCGGCAAACGCAATCCCGTAATTAAGTTTGAATTGAACCTGCCGTCCGGCCGGGCGTAAGACGCAGTCTGCGCAGCACCGTCCGAAATTACCGGCGCTACGATAATAAGAAGATGTAGGCTGCCTTATTTTGTCCGAAGCATCAGCATTCGGACGGCAGCGGAACCATCAACCTTTCCGCCGCATTGTTCTTTATTTCCTTCTTTATCCGAATCCGTCCGCACATGGCTTGAGCTCAAGCATGCAACCTTGCGGATTTCAAATCAAATACTGGTTACACGGGGATTTTCCCATCTTGCCTTTGAAGAGTGCCAACCGGACAGACAGGCCGTCTGAAAAAGATATTCACAAATCAAACGGCCGCTGTTCACGAGGTGACTATGAAAAGAATGTTATTCAACGCAACGCAGGCCGAAGAGCTGCGCGTTGCCATTGTCGATGGCCAAAACCTTTTGGACTTGGATATCGAAACGCTGGGCAAAGAACAGCGTAAAGGCAATATTTACAAAGGTATCATTACCCGCATCGAGCCGTCGCTGGAAGCGTGTTTCGTCGATTACGGAACCGACCGCCACGGCTTTTTGCCGTTTAAGGAAGTATCGCGTTCATATTTCCGCGACTACGAAGGCGGCAGGGCGCGTATTCAGGACGTGCTCAAAGAGGGCATGGAAGTTATCGTCCAAGTCGAAAAAGACGAGCGCGGCAACAAAGGTGCGGCACTGACCACTTTCATTAGTCTGGCCGGCCGCTATCTGGTATTGATGCCGAACAACCCGCGCGGCGGCGGCGTATCCCGCCGTATCGAAGGCGAGGAGCGTCAAGAGTTGAAAGCCGCCATGGCCGAACTCGACATTCCGAACGGCATGAGCATTATTGCTCGCACAGCCGGCATCGGCCGCAGCGCGGAAGAGTTGGAATGGGACTTGAACTACCTCAAGCAACTCTGGCAAGCCATTGAAGAAGCAGGCAAAGCGCATCATGACCCTTACCTGCTCTTTATGGAAAGCTCGCTGCTGATTCGTGCGATTCGCGACTATTTCCGTCCCGACATCGGCGAGATTCTGGTGGATAATCAAGAAGTTTACGACCAAGTTGCCGAGTTCATGAGCTACGTGATGCCGAGCAATGTAGGCCGTCTGAAACTCTATCAAGACCACACGCCGCTGTTCTCCCGTTTCCAAATCGAACACCAAATCGAAAGTGCGTTCTCACGCAGCGTCAGCCTGCCTTCCGGTGGCGCGATTGTGATCGACCACACCGAAGCCCTGGTTTCCATCGACGTCAACTCTGCGCGTGCCACACGCGGCTCGGATATTGAAGACACCGCGTTCAAAACCAATATGGAGGCTGCCGAAGAGGTTGCCCGTCAAATGCGCCTGCGCGACTTGGGCGGTTTGGTCGTGATCGACTTCATCGACATGGAAAATCCGAAACACCAACGCGATGTTGAAAACGTACTGCGCGACGCGCTCAAAAAAGACCGTGCCCGCGTGCAAATGGGCAAACTTTCGCGTTTCGGTCTTTTGGAATTGAGCCGCCAACGTTTGAAACCGGCTCTGGGCGAAAGCAGCCATGTTGCGTGTCCGCGCTGTGCCGGTACCGGCGTCATCCGCGGCATCGAATCCACCGCCCTACACGTGTTGCGTATCATTCAAGAAGAAGCAATGAAAGACAACACCGGCGAAGTACACGCACAAGTGCCTGTCGATGTTGCTACCTTCCTGTTGAACGAAAAACGCGCCGAGCTGTTTGCGATGGAAGAGCGTTTGGATGTGAATGTCGTCCTGATTCCAAACATCCACTTGGAAAATCCGCACTACGAAATCAACCGCATCCGTATCGATGACGTAGAAGAAGATGGCGAACCGAGCTACAAACGCGTTGCTGAGCCGGAAGAAGACGAATCCGCCAAACCTTTCGGTAGCGAGAAAGCCAAAGCTTCCCGTCCTGAGCCAGCTGTCAAAGGCGTGCGCCATACCCAGCCTGCGCCGACTGTCGCCCCTGAGAAAAAAGCCTCTTGGTGGGACAGCTTCAAAGCTTGGTTGAAACGCATTTTCGGCGGCGAGCCTGCACCTGCCGCAGTTGCTCAAGAGCCTGCCGAAAAACGCACTACAACCAACCGCAACCAAAACAGCAACCGCCGTTCAAACAGCCGCCGTCAAAATCCACGCCGCAACAACAAAAACGACGGCAGCAAAGTTGAAGTGCGCGAAGTGAATGCCGAAGTTGCCGACAGCAAGTTTGAAGAAAGCAAATCAAGCGAAAGCCGTAACGACGAGCGTAAAGACACCCGCCGCAACCGCAATCGTAACAACAACCGCCGCGATGATCGCAATAACGAGCGCAACCGTGTTGAGGAAGTGGTTGAAGACGTAAACGTTCAAGAAGTGGCTGCACTGGCTGAGATGCCGTCTGAAAACCAAGCGGAACAAAACGGCAATAAACGCCGCCGCAACAACAGTCGTAACGAGCGCAACCGTCATCAACCTGCGGAAAACCGTGTTGAGGACGTGAACGTTCAAGCCGATGGCGAACAGGCGCAAGTTGAAGCGGACGACAACGCCCGCAGCGAAGAAGGTGCGAAAAACAACGGCCGTCAAGGACGTGAGCGCAATAACCGTCAGCGTAACAACCGCAACGACCGCCGTTCTAACAGCAAAAAACGCAATATTCCGTCTTCGGCAAAAATCGAGCAATACCTGAACATTACCGATACCGCCGACAAAGTCCTCTTTGCCGTAGCGCATGTTTTGGGTTTGAACGAAACGGTTGAAGCCGCAAATACGACATTGTCTTCTGAAAGCGATCAAGCCGAGCCACTGGTGATTGTGGTATCCGAGCCTGAAGTTGCCAGCGCAGAGCCATTCGTATTTGCGATTGAAAGCGAAGACGAACCTGCCGTCGCGCAAACTGAAAGCGCCGATGCCGAGCAAGCCCTGCTGACTTCTGCAGTCAACAACGTCAAAGAAGCCATTTCCGCGGTATTGTCTCCGAATGAAACAGTCGTTGCAGAAGTCGCAGAACCGGTTGAAACAGCAACTGAAACTGTGGCAACGCAAACTGAGGCCGTAGCTGAAACAGCGCCTGTTGCCGCTGTTTTGCCGGAAGGTTTGGGCGATTTGATCTTCGTTGAAACCGATCCGCAAGCCGTTGCCGCTTTTGCCGCGCAGCCACAACCTGAACCTGTTGCTAAAACACGCCGTTCGGATGTGCCTAAAGTAGAAGTGGAAGATGTAGCAGTCGAAATGATTTTGGTGGAAACACGCAAAGACTAAGATTGGTTTTCTAGTTCAAAGCCCGATGTTGAATGCATCGGGCTTTTTTATTAGCAAGGAGTTGCGCTGCTCATTTGAGGGTTGCTTCATGGTTAAAAAAGCAGAATAACTTGCTGAGAAAGGGAAGGGCGTAATTCTTTCAGCGGGAAGGACTTAAAGGTTATACCAGATTAGTATGAGAAAAGGCCGTCTGAAATGGTTTCAGACGGCCTTGGTTTGTGTGTGTATGTTTGGGTATTATGATTATTTTTTGTTCAGAGAGTCACGGATTTCGCGCAACAACAGAACTTCTTCGCTAGGCTCTGCTGGTGCTTCTTCAGCAGGAGCGTCGGTTTTTTTCAAGGAGTTGATGGCTTTAACCACGCAGAAGATGGCAGCGGCAACGATCAGGAAGCTGATTACAGTGTTGATGAACAGACCGATGTTCAGGGTAACGGCACCGGCTGCTTGAGCGGCTGCCAGGTTGGCGTAACCTTCAGCAGGAGCGGCTTGTGCGCCGTCTTTCAGGGTAATGAACAGGTTGGAGAAATCAACGCCGCCGATCAGCAGACCGATAGGAGGCATGATTACATCGTCAACCAATGATTTGACGATGCCGCTGAATGCTGTACCGACAACCATACCGACTGCGAGGTCGACAACGTTGCCACGCATAATAAATTCTTTAAATTCTGAAGCGATTGACATAATTAATCTCCTGTATGTGTTTGAGTCAAAATCAGATGTAGTTCAATAAAACGGCAGGCATATTAACGCTTTATCGGTTAAGAAAAATTCATTAATGTTAAATTTTGTATTTTATGCTAAAAATGCCCGGCTTCTATGCCTTCTGTATGAAAAAACAGGCCGTCTAAATTTTTTTTGTTACTTTTTTGCACCACTTTTTATCAGCGGCTAAGTATCAGATAACATGAATGTTATCTTTAGAATCAATGCTCTATCGGAATTTCAAATTGAGATAGAATGATAATATAATAATGTTAAAAACATAATCATTGAAATCCTGTAAAGGTAATGTTTCGTATCCGTATTTGACTTTCAGACGGCCTTTTTTATCATGCAGTTATTAAAGCCATAATGTAATGGCCATAAAAAACGCACTTTCATCATGAAAGTGCGTTTGGTGTGTAAACCGTTTAGTTCTCTTCGTCGTTCAGCGCATTGATGCTGTAACCGCCGTCAACGTAGGTAATCTCGCCGGTGATGCCGGAAGCGAGGTCGGACAGCAGGAAGGCGGCTGTGTTGCCGACTTCTTCGGTGGTAACGTTGCGGCCCAGTGGGTTGTGGGAAGCGACGTGGCCTAAGAGTTTGCTGAGATCGGCGATGCCGGAAGCGGCCAGAGTTTTGATCGGGCCTGCAGAGATGCCGTTGCAGCGGATGCCTTCTTTACCCAGACAGGCGGCAGTGAAGCGGATGCCGGCTTCGAGGCTGGCTTTGGCCATGCCCATAACGTTGTAGTTAGGAATGGCACGAACGGCGCCCAAGTAGCTCAGGGCAACGATTGCGGCGTTGCGGCCCTGCATCATCGGACGGGCGGCTTTTGCCAGCGCAGGCAGGCTGTATGCGGAGATTTCGTGAGCGGTGTTGAACGCTTCGCGGCTGATGCTGTCGAGGAAGTCGCCGCTCAAAGCTTCTTTAGGTGCGAAGCCGATGGAGTGAACGAGGCCGTCTAAGCCGTCCCAGTGTTTGCCCAAGTCAACGAAAACTTGGTTGATTTCGTCGTCGCTGGCAACGTCGCAGCGGAACACGAGTTCGGAGCCGAGTTCGGCAGCCATTTTACGGACGCGCTCTTCCAGTTTGTCGACAACATAAGTGAATGCCAATTCCGCGCCTTGTTCGCGGCAGGCTTTGGCGATGCCGTAAGCGATGGAACGCTCGGAGATCATGCCGGTAATCAGAATTTTTTTGCCTTGCAAAAAGCCCATTTTCTTATCCTTTAGCAGTGGTATTGCGGTTGCATTAAACTGCGCATTATAGCAAAAACCGCTGTTTCGGCATAGAAAAAAACGGATAACCCTTTGTCTTGCCTCAAATAGGGATAAGGTTTTCTGCCAAGGCCGTCTGAAACCTGACGGAACGGCGGCAAAACGTTATACTTTATAGTCTTAATGACCGATGTTTCAGGAGTGAACCATGCCCGAGCAAAACCGCATTCTTTGCCGAGAACTCAGCCTGTTGGCGTTTAATCGCCGTGTACTGGCTCAGGCGCAGGATACGAAAGTTCCCTTGTTGGAACGTTTGCGTTTCCTGTGCATCGTGTCTTCCAATTTGGACGAATTTTTTGAAGTGCGCATGGCGTGGTTGAAACGCGAAAACAAACTGCGTCCGCATCAACTGCTCGACAACGGAAAAACCGCAGCCGAAACCATCGAAGCGGTGGCGAAAGAGGCGCAGGCTCTGATCCGCGAGCAGTACGATCTGTTTAACAAAGTATTGCAGCCTGCACTCGGCCGCGCCGGCATTCATTTCTATCGCCGTCACAAATGGACGGCTGCGCAGAAAAAATGGATCGAAAACTATTTCGACAACGAGCTGTTGCCCATTCTTACCCCCATCGGCCTTGATCCGTCACACCCGTTCCCGCGCCCGTTAAACAAATCGCTCAACTTTGCCGTCGAACTCGAAGGCACGGATGCGTTCGGCCGTCCGTCCGGAATGGCGATTGTTCAGGCGCCGCGCATTTTGCCGCGCGTCGTCCCCATGCCGTCTGAAATTTGCGGCGGTGATGCAGGCTTTGTGTTCTTGTCTTCGATTTTGCACGCCCATGTCGGCAAACTCTTTCCCGGCATGAAGGTTAAAGACTGCCATCAGTTCCGCCTCACGCGCGACAGCGATTTGACGGTCGATGAAGAAGATTTGAAAAACCTGCGTGCCGCGATTCAAAACGAGTTGCACGACCGCGAATACGGCGACGGCGTGCGCTTGGAAGTAGCGGACACTTGTCCGGCGCATATTCACGACTTCTTGCTTGCCCAGTTCAAGCTAACTTCTGCCGAGCTGTATCAGGTCAAAGGGCCGGTCAATTTGGTGCGCCTCAATGCCGTCCCCGATTTGGTGGACAGGCCGGATTTGAAGTTTCCGCCGCGCAATGCAGGCCGTCTGAAAGCCTTGCGTAAAAATGGCTCCGTATTCAAACTGGTCAAACAGTCGCCGATTTTGCTGCACCACCCGTATCAGTCTTTCGATCCGGTTGTCCAAATGATACGCGAGGCCGCTGCCGATCCGGATGTGTTGGCCGTCAAAATGACCATTTATCGTACCGGCAGCAATTCCGAGCTTGTGCGCGCATTGATGAAGGCCGCACTAGCGGGCAAGCAGGTTACCGTCGTCGTCGAACTGATGGCGCGTTTTGACGAAGCCAACAACGTCAACTGGGCGAAACAGCTGGAAGAGGCAGGCGCGCACGTCGTGTACGGCGTATTCGGCTACAAAGTTCATGCCAAAATGGCTTTGGTTATCCGTCGCGAAGACGGCGTGCTCAAGCGTTATGCCCACCTCGGTACCGGCAACTACCACCAAGGCACATCGCGCATCTACACCGACTTCGGCATCATCACCGCCGACGATCAGATTACTGCCGATGTGAACACTTTGTTTATGGAAATCACAGGTTTGGGCAAACCGGGCCGTCTGAACAAGCTCTATCAAAGCCCGTTTACCCTGCACAAAATGGTCATCGACCGCATCAAGCAGGAAACCGAACACGCCAAAGCAGGCAAACCGGCGCGGATTACCGCCAAGATGAACTCCCTCATCGAGCCGAGCGTGATTGATGCGCTGTATCAAGCTAGCACGGCAGGCGTGCAAATCGACCTGATTGTGCGCGGTATGTGTACTTTGCGCCCGGGTGTAAAAGGCTTGTCCGAAAACATCCGCGTCCGCTCCATTATCGGCCGCCAACTCGAACACTCGCGCGTGTATTGCTTCCATAATAACGGCGCAGACGATACCTTTATCTCCAGCGCCGACTGGATGGGTCGCAACTTCTTCCGCCGCATTGAAGTTGCCACGCCGATTACCACGCCCGAACTCAAAGAACGCGTGATCCGTGAAGGTTTGGAAATGGCTTTGGAAGACAATACCCAGGCTTGGCTGATGCAGCCTGACGGCAGCTATGTCCGCACCCAGCCGCAAGACGGCGAGCCTGCGTTTGGTTTGCAGGAAGGTTTGTGGAAAATATACGGACGTTAAGTTGGATAATGTCTCAGGCCGTCTGAAACGCAGGTTTCAGACGGCCTTTTTTGATTTTGCCGTTATAATTCCGTTTCCCAATCTTTCAGACGGCCTTTTCCTATGAAATCTTACCCCGATTCCTATCTCCATTTTGAAAACCTCGAATCTCCCGAAACGCAAGATTTTGCCGCCGCGGCGCATGCCGAAACGCGCAAGCGTTTTTTAGAAAACGACAAGGCGCGCGAATTGTCTGACGGCATTTTGGCGCAGTTGCAGGACACGCGGCAGATTCCGTTTTGTCAGGAACACCGCGCGCGGATGTACCATTTCCATCAGGACGCGGAATATCCGAAGGGCGTGTACCGCGTATGTACAGCGGCGACGTACCGTTCCGGCTATCCTGAGTGGAAAATCCTGTTTTCAGTGGCGGATTTCGACGAGTTGCTCGGCGACGATGTATATCTAGGCGGCGTGTCGCACTTGGTGGAAAAGCCCAACCGCGCGTTGTTAACACTGAGCAAATCGGGCGGCGATACGGCGTACACGCTGGAAGTGGATTTGGAAGCAGGGGAATTGGTAGAGGGCGGTTTTCACTTTCCGGCAGGCAAAAACCATGTGTCGTGGCGCGATGAAAACAGCGTGTGGGTGTGTCCGGCTTGGGACGAACGCCAGTTGACCGAATCGGGCTATCCGCGCGAAGTGTGGCTGGTGGAACGCGGTAAGAGTTTCGAGGAAAGCCTGCCGGTGTATCAAATTGCCGAAGACGGGATGATGGTGAACGCGTGGCGTTATCTCGATCCGCAAGGTTCGCCGATTGATTTGATTGAAGCATCGGACGGTTTTTACACCAAAACCTATTTGCAAGTGTCGGCCGAAGGCGAGGCGAAACCGTTAAACCTGCCCAACGATTGCGACGTGGTGGGCTATTTGGCCGGACATCTTTTGCTGACGTTGCGTAAAGACTGGAACCGCGCGAACCAAAGCTATCCGAGCGGCGCATTGGTGGCGGTAAAGCTGAATCGGGGTGAACTCGGCGCGGCGCAGCTTTTGTTTGCACCCGATGAAACGCAGGCATTGGAAAGCGTGGAAACGACCAAGCGTTTTGTCGTAGCGAGCCTGCTGGAAAACGTACAAGGCCGTCTGAAAGCATGGCGCTTTACCGATGGCAAATGGCAGGAAGCCGAGTTGCCGCGCCTGCCTTCGGGTGCGTTGGAAATGACCGACCAGCCTTGGGGCGGCGACGTGGTTTACCTTGCCGCCAGCGATTTCACCACGCCGCTGACGCTGTTTGCATTGGATTTGAACGTGATGGAACTGACCGTCATGCGCCGTCAGCCGCAGCAGTTTGATTCAGACGGCATCAACGTGCAGCAGTTTTGGACGACTTCGGCCGACGGCGAGCGCATTCCTTATTTCCACGTCGGCAAAAACGCCACGCCCGACACGCCGACCTTAGTCTATGCCTACGGCGGTTTCGGTATTCCCGAATTGCCGCATTATTTGGGTAGCGTCGGCAAATATTGGCTGGAAGAGGGCAATGCCTTTGTGTTGGCGAACATCCGCGGCGGCGGCGAATTCGGCCCGCGTTGGCATCAGGCGGCGCAGGGAATCAGCAAACATAAAAGCGTTGATGATTTGCTTGCCGTCGTGCGCGATTTGTCCGAACGCGGCATGAGTTCGCCCAAACACATCGGTTTGCAGGGCGGCAGCAATGGCGGCCTGATTACCGCTGCCGCCTTCGTGCGCGAGCCGCAAAGTATCGGCGCGCTGGTGTGCGAAGTGCCGCTGACCGACATGATCCGTTATCCGCTGCTGTCCGCCGGTTCAAGCTGGACGGACGAATACGGCAATCCGCAGAAATACGAAGTCTGCAAACGCTGGCTGGGCGAATTGTCGCCGTATCACAATCTTTCAGACGGCATCGATTATCCGCCTGCGCTCATTACCACCAGCCTTAGCGACGATCGCGTCCATCCCGCCCACGCGCTCAAGTTCTACGCCAAACTGCGCGAAACCTCGCCGCAATCTTGGCTCTACTCACCTGACGGCGGCGGCCATACCGGCAACGGCACGCAA
Organism: Neisseria flavescens; assembly: GCF_001618065.1. Classification (GTDB taxonomy): domain Bacteria; phylum Pseudomonadota; class Gammaproteobacteria; order Burkholderiales; family Neisseriaceae; genus Neisseria; species Neisseria flavescens_A. The sequence continues at coordinate 106,487 of NZ_LAEI01000007.1, forward strand.
CGCGAATCCGCCGACGAACTTGCCTGCGTGTTGCTGTTTTTAAAAGAATTTTTGGGGTAGAAGCAAGCAGCAAGACTGACCGTTTTGTAAAGTTGAGAAACAAAATACTCTTGTTTCGGCAAGTGAAAAGAAGGCCGTCTGAAAAACGAATATTAAAGTTTTTCAGACGGCCTGAGACCTTTGCAAAATAGCCCTTTCCTCAACAGCCGAAGCCCAAAACAGGATTTCGGCTGTTTTCGTTTCAAATATCCACCGATTCTACTCAAATATCCCCTTAATCTCCCTT
>NZ_LAEI01000071.1:0-35517 GCF_001618065.1 Neisseria flavescens
AAACGGTCGATGTGTTTGGCGATCATGGCTTGGGCGGTTTGTTGAAAGAAGGTGGTCATGGAAAATCCCCTAAATGTCTTGGTGGGAATTTAGGGGATTTTGGGGAATTTTGCAAAGGTCTCGGCCTGAATATGATTCAAATCAGCTTATTTTCCTGCTTTCACGCTTTGCCATTGGCGGACCATAAATTTCAACGCCGCCGGCTGGATAGGCACCATGATAAAGCTGTTTTTCAAATCTTCATCAGTTGGGAAAATCGTATTGTCGTTTCTAAACTCTTCATCCATCAGCTCCTGAGCCGGTTTGCTGGATGGCGCATAAGTGACAAAATTGCCGTTTTTCGCCGCAACTTCAGGATCTAAGAAATCATTGATATACGCATGGGCATTGGCCACGTGTTTGGCATCTTTCGGAATCACAAACGAGTCCACCCAAATTCCCACGCCTTCTTTCGGCATCATCACACGGATTTTTTCCTTGCCGCCCGCTTCTTCGGCACGGCGTTTGGCAATGTTCAAATCGCCGCCAAAACCAATTGTTACGCAAGTATCGCCGCGCGCCAAATCATCGATAAAACCGGACGAGGTAAAACGCTTGATGTACGGACGGTTTTTCTTCAAGACTTCTGTAGCCGCCTTAATATCTGCCGTTTCGCTACTGTTTGGATTTTTACCCATATAGTTCAACACCATAGGATAAATCTCCGCCGCGCTGTCCAAATAGCTGATGCCGCATTGCTTGAGTTTGGACGTGTATTCGGGGTTAAACACCAAATCCCATTGATTGTCCGGTAATTTGTCCGTACCCAAAGCCTTTTTCACACGCTCGGTATTGATGGCGAAAGTGTTAGTCCCCCAATAAAACGGAACGGCATATTCATGGTTCGGATCAACGCCTTCCATCAGCTTCATTAATTGTGGGTTGAGATTTTTATAGTTGGGAATCAGGGATTTGTCGATTTTCTGATACGCACCTGCCTTAATCTGCCTACCGACAAACGCATTGGAAGGACCCACGATGTCGTAACCCGACTTGCCGGTCAATACCTTGCTCTCCAACGTTTCATCGCTGTCATATACATCATAAGTTACTGAGATACCGTGTTTTTTCTCAAACGCAGCAACCGTCTCGGGATCGACATATTCCGACCAGTTGTAAATGCTCAATACCTTTTGATTATCGGTTTGCGCCGCCTTGTCGGCAGAAGTTTTGTCCGAGCCGCCGCAGCCGGCCAATGCCAGCGCAGTCAGTACGATGAGGGGCAGATGTTTGGCCATTATCATTCCTTGCGTATCCGGTTGAAAAGAGAAAGGCATTATAAAGCAGGCAAGCCGGGGCGGATAGGCTTCATTGTTATAAAGATATCGACCCGCTTGAGGCCGTCTGAAAGACAGCTTGCCGCCAACTTAAAACCTTTCTGCCGATAGCTTGAAATATGGTTTTGCGGTAAGATAACGCCCATTCGTTTTTAATCTCAACGCGCCGTCCGGGCCGTCTGAAATCTTTGTACAAAATTTTATCGAGACATTATGAAAACCACCGAACTACGCCAAAAATTCCTGAAATTTTTCGAATCTAAAGGCCACACCATCGTCCGCTCTTCCTCGCTCGTGCCACACGACGACCCGACCCTGCTGTTTACCAACGCAGGCATGAACCAATTTAAAGACGTGTTCCTCGGCTTCGACAAACGCCCCTACAACCGCGCCACTACCGCGCAAAAATGCGTACGCGCAGGCGGCAAACACAATGACTTGGAAAACGTCGGCTATACCGCCCGCCACCATACCTTCTTTGAAATGATGGGCAACTTCTCCTTCGGCGACTACTTCAAACGCGACGCGATCCACTTCGCTTGGGAATTTCTGACTTCCCCTGAATGGTTGAACATCCCTAAAGAAAAATTGTTGGCGACCGTTTACGCAGAAGACGACGAAGCCTACAACATCTGGCTGAACGAAATCGGCATGCCTGCCGAGCGCATCGTCCGCATCGGCGACAACAAAGGCGCAAAATACGCATCCGACAACTTCTGGCAAATGGGCGACACCGGCCCTTGCGGCCCTTGCTCCGAAATTTTCTACGACCACGGCGAAGAAATCTGGGGCGGCATTCCGGGCAGCCCTGAAGAAGACGGCGACCGCTGGATTGAAATTTGGAACTGCGTATTCATGCAGTTCAACCGCGACGAACAAGGCAATATGAATCCGCTGCCTGAGCCTTCCGTCGATACCGGCATGGGCTTGGAGCGCATGGCCGCCGTCATGCAGCATGTTCACAGCAACTACGAAATCGACTTGTTCCAAGACCTGCTCAAAGCCGTTGCCCGCGAAACCGGCTCAGCTTTCAGCATGGAAGAACCCAGCCTGAAAGTCATCGCCGACCACATCCGCTCCTGCTCATTCCTGATCGCAGACGGCGTATTGCCTTCCAACGAAGGCCGCGGCTACGTATTGCGCCGCATTATCCGCCGCGCCGTACGCCATGGTTACAAACTGGGTCAAAGCAAACCATTCTTCCACAAACTGGTGGCCGATTTGGTTAAAGAGATGGGCGATGCCTACCCTGAATTGAAAGAAAAACAAGCCCAAATCGAAGAAGCGTTGAAAAACGAAGAAAGCCGTTTCGCCCAAACTCTGGAAACCGGCATGGCTTTGTTGGAAAACGCGTTGGCTAAAGGCAGCAAAAAACTCGACGGCGAAATCATCTTCAAACTCTACGATACCTACGGTTTCCCATACGACTTGACTGCCGACATCTGCCGCGAACGCAATATCGAACTAGACGAAGCAGGCTTCGAGCGCGAGATGGAAGCCCAACGCGCACGCGCACGCGCCGCACAAAGCTTCAAAGCCAACGCCCAACTGCCTTACGACGGTCAGGACACCGAGTTTAAAGGTTATAGCGAACGCCAAACTGAATCCAAGGTCCTCGCCCTCTACAAAGACGGCGAACAAGTCAACGAATTGAACGAAGGCGACGAAGGTGCCGTCGTTATCGACTTTACCCCGTTCTATGCAGAATCCGGCGGCCAAATCGGCGACGTCGGCTATATCTTCGCAGGCGAAAACCGCTTTGAAGTACGCGATACCCAAAAAATCAAAGCGGCCGTATTCGGTCAATTTGGCATACAAACTTCAGGCCGTCTGAAAGTCGGCGACAGCGTTACCGCCAAAGTGGATGACGAAATCCGCAATGCCAATATGCGCAACCACAGCGCTACCCACTTGATGCACAAAGCCCTGCGCGATGTATTGGGCGAACATGTTGAACAAAAAGGCTCTTTGGTTACCGCCGAATCCACCCGTTTTGACATTTCCCATCCTCAAGCAGTAACTGCCGAAGAAATCGCTGAAGTAGAACGCCGCGTCAACGAAGCCATTTTGGCCAACGTTGCCGTCAACGCAGCCATTATGAGCATGGAAGATGCCCAAAAAACCGGCGCCATGATGCTCTTCGGCGAAAAATACGGCGACGAAGTGCGTGTACTGCAAATGGGCGGTTTCTCTACCGAATTGTGTGGCGGTACACACGTTTCACGCACCGGCGACATCGGCCTCTTCAAAATCATCAGCGAAGGCGGTATTGCCGCAGGCGTGCGCCGTATCGAAGCCATCACCGGCCTGAACGCACTCAAATGGGCGCAAGAACAAGAGCGTTTGGTTAAAGACATCATTGCCGAAACCAAAGCCCAAACCGAAAAAGACGTACTGGCGAAAATCCAAGCAGGCGCAGCACACGCCAAAGCATTGGAAAAAGAATTGGCACGCGCCAAAGCCGAACTCGCCGTCCACGCAGGCGCCAAACTCTTGGACGATGCAAAAGACCTGGGCGCAGCCAAACTCGTTGCCGCACAAATCGAAGCCGATGCCGCAGCCCTGCGCGAAATCGTGACCGACTTAACCGGCAAATCAGAACAAGCCATCGTATTGCTCGCCGCAGTCAACGACGGTAAAGTTTCCCTGTGCGCCGGCGTATCCAAACCGTTAACTGGCAAAGTCAAAGCAGGCGATCTGGTTAAATTTGCAGCCGAACAAGTCGGAGGCAAAGGCGGCGGTCGTCCTGACTTAGCGCAAGCCGGTGGTACAGATGCCGACAAATTGCCTGAAATGTTGGCAAGCGTGGAAGATTGGGTGAGCAGTAAACTGGTTTGATAAGTAATATGTAGGTACAAAGAAGGTCGTCTGAAAATTTTTCAGACGACCTCTTGTTAGAAGGTTAATTTCATTTAAGTTTTCCTCTAATACATTAGAAAGCCCAAATAGAAGAATTATTCTATATTCAGTTTAATTTAAAAAACAATCTTGACAAACAAGGAAATTATTATGGCAGTTAATGTAGAATCAACAAAAGAAGTAATTAGATCATATCTAGAAAAAAATTCATTAAAATATAAAGATAGGAATAATAAAGATTTTGATGGCTTCGTATTACGTTTTTCTCATAGAAAAAATCAGGAAATACAATTCAAGCTAGTAATCTCTGTGCAAGAAGGTGGTGATTTTATACAATTTTTTCCTTATTAAAATTAAAACCAAATTGCCTTGACTTTCAAAAAAGATTGCTTCAAGAAAATCTAGAGAAAAAGTTAATTAAATGGAGTGCTGATAAAGAAAAGTATGCTGAGTATGCTGTTTGTTCAGTTGATATACTCATTAATTATCAAGAAGAAATTTCACCTAATCAAATTGAGCGTGCATTGCAGAGTATGCAAAGCAGTATTGTTGCATTATCAAATTTATTCTCTTTTGAAGAGTAGTGTTTAATTATGTCTAAAAATACTGATACCGCATCTCAAGATAATAAAAAAACTGGGAAGAATAATTGGAACATTGTTTGGAATAGTTTTTGGTTACTAATCATATTTGGTTTATTTGTCACCATATCTATTACCATGTTTATAATCCCCAAATCATCTGATCAATCAAGTAATATAAAAAACAGTAGTAAAAACTATTTAGATAAAAACTTACTCGAAAATACAACAATTTCTTGTAAAAACAGAAAAGAATGCCAGGCTATAGAACGAAAATTTCAGCAAATTAAGGATGATATTTATAGGGGAGATATAGAAAAGATACAACTAAAAATAGATAACCAAGATAAAATAATTAATTCTCTAACATTTTCAGTTTCTTTATACGCCGTATTAATAACTGTAATTTCTATATTTTTCTCATTGCGAGAGTCACAAAGAATTGATAAGGCATTGGATGAAGTTAATGAACTTAAGGAAAAATTAACTAATCAATTTAATGAAGAATTAAAAATAAACTTATAGAATTACAAAATGATATTGTTAAAGTTAAAGATGATTCTAATGAGTTTAGAAAACAATATTTTGATAAACTAAGAAAAAACGAAAAATTCCCTCAGCAACTTGTCACTAGAGATGCAGATATAAGTAGCGACATTAACAACAGTGTATTGCAAAATGAAAGCAATGAAAATAGTAAAAATAAAAATGAATTAGATTATGGCTCTCTCATAGAATAATTAAAAACAAGTATAGCAAGCCGTAGCTCGCACCCCTGTCAACCGCGTGCGTGGCTACGCCACACACCCTACCTGCGGGCGACGCAAACCTTAAGATTAAGGTGTAAGGTGTGTGCGGTACGCACGCACGCGGTTTTTGTTGCTACCGAATGATTCCAAACCATGCCGTAATCCAGTCAGCAGCAAACGTAGCTTGGGTCATGTACCAACAAAACTCAATATAAAAGGCCGTCTGAATTTCAGACGGCCTTTCTGTTTTCATTTCAAGCTAATATTTAAGCTTTTTATTCAATCATCTAACATCAATCTTTCTCAACCGTAAAAAACAGTTCTTCCTGTTTCAAAGCATTACCGTCTGCATCGGTCAATGCTGCTTCTGCTGCGGAAAACTTGATAACGGCGAGGCTGAGGCTGCCTTGCTCTGTGAGTGCAGTATTAAGAATAACGCCTGCTTCTTCTTCGCCGACTTTGACGGCAATACCGGCGGCTTCCAAAGAATCGCCACTTAATACGGCCAGACCGCGTTTGACTTGGCCTCGGTATTGGGCGCGGGCGATGATTTCTTGGCCTGGGTAGCAGCCTTTACGGAAATGGACGGCGCCGATGATGTGTTGGTTGAGCATTTGGGCAACAGCTGCTTCTTTGGTTGCGGCGCAAATCCACGGATAGCCGCTGCGGATTTCGTGCAGGTTCCACGCATTTTCTGCTCCTACTTGATATTCGGCTGCGTTTTCGGCTGCTGAAATTTTCAGGCGGCCTGTGTGCGGCAAGGTAATTTCTACGGTGTTTTCTTGAATTTGGGCCGGGAAAGACAGTTGCGGTTCGGTAGCAGGATGAGGTTCTGCATTGTCTGCCAACTCGCCGCTGACTGCTAAATCGGGCATTAGCTCGAAGACGACTTTTGCACGCAAGACAAACATTCTCAGGCGTTTGACGATGGCTTCGGTCAAATCTTGCGCCATGACCAACAGTAAATCTTCTCCGCGATTGACGACCAACATATTCGCCAACACACGGCCTTTAGGCGTATTGTATGTAGCATAACATGCTTGACCGGAAGCTAAATTATTAATATCGTTGGATAATTGGCCATGAAGAAATGAAGCTCTGTCTTCACCGCTGACGCGGACAACGCCGAAAAAAGGCAGGCGGGTTTGCATAATCGACTCCTTAAATTGTGGATGCTGAATTATCGCCCAAATTGCCGCTTATTATCAAATAAATAAATTCAGGCCGTCTGAATGTTTCAGACGGCCTATTGTTTGGGTTCAAACAATCAAAATTATTTGATGCTGACTTTGCGGATAATCACGGCTTCGGTTGGAACGTCTTGATGATAGCCGCGTGTCGCTGTTTTCACTTTGCTGATTTTACGGACCACGTCCATGCCGGAAGTGACTTTACCGAAAACGGCATAGCCGTAGCCTTGAGGGGTTTTGCTTTTGAAATTCAAAAAGTCGTTGTCGGCCGTATTGATAAAGAACTGGCTGGTTGCTGAATTCGGATCGCCGGTGCGCGCCATGGCGATGGTGCCGACGTTATTTTTCAAGCCGTTGTCTGCTTCGTTGTTGATGGCTTTATCGGTGGATTTTTGAACCATTTTCTCGGTAAATCCGCCGCCTTGAATCATAAAATTGTCGATAACGCGGTGGAAAATCGTGTTGTCGTAAAACCCTTTTTTGGCGTAATTGACAAAGTTTGCCACGGTTTTCGGCGCTTTGACTTCATCTAGCTCCAGTTGGATGTTGCCCATATTGGTTTCAATCACGGCATGGGTAACCGCTTGCGCTTGCACGGAAAGTGAGAGTGCAAGGGCGCACAAGGTCAGTTTGATGGATTTTTTCATATGTCTTCTCGAATGATGTATTGTGAAAATGGAATATTAACCTTGTTTCGCGTGAAATCCATAAAAAACATGTAAGATTTTTCAAGCAAAAAACATAAGGCAATCAAATTAGGCCGTCTGAAAAGGGATAAAAACCAAATTCTTGCTTTTTATCATTCCTTTTCAGACGGCCTGCTATTACGGTCAAACCGAAATCAGATTAGAAATCCAATTCCGCTTTCAGCCAGTAAGTGCGCGGCATACCGACGACGGCGAAGCTGCGGTCGTATTGGCCGCGCTGTACCTGCCAGTAGTTTTTGTTGAACAGGTTTTCTACCGAGCTGCTGACGGTTAAAGTATTTTTGCCGAGTTTGGTTTTGTAGCGCGCGCCTACGTCAACCAAGGTATAGGATGGGAAGGCGTATTGTTTTTGCGTGTCTTGGTAAGACTTGCCGAAATACGAAACGTTGCCGTTCAGGGTCAAGCCTTTGGCAAATGGGGTGTCCCATTCAACGCCTGCTTTGGCAATTACGCGCGGATTGGCAACTTGAACACCGTTAACCAGCATATCGCGTGAATTTGGATAGTCTTTCACGGTCGATTGCAGATACATCAGGCCCAAAGTCGGACGCAAAGTATTGTTGAGCAAGTTTGCGTAGGTGTTGAACTCGATACCGCGGCTGCGTTCCATGCCTTGCTTGTCACCTGCCGCGCCGCCCAAGGCTTTATACGCGGCAAAGTCTGTTTTACCGGTGGCAGAACCGCGCCAGTAGCCCGGACGTTTGATTTGGAACGCGTTTAACGTGGTCACGAAATTGCCCCAGTTTTTACGCACACCCACTTCAAACTGACGGCTGACACGCGGTTTGGACATGGTGGTATGGCCGTCATCATCGGTTTTGATATCGGCTGGCTCTAAGTCTTCCATGTAGTTGCCGTAGACGACTAAATCAGGTTGAGGTACCCACGCGGCCATAAACATAGGGCTGAAACGTTTGGCATCGCCGCTTTGGCCTGCTTTTTTATCGGTATATTCAACCGCTTGGAAACGACCGCCCAAAGTCAGACGATATTTGTTGTCGGCAAAGCCCAGTGTGTCGGACAAAGCCAAGCTGTTGACTTTGATATTGGCATCAAGATTGGCAGAGCTTTCCCAATCGGTTGCATAGTCAGGTTGGAAAGAATCAAGTTGCGCAGCAATATCGCCGCTTGCAGAAATTTTCGCACTGCTGCTGCCTGCTGACAAACCGCGCGTAGTGGCGCGTTGACGGATAACGCGGTCAAAAGCCGTACTCCAGTTGTGCGTAACCGGACCGGTTTCAAATTCGCCTCGCTCAGACAGGTTCATGCTTAAAGTACGGAAGTACTGATCGGTCAGACGGGCAGTACCGGTGTTGTAGTCATAGTTGCGGGCCGTTACTTTGCCGCTGGCGTTTGTGTTTTGCGCATCGGTACAAGTACTGGTGGCATTCAAACATACGGTCGGGGAAATCAGCGTACCGTAATAACGCGCTTTGTTGTAGCCGATACCGCCTGTAATCTGTGCATTGTCAAACGCATCCCATTCAAAGGTCAGCATATTGGTTTGGCCGACGGTATTTTGCCAGTTCCAAGAAGGCAGCAGGTTGGTTTTACCGTCAGGTGCATCAAACAGACGGCCTTGCAGGTTTTGAATGTCCTGCATACGCGCACGGCCGCCGTTGGTTTTGCGTTTCGCGTAGATGGAGTCGAACGCCACGCGCACTTTTTCGCCGCGATAATCAGCATTCAATGCAAATTCTTTGTTGTCTTCGCTGTAACCGTGACGCGGAGTGTCGCCATGGCGCAGTTTGCCGTTGGCGCGCACGCCGAATTCTTTGTTTTCGCCGAAGCGTTGACCCAAGTCGAATGTACCTTGGGCGCGGTTATTGCTGAACCAGCCCAAACCGATTTTGCGGTTGCCTTCATCGGAGGCTTTTTTGGTTTCGATATTGACGGAACCGGATACCGCGCCTTCAGGGTCCATGCCGTTTACGGCGGTGGAGGCGCCTTTAATCAGTTGCGCAGAACCGACTTGCACGCTGGCCGTACCTTGTGTGCCGTACATACCTGCCAAACCGTTGACGCTGAATTGGCGCGCATCAAGTTGGTAACCGCGGAAATACAGGCCGGTCAAGGTGTTGCTTTCACCGCCGAACTGCCAAGTCGAAGCGTCTTTTTTCGCTACGGCATCCACCAAAGTACGCGCTTCGGTATTGTTGAGGGCTTTTTCGTCGTAATTGACCACGGTAATCGGAGCGGTAAAGGCATTCGCTTTACCCAACACACCCAAATTCACACGGTCACGCATATCGCCGTCACTGGCAATAGAATAAGAGCGTGCGGCCTTCACGCGTTTAGCGTCGGCGTGGACTTTGACTTCCTGCACTTCTGCATATGCTTCAGGAGCAGAAGTGGCTTCATCGGCGGCATAAGCGAATGCACTTGCAACCACAAGCGGCATCAGGGCTAATTTGCTGTTCATAAAATACCTTCTGGTTTGAAATATTAATAATTCTTATATCGAGTAAAAAATTACAAAGTAATTTGGTTTTGCGATTATATTTGATAAGATTTCCGCCTTCCACAAAAACAAATAAGAACCGTTTGTAAACACAAAAAATACAACAGTTCAGAAAACTATTATTACAGTTACCATAGTCAAATAAATTTGCCGTCCTTTCAGACGGCCTTTACATCCTTTCAGAGAACACTCCATGCAAAAATGGCAAATCGAGCTTTATTCCACGCCGTCTTGGCTATTGCAGACCTTATTGATGGTCGCTGCAGCCTCGGCGGTCATTCTGTTTTTTGCACGCAACACACGCTTCGGGCGCGAGTTTAGCTATATCCTGCGCCTGTGCCTGACGCCGAAAAGTACCGTCAAAGTTTTGCTGCTGATTACGGCGATGATTACGCTGCTGTTAACCGAAGTGCGGCTGAATGTGTTGAGTACCTTTATGTCCAAAGGGCTTTACGACTCGATGCAGGATTTGAATGCCTCCGCGTTTTGGATGTTTGCAGCGATGAATGCAGGCGTGGTGTTGATACGGGCGTTTAACAACGTCGTCAACGACTTTCTCGATCAAGGCTTGGCGATTAAATGGTCGGAGCGGCTCAATGAAGTTTTGACTTCACGCTGGCTTTCCGACAAAAACTACTACCGCCTGCAAATGCGCCGCCACGCGCCGGACAACATCGACCAGCGTATCCAACAGGACGCGCAGGATTTCATCGCCTCGACCATAGAATTTGTGCGCGGCATGGTCAATTCGGTCGTTACCTCTCTGGAGTTTGCCGTTGTTTTGTGGGGCTTGGCAGGCATCCTGACCGTGTTCGGCTTCGACATTCCGCACGGCATCGTTTGGTTTGTCTATATGTTTGTGATTTTGGCGACCTTTATCGCCATGTGGATAGGCAACCCGTTGATTCGTTACAACTATGAAAACGAAAAGCTCAACGGCGACTACCGTTATTCCCTCATCCGTGTACGCGACCACGCCGAAAGCGTGGCGTTTTACAGCGGCGAAAAACACGAACACGATCAGCTTTCCAACCGCTTTAAAGCCATTATCCACAACCGTTGGCGCATTGCGCGACAAAGCGTCTGCCTGAGCGGCTTTAACGATATGTTCACCAACGGCATCAAACTCTTCCCCATTATTTTGCAAGCTCCGCGACTGTTTGCCGGACAAATCAAAATCGGCGACATCCAGCAGACCGTCCAAGCCTTCGCACGACTGCAAAACGCGCTGTCTTTCTTCCGGATGTTCTACAACAAATTCACCGCCTACCGCGCCCGATTGGAACGTCTGTACGGCTTTTTGCTGAGTACGGAAGAAAAACACACCGCACGACAAACCGACCTTACCGAAGTTTCAGACGGCCTAATCTTGGAAAACGTTGCCCTATACCGCCACAACGGCGAAGTTTTATTAGACGGCATCAACATCAACCTCAAAAGCGGCAATTCCCTGCTGATACGCGGCCCGAGTGGTTGCGGTAAAACTTCGTTACTGCGCGCGCTAGCTGGGCTTTGGCCTTTCGGCAGCAGCGGTAAAGTCAGCCATCCGCCACATCAAGACATCCTCTTCCTACCGCAACGCCCGTACACGGCACAAGGCAGCCTGCGCGACGCGATTTGTTATCCCGACATCGAAAAACAGCATCCGGAACTGATCGAAGCCATGAATACTTGTCGATTAGGTTATTTGGTCGATAAATTAGATAAAACCGATGACTGGCAACACAAACTCTCCCCGGGCGAACTGCAACGTGTCGCCTTCGTCCGCGCCCTGCTCTCGCAGCCCAAAGTCATCCTGCTCGACGAAGCCACCGCCGCCTTGGACGAACCGACCGAAGCCATGCTCTACCGCGCCTTAAAGCAAAAACTGCCCGACAGCATCATCATCAGTATCGGACACCGCAGCACGCTCAACGAATTTCATGATTCATGCCTCGATGTTGGTCATGTACAATGCTGAATTAATGGCATACCAAAGGCCGTCTGAAACAGTGAGAAACGAAATCAAACGATTTTGTCATCGCCGTTTCAGACGGCCTTTTCAAACGCCATGGCATGTTTATTTGCTATACTCTGCATTGTGTTAACGTCGTCTAAAAAATATTTATGAAAACCCTGGCCCTTATTCCACATTACAACCACCCGACCACCATCAGCCACGTTGCCCAAACCATGCGCGGCTTCGGTTTAAACGTTTTAATTGTGGACGACGGTTCACGCGAAGAATGTAAACCTGTATTGCAGGCTTTGGTTTCAGACGGCATTGATGTCCTTTACCGTCCCATCAACGGCGGCAAAGGCGCAGCGGTCAAAACCGGTTTGGAATACGCTCAAGAACATGGCTACACCCACGTCTTGCAGGTCGATGCAGACGGCCAGCATTGCTTAAGCGACACGCCCAAACTCCTCGCAGCAGCAGAACAAAATCCCGAAGCCGTTGTTTGCGGCTGGCCGCAATACGGCGATGACGCGCCCAAAGCACGGCTTTACGGACGCAAAATTACCGATTTCTGGAATATGCTACACACTTGGTCATGCGACATCAAAGACGGCATGTGCGGCTTCCGCCTCTATCCGCTTGCACCCGCGCTATCCGTCGTCCGCGAAGAAACCGTAGGCGACCGCATGGACTTCGATACAGAAATCCTTATCCGCCTCTACTGGCGTGACGTCAAACCGGTTTGGATTAAAACGCCCGTCCAATACGCCGCCGACGGCGTGTCCCATTTCGATGCCTTTGCCGACAATGTCCGCATCAGCAAAATGCACACACGGCTGTTTTTCGGTATGTTGAAACACCGATTGTGTAAAATATTTAATCTATAGAAAGAATTATGATGACTATCCCACATTTTTCAGAATTACGTAAACCTATATTAGAAAAACTATCTGATGGAAAAGTTTGGAAAAAATCTGAACTCACCGCACCATTAGCTAAATATTTCTCACTAAACGATGAAGAAATAACGAAAGAATATGAATCTGGAAATGGCATTATTTTTAATGATCGTATTTCCTGGACATTAAGTTATTTAACTCTATGTGAATTACTAGATCGTCCCAAACGAGGGTACTATGTCATTAATTCATTAGGAAGACAATTTCTCTCCAAAAGCAATCAAGAGATTAATGAATATATCGATAAAACAATGGCTTTACGAAATAAAAAATAAAATCTGAGCCTGTTTTACAGATCACTTTGTCATCAAAAAACTCTATTGAGGAAACCCCTCAAGAACTATTATATGCATCATACAAAACCATACGCCATGAAATATATACTGAAATTATAGACACCATTATCAGTAAAACACCCAAGGTTTTCGAAAAATTAGTAGTCGATTTATTACAAAAAATGGGATACGGTGGTGCAGTAGAAAATTCAGGGACAGTAACTCAATATAGCAAAGATGGAGGTATTGACGGGGAAATTAAGGAAGATATATTGGGATTTGGGAGAATTTATATACAAGCTAAACGATATAAAAAAGATTCCACTATTGGTAGACCAGAAATTCAACGTTTCGTAGGTTCATTAATGGGGAGAAATGCAGACAAGGGAGTTTTTATTACCACCGCCCAATATTCAAATGATGCAATTGAATATGCAAATACTTTACCCAATGCCAAAGTTGTTTTAATAGATGGAATGAAATTGGCAGAATATGTATACCAATATGATTTAGGTATGCAAACAGAACAAACTTTTAGCATTAAAAAGCTAGATACAGATTTTTGGGATTCTCTACTAAACGATGATGTGCAATCCTCTATAACTTAATTCACACCCAAACCATGACCGACAATAAACAAACCCATTGGGCGGCGCAGCCCGAACGCGGCAGCCGCTTGTTTCTCGCTCTGACCACATTGATGGTGCGCTATCTGCCGGACTTTTTTCATGAGGCCGTGCATTTGGTTTGTGGTGCTGTATTTTTATGACGACTGCGCCCAAACCGCGCCGTCATAGTACTTACGCTATCAAACCCGTCTTCAGACGGCCTTTCCCCATACCGTCCTGCCGAAACACAGCGTATTCAAACAATTCATCGCATTTGGCGAAGCGGTTTGCGACCGTTTTGCCGTGTGGCAACGCAAAATCCGTTATGAAGATTTGGTAATTGAAGATCCGGACGACATCTATTCGCAAGTCAAGCGCAACGAACGCGGCCAGATTTTTGCCTGCTCACACTTGGGCAATACCGAAGTTTGCCGTGCGCTGGTGTCGCACCATAAAAATTTCAGACTCAACGTATTGGTGCACAGCAAACACGCGCAGGCATTTAACGAGGCATTGCAAAAAGCCGGCGCAGATCATATCCGTCTGATTCAGGTGACAGATTTGGACACCACCCTGATGATGGAATTAAACCACCGTATCGAAAACGGCGAATGGATTGCCATCGCGGCCGACCGTGTGCCTGTACGCGGCGAGAAAACCGCCGACATTAATTTCTTAGGCCATACCGCTCCTATGCCGCAAGGCGCATGGCTATTGGCTTCGCTTTTAAAAACGCAGGTAAACACGCTGTTTTGCGTCAAACAAAACGGCCACTATCATTTGAAACTGCGCCGCTTTACCGATACTTCCAGCTGGAAACGCGGCAACCGCGAGGCTGCCGTCAAAGACGCGATGCAGGGTTTTGCCGACATTCTGGCGCAAGAATGTGCGCAAAATCCGCTACAATGGTTCAATTTTTATGATTTTTGGGGCGAAGACGCCGTCTGAAACCATCACACTTACTCTTTTAAACCATGAAAAAACACATCTACTGCCAACACAGCTTTGAAACCGAAGTTCCTTTTTTTGACGTAGATGCCATGCACATCGTGTGGCACGGCAACTATGTCAAATACCTTGAAACCGCACGTTGTGCTTTTTTGTCTTCCATCGGTTACGACTACAACGAAATGGGACGGCAGGGGTACAGCTGGCCAATTGTGCAGATGAACCTCAAATACATCCGCCCTGCCCGTTTCGGCCAAAAAATCCGCGTTGATATGGACATAGTAGAAATCGAAAGCTGCCTGCGTATCGATTACACCATTTACGATGCCGAAACCAATGAAAAACTGACCCGCGCTTCGACTACCCAAGCCGCAGTGTCGCTTTCAGACGGCCTGATGCAGTTTCAAACGCCGGACAGCTGGTTGGAAGCAGTAAAAAGACATCCGACTTTTAAGGCCGTCTGAAAAATTTAGCGATTAAACAACATATTGTCTGCTTATCAGCATTACCCTTTATAATTTTAAGTTTCCGTTTCAGACGGCCTTTATCCTCAAACCGCACACATTATGCTACTGAACCTCAACCGCTTTGCCTTTCCTGTTTTCTTAAAAGAAACCCGCCTGCTTACTGCCCTCGCCCTGCCTATGCTGTTGGCGCAAGTGGCGCAAGTGGGCATTGGTTTCGTCGATACGGTGATGGCCGGTGGCGCAGGTAAGGAAGATTTGGCCGCAGTGGCCTTGGGCAGTAGCTCGTTTTCCACGATTTACATTACCTTTATGGGCGTGATGGCGGCGTTGAACCCGATGATTGCCCAGCTGTACGGCGCGGGTAAAACCGAAGAAGTCGGCAAAACAGGAATGCAGGGTATTTGGTTTGGCTTATGTTTGGGTCTATTCGGCATGCTGTTGATGTGGACGATGATTACGCCGTTCCGTCATTGGCTGACATTGAACGATTATGTCGAAGACACGATGGCGCAATATATGTTTTTCACCAGCTTGGCAATGCCGGCCGCCATGATACACCGAGCCCTGCACGCCTATGCCTCCAGCTTGAACCGTCCGCGCGTAATTATGTTGGTCAGCTTCGCGGCATTTGTGTTGAATGTGCCGCTGAACTATGTGTTCGTTTACGGCAAATTCGGTATGCCTGCTTTGGGCGGTGCAGGTTGCGGCGTGGCAACGGCGGCGGTATTTTGGTTCAGCGCATTGGCTTTGTGGCTTTATATCGCCAAAGAAAAATTCTTCCGTCCGTTTGGTTTGACGGCAAAAATCGGCAAACCTGATTTGGCGGCTTTCAAACAGATTTGGAAAATCGGCGCCCCCATCGGCTTGTCTTATTTTTTAGAAGCCAGCGCGTTTTCGTTTATCGTCTTTTTGGTGGCACCATTCGGCGAGGATTATGTTGCCGCCCAACAAGTCGTCATCAGCCTGTCGGGCATCTTGTATATGGTTCCGCAAAGCGTCGGCTCAGCAAGCACGGTACGCGTAGGCTTTTCACTCGGGCGGCGCGAGTTTTTGCGGGCGCGTTATATTTCAGGCGTGTCGCTGGTGTTGGGCTGGATGCTTGCCGCCTGCACCGCGCTGCTCTTGGTCATCTTTCGCTTTCAGTTGGCAGGTATGTACACCAACGATGCGGCAGTATTAGGCATTGCCGCAACCGTTTTATTTTTCGCTTCCCTATTCCAACTGGCAGATGCCACACAATGTATCGCTTCATATGCGCTGCGCGGCTATAAAGTGACCAAAATGCCAATGTTCATCCATGCCGTGGCTTTCTGGGGCTGCGGCCTGCTGCCCGGCTACCTGCTTGCCTATCATGTCGATATGGGCATTTACGGCTTTTGGACCGCGCTGACCGCTTCACTAACGATTGCCGCCATCGCATTGGTATGGTGCCTGGAGCTTTGCAGTAAAGAGATGGTCAAATCGCATAAGGCCGTCTGAAAAATACAAGCAGTCTTTCTCCACTGATTACGCTATTGAATCAACGAATTCCTATTTTAAAGTTAAACCCATGCAACCCATCCAATACCAAACCGACCTCACCCCTTACAACACTTTCGGTCTTCGCGCCAAAGCCCAAGCATTTATTGCACTAAAACACGCCGATGAATTGCGCGACATCGTCCGGCTGCCCGAGTTCAACCGAGATACTGTTTTATGGCTCGGCGGCGGCAGCAATATCCTTTTGATGGAAGACTATACCGGTCTGGTTGTGCATATGGAAAACAAGGGAATACGCGAAATTGAGCGTTCAGACGGCCTGGTTTATATCGAAGCGCAAGCCGGGGAAATTTGGCATGATTTTGTTTTGCATACGGTTGGACTGGGTTTAAGCGGGTTGGAAAACCTCAGCCTGATTCCGGGCACGGTCGGCGCGTCTCCAGTACAAAACATCGGCGCATACGGCGTTGAAGTCAAAGATGTTATCCATAGCGTTCGCTGCTTTGATTTGGATACGGAAACCTTTGTCGAGCTTTCCAATGCCGACTGTGACTTTGCCTATCGTGAAAGCCTGTTCAAACAGGAAGGCAAAGGCCGTTATGTGATTGTTTCGGTTGTATTTGCGTTAAAAGAGCATTTTGTGCCGAACTTGGGCTATGGCGATTTGGCGGCAGCGGTTGCCAAGCTGAGCCAAGACCGCGAGGCGACGGCCAAAGATGTTTCCGATGCAGTGTGTGCAATCCGCAACAGTAAACTGCCTAATCCTAACGTACTTGGTAATGTCGGAAGTTTCTTTAAAAACCCTGTTGTCAGCGCTGAAAAAGCGGCCGATTTATTGCAGCAATACCCTAGTATGCCACGCTATCCGCAGCCTGACGGTTCGGTCAAACTCGCGGCCGGCTGGCTGATTGACCAATGCCGTCTGAAAGGCCATCAGATCGGCGGTGCAGCAGTGCATGACAGACAGGCTTTGGTTTTGGTGAATAAAAACAATGCGTCCGCTCAAGATGTCCACCAGCTGGCACAATATGTTTGTAATACAGTATTTACTCAATTTCAGGTAGAATTACACGCAGAACCCAACTGGCTGCCGACTTCATACAGCCTATAAAACAAAGGAGTGTATCCCATGCCGCGCATTGCTAAAGTCAACACTTACACACGAATCATCAATGCCAGCCTCGCCTTGTTCAACGAAGAAGGCGAGCGCAATATCAGCACCAACCATATTGCCGCCCACTTGGGCATCAGCCCGGGCAATCTCTACTACCATTTCCGCAACAAAGACGAAATCATCGTCCAATTGTTCAAGCGTTACAGCGAAGCCCTGCTTGTCTACCTTAACGAAGCCGTGTTGCCGTCTAATGTGGAAGACTCCATCAACTACATGGCCGGTATTTATGATGTGATGTGGGAATATCGTTTCCTCTTCAGCGATGTGAACACCCTGCTTGCCCGCAGTGCCGAATTATTGGGCGAACACAATACCTTTACCCAAGCCAAAGTTTCCCCGCTGTTGGTCAACCTGCTGACCCAGCTCAACGGCCTGAACATCATCAGCGCAGACCAAACCGCCATGAACGACCTTGCCGTCAATATGTGGATGGTAACGAAATACTGGTTCGACTTCGACAGCTCCCTGCGCGGCCGCGCCAAGTTAACCGAAGATTCCAAAGTACGGGGCATCAGCCGCACACTCAGCCTGTTGCGCCCTTACCTCCTGCCGGAACATCGTGCCGAATTCGACCAAAAAATCGGCAGCAACCATTAATTTTTCCATACAAAGGTCGTCTGAAAACGTGGCTTTAACCAAGTTAAAGCTATTTTCAGACGGCCTGTTAATTTTCGGATGCTTTATTTATGCACCTTTCCGATATTTCCATTCTCGGCTTAGGCTATCTCGGCCTGCCGCTGGCACAAAAATTTTATGAACAAGGCAGTCAGGTAGCCGCCGTCAAACGCAACCTGACCTCTGACAACATCAATCTGCCGATTGAACTCGACATCATCGATTTGAATCAAGACGATATTTTTCACAGTTCGGCCTTGTGGCAAAACCATATCAACAAGCCGACATGGTTTTGCCTGCTTCCGCCTTCCTCATTAAACCATTACGCCGATACCCTGAAAAAATGGATTCAACTTGCCGAGCAATCTAAGGTACAACACATCATCTTTACCAGCAGTACCAGCGTGTATGGTAACCAAGCACGCATATGCGATGAAACCACGCCGCCCGATCCGCAAACCGAATCCGCCCGTCAAATCCTCACAATCGAGCAAGCCTTGCTTGAAAGCGCCGTCCCCCATATCGACATACTGCGACTGGGTGGACTTTATTCTGCCGACCGTCATCCCGTTACCAAGCTGGTTCAAAAAATACACATTCAAGGCGGCAATCAACCCGTCAATATTTTTCATAAGGATCTTGCCGTCCAAGTCCTTTTTCAGACGGCCTGCCAAGCCGACGGCAAACGTATCCGCAATATTGTCGAACCCCGCCACCCAACCCGGGCTGAATTTTATACTGCCGAAGCGGCCAAACTCGGTCTGTCGGCTCCTGACTTCATCGTTGATGACAAAAGCAACGGCAAAATTGTAAATACCGTTTGCGCAGACGGGCTAAGCCTGTAAAATTGCGACTCAGTCCATTCATCCGTTTCAGACGGCATTTAGAGTAAACCATGTCCGCCCTATTTCCCCTTATCAACCACCTGATACAGCAAAATCCAGAGCAACAGCACGAGCTGTCTGAATTTGCAGGCAGCATCATCTGCATCAGCCTGACCGGTTTCAGACTAACCGGACGCATCAGCGAACAAGGTTTTCTTGAAACCGCAAATGAAACCGCCGACACCAACATCACATTCCACAACAGCGCCATCCAAAAAATCCTCCAAGGCGGTCAGCCCGGCGTGGGCGACATCAGCCTCGAAGGCGACTTGGTATTGGGCATGTCCGTCCTTCCTATTTTGGGTGGATTACGCTATTATCCGAGCGAAGATTTGGCGCGTGTATTCGGTCATGTGGCCGCAGAAAGCATCAGCTCGCGCGCCGGCGACATCGGCCGCACCATGAAAAAAATCGGCAAAAGCATTGCCGAGCAAATCAGCGACTTTTCACGCGAACCCGAATCCCCTGTTATCGACCAAGCCACGCTTGCCGCATGGCTGGAAGAAGTGGACAAACTGCGTGACGACGTTGCCCGCCTAAACGAACGCCTCGACCGGCTCGAGCGCGATATCTGGATAGATTAGAAACTTAATTTCAGACGGCCTACTATCATGAAAAGCCCATTTAAAAACATCGGTATCGTTACACGTCCCAATACGCCCGAGATTCAAGATACCGTCCACACATTGGTTTCTTTTCTGCGCGAAAACGGCTTTACCATCTATCTGGATGAATTGAGC
This sequence comes from Neisseria flavescens, assembly GCF_001618065.1. GTDB lineage: Bacteria > Pseudomonadota > Gammaproteobacteria > Burkholderiales > Neisseriaceae > Neisseria > Neisseria flavescens_A. Next base: position 19,952 of record NZ_LAEI01000071.1, read on the forward strand.
GTAGAAGAACACTGCGTCTATATCCAAGATTCCGCCTACTGCGAAACCGTAAACAAAGCCCAGCTGGGCAAATACTGCGACCTTGTCGTTGTACTCGGCGGCGACGGTACCTTCCTCTCCGCCGCCCGTGAAGTCGCCCCGCGCGCCGTACCCATCATCGGCATCAATCAAGGCCACTTGGGCTTCCTCACCCAAATCTCACGCGACACCATGGTTGAGGGCATCCGACCCGTACTGGAAGGCAAATATCTGCCCGAAGAACGCATCCTCATCGAAGCCAGCATCATTCGTGACGGCGAAACCATCGAACGCGCCCTCGCCCTCAACGACACCGTACTGTCTCGTGGCGGCGCAGGCCAAATGATCGAATTTGAAGTCTTTATCAATCAAGAATTTGTCTATACCCAACGTTCAGACGGTCTGATTATTTCCACGCCGACAGGTTCGACCGCTTATGCACTTGCCGCCGGCGGCCCCATCATGCAAGCCGGTTTGCACGCCTTCACGCTTGTGCCTATCTGTCCGCAATCCATGACCAACCGCCCGATTGCCATCTCCGACACCAGCGTAATCGAAATCCTCATTACCAAAAGCGGCGACGCACGCGCACATTTTGACGGACAATCCCATATCGACGTGCAAAACTTCGACCGCATCATCATCCGCCGCTATCACAACCCCTTGCGCGTCCTCCATCCCACCGATTACCAATACTTCAAAACCCTGCGCCAAAAGCTGCATTGGGGCGAACAATTGATTTAAACACCACTTCAATAAATAGGCTTACCATGAAAACCATTTCCCAGACCTTAATCATCGCGCTGTGCGCCCTTTCCTCCCTCTCCGTCTCCGTCTCCGCACACGGCATGCACAAAAGCAAACCCTTGTCCTTTGAAGAATTGCCGAAAATCTGCCAGCAATACTTTACCCGCGCAGATGCGTGTTATCAAAAAGCAGGTGATAAAGCATCGTTCCAACGCGACAACACAAAATACCTGCGCCAAATCCTGCCCGCCGCCGATGTAGGCCAACGTGAACGTATGTGCCAAATTGCCATGGATACATTCGCTGAAAAAACAAAAAACTTGAGCTGCGAATAAAGACCTCTGTCTTAGCTCTAACAATTTTTGATTTCATAAAAAGGCCGTCTGAAACATTGGATTGTTTCAGACGGCCTACTTACAAAAACCCTTTACTTTTTAAGAAAAGACTACAAAATCTACCGTATGCGCTTCACTATAATCAGGGATTTCCAGCTTTTCTATCATGCGGTGCAACACATCATTCGGCACAGAATGTTCGCGGTTACGGTTTTGCGATAGTAATTGCGTGTAAGGCACTTCCAAATAAATGAGATGCACGCGTGCGCCGTAATCGGCAAACATCGGCAGCCATTTGCTGCGCAGGTCGCGGTTAAGATTGGTCGCATTAAAGACAAATGACGTACGGGCTCGCAGGTATTCCTTTGCCTGCTCTTTACCCAAACGCACTGCTTCGGCGGTATGTTTAGAATCTGCGGGATTGAGTTTGCGCTCACGGCGAATCTCATCCAGCGACAGCATAGGCAGATGGGCAAGATGTTGCCTGATGTAACTGTCTTTGCCGCTACCTGCTATGGCGCACATGGCGTACACATCAAAGGTTTGATCATCAAATGGCTGATAATCCGGCATTTCGCTACGGCCGTTAAGATAGAGATAGCGTCCGTAGTCGCTAGCAAAAGTACGCGCTTTCCCCCAACAAGCATTTTCTTCACAGAGTTCACGAAACAAATCAATGCGCAGCAAAATATCCTGTTGGTCGCAACATATACGACCGAGAACATCAGCTTTAGCAAGCATGGCAAGATGCTCAGTATTGACCTGCAAACTGGCTGCTATGACGGCTCGCTCAGGATTAGGCTTATTAATCGCCCATAAGGGCAATCCGTGCAAACGCACGAGTTTGGCGATTGCTTCTCTTACGGCAAATGGAGCGGCAAGTTCGGTATACAGCAAAGTACGGGCGGTATGCTCACCTTTTTTTGCGTGATGCGGCGAAACGATACGCTCTTTGCCGTTTTCTATTTCACTCTTGGTCGTACTGCGTTTTTCCACATCATGCAGCATGGCGGCAGCAAACAGAATATGCTGCTCCTGTCCATCAAGCGCTTGGAACTCGGGCAGTTGTAAAAGGGCTTCGCATACCATTTTGGTATGCGTAAATACATCGCCTTCAGCATGCCACTCAGGGTCTTGCGGAACATCCTTCATATCGGCAAACCAGCTGAAACGACGTTCTAAGGCTTGCCAATCAGGAAGTTGACCGGGTATGTAATCTGGGAATGTCCACATAATTGTCTTTCTTATTATTGGATAATTGGACTTCAGGCTGTCTGAAACTGCCAGCTTTGCCAATGGTATTTGTCGTAATCGATAAGACGGGCAGACTTCCAAGTTTTCGTCCAATGAACGTCGGTTTTAACGTGTTTGGCTCGCACCAATTTGAAAAGATTATCAAATTCATTAAATTGAACAGGCAGGTTGCCGTTGTTGGTGGCAAAATCAGCGGCGTTCCGGATAACGAAACCTTCACTGCATGCCGCTCCTGTTTTCGGATCGTAGCCGCCAAGCTTACCGGCAGTTTTTACGCTGTCTGTCCACGGCTCTCCCAAATTAGCGGCAAGCCATTGCGCTAAAGCAATATCTTCATTGGCGTATTTTTGAGTGAAATCTGCAAGAGGCTGGACAATGGGTATTTCTGGCACAGTCGGAAAATCAAACAGCTGCGCATAAAATTTAACCTCTTCCCATGAAAGCCAATGTCCGCCACGGCGGACTGCAAACAGGTAAAAATAGCTTTCCAGTTGCGAATAGGCAATCGAATGAATGCCATACATATTCTCGCCAAAAAGTTCAAGATCGCCTAAATCATCTTTGATTTGCTGCCATCGTTGCAGCAAAGGTTTATCCCACGGATGCTGGGTAGGCGCAGCATGACTACGGGCATAGAGGCCGTGTGCGGCAAAGCAGTTGTTTTGCCCATCTAATTTTTCGGTTAAAACCAATTTCGGCAGTGAGGCAAAATATGAAAGAAAGCCGCGCGGCATAAAACGGTCGTCAGAGGTGGTACCAAGGCTGATGGGAGTGTGCAGGCTGCGGGCGTATTTTTGAGGTTCGGTTGTCGTCATAATATTTTTCCTTTTTATTCATTTTTTAATTTTCTTTTCAAGTGTTCCCTGCAACCCGTTACATTTTCCCCACCATATTTCCTTGTTTGGAAACCAAAAGTTGGTCGATTTTCAAATTTTCAGTATCGATGATTTCAAATTTATAACCGGCATAAACTAGAAAATCTGTACGTTTCGGTATTTTGCGCAGGGAATACATCATAAAGCCAGCGATGGTTTCGTAGTTTTCCGAATTGGGAAATTCTTCAATATCCAATGCGCGCATAACATCGGTAAGCGGCGTAGCGCCATCTACCAACCATGTGTCTTCGGTACGGCGGATGATTTGCGGCTCTTCTTCGGTATTGACCAGCTCGCCCATCACAATGCTCATCACATCTTTCAGCGTTACCACGCCGACCACCAGCGCGTATTCGTTCACTACGACGGCAAAGTCTTCGCCGGAAGTCTTGAAGGTTTCCAAGACATCGTAAAGCGACAGTGTATCGGGGATGAACAAGGCTTTACGCAACACGCGCTTGTCGGTCAGGCGGACGTCTTTTTCTTTAAAAACAGGTCAGCAGCGTATGCGATTCGATATAGCCGATGACGCGTTCCAAATCGCCGTCACATACAAGGAATTTATTGTGCGGTTTGTCCGACATCATTTCCAACACGGTATCGCTGTCATCATGTTTATCAAAATAGGCGATGTATTCACGCGTGCTCATGGTGGAAGTGACCGTACGCTCCTGCATATCAAAAATGTTTTCAATCAGATAGTGTTCCTGCTCTTTCAACACACCAGCCTGCGCACCTGCATCAACGACGGCATAAATATCTTCCGAGGTCAGCTGCTCCTGACGGATGGTTGAAATTTTGAAGAGTTTGAATATTGCGTTTGCCAACCCATCAAAAACCCAGACAAGGGGTTTTAAGATAAAAATCAAAAACATCATCGGACGGACGATGCGTACCGCCACCGCTTCGGGATGGGTCATTGCCATACGCTTGGGCATCAGGTCGGCAATTAAAATAAAGCTGCCTGTAACCAGCGAGAAAGTCAGCAAAGAGGCAACTGTACTGCCCCAACTGCCTGCGTTCTCCAACAGCTTGCCAAAATAAGGACGTATTGCCGCCTCGCCGACAATACCGGCAAGAATGGCGACGGCGTTCAAACCGATTTGGACGACGGTAATAAAACTGCCCGGCTGCTGCTGCATATTGATTACATCAAGCGCACGCGTATCGCCGCCGTCTTTCGCCATGACCTGCAATTTGATTTTGCGTGCCGAAGCAAGCGCAAGTTCGGAACAGGATACAAATGCGCTAATGACAATCAGCAGACACAATAATAATAAGGCTTCAAAAATATTCATGAAAAAGTGTGTGTATGGTATAGGTTAAAAATATTCAAACAGCAAAGGCCGTCTGAAAAATTCAATTTGATCTTAGATTTGTATTATGTACATTTATTGTTTTAATCATCCAGTGCATCTTCATCCAAGGATTTCAACCATTTCAGCTTTTCGCCAATTTTGATTTCCAATCCGCGTGGAACGGGTTGATAGAAATCAGGTTCATCCAAGCCGTCGGGCATATAGCTTTCGCCGGCGGCGTAGGCATTTGGTTCGTCATGGGCATAGCGGTATTCGCGTCCGTAGCCCAATTCTTTCATCAACTTGGTCGGCGCATTGCGCAGATGGACAGGCACTTCGTTGCTGGCATTTTCTTTGACGAAACGGCGCATTTGGTTGTATGCCTTATAGCCCGCGTTGGATTTGGCGGCTGCGGCGAGATACAACACGGCTTGCGCCAAAGCAAGCTCCCCTTCCGGCGAGCCTAAGCGCTCATAAGTTGCGGCGGCATCATTGACAATCGTTAAGGCACGCGGATCGGCCAAGCCGATATCTTCCCATGCCATGCGGACAATGCGGCGGGCGAGATAGCGCGGGTCGGTGCCACCGTCAAGCATACGGCAGAACCAATACAATGCCGCATTGGGATGCGAACCGCGCACGGATTTGTGTAGCGCGGAAATTTGGTTGTAGAAACTCTCGCCACCCTTATCAAAACGACGGATTTGCGCCCCCAAACTATCGGCAAGAAATTCAGCGGTTAGGGTTTTCAGACGGCGTGAGTCGGCAGCACGTAAAAGCTGCTCGATCAAGTTCAACAATCTGCGTGCATCGCCATCGGCGGTATTCACGAGCAATTCTTGCGCATCCGCTTCAATCGTAAAATCTTGGTATTCGGGCAAAGCCAATACTTTGGTAATCAGCTTCTTCAGGTCGTCTGAAGACAAGGATTGCAAGACATACACCTGCGCCCTGCTAAGTAAAGCCGGATTGACTTCAAATGACGGGTTTTCCGTGGTAGCACCGATAAAGGTTAATAAACCACTTTCGACATAAGGCAAAAATGCGTCCTGCTGCGCTTTGTTGAAGCGGTGTACCTCGTCAACAAACAAAATCGTCGCACGCCCTTGCTGCAAGGCAATTTCAGCTTTCTCAATTGCCTCACGTATGTCTTTTACGCCGGAAAATACGGCGGAAACCGGCAGAAACTGGGCATTGAAACTCTGCGCCAAAATCCGTGCCAGCGTGGTTTTACCTACGCCCGGCGGTCCCCACAGCAACATAGAATGCGGCTTCCCGCCTTCCACCGCCACGCGCAAAGGTTTACCTTCGCCGATTAAGTGCTGCTGCCCAATGACATCATCTAAAGAATGCGGGCGCAAGCGTTCGGCTAAAGGGGCTTCGGGTTGGCGGGCGAAAAGGTCGGACATAGCGGCTTTCGTGCTGATTGATTAAAAGAAAACTCGCTAGCATTATACGGCAGTTTCGCAAACTCACATATCGGGCCGCATTACGGTATAATACATGCTATTTTGAGAACTCTTCGGGCGTTTCAGACGGCCTTGCTAACAGGAAACATCATGACTTCAAAAACTCTTTTGGCAGCTGTTACATCAGCTTTCTTATTGGGTGCATGCGCTACCGGCGGCGAATCTTTCGGCGGCTTGGGCAGCGGTACAGGTATCGGCAGCAGCGTAGTGAAAATGGCGGTAGACAGCCAATGCCGTACCGAATTAAACAAACGTAACGAATGGCGCGTCATTGCTTTAGCCATGAGCGCGGAAAAACAAGCCGAATGGGAAAATAAAATCTGTGGCTGCGCCAGCGAAGAAGCGCCAAATCAATTAACTGCAACCGAAATGATGCAGGTTTTGAGCCCGGCAACCCGCGATCAGGCCATTGCTTCCGTTACCGCGAAAACGGTTACCGCCTGCTTCAAACGACTCTACAAATAATCGTTCAGACGGCCTTTTTTAATATCGAGGCCGTCTGAATTCGTTTTGACTTTCTATTTGAATTTTAAATATATAGAGAAGAAACCATGAAATACATCAGCACCCGCGGTGCAACCGCACGCAAGCAATTCAGCGAAGTTTTATTGATGGGTTTGGCTCCTGACGGCGGTTTGATGCTGCCTGAGCAATACCCTCAAATCGACCGTGCTACTTTAGACCAATGGCGCACACTCAGCTATCCAGAGCTGGCGTTTGAAGTCATGAGCCTGTTTGCCACCGACATCCCTGCTGATGATTTACGCGATATCATCAACCGTACCTACACCGAAGAAGTATTCGGTACCAAAGCCATTACTCCGGTGCGCACACTTTCAGACGGCATCAAAATCCAAGCTCTGTCCAACGGCCCGACTTTGGCATTCAAAGACATGGCCATGCAATTCTTGGGCAATGCGTTTGAATATGTATTGAACAAAGAAGGCAAAGAACTCAATATTTTAGGCGCCACCAGCGGCGACACCGGCTCTGCCGCCGAATATGCCCTGCGCGGAAAAAAAGGCGTCAATGTCTTCATGCTGTCTCCGGAAGGCAAAATGAGTGCATTCCAACGTGCACAAATGTTCAGCCTGCAAGATGCCAACATCCACAACATCGCTGTTGAAGGCATGTTTGACGACTGCCAAGACATCGTCAAAGCCGTACAAAACGATGCCGAATTCAAAGCCAAATACCACATCGGCACAGTCAACTCTATTAACTGGGGCCGTATCGTCGCCCAAGTCGTGTATTACTTTGCCGGTTATTTCAATGCCACTTCGAGCAATGACGAAAAAGTCAGCTTCTGCGTACCAAGCGGCAACTTTGGCAATGTCTGCGCCGGTCATATCGCCCGTCAAATGGGCCTACCCATCCACCGCTTGATTGTCGCCACTAACGAAAACGACGTATTGGACGAATTTTTCAAAACCGGTGCATACCGCCCGCGCAACAGCGAACACACCCACGTTACTTCCAGCCCGTCTATGGATATTTCCAAAGCCTCCAACTTCGAGCGTTTTGTGTTTAACCTGATGGACCGCGATGCAGACGAAATCAAAACCTTATGGGCGGAAGTAGGTTCCGGCAAAGGTTTCAATTTGGAATTTGTCTTAAACAAAGTACATCAACAATATGGCTTTGTTTCCGGCAAATCGACCCATGCCAACCGCCTTGCCACCATCAAACAGGTTTACGAGCAAGATCATGAACTGATTGATCCGCATACAGCTGATGGTGTCAAAGTAGCGCGTGAAGTCCGCGAAGCCGGCGAAACCATCGTCTGCCTCGAAACCGCACTGGCCGCCAAATTTGAAGCCACCATCCATGAGGCTGTCGGCGAAGTTTCCATCCCTCGTCCGGCCGCATTGGAAGGCTTGGAAAACCTGCCGCAACGTGTCCGTGTTGTCCCTAATAATGCAACAGCAGTGAAAGACATCATTAAGGAAGCCCTGGCTTAACCGGCCGTCCTTGACGACTGCACAGGCCGTCTGAAAAAGTTTCAGACGGCCGCAACCGATATTTGAGAAGTGGGTAACATTATTGCCAAACCCACCACGCCGCAGTCGTTCCTAATATAAAATCAAGGTGTTAAAACAATACCAACTCCTTTTGACTTTCAATTGCAAACATTGTAATGACAGATATTTTCGTTTAGAATTGCATGTTTGCTCTAAATTTGGATTGATATGCAGACAACACAAGCCACATCCAACTGGGAGCTATACAAGCGCTTGCTTGGATATTTGAAAAGCTATTGGAAGATGTTTATCGTCTCCGTAGTGGCCATGCTGATTGTCGCCAGTACGATGCCGGCTTTCGGTTACTTGCTCAAACCTTTGATCAATGAAGGTTTTGTCGATAAAAACATGAAAAGCATGTCATGGTTGCCACTGGCAATTGTGGCGCTGTTTTTCATTCGCGGCCTGTTTAACTTCATCAACGAATATTGCACGACGTATCTGTCCAGCCACTTGGTGCAGCGCTTGCGCGGTGAAATGTTCAACAAAATGATGCACCTGCCGACTTCGTATTTCAGCAGCAATACCGGCGGCCGTTTGATGTCTCGTATCTTGAACGACGTCAATCAAATTACCGATGCAGGGTTTAACGTCATTACCGTGATTGCTAAAGACGGCGTGAGCGTAGTCGGCCTATTGGGCTTGCTGACTTATCTGAACTGGCGTTTGACCCTGATTACTTTTATCATCTTGCCGGTTGTTGCTGTATGTATCCAAACAGTCAGCAAACGCCTGCGCAAACTGTCTGCCAACAACCAAATTTATCTTGGCCAGCTGATGCAGGTCTTGGGCGAAAGCATTAATGGTGAACGCGTTGTAAAAATCTACGGCGGTCAAGATTATGAAAACCGCCGCTTCGACCGTATTGCCAATGATGTTCGCCGCAACCTGCTCAAACAGGTTTCCGCCAGCTCTGCCGGTACCGGCATTACGCAATTAATGGCTTCGGTTGCACTGGCTGCGATTATTTACGCAGCCGCCCGCCAAGCCGGACTTTCAGGATTTAGTGCAGGCGATTTTATGTCATTTTTGTCCAGCATGATCATGATGTTTGACCCCATCAAACGCATGACCGGCGTGATGCAATCCCTGCAACGCGGTTTGGCGGCGGCAGAAAGTGTCTTCACCTTTTTGGATCAACCCGAAGAAAGCAACGAAGGCAAACAGATTCTCAGCCCAAACCCTGGCGATATCGAATTTTGCGATGTTGTACACCGTTATCCCGAAGCCGAACGCAACAGTTTGAACCACATCAACCTGCTTGTACCGCAAGGCAAAGTGACTGCATTAGTCGGCGCATCAGGCTGCGGTAAAACCACCCTGGCCAATATGTTGCCGCGCTTCCTTAATCCGGATGAAGGCAAGGTTTTGATTGGCGGCGTCAACATCAATGAATATACACTCGAAAGCCTACGCAGCCGCATGGCATTCGTCAGCCAAAACGTTGTCCTGTTTAATGGTACGATTGCTGAAAACATTGCCTATGCTCAAGCTGACAAATTCAGTGAAGAAGAAATTATCAATGCTGCAAAAGCAGCCAATGCTTGGGAATTTATCCAAAAAATGCCGCAAGGCTTGCACACTGAAGTTGGCGAAAACGGTTTAAAACTGTCTGGCGGCCAACGTCAACGCCTTGCCATTGCGCGTGCGCTTTTGAAAAATGCGCCGATTTTAATTTTGGACGAAGCCACCAGTGCATTGGATAATGAATCCGAACGTTTGGTACAAACCGCATTGGAAAACCTGATGCAAAACCGTACCACATTGGTGATTGCCCACCGACTTTCGACCATCGAAAAAGCCGACAACATCGTTGTGATGCATGAAGGCAATGTAGTCGAACAGGGCACTCATCATGAATTGATCAACGCAGGCGGACGCTATGCCGACCTGCACAGCCTCAGCGAAAAATCAGCCAAACCGGCAAGCAAGTAGCTGAACACCATATTCCATTCTTTTTATTAACCTTGGCCGCCCCGACCTACCCTTTTCAGACGGCCTTATCCGACAGGAAATATCAATGGCAGCATTCAACACCCAGAAAGTCTTGTCCGTACACCACTGGACCGACGCTTACTTCACTTTCACCTGTACCCGTGACGAGTCTTTGCGCTTTGAAAACGGCCAATTCGTCATGGTCGGCCTGATGGTAGACGGCAAACCACTGATGCGCGCATACAGCGTGGCTTCTGCCAACTGGGAAGAGCATCTGGAATTTTTCAGTATCAAAGTACAAGACGGCCCATTGACCAGCCGCCTGCAACACCTTAAAGTCGGCGACGATGTCCTCATTAGTAAAAAACCGACCGGTACACTGGTTGCCGGCGACCTGAATCCGGGCAAACACCTCTACCTCTTGAGCACCGGTACCGGCATCGCCCCTTTCTTGAGCATTACCAAAGACCCTGAAATTTACGAGCAATTCGAAAAAATCATCTTGGTTCACGGCGTACGCTACAAAAAAGACTTGGCATACTACGACCGCTTCACCAAAGAATTACCCGAACACGAATACCTGGGCGACTTGGTTAAAGAAAAATTGATTTACTACCCGATCGTTTCACGCGAAGACTATGTACACCATGGCCGTCTGACCGATTTAATGCGCAGCGGCAAACTCTTCGAAGACATTGGCCTGCCTAAAATCAATCCGCAAGACGACCGCGCCATGTTGTGCGGCAGCCCTGCTATGTTGAAAGACACCTGCAACGTCTTGGACGAATTCGGCCTGACCGTTTCTCCGAAAACCGGTGTCCGCGGCGACTACCTGATTGAGCGCGCATTCGTCGATCAATAACGTATCCCCGGCAGCAGGCCGTCTGAAACCCTTCTTTCAGACGGCCTAAACCTTAATAATTTATCCCACATTATGCCTACTCTACTCATCATCCGTCCGTCCAACCGTCCGCAACAAGATACCCAAACCTGCCATGCAGCCGGTTGGCAGGCTCAAGTATTGAGTCCGATCGAAATAGAGGCAGACCGTTCGGCACTAAACAAACTTCCCGAACAATTCAAGCAAGCCGATGTCGTGTTTTGGGTCAGCCCCACCGCTATTGAAACCGCAGCGCCGCATCTGAACTTTTCAGACGGCCCCAAAGCACACATTACTGTCGGCCAAACCAGCCAACATACTTTGGCGCAATTCTCCCCCTATCCCGTATTCTCCCCCGAAGATGGCAACGACAGCGAAGCCGTCTTGAGAATGCCTATTTGGAAAAACCTGCCACCCAATGCCCAAGTTCTAATCATTCGAGGTCATGGCGGCCGTGATTTTCTGGCAGACAAACTGACCGAACTGGGTTTCCAAATCGACATCGCCGAAATCTATTTCAGACGGCCACACGCCATCGATTGGCAGAACTTTAAAACCGAAGACATCACCGCCGCCTACATTACATCCGGCGAACTTGCGCGCGAATTTTTCCATCAGATTCCGCCGCAATTTTCCCGATTCTTCGAATCCTTGCTATACTTTACCCATCATCCGCGCATTGCCGATGCGCTTCGCATCGTCGGTGCCAAACATGTAGAAACCGTCACTTCTCTATCCGCTGCACTTTCATCCATGCCACAAAGGAGCCAAGCAGTGAACCAAGTCGAAGACAATAAAGATACCCAACAAGTTGCCAATACGGCAGCTCCGGCGCCTGAACGTTCTGAAAACACTAGGCCGTCTGAACAAATCAAACCTACCCAACCTCAGCGAGTGGAGGCGAGCATGCCCGAGTCCAACAATCTCCCACAAAACAACGCCCCTGTTATCATCAAACAATCTGGAGGCAAAGCCTTGGCCGCAGGTGCAACCGTCTTGGCACTGCTAGGCCTAGGCGCGAGCGGATTCCTGTTTGTACAGGGCCAAAATGTTTTAAAAAACCAAGAGCTCGAATTCAACCAAAAAATTGACAAAGCCGCGTTGGGCGAATCTGAAAACGCCAGCCTTTTAAAAGACAACCTCAACCGCCAAACCGCTATTCAGGCCGAGTTAGACCGCCTGAACAACGGTCAAAAAAACAATAGCGATCAAATCCTGCAAACGCAGAAAGCTTATCAAGAGTTACTCAAAGGCCGTATCAACTGGCTGGTTGACGAAGCCGAATCCATGCTGAACACTGCTTCGCAACAATTGATGCTGTCAGGCAACCTTCAAGGTGCGGTCAGCGTATTGGAACACATCGACAGCCGCTTAAGCCGTTTTGAACAGCCTGAGCTTATCCCCATCAAACAAGCCATCAGCAATGATTTGGCCGCGCTGAAAAACCGTCCTTATGTCGATATTTCTGCCACTGCCTTGCGTATCGACCGTTTGGAAACCGGTATTTCAGGCCTGCCTTTGGTTTTGGACGGCGTATTGAAACCGGGTGCCGCGCCTGTCGAAGCCGCTAATTCAGGAACTTGGTGGGAAAACACATGGGAAAAATCCCTCAATGCCCTCAAAGGCTTGGTTGAAGTTCGTCATCTGGACAGCAACGACGCCATGTTGATTTCGCCCGAACAAACCTACTTCATCCGTGAAAACCTGCGCCTGCGCCTTTTGGATGCGCGCATTGCCCTGTTGCAACACAACGGCGAAGTGTATCAAAGCGATTTGAACAACGTTGAAGCAACCGTGAAGCAATACTTCGACAGCAAATCCCCTGCTACGCAGTCATGGTTGAAAGAGTTGGCCGAACTCAAAGCCCTTGATGTCCGCATGATTTCAGACGACAGCCTGAAAGCCAGCTTGAGTGCCATTCGCGCTTATCAAGAAGGTTCTCGTACACAAATGACGACCGAAGAGGCTACCCAAACCCAAGCCGCCGAGAAAACCGCTTCCGCTCCGGCTGCAACTACCGAGCAAGCCACGACTGCCGCACCGGCCGCCGCTTCTGCCCCTCAATCTCTGGAAGCACCTGCTTTGCCGTCTGAAAACAAAAAAGAACCGGCCGCCGAAGCTTCCAAACCACAAAACCAAACCAAGCCTGCTGCCAAAATTAAAGGAGAGCAAGCATGAAAACCGTCGTTTGGATTGTCATTCTATTTGCCGCCGCCGTCGGTTTAGCGTTGGCTTCCGGCATTTATACCGGCAACGTGTATGTCGTGGTTGAGCAAACCATGCTGCGTATCAATCTGCATGCCTTTGTTTTAGGCCTGCTGTTGAGCGTATTCGTCCTGTATTTCCTAATTAAATTCGTGTTCGGCCTCTTGAACATTCCGGCGCGTATGCAACGCTTCGGCATTGCCCGTAAAGGCCGTCAGGCTTCTGCCTCTTTGAACAGCGCAGGTTTGGCATATTTTGAAGGCCGTTTTGAAAAAGCCGAACAAGAAGCCGCCAAAGTCTTGCAAAACAAAGAAGCAGGCGACAACCGTACCCTAGCTTTGATGTTGGGCGCGCACGCGGCCGACCAAATGGAAAACTTCGAACTGCGCGACCGCTACCTGCACGAAATCGAACACCTTCCGCAAAAACAACAGCTTTCCCGTCATCTTTTGCTGGCTGAATCCGCACTGGGCCGCCGCGATTATCCGACTGCCGCACAAAATCTTGAAGCCGCATCCAAAATCAACGGCAACTTAAGCCGCTTGGTGCGCCTGCAATTGCGTTATGCCTTTGATCACGGCGATGCTTCAGATGTCTTGGCAAAAGCGGAAAAACTGGTCAAAGCCGGCGCTATCAACGATTACGAAGCAGAACAGTATCAGAACTGGGCATATCGCCGCCTCTTGAGCGAAGTAACCGATGCAGGCCGTCTGAAAGCCTGTTTGAAACAGATTCCCGAAAGTGTGAAGTCTGGCGAATTGTGTGTCGCGATTGCCGAAAAATACGAGCGTTTGGGCTTGTATGCCGAAGCGGTCAAATGGGTAAAAACCCATTATCCGCAAAACCGCCAGCCCGAGCTTTTGGAAGCATTTGTCGAATCCGTACGTTTCCTAAGCGAGCGCGAGCAACAAAAAGCCATCGACTTGGCAGATTCTTGGCTGCAGGAACAACCCGACAATGCACCGCTGTTGATGTATCTTGGGCAACTGGCCTACGGCCGCAAACTTTGGGGCAAAGCCCAAGGCTACCTCGAAGCCAGCATCGCCCTGCAACCCAGCGTATCCGCACATTTGGTCCTAGCGCGCGTGTTTGATGAAACCGACCAACTGCAAAAAGCGCAAGAACAACGCAATTTGGTTTTGGAAAGCGTAGCCGAAGAAGAACATCCGGCAGCACTCCCTCAACCCAATTGATGTGCTGATTTCGTATTAAGCGACAGTATGAAATCTACAACAGAACCAACCATTTAATCATTTCAGACGGCCTCAATACATATCTAAGGCCGTCTGAACTTTGTCCAACACACCAAATCAGAAAGCCTATTTATCATGACTGCTCTGAAAAACGATACTTTCCTCCGCGCCCTGCTTAAACAGCCTGTCGAATACACGCCCATCTGGATGATGCGCCAAGCCGGACGCTATCTGCCTGAATACAAAGCCACGCGCGCGCGCGCAGGCAGCTTTCTCGATTTGTGTAAAAATACCGAGCTGGCAACCGAAGTCACTATCCAGCCTTTAGAACGTTTTGATCTGGACGCGGCAATTCTGTTTTCCGATATCCTGACAGTTCCAGATGCCATGGGTTTGGGCCTGTATTTTGCCGAAGGTGAAGGCCCGAAATTTGAACGCGCTTTGCAACATGAAGCGGACATTGCAAAACTGCAAGTTCCCGACATGGAAAAACTGCAATACGTCTTTGATGCAGTGACTTCCATCCGTAAAGCACTGGACGGCCGAGTTCCGCTCATCGGTTTCTCAGGCAGCCCGTTCACGCTCGCCTGCTACATGGTTGAAGGCGGCAGCAGCAAAGAATTCCGCACCATCAAAACCATGATGTATTCGCGCCCTGATTTGCTGCATAAAATCCTCGACACCAATGCTCAAGCCGTTACCGCCTACCTCAACGCCCAAATCGATGCCGGCGCACAAGCCGTACAAATTTTCGACACTTGGGGCGGCGTGTTGAGCGATGCCGCATTTAAAGAATTCAGCCTGAAGTACATCCGACAAATCGTAGCCGGACTCAAACGCGAAAACGAAGGCCGCCGCGTGCCTGTTATCGTATTTGCCAAAGGCGGCGGCTTATGGCTGGAAAGCATGGCAGAAATCGGCGCAGACGCATTAGGCTTGGACTGGACCTGCAACATCGGCGAAGCCCGCCGTCGCGTCGGCGAACAAGTTGCCCTGCAAGGCAACTTCGACCCGTTTGCCCTCTTTGGCACACCGGAATCTATCCGCACCGAAGTCGCGCGCATCCTTGCCGACTACGGCAACGGCAGCGGCCATGTATTCAACCTCGGACACGGCATCAACCAACACACCAATCCGGAACACGCCAAAATCTTGGTCGATACCGTACACGAATTGTCCCGTCAGTATCACCGTTAATTAAAGCAACTCAAAGGCCGAGACCTTTGCAAAATTCCCCAAAATCCCCTAAATTCCCACCAAGACATTTAGGGGATTTCTCATGAGCACCTTCTTCCAGCAAACCGCACAAGCCATGATCGCCAAACACATCGACCGT
>NZ_LAEI01000073.1:0-89696 GCF_001618065.1 Neisseria flavescens
AGGGCATCCTGGAGGGTAAGTTTACCTTGAAGGCGGTGGCGCTGGATAGGGAAGCGGAGCCGAGGGTGCTGCGCTTGAACGAGTCACTGACGGCGGTGGTGTGCGGGAAGATGAAGGGGAAGGGCAGTTGTACGGACGGCGAGGAGATATTTAGGGGTAATGATGCGGAGTGTAAGCCTTTTATGGGGTAGAAATCTGATCGAAAGGGAGGAAGCGGATAAAGAAAAAAGGACGTGCGCGGGTACGTCCTTTGGGGAGAGGGGTTATTCGCTCCAGCTGACCCAGCCCAGCATCCAAGTAAGGAGAATCAGACCACCAAATACGATGCGGTAGTAGGCAAAAGGCACATAGTTTTTACTGGAGACAAATTTCAGCAAAGCTTTTACTGCCAATAAACCGGCGATAAATGCTGCGATAAAACCGATGGCAATTTGTCCGACATCTTGCAAGGTAAAAAGTTTGTAGTTTTTTAAGATGTCGTAACCTGTGGCCGCAATCATCATTGGTACAGCAAGGAAGAATGAAAATTCAGTAGCCGTTTTACGTTCCAGCCCCCACAGCATACCACCCATGATGGTACTGCCTGAACGTGATGTCCCAGGGATAAGGGCACAAATTTGGGCGCATCCTACAACAAATGCGTCAATTGGGCGCATATCATCGACATGGTTGACTTTAGGTTTTGCTGTTGCTTGGCGTTTTTCAACCCATAAAATGAAGAAGCCTCCCAGTACCAGCATGGTAGCAACGGTAATCGGGTTGAAAAGATGCAATTTAATTTGTTTACTGAATAAGAGGCCAACAATCGCAGCGGGGATGAATGCGATAAATAAATTCAGCACAAAGCGATTGGCTGTTCGCTCTTTGCCTAGTCCTTTTATGATATGGGTAAATCGTTGGCGATATTCGAATACGACGGCTAATACGGCACCGAGCTGGATGGCAATTTCGAATACTTTACCGTTACTTTGGAAATTCATTAAGTCGCCGAATACAATCAAGTGACCGGTACTTGAAATAGGGAGGAACTCGGTTAAACCTTCGATAATACCGAGAATAAGTGCTTTAAATAAAATCAGAATGTCCATAAGTTTTCAGACGGCCTTGAGGCCGTCTTTCTTTTGTTGAATAGTTAAAGTGGTTTTGAGGATTGTTCGCGACGGGCTTTGACGATGAGGTCATCTATGGTTTTCATACCGACTTTCCAGTCGCCACCATTGAAATTGACTTTGTATTTACCACCGACAATGACAGTTGGTGTGTTTTCAATTCGATAAGTTTCCGTCAATTGCTGCATTTTTGCAGCAGCCGACGCGGCAGCAGGGCTATTGTAGGCTTGAAGCAGTTTTTGACTGTCAAAACTTGTCTGTTTACCAACCCATGATCGGAATACATTTGCATCAGCCAGGTTGATTTTTTGTTCGTAAACTGCTTTGAAGATGACTGGATTGGCCTGATATTTTAAACCTGAAAGATTGACGGCAGCGGCTACTTTAGCCAAGCCTAACATTTCAGGCATCCAAACGACGTGTTCTGTCCGTAAGGAAACATCTTTGGCAAAGGTTTTGCTGTGTTGCAACAAAACTGGATCGAGATGGTAACAATGGACGCAGAAGTAGCCGAAAAATTCTAGCACTTCAATTTTTCCGGCTTGTTGCTGCGGAATAGGGCGACTGAGGACAGTATAGTCCACGCCCTCGGTAGCAGCCTGCGCACTCAGACTGAGCAGGCTCAGGCTGAGTGCGGAAATGGTTTGTTTTATATGCTGCTTCATCAGTGATTCCATTATTTGCTAGAACGAATCAAGCTGTTGATATTATGGCCTTGCAGGTTTTTTTGCAGTTTTACAGCGGCTTCCTGCGGCATGGTATTACTTTGAACTCGGTAAATGGTTTTGTCGCCGTTTTGCGATTCAACCACTTTGGAAGAAACACCTAAAATAGCTAGTTTTGCACGTTGTGAGTCTGCGCTGGAGCGGTCTGCATATGAACCAAGTTGCAGGAAGGCTTTTTTACCGCTGTTCACAGCTGCTTCGGCTTTTTCTGCTGACTGTTTACTTGCAGTGTTGCTGCTTTCTTTTGTTGTAGAGGCATTTGCTGCTTTACGTGCTTTTTCGATGCTGCCGCTGTTGAGGATTTGCTCAGGTGTCGGCTTGTTTTGTTTTTTGGCTTCGGCTGCTTTTTTCTCAGCCAATTTGCGCTCGGCACGCTCTTTTTGTTTGTCGGTCAGTTGGTCGGCTGCTTTTTTATCTTTTGCAGTTTTATCAGTAGCTTCTTTTTCAGCTTTGGCTTTTTCTGCGCGTTTTTTCTCTAATTCGGCTTTTTTCTCGGCCAGTTTTTTCTTGGCGGCTTCTTTTTCTGCTTCCGTTTTTGCGGCTTTTTCTTTGGCTTCGCGTTCGGCTTTATCGGCGGCAGTTTTGTCTGCTCTTTCTTTGGCTTCGCGTTCAGCTTTGTCGGCGGCGGCTTTTTCAGCTTTTTCTTTAGTTTCGCGTTCGGCTTTTTCTGCTTCAGCTTTATCCGCTTTTTCTTTGGCTTCACGTTCTGCTTGTTCAGCTTTTTCCTGAGCTTCTTTGGCAGCCTTTTCAGCCTCTTCTTTAGCTTTGGCTTCTTTCTCTGCTGCTTCTTTTTCAGCAGCTTCTTTTTCTGCTTTGGCTTTTTCTTCATCTGCTTGGGTAGATGAAGTGTCGGTAGCTGGGCGTTTCTCTGCTTTGTCCTGAGGTTTCAGGATTTCAGGTTCTTCGCTTTGTTTAGGCTGAGTCAGCTCTTTGAAAACGTTTTGGTTGCCTTGGTTCAAGAAGAACAAAATACCGGCAATAATACCTGTTGCCAGTATCAGGCCGAAAAAGAAACCGGCCAAGCCTTTGCCATATTGTGTAGATTTTTTCATGACTTACCTTGTAATAATGTGTTCAGACGGCCTGAGGGGAGACTGTCTGAGTTTAGATTCGATATTTTATCAATAACCGTTATGGACGGCAAAATCCTGATGCTTTGTTTACTCTAGTTTTACTTAAACATAAAGATTCAGGCCGTCTGAAAAGTTAAAGGGCGCGACGGAAGCCGATGGCTTTCATCACATGGGTTTTGCTGACTTCTTCGTCGCCTGCCAAATCAGCCAGCGTACGGGCAACGCGCATGATGCGGTGGAAGCTTCGAGCGGAAAGGGACAGTTTTTCGAGCATGGTTCCCAAGGCTTCTTGCGCTTCTTTTTGGATGCGGGCTTTACCATCGAGCTCGCTGATACTCAGTTCGGCATTGACTTTGCCTTGTCTGTTGTATTGGATTTTGCGTGCGGCGGTAACGCGTTCCAATACTGTGGCACTGGATTCGCCTGCTTCTTGTTGCATCAATTCGGCAGCAGAAAGGCTGGGTACTTCGATGGTTAAATCAATACGGTCGAGCAATGGCCCTGAAATTTTGTTGCGGTAGCGGGCAACACTTTCAGGCGTGCAACGGCAAGGTTTGGACGGATGGCCAAGATAGCCACAAGGGCAGGGGTTCATGGCGGCGACAAGTTGGAACTTGGCCGGATAAACTGCTTGGCGTGCGGCGCGGGAAATATGGATTTCGCCGTTTTCCAAAGGTTCGCGCAATACTTCTAATACTTTACGGTCAAACTCGGGTAATTCGTCTAAAAACAACACACCGTGATGCGCCAATGAGATTTCGCCCGGACGTGGGTCTGAACCACCGCCTACCATGGCTGCCGAGCTGGCGCTGTGATGAGGGCTACGGAAAGGACGGTTGCTGTCGAGTTGCTGTTGATGGTTGGGCAGGAGCGAACGCAATGCCCATACTTCGACCAATTCGTCTTCGGTCAAAGGCGGAAGGATACCGGGCAAACGTTGCGAAAGCATGGATTTGCCTGTACCCGGCGGACCCATCATCAGCAGGCTGTGTCCGCCTGCCGCTGCGATTTCCAAAGCGAGGCGGGCGGTATGCTGGCCTTTAACATCGGCTAAATCAGGAATTTTACTTTGTTCAGAGGGCCTTTGCGTCAGCTTGCATTCGGTTTGTGTCAACGGTTCGATGCCGTTTAAATGGGCGGCCACTTCGCCTAAAGAACGCGCTCCATAAACCGCGATACCGCGCATGACGGCAGCCTGTTCGGCATTTTCTTGCGGCAAGACGAATGAACGGCCGGCCTGCATTCCCTGCCATGCCATGGCCAGCGCGCCGCGCACGGGACGCAGCAGGCCGGACAGTGCCAATTCTCCGGCAAACTCATATTGCACGAGTTTTTCAGGATTGATTTGTCCCGATGCGGCAAGAATGCCTAAGGCAATAGGCAAATCGAAACGGCCGGATTCTTTTGGGAGGTCGGCCGGTGCGAGGTTGACGGTAATTTTCTTGGCGGGAAAGTTGAAGCCGCTTTGGATGATGGCGGCACGTACACGGTCGCGGCTTTCTTTGACTTCAGTATCGGGCAAACCGACGATATTGAAATGTGGCAAGCCGTTGGCAAGGTGGGCTTCCACTTCGACCAACGGCGCATTCATGCCGCTTAAGGCGCGGCTGTAAACCAAAGCAAGCGACATGTTTCAGACGGCCTTATTCGGCAGCTTCAGTTTGTTGTTTGATTTCGGCAACAGCTTCTTCCGCAGCAGCTTCGGCAGCTTTCAAAGCAGCTTCTTCAGGCTCTTGAGCGGCTTCGAGTTTGGCCAAACGGGCTTCCAATTCGGCCAGTTTGGTACGGGTTTTAATCAAAACCTGTTGTTGGATGTCGAATTCTTCGCGGGTCACCAAATCCATGCGGTTGAATGCGCTGCCGAGCATGGCTTTAACGTTTTTTTCCATGTCTTTGGCAGGGCTGTTGGCGATGGTTTCGCTGATTTTGGAGCTGACTTCTTCAAAAAGTTGTTTGCCGAACATAATCCGTATCCTTTATTCAGAATGTATATAGAAATTCAAGTGGCTATTGTATAAGGAAAAAGGCCGTCTGAAAACGGGAATTTTGAGACGGCCTTTGCTTTCTATCGTAAATATTCCGTGTATTTTAACGTTCAACACGGGCTTCAAAAATAGGCATCAGCCACGCGCCGCCTGTGAAGCCTTTGCATGAACCGGTGGTGTGTTCCTCACTGCGGACAAACGTTTTACCATCCCACACCGCTGCATTGCCAGACCAGCAGTCGCCGATCCCTCGGCCTTTGAAGCTGCCGCTAAGGGTGGCTGTTTTCTCATCGAATCCGCCGTGCCCGCCGTATGTCATTGGCGGCAGCACTTGTTCAATTTTGGTCAATTCTTTATCGGCAATGGCATAGTAGCCGCTGGTTTGATAAGCACCGCCGATACAGATGGCCGAAATCAAAACCTGACGATCGTTGAGCGGATGGACATACAGGCTGCGATTCCAATCCATGTGCTCTTTATCATGCAGGGCGGGGCAGTAATTGTCATCGTCAGTGGGAGCATGGTTGTTGCTGTCTCGCAGCAGTTTCATGACGGCATTGTGGCGCGGCGTGTTTTGCTCCAGCGTCTTGCCTGCATTTTTCGGCACGGCAATGGCGCGGATAACGGGTTTGGGCTGAGGATTTAATACGGCCTGACTGCTGTTGCCTTTGCGTATCAGCGCGGAAGGTGTGTTCAGACGGCCTTGGAATTCATCCGCTTTCAACATTGCCGCCGCTGCGCCTTTGTCGGACAAATGCCATTCATAATTTCCAGAACGAATGCTGATTTGGCTCTCTTTTTTCAATGCTTCGAGCAAGGCATTGGTTTGTGCGCTACTCAATTTGCCTTGGCCTTTTTTATTGAACGCCAATTTGCCCAGTGATTTACCGTTCAATACCAATTCGTTGCGGGTTGCAATGCTGGCGAGTTGTGCTTCATCGTCATTAAATGGCAGTAGGGAAACTTCGCCAATTACGGCTGCATTCGCCCCTGCTTGTCGGGTAAACAGGATAGAAACCGGCGGCTCTGTTTCATCTGCCTGATATCCGGCAAGACGGCAGGTGCCGGTATTGTCGCAAGCAATGTCCCAGTCTTTGTAATTTTGATAAAAGCCTTGAGGCGGAGTAGCCAGTACGGTGGCAGGCAAAACAGCCAGCAGCCATTTTTTCATGATGTATTCTTTCAATTTTATTTATGTAGATTCACAAAGACAGCATAGCAATCCAAAATTTCGTTGCACTGTTTTTGTGAAAATACGATGTGTCGTTCGTAAAAAGGTTTTGAATATTTAGGTGTAAAAAGGCCGTCTGAAACTCCCGTTCAGACGACCTTTATTGTTTTTTTACACGCCTGCGGCTGCTTTCAATGCGGCTGCTTTGTCGGTGCGCTCCCAAGTAAATTCAGGCTCCTCGCGGCCGAAGTGGCCGTAGGCAGCGGATTTGCTGTAAATCGGGCGCAGCAGGTCGAGCATTTGGACGATGCCTTTAGGGCGCAGGTCGAAATGTTCGCGAACCAGGGCAATCAGTTTTTCTTCGCTGATTTTGCCGGTGCCGAAAGTATCGATGGAAATCGAAGTCGGTTCGGCAACACCGATGGCGTAGGAAACTTGGATTTGGCATTGGGTTGCCAAACCGGCGGCGACGATGTTTTTCGCAACGTAGCGGCAGGCGTAAGCGGCGGAACGGTCCACTTTGGACGGGTCTTTGCCGGAGAATGCGCCGCCGCCGTGCGGAGCTGCGCCGCCGTAGGTATCGACGATGATTTTACGGCCGGTCAAACCGCAGTCGCCTTGCGGGCCGCCGATAACGAAGCGGCCGGTCGGGTTGATCAGGTATTTGGTTTCGTCGGTCAGCAGTTCAGATGGCAGAACCGGTTTGATGATGTGTTCGATCACGGCGTTTTTCAGCTCTTCGTAACCGATAGACGGATCGTGCTGGGTAGACAGGACGACGGTGTCGATGCGTTTTACTTTGCCGGTTTCGCTGTCGTAAACCACGGTCAGTTGGGCTTTGGCATCAGGGCGCAGCCAAGGCAGGCGGCCGTCTTTGCGCAATTCGCTTTGGCGTTGCATCAGACGGTGGCTGTAATAGATGGCAAACGGCATCAGGGTAGGGGTTTCGTCGCAGGCATAGCCGAACATCAAACCTTGGTCACCCGCGCCTTGGTTCAAGTCGATGCCTTCGCCTTCGTTCACGCCTTGGGCGATGTCCGGAGATTGTTGGTCGTAGTACACGCCGACTGCGCAGCCGTTGGCATCAAAGCCCAGCTCGGAGGAGTTGTAGCCGATGCGTTTGATGGTTTCGCGTGCGACTTTGATGTAGTCCACTTGGGCAGTAGTAGTAATTTCGCCTGCCAATACACACAAGCCTGTGTTGACCAAGGTTTCTGCGGCGACACGCGCTTTTGGGTCTTGCGCCAAGATGGCATCCAAAATCGCATCGGACACTTGGTCGGCAACTTTATCCGGATGGCCTTCGGATACCGATTCGGAAGTAAACAGATATTCGCTCATTGCTATTCTTTCATTAAAAACAGGCTGCTGTGTTTTCAGACGGCCTTTTATTTCGGACAGCGGAAATCATAACAAAAACTCCGCTTTTTCTCTATACAAGTGAGAAACATTCGCACTTGCCTGCTGTTTCGGAATCCTGTTGCACGTTTCTTACAGGCAAAAAAATTCCCGCATTAAGCGGGTTTGGATTGCTCTGGCGAGCCACATCGGTTTTTCAACCGTCCACCTTACCTTTCTTTCTGAAAAGCAGGTTGGCATGGAATTCCCAACTCTTAATGCAGCGCGGATAGTAGCAGAAAAGCAGGTGTGCCGCAATATATTTGCCCGAAGTCTGTTTTGTTCAGACGGCCTGTTTCGTTTACAATCTGTCCACTTCATTTCGGTAAAATCTTATGCAAACGCTTGTTACCTTTGTTTTTAAATTTTTGGCCGCGCTGCCTTTGGCTTGGCTGCACAAATTAGGCAACCTGCTTGGCAGTTTGGGTTTCCGCTTGCTGTCGAAAGATCGCCGAAGGGTATTCGAAAACATGACACTTGCCGGATTGAACCCGACGGATGAGGCAGTAAAAAAAGTTTTCCGTGAAACGGCAAAAGGCGGCTTGGAATTGCCGGTGGCGTTTTTCAGACTGCCTGAGGAAATTGAAAACCTGTTTGTCAGCGTCAACGGTTGGGAACATGTTCAGACGGCCTTGAGTGCGGGCGAGGGTTTGCTGTTTATCACGCCGCACATCGGCAGCTATGATTTGGCGGGTCGCTACATCAGCCAGCAACTGCCGTTTCCGCTGACTGCGATGTACAAACCGCCGAAAATCAAGGCATTTGATGCGGTAATGCAGGCAGGGCGCGTGCGCGGCAAAGGTAAGACTGCGCCGACCAGTATTCAGGGCGTCAAACAAATCATCAAAGCGCTGCGCGGCGGCGAAGCGACCATTGTTTTGCCGGACCATGTACCGTCTCCGGAAGAAGGGGGCGACGGCGTGTGGGTGGATTTTTTCGGCAAACCTGCCTACACCATGACGTTGGCGGGCAAGCTGGCGCAAGTCAAAGGCGTGAAGGCTTTGTTTTTCTGCGGCGAGCGTCTGCCTGACGGTAAAGGCTTTGTCTTGCACATCGAGCCTTTGCGCGGCGAATTGAACGGCGATAAGGAGAACGACGCGCGCGTGATCAATGAAAATACTGAGTATTGGATACGCCGTTTCCCGGAGCAATATTTGTTTATGTACAACCGCTACAAACATCCCGAGGGCGCGCCTTTCCCGCCGGAAATATAGGCTTGCCGAATGTAAAAAACCTGCTTGGACTCAAGCAGGTTTTGTATTTGGTCGGAATGAGAGGATTCGAACCTCCGACCCCTTCGTCCCGAACGAAGTGCGCTACCGGGCTGCGCTACATTCCGAATGTGGGAAATTATAGGATAGGAGAAGCCGGTTTGTACAGGGGTCGATAAATAATTAATAATTGACTGCCGATGGGTTTGTTTTGTTTTAGGCCGTCTGAAGCGATGCGTTTCAGACGGCCTGTATTTTTGTTTGCCGCTTCTGCTGAAGCATTTGTCCTAATGGCATTATAATGTGGGCAATTGTTTTTTAGATTGTCTGCTATGTTTTATCTTTATCAGTCCGACCGTTTGGAAGCGCTTGCCGAAATGTGCGCGCATATTCATCAGGCCTTGCCTTTGGATGCGGTATTGGCGCAGGAAGAAGTGGTGGTGCAGAGCCAGGGGATGCGGCGGTATCTGAATGTGTTTTTTGCGCGCAAACTCGGCGTGGCGGCGAATTTGAAGTTCAGCCTGCCGGCCGGTTTGGCGTGGCAGCTGATGCGTAAATTGGTTCCCGATGTGCCGCCGCTCAGCCCGTTTTCGCCTGAGGTCATGCGTTGGCGTTTGCTGGATTTGTTCCGCAGCGAAGCGTTTCAGACGGCCCCGGAATACGAAAACGTGCGCCTGAAGCTGGAAAGTTATTTGCACAGCTCGGCATCGGCGGATTATCAGCTTGCTGGACAGATGGCGGATATTTTCGACCAATATTTGGTGTACCGCCCGGATTGGATTGATGCGTGGCAGGCTGGGAAGCTGCTGGGTTTGGGCGATGATGAGGATTGGCAGGCGCGGCTGTGGCGTTATTTGGACGATGGCAGCCAATCAGCGCCGCACCGCGTGGCCTTGTGGGAAAAGCTGTTGGCGCAGTTGGATAAATCGGTCTTGCCGCAAAGGTTTTTTGTATTCGGCATTTCGACAATGGCGCCGATGTATCTGCAACTGCTGCACCAAATTTCCAAGCATTGCGATGTGTTTGTGTTTGCGCTCAACCCGAGCAGCCAATATTGGGGCGAGGTCATCGACGAGGCACAGATTTTGAAAAGGGGCGATGAGGCGGATTTGTCGCAGGCAGGGCATCCGCTGTTGGCTTCTTTGGGTAAGCAGGGGCGCGATTTCTTTGATTTTCTGTCGGAAGTGGAAACCGAGCAGGATATTCAGGTTTATGAAGAGGGAAAAGACGATACCTTGTTGCATTGCCTGCAAAACGATATTCAAAACTTAATCATGCCGTCTGAACGCTTGTATCAACAGGAAGAAGGCGAAGCAGGCGCGCAGCCGACTTTGCTTCAGGTTCACGATGCGGACGGCAATCCAGTGTGCGTCGAGCCGGACAAACTGTTGAATGACGGTTCCATTAAAATCGTCGCGGCCCACAGCCCTTTGCGCGAATTGCAGATTTTGAAAGAAGAGCTGTCGCTGGTGCTGCAAAAAAATCCCGACTGGCAGCCGCACGATATTGCCGTTTTGACGCCGAACATCGAGCCGTACAGCCCGTTTATCGAAGCCGTTTTTGGACAGGAGCAGGCGGGCAGCCAGGCTTTGCCGTATTCGATTTCGGATGTAAAACTCAGCCGCCGCCAACCCTTGCTGTATGCTTTGGCGCAAACTTTGGATTTGCTGGAAAGCCGGTTTGAAGTGGACAAGGTTTTGCCTTTGCTGGAAAGCCGGTTGGTGCTGCAACGCTTCGGGTTGAGCGAGGAAGATGTGCCGCTGCTGCATGAGGCTGTTGCCGGGTTGAATGTGCATTGGGGTTTGGACCAAACCATGCGCGAGGGTAAAGACAACCTCTTTACTTGGCAGCAGGCGGTAGAGCGTTTGGCCTTGGGCTGGATGCTGCCCGAAGGCGGCAACGGCATGTGGCAGGGCGTGAGCGCGTGGCATAGCAATGTCAACCAGTTGGACGTGTTCAGCGGTTTTGCCGAATTTATCCGTACTTTGGCCGATATGGCGGCGCAATGGCAAGAGCCTGCCAATGTGGAGAGCTGGGTGCAGCGTTGCCGTGATTTGCTGGAGAAACTGTTTGCTCCGGATACGGACGACCAATACGCCAAGCAGCAGTTTGAGCAGTCTTTGGCGAAATGGCAGGAAGAGGCGCAGTTGGCCGAATTTGACGGATTGTTGCCGTGTAAAACCGTTATCCGCCATATCCGCCGCTTTTTGGACAGCGAAAGCCAAGCCGGATTTTTGAGCGGCGGCATCACTTTTTGCAGTATGGTGCCGATGCGCAGCCTGCCGTTTAAAATGGTTTGCCTACTGGGTTTGAATGACGGCGATTTTCCTCGCAATACCAAAGCGGCGGTGTTCGACCTGATTGCCAAACATCCGAAAAAAGGCGACCGCGCCCGCCGTGACGACGACCGTTATCTCTTCCTCGAAGCCTTAATCAGCGCGCGCGAAATGTTGTATTTGTCTTATATCGGCCGCGATATACGCAATGATGCCGAGTTTGCGCCGTCTTCATTAATCAGCGAGCTGCTGGATACCATCGCCGCCATGACGGGGAAAAGCGGGCGTGAGTTGTCGGAGAAATGGGTGAAACATCATCCTTTGCAGGCGTTTTCGCGCCGTTATTTCCAAAAGGACGCGCTTTCAGACGGCCTCTTCAGTACGCGCCAAGATTATGCCGATGCATTGAACCAACCGCAAGCGGAAGCGCAGCCGTTTTTCCTTGAGGCTTTAAGTCAGGAAGAGCCGGGCAAAACCATTCATCAAGGCGAACTCATCAGTTTTTGGCGCAATCCTGTCAAAGTTTGGCTGAAGAAAAATTTAAGCTGGGATCAGCCGTATCTGGACGGCGCATGGGAATCTGCCGAACCGTTTGAGCCGCAACATGAAGGTCGGATTGCCGATGCCTATTTGGATGCGCGGCGCAAAGGTAAAGATTTTGAAGATACGGCCATTCGGCTGAATGCGGAAAGTCTGATGCCGGTAGGCGAGTTGGGCGGCTTATGGCAGAAGCAGTATCAGATATCTGCGAAAAACGTGGATACCGAGTTGATACACAGTAACAAAAGGCCGTCTGAACCTTATGAAGAATCCTTTGACGATTTGGTTTTACAAGGCACCATCGGCAATCTTTATGAGTGCGGCCGCATTGTGTTCCTAAATCAAAAAGACAATGCGCCCAACCGCATTGCCCGTTTATTGGAGCATTTGATTTTTTGCGCCATCGCCCCTAAATCCGTTGAAAGCCGACAAACCTATATTGTCAGCCTGGGACAGACCGAAACCTATGCCGCCATCGGGCAAGAGGTGGCGAGGACACTTTTGAAAGAATGGTTGGTATATTTCCGAATCGGACAAAATACCCCCTTGCCGTTTTTTGCCAAAACCAGCCTTGCCGCTGCGGAGGAGTACAACAAGAAAGAGGATTGGGATGCTGCCTTGAGAAAAGCCCATGATGTTTTTAATGGCAATAAAATGAGCAAAGGGCAGAAAGAATATACCGAAGTGAAGCTGGTGTTTGGTCATTCGGAAGAATCGCCGCTTGATGAGCCACTATTTGAAAACCTCGTCGTCAATCTACTTGTTCCACTTTTGACCGGCGTAGCAGGGAAAACCAATGCAACAGAACAGGAGTAAAGCATGGCCACTTATGCAGAATATTTAGATTTTGATACTGAAGAAGACAAATTGAAACAGCAGCAACTCTATCAGGCGACCGAGTTGTCGGCGCAAACGGTAGCAGAGGTTAAAAAGATCAGTCGTCCGCAAAACTGGTTGCTTGCCGCTGCGCCATATTGTCCTGATTGTCGCGTGTTTGTGCCGTTTATTCAGAAAATGGCGGAGTTGAACCCCAATATCCGCGTCAACTATATTGCCCGTAACGATTTTGACGACAGCAGCCGTTTCGATAATCCTCGCCAACAGGAAATCGTCCGTACCAACCAAAAAATTCCTGCACTGTTCCTGATGGGGCATGAAGAGGCCGGGCCTGTGTTTAACGAGTTTCCGCAAGTGGTGTTAAACCAAATTGCGGCAGATGAAACCGGTCGCACGGAATTGCGCGATGCGTACCGTGCCGGCGAATTTAATGCCGATATTGAGGCTCAGATTGTAGCGGCGTTGGCATGGGCAGAGCAGCGTTGTTGAGTAGATATTGTTGGTGTGTAAGACTATATTTTGAGCCACTTTGATAAAGGGGACAATTTCTAGTGTAATTTAGTTCTTACCTAGATTTTCTCATTATGTATTTACGTTCTGGAACTTCAATGGTTTGAACAATTTCAAATCCCTCTTTTTGGTAGAGGTCTCTAGCTATTTGATTTGACTCAAAAACCGTTAGGGAAATACTTTCTATTTCTTCATTTTCAAACATTTCTTGAAGAAAGTATTGAAAAGCTTTTCTACCTAATCCTTTTCCCTGCTTCTGTGGAGCTATGAGAAATCTTCCAATATGAAGATTTTTATCTTCTAGTTTGATTTTCTGGATGATGCCTACAAACTCTTCTCCAACAAAAATGGAAAAAATCCCTTCCATCTTTTGCAAGGATTGGGCAATCAAGGGATAAGAAATCTTTGGCCCCATCCATTGCTTCTGAAAACTTTCTCCCAAAGCATTAGACCACTGACAAATGAGTTGGGCATTTTCTAACTGAAGTCCTTTTTCAAAGTGAATTTTCATATTTGCTCCTAAAACTTCTCTTATATCCAACTATTATACTCTTTCTCATATTTTTTCCGAATAATTAAGTATGATTCAACTTTATTTTTTCTTGTTGGAACGATTCTTGCTTCCTTTCTTTGCTTTGTAATAAAAAGGCCGTCTGAAAAGATTTCAGACGGCCTTTTTTGATGCTCAACGTTTGATCAAATCTCGATTTTATTCGGCGTAAAGGTTTGCCATTTGTTGCAGGCTGGGCAGTGCCAGAAGAAGACTTGGGATTTGAAGTGGCAGTTGCGGCAGCGGTACATAACGCTTTTTTGCAGCTGGCGGCCGATAATGGAACGAATCATATCGGTGTCGGCTTTCCACTCCGGATTCATACTGCTGAGTTTCAAGCCAAGCAGGCGGTACACGCCGTTGAGGTCGGGTTTTTGGCGGACGAGTTCGACAGCGATTTGCGCCGCTTCGGTTTCGCCTTTGAGCAGCAGAGCCTTTTCGTAGATGACGTTGATCAGGTCAAGATCGGGAAAGGTTTGCATATAGCCGATGAGGCGGTTGAGGCCTTCTTCCTGCTTGCCTTGCGCGGCATAGGCTTCATAGAGCTTCTCGCCGACCATGCTCAGATAGGCGTGGTTTTGCTGCTCGATGGCGGAATACGCTTCCACTGCGGCAGGGAAGTTGCCCTGACGGTATTCGATGTCGCCGAGGATGATGTTGGCGCGCGTACATTTCTTGTTGGCTTCGAGTGCTTTGCCGATGTTGTAGCGTGCGGCGTCGAAGTTGGACTTGAACAGTGCGGCTTGGGCGATTTCGCAATAGAACTGGGCGATTTCAAACTGGTAGGTTTGTTCGTCATGGCTCAAGAGTTGCGCCATTTCGATGGCTTTTTCCCAGTCGCGGTCTTGTTGGTAAATACTCAAAAGGTGTTGGCGGGCTTCGCGTGCCATATCGCCTTCCTGCAAGCCGAGGAAGATTTGTTCGGCACGGTCCACCAAGCCTGCGCTTTGGTAGTTTTGCGCCAATTCAAAAAGCACGCGCGCGCGTTTTTCGTTGACTGTGTCGGGCGAATCGAGCAGGGCGCGGTGCATATTGATGGCTTTGTCGTTTTCGCCGCGTTGACGGTAGAGCTTGCCTAGGGTCAGGTTTAAGTCGTATGACTGCGGCTGTTGGTCAATCACTTCCGCCAATTCGCGCGCGGCGCGGCCACTGTTGCGGTCAACGAGGGCGTCAAGGCTTTTGTAAAACCCTGCCGGTATGCTTTTGGCCTGTTTCAGGACGGTCTTCATATCGACGCGCGCGGCAAACCAGCCCATAGCGAAGAAAACGGGGAGGAGGACGATGGGCAGTAAGATGACCCACAATTCGTTGTCCATGGTATTCCTTTATTGATTGGTGGCATTACGCTTTGGGAGTGGCTTCGGAAGTCGTTGCCGGTGTTTCGGTTTTGACCGGGGTCAGGTCTTTTTCGGAAAGGTGGGCGTATTTTTTCACTTCGGCACGCAGGCGGTTGTTTTCGCTGCGCAGGGACAGCAGACGGCCGAAGAGGGCAAACATACCGAACACGATACCGATAATAAATGCACCGAAAAGCACGACAATTAGCGGCAGATTGATGTTTTGGCCGGGCAGGTAGAAGAAGGATACGGTGTGGGTATTGGTAATGGCCAGCAGGAGGAAAACAAGAAGAATCAGGATTTTGATGATGGTAGAGATGAGTTTCATGGGTTGCTCCGGGTGGGCCGCGGTTGGGGCAGGCCGTCTGAAAAATGGTATCAGTTTAAACGATTTGCCAGATTTCGGATAGGACGGCATGTTTCAGACGGCATGGGAAGGGTATCTTTAATGCTGACGGGTACTTGTCAAACCCATATTGAAAGGCGTATTGTTCAGTCTTTAGTTATTATCTTACAAATCAGAATAAGAAAGGCAATCATCATGAGCAGACCAGTCCCAGCCGTATTCGGCAGCGTTTTCCACGCTGAAATGCCCGTTATCGCTTATCGTGAAGGTAAATGGCAACCGGTAGAATGGCAATCTTCCAAAGACCTGACACTCGCCCCCGGCGCACATGCTTTGCATTACGGCAGTGAATGTTTTGAAGGTTTGAAGGCATTCCGTCAGGCAAACGGCAAAATCGTGATGTTCCGCCCGACCGCCAACATTGCGCGTATGCAGCAAAGCGCAGATATTCTGCACCTGCCGCGTCCTGAGACAGAGGCTTATTTGAATGCTTTGATCGAATTGGTCAAACGTTCCGCTGAGGAAATCCCTGATGCGCCTGCCGCTTTGTACCTGCGTCCGACTTTGATCGGTACCGACCCTGTGATCGGCAAAGCCGGTTCTCCTTCCGAAACAGCCTTGCTGTACATTTTGGCTTCTCCTGTCGGTGACTATTTCAAAGCCGGTTCGCCCGTTAAAATCTTGGTGGAAACCGAACACATCCGTTGCGCCCCGCACATGGGCCGTGTGAAATGCGGCGGCAACTACGCTTCCGCCATGCCTTGGGTGTTGAAAGCCAAAGCAGAGCACGGTGCAAACCAAGTGCTGTTCTGCCCGAATGGCGACGTTCAGGAAACCGGCGCGTCTAACTTTATCCTGATTAACGGCGATGAAATCATTACCAAACCGTTGACCGACGAATTCTTGCACGGCGTTACCCGCGATTCCGTACTGACTGTTGCCAAAGATTTGGGCTACACCGTTACCGAACGCAACTTTACCGTTGATGAGCTGAAAGCCGCGATTGAGAATGGTGCGGAAGCGATTCTGACTGGTACGGCTGCGGTTATTTCTCCGGTAACTTCTTTCGTGATTGATGGCAAAGAAATCGAAGTGAAGAGCCAAGAGCGCGGTTACGCAATCCGTAAGGCGATTACCGACATTCAATACGGTTTGACAGAAGACAAACACGGCTGGTTGTTCGAAGTTTGTTGAATAGAACGCATTTAATAAAAAAAAGGGCCGTACTGAAATATTTTTACTAGACGGCCTTTTTTATTGGTTTTTAG
The DNA here is from genome assembly GCF_001618065.1 of Neisseria flavescens. GTDB lineage: Bacteria > Pseudomonadota > Gammaproteobacteria > Burkholderiales > Neisseriaceae > Neisseria > Neisseria flavescens_A. The sequence goes on from NZ_LAEI01000073.1 coordinate 16,337, forward strand.
TATGGTGAAGCAATAATAAAATACTAAATTTTAGTACAAATAAACGGTAGTATTTTAAGATAATCGGTATATAATGAATAGTCATGTTGTAAAAATACATATTGGAAATATCGAATTTTATTGATTTTTAGAAGAAGTTAAAAACAGTTATAGATATTTATTCTGTATATTTTGTAAATTTAGTTAAATAGGGAATGCTAAAGACATGTCGTGTTAGAATTTCCCTCCTTTTTGGCTTCGCGGGATTCACTCTGTCAAGTCAAAAAGGAAACCAGTGCAAGATAAAACCATTTTTATTTTGCTATAAAAATCAAAAATAACTTAACTCTGGATGAACTAATCAATTAAAAAGGGACTCTGATACATTTCCGTCAAAAATAACCGGACACATGGTACGCGGACAGATCGCCTATATAAAGTCATCCAAGGGTTCTGTCTGACACCATGACCGTTTCCAATCAGAAAACCGGCAGAAGGGGAAACGCTGCCGAGTTTCTCAAAGCGGCCAACTTCAGTTTGGCCTTTATACAGGCAATTGTTGTTACGACAGAATCCGTCTTACCTCTTTAATCAATCGGCTTTTTTGTTGCACGCTTGTGCGGCGGGAAAGGCGATATTCGATACAAGGAAATACGCTGATTATGTCACATAAACTTGCTCCTCTTGGCCGCACCCACATTCGTCACGGCTCATCTACACCTGAAGCAAATCCCAAATCATCTTCTCCTCTAAAAGAATGGATACACACCCACAATTGGGGGGATATGCCGTCGGTTTCTCCTGAGCTTAAGCAATTAAGCGGTAAAAATACTGTAACGAGAGAAGTAGTGTATGTGGCGGAGGCAGCAAGATTCGACAGTTCTCCATCATCTTCAGACGGCCTTGTGACAAAAATGCATGTTACACGGGCCAGCGTTGCTTCTGTAAGCAGCGTTTCCAGTAAACATATCATTGCGCCTAAAGTGGCGAGTAAACACGTTGTTTCAAAAGAACCGGTAAACAAGTCGGTTAATCAGTCGATGGAAAAAGTCCTGGCTGAAAGGCAAAAAGTTTACGAAGAAGCTAAAGCAAAAAAATAGCCGAGGCTGCCGCTGCCAAAGCAAAGGCGGTCGAACGCGCAAAAGAAGCGCATAAAGCGGCAGTCGAAAAAGCGGTTGCAGAGCGTAAAGCCAAACTCGAAGCCGCACGCAAAGAAAAAGAGGCGGAAGACAGAATTGCCGAAGAAAAAGAAACCGTTGAGATTGTCCATAAAAAGAATCTGAAGGATTCAGACGGCCATGACAAAATAGTGGGCGTTTCTTACGGCAAAAAAGCAATCAATAGTCACGACGGACACCTCAGTTCGGGTAAAGCAAACAAAATTGACGATCATGCCGAAAGCAGGGCCGGTGTATCTGGAAAATACCGCGTGTATCAATCTAAAGAGTACGGCAATTATGTTCGTGTGAATGATTTTGGTGCCGATGCGCAGGGTGAAAAAGACAGCCTTCAGGCATTTAAAGCGGCTTTAGAGGCGGCGCACAAAGAAAAAGCCATGGTTTTCTTGGATGGTACTTACTATATTTCCAATCAGATTGTGATGGATAAAACCGTCTCCGGCGCGCGTGGCTTGTTTGGTTCGGGGATGGGCAAAACCAAGGTAACGTTTGATAAGGCGCAGACGGGTGTGTTCAATCCGGACACCAACCATGATGACATTCGCCAATTTGCCGGTATCTTGATTGATGGGCAAAACAATAAAACCATTGCCGACTTGTCGGTTCAATATACCAACCCTGATTTTTACCGCAAAGGCTTAAGCTATTTTGGCAAGGTAAACGGCATTTTGGTGAACGATGCGGACAATACTTTAATCAGCAAAGTAGAGGTTTCCGGTGCCAATCGCGCTGGTGTGATGTTTACATCGACCGCCTCTTTGGAGACGGAAAAAGGTCAAAAGCTGACCTTTAAAGCGCGCGTACAAAGTGGCGAAATTGATGAAACATATGAAGCGCTGCCTTTGGGTGAAAACAACCGTATTGTTGATTCGTATCTGCACCACAACCGCGTTGCCGGTGCGCTGATTGGTTTCCAACAAAACTTTATCGGCGAGGGCAACCGTTTGGATTGGAACGGACACGAAGCGGACGGCGGTACCGGCTACGGTATGGCTGTGGCTGCCGGCAGCTACAATTACGGCATCACATACCGTAAAAACACGACCGACCATAACTACCGCAAGGGTTTGGATGTGCATGATGGTACAGGCATTGTCATTGAAGACAATGTGTTAACGGGTGACCGACTGTATGGCATTGTTGCCTACAACCGCCAGTTTTCTATGGATAAAGTCAAAATTACCGGCAATACCATTATTCAAGATCCGAGCTTCCGTTTAAATGTTGATGATGACTTGGGCAAGTACTACCACATGTATTCAGGTATTCAGGTGCAAACCAATACCCAATACAAAGATTTGCACTCGGCTGACAAAGGCTATTTTGATATCAGTAATAATGTCATTAAAAATCTGACGGTTTATCAAAACAATATTCAGACCTACGCGATTGAGTTCCGTAACCATGAAAGCAAAATGGATTACACGCTCAATATGGCAAACAACAAGATCAGCGGCGAATCCACCAAATATCTGATTGCCGTCATCAACGATACCTACGACCGCGTTTTATCTAAAAACGGCATTGGTAGCGGTACCATTACCATCAGCGGCAATGATGCCGATATCGGCAAGATTATGAAAGGCGCAGTACCGGTTTATGTGGAAGAACACCATGGTAATGTCGCTATGCATGGTGCGGTAACGATTCACAATAACAAAATTTCCGTGCGTGAAGAATCTGAAGGCTATGTCGAATTTGCTTATTTGAAAAGCAATGCCAAAGAGTACAACATCACCAATAACACATTGAAACTTGGTGGTGCCCTGAATGATGCTTTGGTAGACGTACACAGTACCAACCCTAAGGGCAAAGCATCTTTAAATGTAGCCAACAACAAAATCATGACGGACATTAAAGGTGAACTGTATGATTCATGGCTGCGCTTTGAAAACGACATCAAGACGTATTCAGAAGGCAATAGCCATAATGGCGAAGCACTGAAAAAGGTGAATACGACCGGCAGTAAAGTTGCATTGAGCGATATCTTGTCAGAAGCCAACCATATTGTCGAAACGACTAAAGAGACTGTGTATCATCATGCTAAGAACGTGTATACATCAGGAGTGGAAGAACATCATACAACGACAGGGATTTTGTAAGCTGTTGAAGTCGTAATCTTTATAGTTTAAATATCGATAAATAAAAAAAGGCCGTCTGAAAATTTTCAGACGGCCTTTTCATCTAACTCACATTATTTAGCCAGTTCGGCACGCAGTTTGTGGGTTACGTTCATCATCACTTGGAGTTGTTCCAGAGTTTCTTTCCAACCACGTGTTTTCAGGCCGCAGTCAGGGTTAACCCACAGACGTTCAACCGGTACAACCTCGATGGCTTTGCGCAACAGGTGCTCAACTTCAGCTTCAGTCGGTACGCGTGGGCTGTGGATGTCGTAAACGCCTGGGCCGATGTCGTTCGGGTATTTGAATTCGCCGAACGCAGTCAAGAGCTCCATATCGGAACGTGAAGTTTCAATGGTGATGACGTCAGCGTCCATAGCGGCGATGGCTGGCAGGATGTCGTTGAACTCGGAGTAGCACATGTGAGTGTGGATTTGAGTGCTGTCTTCGCAACCGGTAGAGGACAGGCGGAAAGATTCACCGGCCCAGTTCAGGTAGGCGTCCCAATCGGCACGTTTCAAAGGCAGACCTTCGCGGATGGCAGGTTCGTCAATTTGGATGACTTTGATGCCGGCTTTTTCCAGATCCAATACTTCGTCGTTCAAAGCCAGTGCGATTTGTTTGCACACGGTAGAGCGAGGAATATCGTTGCGGACGAAAGACCATTGCAGAATGGTTACAGGGCCGGTCAACATACCTTTCATCGGGCGTTTGGTCAGGCTTTGTGCGTAAGTAGACCAAGCGACAGTCATGGCTTCAGGACGGCTTACGTCACCGAAGATGATAGGTGGTTTAACGCAGCGTGAGCCGTAGCTTTGTACCCAGCCGTATTGGGTGAATGCAAAACCGCTCAACAATTCGCCGAAGTATTCAACCATGTCGTTACGCTCGGCTTCGCCGTGTACCAGTACGTCCAAGTCCAGTTTTTCTTGCTCTTCAACCACCAAGGCGATTTCTTTTTTCATCGCAGCTTCGTAATCGGCGGCAGACAGTTCGCCTTTTTTGAAGGCTGCGCGTGCTTGGCGGATTTCGGTAGTTTGTGGGAAAGAGCCGATGTTGGTAGTCGGCAGCAGAGGCAGGTTCAACCATGCTTGTTGCGCTTTGATACGGTCGGCAAATGGAGATTTGCGTTGGTCTGCGTTGGCAGGCAAATCGGCCAGGCGTTTGGCAACGTCTGCACGGTGGATTTCGCTGCTGTTGGCACGGGAGTCGGCAGCAGCTTGGCTGGCGGCCAGTTCTTCGGCAACAGAATCACGACCTTCGTTCAATGCGGCTTTCAGAACGCGCAATTCTTGGGTTTTTTGCAGGGTGAATGCCAACCAAGAGTACAGATCAGGTTTGTTGGCTTTCAGTTTTTCTTCAACTGACAAGTCAAATGGAGTGTGCAGCAGAGAGCAAGAGCTGGAGATCCACAAACGGTCGCCCAGTTTGGCTTGCAGAGGCTCAACAGTTTCCAAAACTTTGTTCAGGTTGGCGCGCCAAATGTTGCGGCCGTCGATAACGCCAGCAGACAGAACTTTGTCGTAGTCGGCAAATTCGTCCAGTTGCTCAGGAGCGCGTACCAAATCGATATGCAGGCCGTCAACAGGCAGGGATTTCAGCAATGCGGCGTGTTCGGCAACAGAACCAAAGTAAGTGCTCAACAGGATTTTGGCGCTTACTTTGCTCAAAGTAGCGTAAACGTCTTTGTATGCTTCTACCCATTCTTTAGGCAGGTCAACAGTCAAAGCAGGCTCGTCGATTTGAATCCACTCGGCACCGGCTTCAACCAAAGCAGTCAGGATTTCAACGTAAACAGGCAACAGTTTAGGCAACAGGCTCAGACGGTCGAATTCAACCGCGCCTTTTTCTTTACCCACCCACAGGAAAGTCAATGGGCCGACGATGGTCGGTTTGGCTTTCAGGCCCAAAGCTTGGGCTTCTTGCAGTTGTTGAACATAGTGTTTGGCGTTGGCTTTGAATTCGGTATCGGCGTGGAATTCAGGCACTAAGTAGTGGTAGTTGGTGTCGAACCATTTGGTCATTTCGATAGCGAATTGGTCTTTGTTACCACGGGCCAGTTGGAAGAATTGTTCCAAAGACAGGTTTTGGCTGTCGAAGCCGAAACGGGCAGGGATGGCACCGGTAGCAACTTGCAGGTCGAGGATGTGGTCGTAGAAAGTGAAATCGCCTGCAGCAACGAAATCGGCGTTGGCAGCAGCTTGGTGTTTCCAGTTTTTCTCGCGCAAGTCTTTAGCAACAGCCAGCAATTCTTGCTCGCTGATTTCTTTGCGCCAGTATTTTTCTTGTGCGAATTTCAATTCGCGGAAGGCACCGACGCGCGGGAAGCCTGAAAAATGCAATGTTGTCATGTTAACTCTCCTAGTTGGAATTTTGAATCAGGCCGGTATGGCCTGAATGTTCAATATTGTAAATCAGAATGGGGAGGCCGTCTGTTTTATTAACGCGGACGCACGCCCAAAATATGGCAGATGGCGTAAGTCAGTTCGCTGCGGTTGAGGGTGTAGAAGTGGAAGTCTTTGACACCTTCGCGAGAGAGGACTTTGACCATGTCGATGGCGATGCTGGCGGCAACAAGGTTGCGCGTGCCTTGGTCGTTATCCAAACCTTCGTACATTTTAGACAGCCAGCTTGGGATTTTGACGTTGGTCACTTGGGCCATTTTGGTCAATTGTTTGAAATTGGTTACAGGCAGAATGCCGGGAACAATTTCAACGTCAATGCCCATCATCACGCAACGGTCGCGAAAGCGCAGATAGCTTTCCACGTCGAAGAAGAATTGGGTAATAACGTGGTTTGCACCCGCATCGATTTTTCGTTTCAGATTGATCAAGTCGGCTTGGGCGGATTTGGCTTCCGGGTGAACCTCAGGATAGGCCGCTACGGAAATGTCAAAGTCTGCAACGGAGCGCAACAGTTTGACCAAATCTTCGGCATAGAAAGGTTTTTTCTCGTAGCCGGGCGGCTCGTCGCCACGCAAGGCAACGATGCGGCGGATACCGCTGTCCCAATAGTCTTTGGCAATTTGACGTAACTCGTCAGGGCTGGCATCGATACCGGTCAAGTGAGGGGCTGCGTCAAGGCCGGTTTCTTGTTTGATGCGTTTAACGATACTGTGTGTGCGGTCGCGTTCGCCGGAGTTTGCACCGTAGGTTACGGAAACGAATTTCGGATGCAAGGTTTGCAGGCGATGGATGGAATCCCACAGCATGGTTTCCATTTGTTCGTTTTTCGGTGGGAAAAATTCGAACGAAACATTGATGTCGCCTTTTAAATCTGAAAGGCTGTTGTTTAAAGCGGCGATTTCTCGAGCGTGATTCATGGTTATGCACCTTCTGCATATCTTTTATTTGTTGTCAGGTTGCATAATAAATTTGAGGTTAACATGAGTCAATTTCGAAATTTTCCGAAATTGTATGAATAGATTTAATAAAGACCTCAGGCCGTCTGAAAAACAGCCTAAGGTCTTGTTTGATAGGGAAGGGAGGAAGGATTATTCTGCTTCATCTATCCATGCTTGTTGCACGGCTTCAAGAATACGCTCGCCGCAACGCGCCGGATCATCGTCAAATTCAGGCAACGCCATAATCAAATCACGCAGTTGGGTAAAGCGTACGGTTTTCGGATCGATGCTGTCGCCGTGTAAGTCGTAGAGTTCTTCGGCGATGCGTTGGGTATCTGTCCATTTCATGATGTGTTCCTTTATTGGGTTTGGGCTATTAGTAATTATTTTAATCAAGAAGAAGTCGGACTGCCAGATTGTTTTACGGAAGATTGGCAGATAAATGATGGCGCTATTTTTTAACAAAATAGCATAGTTGCGTTAAAATACGGCAAGACACTTAAAATTCACGGCAATCTGCCGTTTTATACTTTCTATTCCGCTTTGTATGATTTGGTTTTCATACAAAATTTACACTTTGTTATGCAACCAAATTTTTTGGAATGGCTCTTAAGAAAATCCATCGCTTAAAAATAAAGGAAAAAAGATGAATAACGCACTCAACGCCAAGCTGTCCAAACTGATTTACGCGCTTGCTTCCGATGATCCGGAGTATCTGTCTAAAGCAGGCGCATTTGACCGTTTGCTGTTGTTGGTTCGCGAATTTTATCGGATGCTGGACGAAACAGAAGGTTTGAAGCAGCTGGTGTTCCGTCTGTATTACGGCAAGCATTATGGTTTGATTAAACTGGATGCCGCTTCACCCAATGACGATGCAGGCGCGTTGAGGCTGAAACGTTGGATGGTTTATTCGCGTATCGCAGAGCGTATCGAAAATTGCGGCAAGCATTTGTCGGTCGTGCTTGAAGATGCGGTGTTGGAAAATGGCGCGGACAAATCTCATTATATAGATGAAGCCAATGTCATTATCGAGCGTTTCGGTTTGGTAAGAGATGAGGCTGCACTTTCGGCGATTGAGGCAGAGGAAGCTTTGAAGGCTGAGGCTGAACTGCCGACAGTAAATAAATCTCAGAACGCTGCTCCCCGTTATAATGGCAATATGCATCAAATCAGAATGCAAGAAAAAATTGAAAATTACTCCGCTACGCAGAAAGTGGCCTCCATGCAGATTTCGCGTATGCGTTTTATTTTCCCTCATATCAAATAATTTGCTGCATAACCAAAAGGCCGTCTGAAAACCATGAATTTATGGTTTCAGACGGCCTTTTCATTAAACCTTGTTTTAATGGTCTTCACGCGCGTGGTTGATCGTATATTTAGGAATTTCTACGACCAAATCTTCATCGGCAACGACTGCCTGACAGCTCAAGCGTGAATCGGCTTCCAAGCCCCATGCTTGGTCGAGCAGGTCTTCTTCCAATTCGGTTGGTTCTTCCAAGCTGTCAAAACCTTTGCGGATAATCACGTGGCAGGTTGTGCAGGCACAGGATTTTTCACAGGCGTGATCGACTTCGATATCGTGGTCGAGCAGTACGTCAAGGACGGTTTGGCCTTCCGGTGCGTCTTCGATAACCGCGCCTTCGGGGCATAATGTCGCGTGTGGGAGTACGGTAATTTTTGGCATTTTTATTGTCTCAGTTGTTTAAGAGTGGTTGTGGTTAAAGCGGTTTCAGACGGCTTTGGATATTCAATATTCAGGCCGTCTGAAAAATGGGTTTATAACATGATGCCTTTATTTCTTAAATTTTTCAGACATTCGTCCAAGTAAGCATCATCATGTTCGGCATAAATCGGCGAAGTAGCTGTTTCAGCTGCGTGCGAATGGTATGGGGCAACGGCTTTACCGCGATATAGCGGGTCTTTCCATAAGGCATCGGGTTTGTAACCACGCCTTTCCATTTCTTCCATAATCAACGCGTGATACAGGTAGAGTTTGTAGGGTGAGTGGGTAAAAACGTAATTAACCGTCGCATGCGGCCTGCCCCAGCCCGCTCCGCGTAAAGCGGCACATTCACGGCGTTGCCCCAAAAGCTGGGCGCGGGGGAGCAGGGGGATAAGGGTTTGGTGCCAGAGTCTCATAGAAGTAATCAGGTCGTTTTGGATATTAGATTTTCAGACGGCCTTTTTATCAAAGGCCGTCTGAAACCATTTGCCGTCAAATATTATCAACGCTTTGACCTGTCAGCGCACGTTGGATATTGCGGTTCATGCGCTTGGCGGCGAAGTTGTCTGTGCTGTGGCTGAGTTTGGCGACGGCGGCACGGATGTCTTCGGCTTTGCCGTCTTTCAGACGGCCTTGCAAGTTGGCAATGTCTTGTTGAATCTGTTGCAACTCTTCAGCTTCCAACAAATCGCTGTCTAACTCAAGGGCTGCGTTAACGGCGTCGGTTAGGCTTTCGGCTTCGACTACGGCTTCGGCGCGTGCGCGTGCGGCCATGTCTTCGGCGGCGTTGCTCATGCTGTCTTTGAGCATTTGGGTAATGGTGCCGTCGTCCAAGCCGTAGGAAGGTTTGACTTCGATTTGCGCCTGTACGCCGGTGCTTTGTTCTTGTGCGGAAACGGACAGCAAACCGTCGGCATCAACTTGGAAGGTCACGCGGATACGCGCTGCGCCTGCTGCCATGGGCGGAATACCGCGCAGGGTAAATTTGGCAAGGCTGCGGCAGTCGGAAACGAGTTCGCGCTCGCCTTGAACGACGTGTATCGTCATGGCAGTTTGACCGTCTTTGAAAGTGGTAAAGTCCTGCGCACGCGCGGTAGGAATGGTAGAGTTGCGCGGGATGATTTTTTCGGCGAGTCCGCCGTAGGTTTCCAAGCCGAGCGACAAGGGGGTAACGTCCAGCAGCAGCCATTCGCCGTCGGTTTTGTTACCCGCAAGGACGTTTGCTTGTATGGCGGCGCCGAGTGCGACCACTTCGTCAGGATTGAGGTTGTTCAGTGGAGTTTGGCCAAAGAAGGTGGCAACTGCTTGTTGAACGTGCAACATACGGGTAGAGCCACCAACCATAATCACTCCCTTGACATCGGCCTTGGTTACGCCTGCGTCTTTCAAAGCCTGTTTGACGGGTTCGATGGTTTTTTGTACCAGATTTTGGGTCAGATTATGAAACTCTTGGCGGGTAATGACGGTATGAACTTTATGGCCGTCTGAAAGTGTAGTTTCGATGACGGTTTCGGTTTGAGTGGTCAGTTTTTCTTTGGCAGTACGGACAAGGGAAAGCAGAAGCTGGCTGTCTTGTTCGTTGAGTTTGGAAAGGTCGTTTTGTTCGAGCAGGTAGCAGAACAAACGATGGTCGAAGTCATCGCCGCCCAATGCGCTGTTGCCACCGGTGGCTTTTACTTCAAACAGGCCTTTAGTCAGTTGCAATACGGATACGTCGAATGTGCCGCCGCCCAAATCATAAACAACAAACGTACCTTCTGAGGCGTTGTCCAGTCCGTAGGCGATTGCAGCGGCGGTCGGCTCATTGAGGAGGCGCAATACATTCAAGCCTGCCAAGCGTGCGGCATCTTTGGTGGCTTGACGTTGGGCGTCGTCAAAATAAGCAGGTACGGTAATGACGGCACCGACCAAATCGCCGCCTAATGTTTCTTCGGCACGCGATTTGAGGGCTTTGAGGATTTCTGCCGATACTTCGATAGGCGTTTTCGCACCTTGACGGGTGTTTAATTCAACCACGCGCTCATTGGGTGTAAATTGATAGGGCAGGTATTGCGCGTCTTGTGTAAGGTCGGTAAGGGTGCGTCCGATCAAGCGTTTGGCAGAGCTGACTGTATTTAGCGGATCGGTTTTTTGGGCTGAAAGGGCGTTTTTGCCGACTTCGACTTCGCCATCCAAATAACGGACAACCGAAGGCAGGGTGGTACGGCCGTCTGAATCAGGAAGGCAGACTGCACTGCCGCTGCGTACGGTGGCCACCAAGCTGTTGGTTGTGCCTAAATCAATGCCTACGGCGAGGCGGTGTTGATGGGGGGCGGCGGACATGCCGGGTTCGGAAATCTGCAAAAGAGCCATGATTGTGTGCCTTCTGATGCTGTATTTATTAGGATGGGGCAGATTTTAGCAGATTTTTGGCAGATAGTTGAGTGGTTTGCTAGGAAATAACCCTAAGGCCTAATGTTGTTTTTTAATTGAAAAGAAAGTGGATTTTGAATCCGTACTTGTATTTTTTAAGAAATGCGGATAAAATTCAGCCTCTTTGCCTTGCCTTTTACTTCGCATGGTGAAAGGCTGTTTTTAATCATCCATAAGGAGATAACATGCGTCATTACGAGATCGTGTTTATCGTTCATCCTGATCAAAGCGAGCAAGTGCCTGCTATGGTTGAGCGTTACAAAACCATGATTACTGAAGCCAGCGGTAAAATCCACCGTTTGGAAGACTGGGGCCGTCGTCAATTGGCTTACCCAATAAACAAAATCCACAAAGCACACTATGTTTTGATGAATATCGAAACTACTCCCGAAGTGGTTGAAGAGCTGGAAACTGCTTTCCGCTTCAATGATGCCGTACTGCGTCACCTGACCATCAAAACAAAACACGCTGTAACTGAAGCTTCCCCAATGCTGGGCGGCGAAAAAGCAAAAAACTTGCTGAACGGTGCAGCTGAAGAAGTTGCAGCAGCCGAATAAGATTGAACAATCTGATTAAGCTTACCGCCCGTATCTTGCAGGTTCAGCCTTTGAGATATACGCCGGCAGGAATTCCTGTTTTAGATGTTGTGTTGCAACATGAGTCCTGGCAGGAAGAAAACGGACAGAAATGTCTGGTCAAATTTGAAATTCCCGCGCGGATCTTAGGTAAGCAGGCTGAGGAATGGCAGTATCGGCAAGATGCCATCATCGAGTCGGAAGGTTTTTTGGCGCAACGCAGCCAACGCTTCCCCAAGCCGGTACTACGCATACAGAACATTAAAGAATATAAAGGTTAAACGACAATGGCTCGTCAATCATTCAAACGTAGAAAATTCTGCCGCTTTACGGCTGAAAAAATCCAAGAAGTTGATTACAAACAAGTTGATTTGTTGAAAGACTTCATCTCTGAAAACGGCAAAATCATCCCTGCCCGCATTACTGGTACTAAAGCACACTACCAACGTCAGTTGGCTACTGCTGTGAAACGTGCCCGTTTCCTGGCTCTGTTGCCTTACACCGATCAACACAAATAATTTTGGAGTTTAAATCATGCAAATTATTCTGTTAGAAAAAATCGGCGGTCTGGGTAACTTGGGTGATATCGTTACCGTTAAAAACGGTTACGCACGCAACTTCCTGATCCCTGCCGGTAAAGCAAAACGTGCAACCGAAGCCAACATGAAAGAATTCGAAGCACGCCGCGCTGAATTGGAAGCCAAACAAGCTGAAATCTTGGCTGATGCTAAAGCCCGTCAAGAAAAACTGGAAGGCCAAACCATTACTGTTGCTCAAAAAGCCGGTGTTGATGGTCGTCTGTTCGGTTCTGTTACCAATGCTGACATCGCTGAAGCGATTGTTGCTGCCGGTATCCAAGCTGCTAAAGCAAACGTACGTCTGCCTAACGGTCCATTGAAAGCTGTTGGCGAATACGAAGTGGAAGTGGCTCTGCACACTGACGCTGTTGCTAAAATTACCGTTGCTGTTGTTGCAGCCGCTGAGTAATTGATTCATTCAAGGCCGTCTGAAAATCAAGGGTTTCCTTGGATTTCAGACGGCCTTGTTTATGTGCTTGAGTCGAAGCAAATAGGTGTCGAGTTGCCTATATTTTTGGCTGATTAAAAAGTATGGCGGTTGGCATAGAGAGATGATGTGTTGGACGAATATTCTTTCGTATTCGGATTTGTCATGGTGTTTAATAAAGAGATTATTTATGAATAAAATCAAAATCTTTGGGATGGGTCTGGCTGCTTTGGCTCTGGCTTCATGTAGTACCCCACAAAAGCCTGCTGTTGATACGGCAAAACCTGTCGAGCCTGTTTCCTCTGTAAAACGCCCTGTATTTGATGCAGCGGCTGAATCTGTTGCCAGCAGCGGTTTTAATGAAAACGTCAATGTTCAGCAGTTTATCCAATATGAAGTGAAAAACCGTCATTTCAGTGCGGAAGAATTGCGTAATTTCTTTAATGACGTGGTGTATAAAGGCAACATTATTACCATTATGTACCGCCCAAGCACTTCGCGTCCTTGGTATGAGTTCCGTACCGGTAACTCTGGTGCAGCCAAATTTAACGGCGGCAGACAATTCTATGCGGCAAACCGTGCTGTAATTGATGATGTGGCACGCAAATACGGCGTACCTGCCGAATTGATTGTGGCGATTCTCGGTATTGAGACCAATTATGGCAAAAATACGGGCAGCTTCCGCGTTGCTGATGCTTTGAGTACATTGGCCTTTGATTATCCTCGCCGTGCCGAATTTTTCCAAAACGAATTGAGCGAACTTTTGCTGATGGCAAAAGAAGAAAAAGAAAATATCTTTGACTTCAAAGGCAGCTATGCCGGCGCGATGGGCATGCCGCAATTTATGCCTTCAAGCTACCGTAAATGGGCGGTGGACTATGATGGTGATAGTCATCGCGATATTTGGAATAATGTTGGCGATGTGGCGGCTTCTGTCGCCAATTATATGAAACAGCATGGCTGGCAGACCGGCGGTAAGATGGTTGTGCCGGTCAGTCTGACGATTACTCCACACTTGCAGGCGATTATCGATGAGAAAACTGCCTTGACGCGCACTGTCGCAGATTTCAAAGCTTTGGGTGTCGTGCCTCAAGCTGCTGTTGCGGATAATGAAAAGGCTGTATTGTATGCTTTGGAAACCAGCCCGGGCGTATTTGAATACTATTTGGGCCTGAATAACTTCTACACGGTATGGCAATATAACCACAGCCGCATGTATGTAACAGCGGTACGCGATATTGCGAATGCAATCAATAATAATAATGGCCTGTAAGCCATAAGAAAACCACCCGTTTGGGTGGTTTTTAAGTATTTATGACTTTTGCAGAACAATTTAAGCTGTTAGTCTGATTTTCATGGCGTAACGTTTTTTGCTGTGCCCTGAAACAAATTGTCCGCCTCGGGCAGGGGATAAAAACGCATTGCCTTCTGCGGTTGGTTCTGCACAAGTATATTGGCCGTTTCGATCGCTCCAGAGGGCATACACAGGCAGATTGTGGGTGCGGATATCCAGTTTTAAGCCGTCAAATGCAACGTGTGCATCCTGGTTGGAGGAAACAAATTCGGTATGGGAGATATAGTCGGCATCGTATGGCGCACCGTTGAAATCAAATTGTGTGCCGGCAGCGGTAAAGTAGGGGTGGAATCCTGGGGACGTGCGGACGGGTGATTCGCCGTAATTGCAGACAGTTAGGATGGCGATGGCTTCATTTTCGTTAGGCAGACTGTAATCAAGCAACCATTCGACGTGTTCATAGCCTTTTTCTGTGCTGATTAATTTTAAGCCGATATCCGATTCATTTTGATGGCGGATTTCCCAGTCTGAAGTTCTGCCGAAACCATGTTGGGCCAGATGATTTTTGCTGTCCGGTCCGAATTGGGGTAAGCAAACGTGCATGCCGCCGCGTAATTTTGTGTCATCGCCCACGTGGACGCTGGTTTTCGGGAATAAGACTTCCCGTCCTTTTAGAATCAGGGAGTCAATATATCCACCCATTGTGTTGACTTGCATTGTGGCTGATTGGTTGCGTAGTATGATTTCAGGCATAATGATTTAAGCTTTAAATTGTTTATTATTTGTGTAGCATTCTAACATTGCAATGACATGCTGTCGCTGTTTGCTTGATAGAAAATCCTTAATAAAAATCAAAAAAATGCTAGAATATATGCCATTTTCTGAGGCCGTCTGAAAAGCGGATAATTCTTTTCAGACGGCCTTCCGATTTATTTCCCGTAGAGAAACAACATGGCTTATCAAGTTCTTGCACGAAAATGGCGCCCGAAAACCTTTGCCGATTTGGTCGGTCAGGAACACGTCGTCAAAGCCCTGCGCAACGCGCTGGACGAAGGCCGTCTGCACCATGCCTATCTGCTGACAGGGACGCGCGGTGTGGGTAAAACCACGATTGCCAGGATTTTGGCCAAGAGTTTGAACTGCGAAAATGCCGTGCATGGCGAACCATGCGGTCAGTGTGAAAGCTGTACGCAAATCGACAGCGGCCGTTATGTGGATTTATTGGAAATCGACGCGGCATCGAATACCGGTATCGATAATATCCGCGAAGTGTTGGAAAACGCCCAATACGCGCCGACAGCGGGTAAATACAAAGTCTATATCATCGACGAAGTGCATATGCTTTCCAAAAGCGCGTTCAATGCCATGCTGAAGACTTTGGAAGAACCGCCTGAACACGTTAAATTTATTTTGGCGACCACCGATCCGCATAAAGTCCCCATTACCGTATTGAGCCGCTGTTTGCAGTTTGTTTTGCGCAACATGACAACCCAGCAGGTTGCCGAGCATTTGGCACATGTCTTGGATCGTGAAAACGTTCCTTATCAGCCACAGGCTTTGCAACTTTTAGGCCGTGCCGCCGCCGGCTCGATGCGCGATGCGTTGAGCCTTTTGGATCAGGCGATTGCCATGGGGTCGGGTAAAGTGGCCGAACAAGATGTCCGCCAAATGATCGGAGCAGTCGATAAACAATACTTGTTTGAATTGCTTGAAGGAATCATCAATCAAAACGGTGAGGCCTTGCTGGAAAAAGCTCAGGAAATGTCCGCCAGAGCGATTGGTTTTGACAGCGCATTGGCAGAATTGGCCATGTTGTTGCAACGTTTGGCTTTAATTCAAACCATTCCTTCCGCCTTGGCAAATGATGACCCTGAACGTGAAACTTTGCTGCGATTAAGTCAGGCTTTGAGTGGAGAGCAGATTCAGCTTTATTATCAATGTGCTATTCATGGTAAACAGGATTTGCCGCTGGCTCCGGATGAGTATGCCGGTTTTGTCATGACGCTTTTGCGCATGCTTGCATTTGCGCCGTTGGCTGCTTCGGGTTGCGATACGCAAAGTCAGATTGAACACACGAATTTGCATTCCGACCATCAGAAAGCTGAGGCCGAAAAAAAGCCTTTTCAGCTGCTGAAATCTGAGCCGATAGCAGCACCGGCGGTTGAGAAAGAGGCTGTTTCTGCCAAGCAGGATACCGTTGAAAGGCCGTCTGAAGAAACGGTTCAGCCTGTTCAGCAACAACAGGCGGATGTGCCGCCTTGGGAAGATATGCCGAGCCAAGTATCGGCTGAGCCGCCTCAAACACAAACGGCGCAGATGCAAGAAACTGCGGAGCCATTGCCTGTTGCAAAAGTTCAGACGGCCCCTGAGCCGGAAGCATATCCGCACATGGATGATGAAATTCCGCCTCCGTATTTTGATGAAGCATATGCATATGAAGATTCACACCGTGCTGATGTGATAGAAGTGCCGCAGCCGGTTGTGTCTGCTGAGTCTGAAGAAGAGGAGGGGGATGAAGAAGAGCTTCAGTTCGCTCCTTTGCCTGAGTTTAAAACTGAGAATTGGCACAGCATTATCGAACGCTTCGCCCGTAAATTAGGCGCAGCGCAGATGTTGGCACAAAATGCGGCATGGACGAGTTATGATGCGGAAGCAGGTTTAATCATGCTGTCGTTGACGGATGAGGCCAAAGCCACCGCTAATAAAGAGCGCTTGGACAAAATCTGCCAGACATTGAGCGAGGCCTACCATCTTGGTAATTTAAGGTTGCAAACCGAGCCTTGGCAGGATGATAAAGGCTGGGAAACGCCGGTGATGCGCCGCAAACGTATTCAAGAAGAAGGACGGCAGCAGGCGCAAGATTTGCTGGAAGCGGATACAACGGCGCAGAAAATTTTGCAAACCTTTGAAGCGCAATGGCTGCCGGATTCTTTAGAATTAGCAGGACATTCTTAAAATACTGACATACAAGGCCGTCTGAAAGGCAATAGTGTTTTTCAGACGGCATGAGTGAAACCCATTTATTCAAACCCATAGGAGTAAAACATGTTCGGAAAAGCCGGATTAGGCGGCCTGATGAAACAGGCTCAACAAATGCAGGAAAACATGAAAAAGGCACAAGCCAAGCTGGCTGAAACCGAAGTTGAAGGTGAAGCAGGCAATGGTTTGGTGAAAGTTGTGATGACGTGTTCGCATGTTGTCCGCAAACTTGAAATCAGCCCTGATTTGATTCAAGAAGCCGCTGACGACAAAGAAATGCTGGAAGATTTGGTATTGGCCGCTATCAATGCCGCTTCTGAAAAAGCCGAAGAAACCACCAACAAAACCATGGGTGCATTCACCCAAGGCCTGCCGGCAGGCATGGGCGACTTCTTCCGCTAAACCCGCTCCGCAAAGCAAACAAAGGTCGTCTGAAACGCCAAAAATCAGTTTCAGGCGGCCTTTGGATTATCTGTTTTGCAGATTGAAATCAACATATCGGCAGTTATTCCGCCGAAGGTATATTGAGTGTTTATTGCATTCAAATCCGCTCAATCAATATTAAAAACCAATCGATACACCAAACAAAATGAAACCGTCCCTTTCCATCCGCTCACTTCTTTTAAGCTGTATATTCGCTGCAGCAAGCGCAAACAGCTTTGCCGCCGAAACTGTCATTATTTCTCCGGATAAACAGTTCAGCGTTAAAAAAGTCTGCAACCACAAAACCAAAGAATGCTCTTTCTTTGCAGGCAAAAAAGCCATCGAGAAAAATCTTCCCGAAGACAGGACTAGCCATAAGTGGCTTGGCAATACCTTCGTATTAAGGACTAGCTTCGGGTCGTATGATTCCTACACCACCTTCGCCGACCGTACCCACAAGCCCCATACGCTTTCCTCCGTCATCGCCACCGACAGCAAAACGCAATGCGCCGTGACAGCAGATAATAAAGGCGTGTCGTTCTACTCGCTGTTCCGCGACAAACCTGTCAAATTCATTGCTGCAAACGACAAAAAATTCGGCTTCCTCCAAGATGTTGCCACGCTGGAATCCGTCGTCGAAGCAGAATTTAAAGGCAAGAAAATCCGCATGACGTATATGAACAAAGCCGAACGCAATGTCTCGGTCGTTTTAGATAATCCGTGTGTGAAATGATGTGCCAAATTTGATGGACAAGGCCGTCTGAAAAGATGCTGCCTATTCAAAAATAAAACAGCCCGAAACCTGATTGACAAAAGGTTTCGGGCTATTTGCGTTTGTTCATCAGTCGAAGCGGTTAGGGCGCAAGGCGTGCCAGTTTGGCGGGTAGAGGACTTTACAAAGGTCTTATGAGGATTCAGGGCTTTCTTTGGGAAAAAACAATCGTTCCTTATTGATGTAAAAAAGCCTGAACAGCAGTTCAGGCTTTTAAAATTTGGCTCCCCGACCTGGGCTCGAACCAGGGACCTGCGGATTAACAGTCCGTCGCTCTACCGACTGAGCTATCGGGGAATGGGGCGTATTATAATGGCTGGAAAAAATGTGTCAATCAATATTTTTAAGAAAATGGTGCAAAATATTTCAAATGTTTGAATGTTAAAAATATTTTGTAATCAAGTTTCACATACTCCCCAGCCGTTTCAGACGGCCTTTAGTATTTGGCGTTAACCAATTTGCCGTTTTGGAACACTTGCTGCTGCATCACGGTGCCGTTGTAGGCGTAAGTGGTTAACGAGCCATTGCTTGGCGTGGCGCGGAACTGCATCAGTTGGTTGCGGCTGAGGACGTAAGGGTCCGTGCGTTTTTGGCTGTTGTCGCTGTAAAAGTCTTGGACGACGTATTCGTTGTTGCGTTTGCTGATCAGTTGGCGATGGAAGCCGCCTTTGACTGCGCTGTTGCTGGGTGTGCCGTGTGCATCAAAATAGGTCACGATTTGTTCTTCTGAGATACGGATGCCGTCTGAATCCGTGCCTTTGGTGGTTTTGTCCAAGCCGACAGGGATGTTGATGGATGTACCCAGGCCGACATGGCGGCCGATGCTGGTGCCGACGCCTAAACCGACGGAAACGCCGGGCGTGCCGACTGTACATGCGCTGAGTGAAGCGGCCAAAAGGGTAGGTAAGAGAACTTTTTTCATAATGTGTATCCTTGTAATAAGAAATGTTTGTAATGTGGGAAGTATAGTATTTTTGCGGTGTGGCTGGTGTTAGTATTGGTAAAAGGGCGCAAGGCCGTCTGAAAAACAAGATAGAAACGGATATATCATTCTGGTGTAGAATGTGTCGAAATAATGATTTAATAAGAATGTGAATGAATAATGAAAACTTTGAAATTTACAAAGATGCACGGCTTGGGCAATGATTTTATGGTGGTCAATGCCATCAATCAGGACTTTGATCCGTTGGCTGCGCCGCTTGCCCAATGGGCAGACCGCTATCGCGGCGTGGGTTTTGATCAGTTTTTGGTAGTGGAGAAGCCTTCTTCTGATGCGGTCGATTTTCGGTACCGCATTTTCAATGCCGATGGTCGGGAAGTAGAGCAGTGCGGCAATGGTGCGCGTTGTTTTGCGCGTTTTGTCGCGGATAAGGGTTTGACGGATAAAACGGAAATTTTGGTCGAAACGGCCAAAGGGATTATTGTGCCGAAGCTGTTGGATAACGGTTTGGTTACCGTCAATATGGGTAAACCGCGTTTCATGCCGTCTGAAATTCCGTTTGTGCCTGCACATGGTGAAAATGAAGATGCGCTGACACATATTGTCTTAGTCGGTTTGGAGTCTGTACCGGTAAGCTGCGTGAATATGGGTAATCCGCATGCGGTGATTTTGGTTGATGATGTTGAGACTGCGCCAGTGGAATATTGGGGCAGCGCTATTGAGTCGCACGAGCAGTTCCCTGAACGGGTCAATGTCGGCTTTTTGCAGGTCGAAGATGAATTGTCAGTCCGCCTGCGCGTGTTTGAACGCGGGGTGGGGGAAACTCAGGCTTGCGGCACTGGAGCGTGTGCGGCCGTGGTGGCAGGCGTGCGCAATGGCTTGCTGAAAGCGGGTGCGCCTGTGCGTGTTACTCTGCCTGGCGGCGAATTGTTTATCAGTTGGGAAGAAGGTGGCGATGTGCAAATGACCGGCCCTGCTGAAACCGTTTTTGAAGGTGAGTTGCAGTATTCATGATGGTTTCTTTGGATTTTTGGTTTGCCGTCGCGTATGCTGCGGTATCGTTGGCATTTATTTTTCGCGCGCAGCGGTTTCAATGGTTGTGGGCTGCAGTGTTGTTGTGGCTGGGGATTTCGGCACTAGGCGCGCGCTTGTTGCCCGGAATGTGGGGTTTTACGCATACAGGCCCTTTGTTCATCCCTCATTTTTATCTGACAATCGCCAGTATTTTCTTCTTTATTGATGACTGCAGTAAAACCGAAGACAAAAAGTTTTGGTCGGCAGGCGAATATGCCGGTTTGACCTTATTTGCGGTTTCCAATGTCGTCATGACTTTGGCTTTTGTTTTCTTGGCAGGCGTGGTTTATTTCACCTTGCCATTGGCAGGCGCGGTTTTTGCATGGGCGGCCTTGCTGAAAATTTATGCCTTGAAACCGATTTATTGGTTTGTTTTGCAGGGCGTGTTGATGCTGGTGTTTTATCTGCACCGTGTGGTTGTTTGCAAGCAGTCTGCCTCTCTTTTCAGTATGCGGCAGATGTGGGCAGGCTGGATGGTTGCCGTCGTGATGCAGGCTATGGTTGCCGTTACATTGATTTTTGAGCGTAGTGGATATTGACCGCGCTTGAACCAAAAGTTATAAAGAAAGAAATTTTCGATATTGGTTTTTCAGACGGCCTGAGTTTAATATGCAGGCTGTATTACATCTAAATCAGGAGTAGGAAATGAAAATTGCAAATAATATTACCGAGCTGATCGGCAATACACCTCTGGTGAAACTGAACCGCCTGACCGAAGGTTTAAAAGCGCAAATCGCCGTTAAACTTGAATTCTTTAATCCAGGCAGCAGCGTGAAAGACCGTATTGCCGAATCTATGATTGAAGCGGCCGAGCAAGCCGGTAAAATCAATAAAGATACCGTTATCGTCGAGGCAACCAGTGGCAATACCGGTATCGGTTTGGCCATGGTGTGCGCGGCCCGCGGTTATAAATTGGCCATCACCATGCCTGAAAGCATGAGTAAAGAACGCAAAATGCTGCTGCGTGCGTTTGGTGCAGAATTGATTTTGACCCCTGCTGCCGAAGGCATGGCGGGCGCTATTGCCAAAGCTCAATCTTTAGTGGACGAACATCCGGGCACTTATTTCATGCCGCGCCAATTTGATAACGAGGCCAATCCTGAAGTTCACCGCAAAACCACTGCCGAAGAGATTTGGCGCGATACAGACGGTAAAGTGGATATTTTCGTGGCCGGTGTGGGTACGGGCGGTACGATTACCGGCGTGGGCGAAGTGTTGAAAAAATACAAACCCGAAGTTCAAATCGTGGCTGTCGAGCCTGAAGCTTCCCCAGTATTGAGCGGTGGTGAGAAAGGCCCACATCCGATTCAAGGTTTGGGTGCAGGCTTTATCCCCAGCGTTTTGAATACGACTGTTTACGACAGCATTTCCAAAGTACCTAACGAGGCAGCGTTTGAAACTGCGCGCGCTATGGCCGAAAAAGAAGGTATTTTGGTAGGTATTTCTTCCGGTGCCGCGGTATGGAGCGCATTGCAACTGGCTAAAAAACCTGAAAACGAAGGCAAGCTGATTGTTGTCTTGTTGCCATCGTATGGCGAACGCTATCTTTCTACGCCTTTGTTTGCCGATTTGGCATAATATAGGATTATTGTTAAAAGGCCGTTTTCAGACGGCCTTTTTTGCGTATGGGCTTGAGATATCGTATGAAATCTGTTGTAATTCAGTTAATGAGCTTTGAATACCGTTATTCAAAAGTTGGTTTCTTCAACGAATCATGCTTATAATGCGCATTATGAAAAAATACATTCTTCCTATCCTTGCTGTGGCGGCACTTGCCGGTTGTGAATCGATTTATGTTCCAACATTGAAAGAAGTGCCAGTTCGACCAACCAACGTCAAGAAACCTAAGGCTGATTCACAAGTTTCAGCTACCGGTTATCATTTGGCTCCTTCGCATTGGGCAGATGTTTCCAAGATTCATGATGAAGCACGTCGCTTGAGTACCCAAGTGAGCCAAGGTAGTCTGACCAAAGTTCAGGCTGCCCAATATTTGAACCGCTTCCGTATCCAACAAGTGGGACGCAACTCTGTCGATGACAGTATGTACGAAGTTTATCTGCGTTCTGCCGTTGACAGCCAACGTGGTGAAATTACTACCGAGCAATCCAAACAGTACATCCAAGGTGCTTTGCGCGGTTGGCAGCAACGTTGGAAAAACATGGATACTAAGCCAAGCAATCCTGCATTTACCAACTTCCTGATGGAAGTTATGGGTATGCAACCTTTGAAATAAAAAGTCATAAACTGAGAAGGCCGTCTGAATATTCAGGCAGCCTTCTTTTTATATGTATGTGTGTCGTTGAATTCTATTTAATATGATGTTTTTAAAATTTCAAAACAAACAACAGCGTTTTTTCTATTTATTGACTACGGCTGTTTTTATTTCTGTCGTTATGGTTATATGGTCTTATGCATGGTCGAAATATTTTGATTTAGGAGCGAATGAGTCAAGAGAGGCTGTAGAGATTGCAGGATTGAGTCTGTTATTGCAGTTTTTTTATGCCTCCCCTATTTTTGTTTCAAGAGATATATTTTTACTTCTCTTGCGATTACATCGATTATTAATGGAGTATATCTGTATTTGTATTGGATGTCTTCTACGCCTCCCTGTTGTGGAGATATGGGGCAGGGTTTGATTACTATGCTGTATATGTTTATTTCAGGTGTATATTTCGTTGTTTCATGTGGGATTTTTATTGACTATTTGTATTCTAAGAAGGTTCAAAAAAATAGGAAGTCATCATAAGTTGAGATATGATGGAGAAAAGGCCGTCTGAAACCTAGATTTTAGGTTTCAGACGGCCTTTTATTTTGCTGTATTGTAAACGTTGTTTGCCGATGCAACACGAGTCTGTCTGTTCTAGTGGTGCACGATATCGCCAGTAATAAGCCTATAAGGTTTTTCGAAGTGAAATTCTTACACTGCGAGAGCTAAGGTCAGGGAATCACCCTGGCTGTTGTTAAGGTAGGCAGAAAGTGCAGAGTGGTTTTTCATAGGCGATTTAGGTGTATTTGAAGAAAAAGTGTGTCCGACTTGTGGTCGGTGCATGTTGTTAAGAACCAAACAGCTTGTCAGCCGCTTGACGGGCTTTTTCTTGAATATCTTCGGTCAGATAGTTTTTCATCTGAGAATAAACCAGCGCAATGACGGCAATGTCATCGCTGAAGCCAAATGGAATCAGAAGGTCGGGAATGCTGTCGATAGGGCTGAGGAAATAAACCAGTGCGCCGACAATAATCATTTTAGCCCGTTTGGGCGTGTGTTCGGATTCCCAAAGGTAATAAAGTGCATAAAGCTGTCGGACGACAGGTTTGCCCAGACGGCCGGCAAAGCGTCCGAGTTTTTTCATAAAGCCGGATGTGTCTAAATTTCGACGGCGGAAGGAGGGGATGTAGTCCTCCGGATCGGGTGTATTTTGATGAGGGGAGTGTGTCATGATGCAGCTTCCTTATAAGGTATGGAAACATTGTTGGTATTGCACTGTATTTTAGTCCATCTAGGGATAGATGAAATGTCTTTGAATGTATAACTATGTAAGAGTAATGATGATAATGCAATGGTAATAAGTTAAGAATAGCTTATGCCTTTGTAAAGATTAGGTATCAAGAGTGAGAATTTATCTCACAATAGATACAATTCTCAAATCATAATGATGTTATTGTAAGTGCTTTGATGGGGAGATGGCTTAATTGCAGGAAAGTAACAAAAAAGGCTAGCCACGCAAAAAAAATCTAAGAATGATTGTTTGATTTTATTGGTCTTTTGGTAAAAATCATTAGAGCATTCATAAATTGCACTGTTCAAAATGAGATAAAACAGGTAAATTATGGTTTATGTAGCTTATTGTAGTGCTGAGCTATAGGTTTTGAGCTGATAATAAATCTAGAGGAACTGACCATGTCCGCCAAATCACGCCCGGTATTTTTGGAAATTCCGAATATCCGATTGCCCATACCGGGGATTGTATCTATTCTTCACCGTATCAGCGGCGTCGGCTTGTTTGTGATGCTGCCTGTTCTCTTGTATTTCTTCTCTGGAACGCTGGATCGCGAAGCGTCATTTGAAGCATATCGTTCTGCTATCTCCAATCCGTTTGTGAAGCTGATCCTTATCGGTCTGTTGTGGGCATATCTGCACCACTTTTTTGCCGGTATCCGCTTTCTGTTTTTGGATGTGCATAAAGGCCTGGAATTAAATACTGCCCGTACTACTGCTAAAGTTGTATTTGCTTCTGCTTTGATTCTGACCGTCGTTTTGGGAGCTTTGTTATGGTAGAACGTAAATTGACAGGTGCGCATTACGGTTTGCGCGATTGGGCAATGCAACGTGCAACTGCGGTCATCATGCTGGTGTATACCGTGGTTCTTTTGGTTGTTTTGTTTACGTTGCCTAAAGAATATTCGGCATGGCAGGCATTTTTTGATCAGACTTGGGTGAAAGTATTTACCCAAGTGAGCTTCTTGGCCGTATTCCTGCATGCATGGGTAGGTATCCGCGATTTGTGGATGGACTACATTAAGCCTTTCGGCCTGCGTTTGTTTTTACAAGTTGCCACCATCGTTTGGTTGGTAGGCTGCTTGGTGTATTCAGTTAAAGTAATTTGGGGGTAAATATGGGTTTTCCTGTTCGCAAGTTTGATGCCGTGATTGTTGGCGGTGGTGGTGCAGGTTTACGTGCAGCCCTCCAATTGTCTAAATCCGGCCTGAATTGTGCTGTTTTGTCTAAAGTGTTTCCAACCCGTTCGCATACTGTAGCGGCTCAAGGTGGTATTTCTGCTTCATTGGGTAATGTGCAGGAAGACCGTTGGGATTGGCACATGTACGATACCGTGAAAGGTTCTGACTGGTTAGGCGACCAAGATGCGATTGAGTTTATGTGTCGCGCCGCGCCTGAAGCCGTAATTGAGTTGGAGCACATGGGTATGCCTTTTGACCGTGTGGAAAGCGGTAAAATCTACCAACGTCCTTTCGGCGGTCATACTGCCGAACACGGTAAACGTGCGGTAGAACGTGCATGTGCAGTTGCCGACCGTACCGGCCATGCGATGTTGCATACTTTGTACCAACAAAACGTCCGTGCCAATACACAATTCTTTGTGGAATGGACGGCACAAGATTTGATTCGTGATGAAAACGGCGACGTCGTCGGTGTAACCGCCATGGAAATGGAAACCGGCGAAGTTTATATTTTCCACGCTAAAGCCGTGATGTTTGCTACCGGTGGCGGCGGCCGTATTTATGCGTCTTCAACCAATGCTTATATGAATACCGGTGATGGTTTGGGTATTTGTGCACGTGCAGGTATTCCGTTGGAAGACATGGAATTCTGGCAATTCCACCCGACTGGTGTAGCCGGTGCCGGTGTATTGATTACCGAGGGTGTACGCGGTGAGGGCGGTATTTTGTTGAATGCCGACGGCGAACGCTTTATGGAACGTTACGCTCCGACTGTAAAAGACTTGGCTTCCCGTGACGTGGTTTCCCGTGCGATGGCAATGGAAATCTACGAAGGCCGCGGCTGTGGTAAAAACAAAGACCACGTATTGCTGAAAATCGACCATATCGGTGCAGAAAAAATTATGGAAAAACTGCCGGGCATCCGCGAGATTTCCATTCAGTTTGCCGGTATCGACCCGATTAAAGACCCGATTCCTGTTGTGCCGACTACTCACTACATGATGGGCGGTATTCCGACCAACTACCATGGCGAAGTCGTTGTTCCACAAGGTGAAGATTACGAAGTACCTGTAAAAGGTCTGTATGCGGCAGGTGAGTGCGCTTGTGCTTCCGTACACGGTGCGAACCGCTTGGGTACTAACTCTCTGTTGGACTTGGTGGTATTCGGTAAAGCTGCCGGTGACAGTATGATTAAATTCATCAAAGAGCAAAGCGACTGGAAACCTTTGCCTGCTAATGCCGGTGAATTGACCCGCCAACGTATTGAGCGTTTGGACAACCAAACCGATGGTGAAAACGTTGATGCATTGCGTCGCGAACTGCAACGCTCTGTACAACTGCATGCCGGCGTGTTCCGTACCGATGAGATTCTGAGCAAAGGCGTTCGAGAAATCATGGAGATTGCCGAGCGCGTGAAACGTACTGAAATCAAAGACAAGAGCAAAGTATGGAATACCGCGCGTATCGAAGCTTTGGAATTGGATAATCTGATTGAAGTAGCGAAAGCGACTTTGGTGTCTGCCGAAGCACGTAAAGAATCGCGTGGCGCACACGCTTCAGACGACCATCCTGAGCGCGATGACGAAAACTGGATGAAACATACCCTGTATCATTCAGATACCAATACTTTGTCTTACAAACCGGTACATACCAAGCCTTTGAGCGTGGAATACATCAAACCGGCTAAACGCGTTTATTGATGAGTTTTCAGACGGCCTTTACCTTAAAGTCCGTCTGAAACCTAACCATACCCACATTGAACTGCTTGAATTTATAATACAAAATCATTGAGCAGTTTATGAGAAAAGGAACACTTCTCATGGAAAAAATGAGTTTTGAAATTTACCGTTACAACCCGGACGTTGATGTCAAACCTTATATGCAACGTTACGAGTTGGAATTGGAACCGACCGACGTTAAACTTTTGGACGCTTTGGTGCGCCTGAAAGCACAAGACGATACATTGTCTTTCCGCCGTTCTTGTCGCGAAGGTATTTGCGGTTCTGACGGTATGAACATCAACGGCAAAAACGGCTTGGCATGTCTGACCGATCTGCGCAGCCTGAAACAGCCGGTTAAAATCCGTCCTCTGCCAGGCCTGCCTGTTATCCGCGACCTGATTGTGGATATGACCCAGTTCTTCAAACAATATCACTCCATCAAACCTTACGTTGTCAACGACAACCCTATCGATGCGGACAAAGAGCGTCTGCAAACTCAGGAAGAGCGTAAAGAGTTGGACGGTTTGTACGAGTGTATTTTGTGCGCCTGCTGTTCGACTGCCTGCCCGTCATTCTGGTGGAATCCTGATAAATTCGTTGGTCCGTCTGGCTTGCTGAATGCTTACCGTTTCATTGCGGATAGCCGTGATACCATCACTAATGAGCGTTTGGATAATCTGAACGACCCATACCGTTTGTTCCGTTGCCACACCATTATGAACTGCGTAGACGTATGTCCTAAACACTTGAATCCGACCCGAGCCATCGGTAAGATTAAAGAGATTATGTTGAAACGAGCCGTTTAAGAAATGATGGTTTTTGACGATATTGCCAAACGGAAAATCCGTTTTCAAACTCGCCGGGGATTGTTGGAATTAGACTTAATCTTCGGCAGGTTTATGGAAAAAGAATTCGAGCACCTGAGTGATCAGGAATTGTCTGAATTTTCCGAAATTCTCGAATTTCAAGACCAAGAATTGCTTGCCTTGATTAACGGACATTCGGCGACGGACAAGAAGC
Organism: Neisseria flavescens; assembly: GCF_001618065.1. Taxonomy (GTDB): domain Bacteria; phylum Pseudomonadota; class Gammaproteobacteria; order Burkholderiales; family Neisseriaceae; genus Neisseria; species Neisseria flavescens_A. The sequence continues at coordinate 43,572 of NZ_LAEI01000073.1, forward strand.
ACCTGATTCCCATGCTTGAAAAAATCAGACAGGCATGATGTGTTATAGAGCTTGTTTGCGATGCCAATCCGAACAAGCTCTTTCCATACTGAGGCCGTCTGAAAAAAAGGACCGTGCCGCTTAGGCGGAAACGAAAGCCCCAACTTACAAAGGAGTTTAAGAATGTCTAAATCAGTCAAGCTCACCACCCCAAATCAAGAGACCTTGGAACTGCCAGTATTGGAAGCAAGTATCGGCCATGATGTGGTTGATATTCGTGCTTTGACAAAAAATACAGGTCTGTTTTCCTTCGATCCTGGATTTGTGTCAACTGCAAGTTGCGAATCCAAAATCACTTATATTGATGGCGATGAAGGTCTGTTGTATTACCGTGGTTATCCTATCGAGCAGCTGGCAGAAAAATCCGATTATTTGGAAGTTTGCTATCTGTTGATTTACGGCGAACTGCCTACCCCTGAACAGAAAAAAGAATTTGATGCCACAGTCGGTCGCCATACTATGTTGCATGAGCAGCTGACTTGGTTCTTCCGCGGTTTCCGTCGCGATGCGCACCCAATGGCGATGATGGTTGGTGTGGTTGGCGCTTTGTCTGCGTTCTATCAAGACAGTTTGGATATTGCTAATCCTGAACACCGCAAAATTGCGATTTACCGCTTAATCTCCAAAATTCCGACAATTGCGGCGATGTGTTACCGTTATTCCAACGGTCTGCCGTTCAATTATCCAAAAAATAACCTTTCCTATGCTGAAAACTTCTTGCACATGATGTTTGCGACACCATGTGAAGAATACAAACCTAATCCAGTATTGGCTCGCGCGCTTGACCGCATCTTTATCTTGCATGCCGACCACGAGCAAAACGCTTCTACTTCGACCGTACGTTTGGCTGGCTCTTCTGGTGCAAATCCATTTGCCTGTATCGCTGCCGGTATCGCCTGTCTGTGGGGTGCTTCACACGGCGGTGCAAACGAAGCTGTGTTGAAGATGCTGGACGAAATCGGCGATGTATCTAATGTTGCTGCATACATGGAAGGTGTGAAACAACGCAAATACCGTCTGATGGGCTTCGGTCACCGCGTATACCGCAATATGGACCCGCGAGCCAGCATCATGCGCGAAACCTGTTATGAAGTCTTGAAAGAATTGGGCTTGGAAAACAGTCCTAAATTCAAGCTGGCGATGGAATTGGAACAAATTGCACTGAAAGATCCATTCTTTGTTGAGCGCAAGCTGTATCCAAACGTCGATTTCTACTCCGGTATCGTCTTGTCCGCATTGGGCATTCCAACTGAAATGTTTACCGTTATCTTCGCATTGTCGCGCAGTGTAGGTTGGATTTCTCATTGGCATGAAATGATTAGCGATCCGGCACTGAAAATCGGTCGCCCACGTCAACTGTATACCGGTGCAGAGCGTCGCGATTACGTTCCGGTAGATAAACGCTGATAGACAATACATTAATATATTGTTGAAAAGTCGTTTGAAAAAATCGAATTGCCGTTTTCAATGAGGTTGGTCGTAATTAATTAAGTTGATAGCAGGTAATTTGATTTGAAATAGGGTAGAATAAAGTGTCATTTCAGACGGCCTGAATTCCGTTCGGAGAACACGGGATTCTACCCTTTGTTTATATTTTAAAGAAAAGAGCTCACGCCATGATGGACGAAAAACTCAATTTCTCTTATCTGTTTGGTTCTAATGCGCCATACATCGAGGAGTTGTATGAAAAGTTTCTGGATAATCCGGAATCTGTCGATGAAAAATGGAAACAGTACTTTACAGATTTGAGTAAACAGCCGGGCGCAGTCGCTGTCGATGTTGCCCACACACCGATTCGTGAATCATTTGCCACTTTGGCTAAAAAGAAAATTGCATCTGCTGTTGCAGGCGGTGTGGATGAGGCAATGATGAAAAAGCAAGTCAGCGTTTTGCGACTGATTTCTGCCTATCGTATTCAAGGCGTGGGTGCAGCCCAACTTGATCCGCTCAAACGTATTCCTCCTCAAAATATCGAAGCTCTCGATCCTAAATTCCATGGTCTGTCAGATGCCGATATGGCGCTTCAGTTCAATATGGGCGAGGGCGATTTTTCCGGTCAGAGCAAACTGCCTCTGTCCCAAATCATCAGTAACCTCAAACAAACCTACTGCGGCCATATCGCGGTAGAGTACATCTACATTCCAAATACCGAAGAGCGTCGTTGGGTTCGTAATTATTTTGAAAGCGTACTGTCTACGCCAAGCTACAACGTTGAACAAAAACGCCGTATCTTGAAAGAAATGACTGCCGCCGAAACTCTGGAACGCTACCTGCATACCAAATATGTCGGCCAAAAACGCTTTGGTGTAGAAGGCGGCGAAAGCGCGATTGCCGGTTTGAACTATTTGATTCAAAACGCCGGTAAAGACGGCGTGGAAGAAGTCATCATCGGTATGGCACACCGTGGCCGTCTGAATGTTTTGGTTAACATTTTGGGCAAAAAACCGGCTGATCTGTTTGCCGAATTTGAAGGCCGTGCCGAAATCAAATTGCCTAGCGGCGACGTGAAATACCACATGGGCTTCAGCTCCGATATCGCTACGCCACACGGCCCAATGCACGTTTCTTTGGCATTTAACCCGTCACACTTGGAAATTGTTAACCCAGTAGTGGAAGGTTCTGCGCGCGCCAAACAAAAACGTTTGGGCGAAAACGGCCGCGATAAAGTTTTGCCAGTATTGATTCACGGTGACTCCGCATTTATCGGTTTGGGTGTTAACCAAGCAACATTCAACCTGTCTAAAACACGCGGCTATACCACCGGCGGTACTGTTCACATCGTGATCAACAACCAAATCGGCTTTACCACTTCCGATACCCGCGATACCCGTTCTACCGTATACTGTACCGATATCGCGAAAATGGTTTCCGCTCCGGTTATCCACGTGAACGGCGATGACCCTGAACGCGTTTGCTTTGCTATCCAAGCCGCTTTGGATTACCGCAAAAAATTCCATAAAGACATCGTGATCGACGTTGTCTGCTACCGTAAATGGGGCCACAACGAGGGCGATGATCCGACCCTGACCCAACCGATGATGTACAAAAAAGTATCGCAACACCCGGGTGCGCGTGCTTTGTACACCGAACAACTGATTGCCGAAGGCGTGGTAACCCAAGCTGAGGCTGACGGCTACATCCAAGCCTACCGTGATGCTTTGGACAAAGGCGAACATGTTGAACAAACAACTTTGAGCAACTTCCAACGCACACAAATCGACTGGAGCAAATACCAAGGCAAAGATTGGCGCGAAAAAATCGAAACCGGTTTGCCTGCCGCCGACATCGAGCGCCTTACCGAGAAATTTACCGCCGTACCGGAAGGCTTTGCCCTGCATTCGACTGCAAAACGTGTGATCGAAGCGCGTAAAGCCATGGCATCCGGCAAACAAGCCATCGACTGGGGTATGGCCGAAACCCTCGCATACGCAAGCCTGCTGACCAAAGGTCATGGCGTGCGTATCTCCGGTGAGGACTCCGGCCGCGGTACATTCTCACACCGTCATGCAGTATTGCACGATCAAAAACGCGAAAAATGGGACGACGGTACTTATGTTCCTCTGCGCAACATGGGCGAAGGCTTGGGCGAGTTCCTGGTTATCGACTCTATCTTGAACGAAGAAGCCGTGATGGCGTTCGAGTACGGCTTTGCCTGCTCCGCTCCTGACAAGCTAACCATTTGGGAAGCTCAATTCGGTGACTTCGCCAACGGCGCGCAAGTAACTATCGACCAATTCCTGTCTTCAGGCGAAACCAAATGGGGTCGTTTGTGCGGTCTGACCACCATCCTGCCGCACGGTTACGACGGTCAAGGCCCTGAGCACTCTTCTGCACGCGTGGAACGTTGGTTGCAACTGTGTTCTGAGAACAATATGCAAGTCATCATGCCGTCTGAAGCGTCGCAAATGTTCCACCTCTTGCAACGTCAAGTCTTGGGTTCATACCGCAAACCACTGGTGATTTTCATGTCCAAACGCCTGTTGCGCTTCAAAGGTGCAATGAGCCCGCTGGAAAACTTTACCGAAGGTTCGACTTTCCGTCCGGTTATCGGCGATACCGCCGAACGCGCAAGCAACGACAGCGTGAAACGCGTGGTATTGTGTGCCGGTCAGGTTTACTATGACTTGGAAGCTGGCCGTGCCGAGCGTAAACTGGAAGATGATGTTGCTATCGTCCGCGTTGAGCAGCTGTATCCGTTCCCATACGAAGAGGTTAAAGCTGAACTGGCGAAATATCCGAACGCAAAATCTGTGGTTTGGGCACAAGAAGAGCCGAAAAACCAAGGTGCGTTCTACCAAATCCGCCACCGCATCGAAGACGTTATCAGCGAAGAGCAAAAACTGTCTTATGCCGGTCGTCCAAGCAGCGCATCGCCTGCAGTGGGCTACTCAAGCAAACACATTGCTCAATTGAAACAATTGGTTGAAGACGCTTTGGTATTGTAAACCAAGTAGCATTCCGTCTGAGTCTGCTCAGGCGGAATACCCATATGCAGAATTAAAAACACACAACAGGCCGTCTGAAAGGGCCATTGGAGACACAAAATGATTATTGATGTAAAAGTACCTATGCTGTCTGAAAGCGTATCTGAAGGCACGCTCTTGGAATGGAAGAAAAAAGTTGGCGAAGCAGTTGCCCGTGACGAAATTCTGATCGATATCGAAACTGACAAAGTGGTTTTGGAAGTACCTTCTCCACAAGCCGGCGTATTGGTTGAAATCGTAGCGCAAGACGGTGAAACCGTTGTTGCCGACCAAGTTTTGGCTCGTATCGATACAGCTGCTACTGCCGCTGCTGAAGCACCTGCCGCCGCGCCTGCAGAAGCAGCCCCAGCTGCCGCTCCTGCTACTGCACAAAATAATGCCGCTATGCCTGCTGCCGCCAAACTGGCTGCTGAGACCGGTGTTGACGTGAACGCATTGCAAGGTTCCGGCCGTGACGGTCGCGTATTGAAAGAAGACGTACAAAATGCCGCTGCCAAACCTGCCGCAGCCGCTGCTCCTGCCGTTGCACTTCCTGCCGGCGCACGTCCTGAAGAACGCGTACCAATGAGCCGCCTGCGTGCCCGTGTTGCAGAACGCCTCTTGGCTTCTCAACAAGAAAACGCTATTCTGACTACATTCAACGAAGTCAACATGAAACCAATCATGGACTTGCGTGCGAAGTACAAAGATAAATTCGAGAAAGAACACGGCGTAAAACTGGGCTTTATGTCCTTCTTCGTTAAAGCCGCTGTTGCCGCCCTGAAAAAATACCCGGTTGTGAATGCTTCTGTTGACGGCAAAGACATCGTGTACCACGGCTACTTCGACATCGGTATCGCGATTGGCAGCCCACGCGGTTTGGTTGTGCCAATCCTGCGCGATGCCGACCAAATGAGCATTGCCGATATCGAACAAGCAATTGTTGATTACGCGAAAAAAGCAAAAGACGGCAAAATCGCTATCGAAGATCTGACCGGCGGTACATTCAGTATTACCAACGGCGGTACTTTCGGTTCTATGATGTCCACCCCGATCATCAACCCGCCTCAATCTGCGATTTTGGGTATGCACGCCACTAAAGAGCGCGCTGTAGTTGAAAACGGTCAAGTTGTTGTCCGTCCAATGATGTATCTGGCTCTGTCTTATGACCACCGTATCATTGACGGCCGCGAAGCTGTATTGACCTTGGTAGCCATTAAAGACGCGTTGGAAGACCCAGCTCGCCTGTTGTTGGATCTGTAATCGTTTCAGACGGCCTTTTATTTATTAATGAAAAGGCCGTCTGAATTTTTATTTAGATGTAGCGTAATGTAGTATCGTGCTACAATAGGCTCAACGAACGATTGAGGCCGTCTGAAACATTTGATTCGAATGAATCGACAGATATGGACTTTCAGACGGCCTTTTCTTAAAACCATCAAAACGCAGTCATTCAAAATAAAAAAGAAACAAAAAGTATCGTTTTTATTTTGAGATACTGCAAAAAGCAAAGGATGACACGATGTCTCAATATGATGTAGTAGTGATTGGTGCTGGCCCGGGCGGATACGTTGCCGCTATCCGTGCCGCGCAACTGGGTTTCAAAACCGCTTGCGTCGATGCAGGCGTTAACAAAGCAGGCAATGCCCCTGCATTGGGCGGTACTTGCTTGAACGTAGGCTGTATCCCTTCTAAAGCCCTGTTGCAATCCAGCGAACATTTCCACGCTGCGCAACACGATTTTGCCGAACACGGTATCACTGTCGGCGACGTAAAATTCGACGCGGCCAAAATGATTGAGCGCAAAGATGCCATCGTGACCAAACTGACCGGCGGCGTGAAATTCCTGTTCCAGAAAACAAAGTAACCAGCCTGTTCGGTACTGCTTCCTTTGCCGGTAAAAATGGCGATGCTTACCAAATCGAAGTCGATAACAAAGGTGAGAAAACCGTTATCGAAGCCAAACACGTCATCGTAGCCACCGGTTCCGTACCGCGTCCGCTGCCACAAGTTGCCATCGACAACGTGAACGTATTGGATAACGAAGGCGCATTGAACCTGACCGAAGTACCTGCCAAACTCGGCGTGATCGGTTCTGGCGTGATTGGTTTGGAAATGGGTTCCGTATGGAATCGCGTGGGTGCAGAAGTTACCATTCTTGAAGCTGCGCCGACCTTCCTGGCTGCCGCCGACCAGCAAATCGCCAAAGAAGCCTTCAAATACTTCACCAAAGAGCAAGGTTTGAACATTGAATTGGGCGTGAAAATCGGCGACATCAAATCTGAAGGCAAAGGCGTTTCCGTTGCTTACGAAACTGCTGCCGGCGAAGCCAAAACCGAAGTATTCGACAAACTGATCGTTGCCATCGGCCGTATTCCAAACACCAAAGGCCTGAACGCCGAAGCCGTAGGCTTGGAAAAAGACGAGCGCGGCTTTATCAAAGTGGACGGCGAATGCCGTACCAACCTGCCTAACGTATGGGCAATCGGTGACGTGGTTCGCGGCCCGATGTTGGCACACAAAGCCAGCGACGAAGGCGTTGCCGTTGCAGAGCGCATTGCCGGTCAAAAACCGCATATCGACTTCAACAACGTACCATTCGTGATTTACACCGATCCTGAAATCGCTTGGGTGGGTAAAACCGAAGAGCAGCTCAAAGCCGAAGGCGTGGAGTACAAAAAAGGTACTTCAGGTTTCGGTGCAAACGGTCGCGCATTGGCAATGGGCAAAGCCAAAGGTACGGTTAAAGTGTTGGCAGATGCCAAAACCGACCGCATCTTGGGCGTACACATGATTGGCCCGGTTGTCAGCGAATTGGTTACCGAAGGCGTGACTGCACTCGAATTCTTCGCTAGCAGCGAAGACATCGCACGCATTATCCATGCCCACCCAACCTTGTCCGAAGTGGTTCACGAAGCTGCATTGGCGGCCGACAAACGCGCTTTACACGGTTGATAGACATTAAGGCCGTCTGAAATTTTTCAGACGGCCTTAAGGCCTTCGACAAATTGAATGTTCCGAGCGCTTCGTTTTCTGATTTATAATTCAGTCAGACAAACACACAGCATTTACATTCATTATGAACAAAGAAATAGTCGGTATTTTCTTTATACCGGCGGGCATCATCAGCATGTGTATGGCCGCATTGTGGCAGATGTATGTGATGATGACCGAAACTTATACGCTCAACCGTTTCAAAGATAAAGAATTGGTTTGGCGCGTGGCATTGTTGTTTATCAGTTTCAGCCTTGCCGTTTATCTGCTCTGCCCGAATTCGCGTAAAAAAGGCATCGTCTTTTTATTCTCGGGGGAGGCGGTGCAACCATGTATCTGCTGGCGCGGATGTGGTTGCCCTTCAGTAAATAGTAGGGCCGTCTGAAAATATGGGATTGGCCGCAGGGCGATTCCTAAAACCCACTCACCTTAAGGAGAAATCCATGAATTTACACGAGTATCAGGCTAAAGAACTGCTGGCTAGCTACGGTTTGCCCGTACAAGGCGGTATTTTGGCACACAACGGCGAAGAAGCCGCTGCAGCTTACGACAAATTGGGCGGCAAATTCGCTGTTGTCAAAGCACAAGTACACGCCGGCGGCCGCGGTAAAGCGGGCGGCGTAAAAGTCGTTAAAAGCCGCGAAGAAGCTAAAGAAGTGGCTGAAAGCCTGATTGGCACCAACTTGGTAACTTACCAAACCGATGCCAACGGCCAACCTGTCAACAGCGTTTTGGTTTGCGAAGACATGTATCCGGTTCAAACCGAGCTGTACTTGGGCGCAGTGGTTGACCGTTCTACCCGCCGCGTTACATTCATGGCTTCTACCGAAGGTGGCGTGGAAATCGAAAAGTTGCTGCCGAAACTCCAGAAAAAATCTTCAAAGTAACCGTTGATCCGCTGGTTGGCCTGCAACCTTGCCAAGCTCGCGAAGTTGCGTTCCAATTGGGCTTGAAAGACAAACAAATCAACGAGTTCGTCAAATTGATGACCGGTGCGTACAAAGCGTTTATCGAAAACGACTTCGCACTGTTTGAAGTAAACCCATTGGCAGTTCGCGAAAACGGCGCACTGGCTTGCGTGGACGGCAAAATCGGCATCGACAGCAACGCGCTCTACCGCCTGCCAAAAATCGCTGAATTGCGCGACAAATCTCAAGAAAACGAACGTGAGCTGAAAGCTTCTGAATTCGACCTGAACTATGTTGCCCTGGAAGGCAACATCGGCTGTATGGTTAACGGTGCCGGTTTGGCGATGGCCACTATGGACATCATCAAACTCAAAGGCGGCCAACCTGCCAACTTCTTGGACGTTGGCGGCGGCGCAACCAAAGACCGCGTGGTTGAAGCGTTCAAACTGATTTTGGAAGACAAATCCGTTAAAGGCGTATTGATCAACATCTTCGGCGGTATCGTACGTTGTGACATGATTGCGGAAGCCATCGTGGCAGCCGTTAAAGAAATCAACGTCAACGTTCCTGTCGTTGTTCGTTTGGAAGGTAACAACGCCGAACTCGGCGCGAAAATCCTGAACGAATCAGGTCTGAAACTGACTTCTGCAGACGGCCTGAATGACGCAGCCGAAAAAATTGTTGCAGCCGTAAACGCCTAAGGAGAAAAGAATGAGCGTATTGATTAATAAAGACACCAAAGTATTGGTTCAAGGTTTCACCGGTAAAAACGGTACTTTCCACTCCGAACAAGCTCTGGCTTACGGCACTAAAGTTGTCGGCGGCGTTACCCCGGGCAAAGGCGGTCAAACCCATCTGGACCTGCCTGTATTCAACACTATGAAAGAAGCCGTTAAAGAAACCGGCGCAGACGCATCTGTAATTTACGTTCCAGCTCCGTTTGTATTGGACTCTATCGTTGAAGCAGTTGATTCAGGCGTAGGCTTGGTCGTTGTGATTACCGAAGGCGTGCCTACTCTGGACATGCTCAAAGCCAAACGCTACTTGGAAACCAACGGCAACGGTACCCGCTTGGTCGGCCCTAACTGCCCTGGTGTGATTACTCCGGGTGAGTGCAAAATCGGCATTATGCCGGGCCATATCCACCAACCTGGCCGCATCGGTATTATTTCCCGTTCCGGTACATTGACTTACGAAGCCGTGGCACAAACCACCAAACTGGGCTTGGGTCAATCAACCTGTATCGGTATCGGCGGCGACCCGATTCCTGGTATGAACCAAATCGACGCACTGAAACTCTTCCAAGAAGACCCAGATACCGACGCCATCATCATGATCGGTGAAATCGGCGGTACTGCGGAAGAAGAAGCAGCCGAATACATCCAATCCAACGTAACCAAACCTGTTGTAGGTTACATCGCTGGTGTTACCGCTCCTAAAGGCAAACGTATGGGCCACGCCGGTGCGATTATCTCCGGTGGTAAAGGTACTGCCGAAGAAAAATTCGCCGCTTTCGAAAAAGCCGGTATCGCTTACACCCGCAGCCCTGCCGAGTTGGGCACTACCATGCTGGAAGTGTTGAAAGCAAAAGGTTTGGCATAAGACTTGAGTCTTTAAGCTGAATTGAAAAGGCCGTCTGAAGTTTTCAGACGGCCTTTTTTTAAATTTCATTTGCTTGTTTTCATAATAAGCACTTAATTTTATTTAAATTAACGTTTATTTTAGAATAAACGGTTATAATTTATTAACAGATAAACAGTCTGTAACCATATCAACCTATATCAAGGAGAAAAGCATGAAAAAACACGATTTTGAAGCACGTCGCGAGGCTTTGCTGAAAGACATCCGAGAAGTGATGGATGATGTGGAAGAGTTGTACCGCAATGGTGTTGAAGCCGGTTCGGAAGAGGGCAGCAAAGCCCGAGCCAAATTGGAAGAAAAATTGGCCGTGGCCAAAGAGCGTTTGAGCCGTTTTGAAGAAGAGGCCGGCGAACGTTTGCGCCATCATGCCGAGCGTGCGCGTGAGAAATACGAGCAGTTTGAAGAAGCAGCTCAGGAGCGTTTGAAAGAAGGCAAAGAGCGTTTTGCCGAATTTGAAGCCGATGCAGGTGCGCGTTTGAAACGCGGTGCCAAACAAGCTGATGAAGTGGTGCATGAAAAACCATATTATGCGATGGGTTTTGCCGCATTGGCCGGTTTGGTTGTCGGTGTGTTGTTGAACCGTCGTTAATGTGAATATGTTAAGGCCGTCTGAATAGGCGTGCACATGAAATCATGGATTTCATTGCGCCGTGCAGACGGCCTCTGCCTTATGTTTTCCTGAAAAAAAGGATAGTTAAGATGGGAATTCGCCAGCGTTTTGAACATGGCAAGGCTTTGTTGAATCAGGGCGCGGATTTGCTGCTGTTGCGTTTGCAGGTATTGAGCTTGGATTTGACGCGTCAGGCGGAGAATGTGTTCCGGTTGGCGATCTGGTTGGTGTTGTCCGGCGCGCTGTTGATGGTGGGCTTGGTCGGTTTGCTGTTCGGCTTGAACCGCGTGCTGTCGGATGTGGCCGCTTTGTGGGTATTTTTCGGCATTTTCTTCGTGAGCCTGCTGATTATTGCCGTATTGTTCCGCAAAGTATCAGCGGACTATCGGGAGCAGGGCAGTCGTGTGGCTGAAACCTTGCAGGATATTCGATCGGACATTGCGTATTTGCGCGGTGAGATAGATAAGGATACGGACGATGAAGCAACAGGAGTATAGAGTTTTCTAAGAATATTAGAATATGTCAATTTTATTGCAAATGCCGTCATAGATAGACATAAAAATATTCTCGTAGCTTTTAAGATACTCTTGAAACCTTGATTAGGCACTTGCTCTCTAATGATAAGGGGTTGTCCTCAAATAATCAGTAAAGAAAGATTTGTTCTGGTTATCTATAGCAGGGTAGTTCCAGTAATATTAATTTGGGGATAGAGTTTTATCAGGATATGAAGACTGTTAGAAAATTCAAATGATAGGTAATTACCATTTTCATCCACATATAGCTCCGACAGATCTTCTAGATAAAGATCAATGACAATATAATCTTTTCTGTAAAACAAGAGTCGGACAGAATTTACTGTCAGATCAAAGCTCAAAGTAACTTGTTCATCACCGTTAACAAACTTAACGGTCTGAATAACATCGTCTATTTCGCAATCAAACCCATAAATAGACATAAACTCATTACAATTTGGAATCACTAATTTAGCATTATTCATTCTGGTTCCCTCCTTTGAGTATTATGGTAGCAGAAGATCTCGAGTTGTTATTTCTTATTGGAAAAAGACTCTCAAATTTTTAACTTTTTAGGACAGTTACATCTTCTTTTGTTTAAGCCTTATGTTTTCCTGAAAAGAGATAATATTGAGATAGCATTGTCAAATTTGGTGGCTTTGAGGATATTTTTAGGTATTTTTTATGAAGCTGTTGATTATACTGTATCATTTTAAACAGTATCGGCAGATTATCGGGAGCAGGGCAGTCGTGTGGCTGAAACCTTGCAGGATATTCGATCAGACATTGCGTATTTGCGCGGTGAGATAGATAAGGATGCGGACGATGAAGCAACAGGAGTATGAAGAAGAGCGCGAGCTGCTGCTTTTAGAAGCTAAGCTGGTGCGGCTGCGGATTGAAGCGGAAAATTTGAAACTGCGTAAAGCGGAAGAAAGCAAAACACGACAGGGCAATCAGTTGATTAAGCTCGCAGATGTGGCGTATCAGTTGAGCCAAACGCGTTTGCTGTCTCAACGCTCTTTGTTTTCTACATCGCGCCGTCGGCATTGGATTTGGCTGGTATTGGCGGTCATACTGGGTTTATCGAGATAATCGAGGGCGGAGGTTTGGTCAAAATGATATTTGCGGCGAGTTGTTGGCTCGTGTGAGCCGCTTGTTGAGGACGCTGCGTCATTGTGTTGCTGAAACTGAAACTTTATCTATGTTGAATATTTTTTACAAAAGACACCGGCCGTCTGAACATTTCAGACGGCCTCAATGTTTGGAGTTTCAGATATAATGGCGGCAATTTTGAAATTATTAAATGAAGGATAAGTGATGAACCGTTTGTATCCCCACCCGATTATCGCCCGTGAGGGCTGGCCGATTATCGGCGGCGGTTTGGCTTTGAGCCTGCTAGTGTCGATGTGTTGCGGCTGGTGGTCTTTGCCGTTTTGGGTGTTTACCGTATTTGCTTTGCAGTTTTTCCGCGACCCTGCGCGTGAAATTCCGCAAAATCCTGAAGCGGTGTTGAGCCCGGTTGACGGCCGTATCGTGGTGGTTGAGCGCGCACGCGATCCGTATCGTGATGTCGATGCTTTGAAAATCAGTATTTTTATGAACGTGTTCAACGTGCATTCGCAAAAATCGCCTGCCGATTGTACGGTAACGAAAGTGGTCTATAACAAAGGCAAATTCGTGAATGCGGATTTGGACAAAGCCAGTACGGAAAATGAACGTAATGCGGTGTTGGCGACTACGGCTTCTGGTCGTGAAATTACTTTTGTTCAAGTAGCCGGTTTGGTGGCGCGCCGTATTTTGTGCTACACCCAAGCAGGTGCGAAACTGTCCCGTGGCGAACGCTATGGCTTTATCCGTTTTGGCTCGCGCGTGGATATGTATCTGCCTGTCGATGCGCAGGCGCAAGTGGCGATTGGCGATAAAGTTACCGGTGTCAGCACTGTATTGGCGCGTTTGCCGCTGACTGCGCCGCAAACTGAATCTGAGCCTAAAGCCGCAGCTCTACAAGCCGCGCCAGTTTCACAAGCTGCTCCGGCTGAAACAGTGGCAAGCCAATCTACCGAACAGCAGCAAATCGAAGCAGCGGCGGCTAAAATTCAAGCGGCTGTGCAAGATGTATTGAAAGATTAATAGTCAGTTTTAAATGATTGGTTAAAACAAGAAAAAGGTTTTCAGATGGCCGTCTGAAAACCTTTTTTGTTTGCCTATCTAGTTTTAAAACTTCACGTTTACGCCGCCGGTAAAGCTGCGGCCCATTTGCGGCGTATCAGAGAGGAAGCTGCTGTGGGCGTAAACGGATTGGTTGAGCAGGTTGTCGGCTTTGACGTACCAATTCCATTCGCCATAGCGCGTATTGCGGCGGTAGTTTGCGCCGAGATTGAGCATATGGTGTCCGGGCGTACGCGTTTCGTAGCGGGCGAGTTTGTTTTGGGCGAACACGCGGTAGTAGTCCAAATTGGCATCGATACGGTCGGTCAGCGAGGCTTTCAGGTGGAAGCCGAGGCGCGCAGCCGGAACGCGAGGGGCGTTTTGGTCGTCCTGTGCGATGAAAGGACGGTTGCCGTAGGCATCTTCTCTGCCGGGCAGGGAAGGCAGGTTTTTCAGACGGCCTCGTACATAGTCGCCGGAAACGCCGATGCGGTAGCGCGGTGTCGGTTTGAAGTAGATTTCGCCTTCCGCGCCGTAGAAGTCGGCGCCGGATTGGTTGTAGCGCACGAGCTTCATTTCGCTGTCGTCTTCGATGGATTTGGGGCCGCGTCCGTCGTTTAAGGTTTGGGCGTAAATGTAGTTGCCGAAGCGGTTGCGGTAGAGTGCCAGATTGTATTGCCAGCGGTCGCCTTCGTAGCCCAGCGCGAGTTCGATATTGTTGGAACGCTCTTTATTGAGGTGTTTGTTGCCGACTTCAAAGGTATTGGTGGCGACGTGTTTGCCGTGAGCGTACAGCTCTTGCGTTGACGGCAGGCGTTCCTGATGGGAGGCGGTCAGGCTGAGTTTGTGGTGTGGCGTGAAATACCAGTTGCCTGAAAGTGCGAACGAGCGGGCGGTTTGGCGGTGCGCGCCGAGGTCGGGCAGGGGCTGGTTGTAGTAGTTTTCCCGATCAATCAATGCTTTGTCGTACTGGATGGAGGCTTTTTGTTTTTCTACGCGTACGCCGCCTTCAAGCGTGAAGTTATCCCAGTTTGCCTGTTCTACACCGAAAAAGCTGTAATGGCGCACATTGTTGTCAATCAACATCGGTTGTTGGACGGTTTCGGGAATGGCGGAAAGCGCGCTGGATTTTTGTCCCAAATATTGCACGCCCCAGCTGCCTTTCAGACGGCCTATGGGTTGATGGCGCAACTCGATACGGGCGTTGTGTGTTTTGTTGTTGAAGAAGTTTTCTACTGCATCGCCTGCTTTTTCGTCGTGGTAGTAGTCGTTGCGGTTCAGATGTACGCGCAGGGCTTCAAAACCGGGGAGAGGCTGTTTCCATTCGGCGCGGAGTTCGTAGCGTTTGTTGCGCAGGTCTATCCACGGTTTGCCGTTGTGGGCATGGGCGTGTGCATTATCGTCGTCGTGGAAGCCGCAGCTCAAACCCGGATTGTCATAATCGACGTCTTCTTCGGTCAATAGGTGCGGATAAAGCTGCAAATAGCGTTTGTTAATCAAACTCTTTTGCCAGATGATGTCGGCGTGGCAATCATCGTATTCGTGGCTGTGAGCAGGCAGGCCGTATTGGTCGCGACGGTCGCTGTACGCCACGCCGATAAAGCCTTTTTCGCCTACCCAAGACAGCCCGATGCTGCCGGTTTTTGAATCGGCATGGCTGTCGGGCAGTCGTTTCAGACGGCCTTCTTCTTTTTGATAGTGCGGTACGGCGTAATCGCCCGATTTGCGGTACAAGCCTTCGGTATGCAGCACGAAGTTGTTGCCTAAACCGATATTGATGCCTGCGGATGTCAGTTTTTCCAAATTGCCGCTGCTCAAACGCAATCCGGCTTCGCCCGATACGCCGTTTTCAGGCATTTTTTCGGGGATTTTTCCATCGGCAACATCGACCAAACCGGCTACATTGCCCGAGCTGTACAAGAGCGTAACCGGGCCGCGCAGGATTTCGACCTGTTGCGACAAGGCGCTGTCCACCATTAAGGCATGGTCGGGCGAGAAGTCCGCCATGTCACCCGTTTCGCCGTGATGGTTCAACACTTTAATCCGTCTGCCTGTTTGACCGCGAATAACGGGAGCGGACGCGCCGCCGCCGTATTGCGAGGCATGAATGCCCGGTACGCCGTCCAAAGCATCGCCTAGGTTGACGGCTTTTTGGCGCAAGGTATCGCCGGAGATGATTTTGTCGGAGGCGGTCGAAGTGTGCAGCAGCCCCGAAGTGGCGCGCGGACGGCTTTTACCGACAACGGTAACCTCGTCCAAGTCCACCGACTGATCGGTTTCATGCGCTTGGGAAAGGATGGGGGTGCTGATTAAAAGAATAGATAAAACAATGGGTTTGAGTGTGGTTTGTGTCATTTTAGTTTCTCATCATATTTCGAAAGGCTGTTATTATATAACATTTCATTGTTTATATGATAAGATTTTTGAGAAAAAAGGCCGTCTGAAAACGAAGCGTGGTTTTCAGACGGCCTTTAGCTTGTATGTAGGTTTAAATGAAAACGGAACAATCTCTCTGCTGCCTGGTTTGGGTAAGGCAGAAAGTCATGGCAGATTGTTTGCTTTCATTGAAAGCATTACTTGGTTTCGGCGGCTTTAGCGCCAGCAGTCTCTGCAATCAAATCTAAGAATACCAACGGCTTTTTGCCGATATTTTTGAGTGCGTGGGACTGGCCGGGGCGGGCGATGGTAATGTCGCCGGCGCCGACTTCGGTTTGTTTGCCTTCGCTATCGGTAAACAGGCCTTTGCCGGATACGATGATGTAAACGTCTTCATTGCCGGTATGTTTGTGTTGCCCAATGGAGGCGCCCGGCGGTAATGTGAGCCAGCCGATTTCTTTGAATGCATCTTGTTCTGCGGTTTGATGGCGCGTGAAGGCAAAGCTGCCGAGTAGCGGGCCTTGACCTCCGGCTGCATTTTCGCGGTTCCATTCGGCTAAGTCGGCTTTTTTATACACTTGGATGCTGCGGTCGGTGGGGGTGGTTTGTTCGGCAGCTTGCGCGCTTATGGATGTGCCGAGCAGAAGGGTAACAGATAATGCGGCAAATAGTGGTTTCATGGTGGTTCTCCGTTTGTCAGGTTGAGTCAGATAATGCGGATTCCGTTTTCAGACGGCCTGCGGGGTTGAAATGTGTAACCCCGCAGGCTTCCCCCCAAGATTTATTTCACATTGCGCAAATAGTTCAACAATAAAGGAACAGGACGGCCGGTAGCGCCTTTTTCACCGCCGGATTTCCATGCTGTACCTGCGATATCAAGGTGTGCCCATGGATAGTCTTCGGTAAAGTAAGACAGGAATGTTGCGGCGGTAATCGTGCCTGCGCCGGGCGTGCCGATGTTTGGAATGTCGGCAAAGTTGGATTTGAGCTGGTCTTTGTAGGTTTCAAAGAGCGGCAGTTGCCATGCTTTGTCGTCCACGTTGCGAGAAGCGGCCAGCAGGCTGTCGACCAAATCTTGATTGTTGCCCATTACGCCGCTGACGTCATGACCCAGGGCGATAATGCACGCGCCGGTCAGGGTGGCGACGTCGATAACGGCTTTGGGTTTGAATTGTTCGGCATAAGTGAGCGCGTCACACAAAATCAGACGGCCTTCGGCATCGGTGTTCAAGACTTCGATGGTCAAGCCTTTCATGCTTTTCACGACGTCGCCTGGTTTGTTGGCCGCGCCGGAAGGCATGTTTTCACAAGTGGCGACGATGGCAATCAGGTTGATCGGCAGTTGCAGTTTGACGGCGGCGCAGAAGGTACTGATGACGGTTGCCGCACCGCACATGTCAAACTTCATTTCGTCCATGTTCAGGCCGGGTTTGAGGGAAATGCCGCCGGTGTCGAAGGTAATGCCTTTGCCGACCAATACCACAGGCGCGGCTTCTTTGTCGGCCGCACCGAAATAGCTCAGTTCGACCAAATATGGATCTTCGACGCTGCCTTTGGCGACAGACCAGAACGAACCCATGTTTTCTTTGATGTAGTCTTTTTCAATGATTTTAGCGTGTGCGCCCAATTTTTCGGCTTCGGCTTTGGCGGTACGCGCGAGGAATTCAGGCGTGCATTCGTTGGGCGCGGCATTGCCCAAGTCGCGGCAGAGGCTTTGTCCGTAAACTTGCGCTTCGGCAACGCGCAGGGCTTCTTTGACGGCGGCTTCGTGTGCGCTGTGGAACACGGCTTCTGCAAATTTGGCAGGTTTGGCTTCTTTTTTGTAGCGGTCGAAACGGTAGGCGGTATTGCCGAACGCAATCGCAAACGCTTCGACAATGGCTGCTGCTTGCGCTTCATCGAAAGCGTGAACGTCCACATTGACCGTTTCTTGATTTTGCGCCCATTTGGCGGCTTCGGCTGCGGCTTTGTTCAATGCGGCGCGGTCAGTTTTAGCGAGGCGGGCGACGGCAATGGCTTGCAAACCGTTGTCCGTCGGGATTTTGGTGTCGGCGAAATTTTGACCTTCTTCAAGGGAAGCGAAGAGGGCGAGGGCAGTCGGGTTGCTCAGTTGAGATGCTTCGGCGCAGACAAATAATTGCGCACCTGCCTGTTGAGCCTGCAAAGTTTCGGCTTTTGTGCTAAATTTCACGTTTATTCTCCTGATTGGAACGATTGTCGGTTGTTCAGACGGCCTGTTGACCAACCGTCCAAACAGATGAAAATCATTGTACTCCATTTGTGTCATGCCGTCTGAAGCCTTATTAATAAATATAGGTTTCCCATAAACCGTATACCACGCTCAATCTTATGATTTACCAAAGAAACTTTATTAAAGAACTTTCCTTTACCGCCGTCGGCATCTTTGTCGTCCTCTTGGCGGTATTGGTGTCGACGCAGGCCATCAACCTGCTTGGCCGTGCAGCCGATGGGCGTGTCGCCATCGATGCCGTGTTGGCCTTAGTCGGCTTTTGGGTAATCGGCATGACCCCGCTTTTGCTGGTGTTGACCGCATTTATCAGTACGTTGACCGTATTGACCCGCTACTGGCGCGACAGCGAGATGTCGGTTTGGCTTTCCTGCGGATTGGCATTGAAACAATGGATACGCCCGGTCATGCAGTTTGCCGTGCCGTTTGCCATTTTGATTGCCGTCATGCAGCTTTGGGTAATGCCGTGGGCAGAGTTGCGCAGCCGTGAATATGCCGAAATTTTGAAGCAGAAGCAGGAGTTGTCTTTGGTGGAAGCCGGCGAGTTTAATAGCTTGGGCAAGCGCAACGGCAGGGTTTATTTTGTCGAAACCTTCGATACCGAATCCGGCATCATGAAAAACCTGTTCCTGCGCGAACAGGACAAAAACGGCAACGACAACATCGTTTTTGCCAAAGAGGGCAATTTTTCGCTGACAGACAACAAACGTACGCTTGAATTGCGCGACGGCTACCGTTACAGCGGTACACCCGGCAAAGCCGATTACAACCGCGTTTCTTTCCAACACCTCAGCCTGATTATCAGCACCACGCCCAAACTCATCGACCCTGTTTCACACCGCCGTACCATTCCGACTGCCCAACTGATTGGCAGCAGCAATCCCCAACACCAAGCGGAATTGATGTGGCGTATTTCCTTGACCGTCAGCGTTTTGTTGTTGTGCCTGCTTGCCGTGCCGCTTTCCTATTTCAATCCGCGCAGCGGCCACACCTACAATATCCTGATTGCCATCGGTTTGTTTTTGGTTTACCAAAACGGGCTGACCTTCCTGCGCAATGCCGTGGAAGACGGTAAAATCCATTTCTGGCTCGGACTGCTGCCCATGCACATCATCATGTTCGTGATTGCCGTCGTCCTGCTGCGCGTGCGCAGTATGCCCAGCCAACCCTTTTGGCAGGCGGTTGCCAAAAGTCTGACATTGAAAGGCGGAAAATGAACCTGATTTCACGTTACATCATCCGTCAAATGGCGGTTATGGCAGTTTACGCCCTCCTTGCCTTCCTCGCTTTGTACAGCTTTTTTGAAATCATCAACGAAGTCGGTGATCTTGGAAAAGGCAGCTATAACGGCGCAAAATTGGGGCAGTATGTTTTAATGCAGATGCCTGCGCGCGCCTATGAACTGATGCCGCTCGCCGTTTTGATCGGCGGCCTGATTTCCCTCAGCCAACTGGCTTCCGGCAGCGAACTGACCGTCATCAAAGCCAGCGGCATGAGCACCAAAAAGCTGCTGTTGATTCTGTCGCAGTTCGGTTTGATTTTCGCCATTGCCACCGTCGCGCTCGGCGAATGGGTTGCCCCCACGCTGAGCCAAAAAGCCGAAAACATCAAAGCCGCCGCCATCAACGGCAAAATCAGTACCGGCAATACCGGCCTTTGGCTGAAAGAAAAAAACAGTATCATCAACGTGCGCGAAATGCTGCCCGACCATACGCTTTTGGGCATCAAAATTTGGCAGCGCAACGATAAAAATGAACTGACCCAAGCGGCAGAAGCCGAATCCGCCGTTTTGAATCCCGACGGCAGTTGGCAGCTGAAAAATATCCGTCGCAGCATATTGGGCGAAGATAAAGTCGAGGTTTCTACCGCCGCCGAAGAAAACTGGCCGATTTCCGTCAAACGCAACCTGATGGACGTATTGCTCGTCAAGCCAGACCAAATGTCTGTCGGCGAATTGACTACCTACATCGACCATCTGGAAAAAAACAACCAAAATACCCAAGTCTATGCCATCGCATGGTGGCGCAAGTTGGTGTATCCCGTTGCCGCATGGGTCATGGCGCTTGTTGCCTTCGCCTTTACCCCGCAAACCACCCGCCACGGCAATATGGGCTTGAAACTCTTCGGCGGTATCTGCCTCGGTTTGCTGTTTCACTTTGCCGGACGGCTCTTCGGCTTTACCAGCCAGTTGTACGGCGTGCCGCCGTTTTTGGCAGGCGCATTGCCGACGGTTTTATTTGCACTGTTGGCGGTGTATCTGATACGCCGTCAGGAAAAAAGATAAGCAAAATAAACTTCAGGCCGTCTGAAAGGCAATCTTCAGACGGCCTGAGTATTTTGTGTGCAAAAAACAAAATGCTAAAGTAAAATAATACCTTTCCAAACCAATGCGGCTATTGAAAATGTCCCAAACCATCTGCTTGAATATGATTGTCAAAAACGAAGCGGCAATCATCGAAGAAACACTGGCCAACATCACCGACCACATCAAACTTGACTACTACGTCATCAGCGACACCGGCTCGACCGATGATACCGCCGGCGTGATCCGCCGCTTTTTTGATGCAAAGGGCATCGCGGGTGAGATTCATCATGATGGTTGGCAAAATTTTGCATACAACCGCAATCAGGCGTTGAAACACGCAAAAGGCAAAACCGATTATGTGTTGATTTTTGATGCGGACGACCGCTTTGAAGGCAAATTGGAATTACCCGAACTGACCGCCGACCGCTACCGCCTCCGCATGAGAAATGCCATGGGCAGCGTGGTTTATTACCGTCCGCTGTTGTTGCGCAATGACGGTACATTCTACTGGCGCGGCGTGTTGCATGAGTTTATCGAAACCGACAAACAAGATACCAGCGAAGCCACGCTTCATGGCGACTATACGGTTCTCAGCGGCCGTTTCGGCGCGCGCAGCAATATGGCGAACAAATACCTGCTTGACGCCGTTTCTTTGGAAAAAGCGTTTTACAGTCCTGAAGATGAAGACCTGAAACCGCGTTACGCCTTTTACGCGGCGCGTTCTTATTGGGATTCTGATATGCCCGAGCGTGCGAGCGAATGGTTTAAAAAACGCATCAAATTGGGCGGTTGGATCGAGGAAGTGTCGGTTTCTTACCAACAGCTGGGCGAGTGCTACAAATTAATGGGCAAACGCGATGAAGCCTTGGCAACCTGGTTGGCAGGCTACGATTACAATCCGCGCCGTGCCGAGTGTCTCTACCTTGCGCAAACCATGCTGCGTCAGGAAGGGAAATACCGCATTTCCCATGCAATCGGCCTGATGGCGAAACGCATTCCGTTCCCAACAGACGATATTCTCTTTGTCCAAAGCAATGTTTATCAGTTGGACATCGACTATGAATTGTCGGTTACCGCATATGCGGCCGGCGATTTGCGCCAAGGCTATGAATCTTGCCGACACTTGCTCTTGCTGAATGTACGCGAGGAATTGACCACGGTGACCATGCAAAATATGTGGCTCTACCGCGAACACGCGCAAACCGAAACGCGCGAAGTATTGGAGCAGTTGGTGGCCGTCATGCAGCCTTATGCCGTGCAAGGCGGACGTTTGGCAGAAGTGACCGAATATTTCGCCGATATTTTGAAAAACCGTTAATCAGCACTTTGACCCAGCCGTCAGGCCGTCTGAAAGGAAATTTTTTGAGCAAGCGCAATCTGTTTTCCGTCGATAAATCTTTGGAAAAGCCCGAACGCGTCCTCTTGGTCGGCGTGATGCTGACGGCGGACTATTCCGGCGCAAACGAAACGCGCGAGCGCGGCTTTCAGACGGCCTTGACCGAAGCGGCAGAATTGGTAAACGCGGCCGGTGGCGATTTGGTTTCTATCGAAACTTCACGTCGCGACAAACCGCATCCGGCTTTGTTTGTCGGTACGGGCAAGGCGGAAGAGTTGGCGGCAGTGGTCAAGCAGCATGATGTCGGGCTGGTCGTGTTCAACCACGAACTCACGCCGACGCAAGAGCGTAATTTGGAAAAAGAGCTTCAATGCCGCGTCCTCGACAGAGTGGGTTTGATTTTGGCGATTTTTGCCAAACGTGCCCAATCGCAGGAAGGTAAGTTGCAGGTGGAATTGGCCCAGTTGAACCATTTGAGCGGACGGCTGGTACGCGGTTATGGACATTTGCAAAGCCAAAAGGGTGGCATCGGCTTGAAAGGGCCGGGCGAAACCCAGCTGGAAACCGACCGCCGTTTAATCGGACAAAAAATCACGGCATTGAAAAAACAGCTTGCCGATGTCCGTAAACAACGCGCCACGCGCCGCAAATCGCGCATGAGCGGCCGTCTGAAAACCTTTGCCATTGTCGGCTATACCAATGCCGGAAAATCCAGCCTGTTCAACCGTTTGACCAAAGCGGACGTATTGGCGAAAGACCAGTTGTTCGCCACTTTGGATACCACTGCGCGTCGGCTTTTTCTGTCGCACGAGGCGAGCGTGATTTTGACCGATACCGTCGGCTTCGTCCGCGATTTGCCGCACAAGCTGGTGTCGGCGTTTTCCGCTACTTTGGAAGAGACGGCGATGGCGGATGTGCTACTGCACGTTGTTGATGCGTCCAATCCCGATTTTGAACGGCAGATGGACGATGTCAACGAAGTCTTGGAAGAAATCGGCGCACATGAGATTCCGCAATTGGTGGTGTACAACAAAATTGATTTGCTGCCGTCGGGTATGCGTGAAGCAGGCATTTTGCGCGACAATTCCGGACAGGCGGTCGGCGTGAATGTTTCCGTTGCCGAAAGTTTGGGCCTGGACGGTTTGCGCGAAGCAATGATTGAATTGGCCGTACAGCCAAGTGCTTGATAGTATGGAATGAAACAAGGCCGTCTGAATCTTCAGACGGCCTTACCGTAAAATTCTAAATCTGAGGATTATGCCGACAGAGGGCTTTTCTTTTTGAACACGCTTTCGTAAAGCATCCAAGCGGCGAGGCTCAGGTATACGGTGCTGGACAAAATGCCGATAACGGCAAAAATAGGCATAAGGCGATCAATCATGGTGAGGTTTCCCAATAAGTTAGTTTTATAAGTAAATGTGTGTTTTTTGATTTCCGTCTTCGCGGAATGCCTAAAGTATGCTGCTTAAATGGATTGAGGTCAACAAAGAATGTATCGGGATTTTTAAAAAAGTTCCATTTTTACATTAAAATAATCGGAAGTTTTTAAAGATAAACGGTATTTATATGTTACCGTTCATCGTTTGATAAACGGTCAATACTTTGTTTTCCATATTTTTTACAAAATCCGACAGCCTGTTAATTCAAAATTGAATGAAAAGAGGCGGAGAAACGCTTTTTGCTAAAATGTAACACCCTGGGACGGTTGTTTCAGGCCGTCTGGAAAATAAATCGAACACATGATGACATCTCCCACACACCCCCAAAAAAACTGCTTTCATTGCGGACTTGAAGTCCCCGAGCATCTACATCTGACGGTTCGTTTTGAAGACGAAGAACACGAAACCTGCTGCGCCGGCTGCCAAGCGGTAGCGCAGAGTATTATTGATGCCGGTTTGGGCAATTATTACAAACAGCGTACCGCTGACGCGGAAAAATCCGAATTGCCGCCGCCGGAAGTGTTGTCGCAATTAAAGCTGTACGATTTGCCCGAAGTGCAGGCGGACTTTGTCGAGGTCGGCGTAGGGGATGAACGCGAGGCGGTATTGATGCTGGGCGGCATTACCTGCGCCGCGTGTGTGTGGCTGATTGAGCAGCAGTTGTTGCGCATGAAGGGCGTAGTGCGCGTGGATTTGAATTACAGCACCCACCGCTGCCGCGTGGTGTGGGACAGCGCCCACATCGAATTGTCGGATATTTTGCTGAAAATCCGCCAAACCGGTTATACCGCCGCGCCTTATGATGCGCAAAAAATCGAAGCGCAGGCGCAGAAAGAGCGCAAGCAGTTTATCGTCAGATTGGCCGTGGCCGGTCTGGGCATGATGCAGACGATGATGTTTGCCCTGCCGACTTATTTTTACGGCGGCGACATCGAGCCGCTTTATTTGGAAATCCTGCATTGGGGCGGCTTTTTGATGGTGTTGCCCGTTGTGTTTTACAGCGCGTTGCCGTTTTACCGCGGCGCATGGCGCGACTGGAAAAACCGCCGTGTCGGCATGGATACGCCGATTGCCATTGCCATTGTGATGACCTTTATCGCGGGTATTTACAGCCTGGCCACCAACGCAGGGCAGGGCATGTATTTCGAATCCATCGCCATGCTGCTGTTTTTCCTGTTGGGCGGGCGTTTTATGGAACAGATTGCCCGACGCAAAGCAGGCGATGCGGCGGAGCGGTTGGTCAAACTGGTTCCGGCATTTTGCCATCGTTTGCCGGCTTATCCGGAAAGCGAAGCCATCGAGGAAGCCGCAGCCGTCCGCCTCAATATCGGCGATACGATTGTTGTGAAGCCCGGCGAAGTCATTCCGGTGGACGGTACGGTTTTATCCGGCGAGAGCGAGGTCAACGAAGCCATGTTGACCGGCGAAAGCCTGCCCATCGTGAAAAGGCCGTCTGAAAAAGTAACCGCCGGTACGCTTAACACCAGCAGCCCGTTAATCATCCGCACCGACCATACCGGCGGCAACACGCGCCTGTCCCATATCGTCAAACTGCTCGACCGTGCGCTGGCGCAAAAACCGCGAGCCGCCGAGTTGGCCGAAAAATACGCGTCCAGTTTTGTGTTTGGCGAACTCTTGCTTGCGGTTCCTGTTTTTATCGGCTGGGCTTGGTATGCCGACGCACACACTGCCTTGTGGATTACCGTCGCCCTGCTGGTCATTACCTGCCCGTGCGCCTTGTCGCTCGCGACTCCGACCGCGCTGGCCGCTTCGACCGGTGCGCTGGCCAAAGACGGCATTCTCATCAGCGGCAAACAAAGCCTGGAAACGCTTGCCCAAATTGACGACGTCGTGTTCGACAAAACCGGTACGCTGACCAAAGGGCAGCTTTCCGTCAGCCGGATGTTGTCCGCAGGCCGTCTGAACGAAGCCCAAGCCCTTGCCGTTGCCCAAGCATTGGAGCAGCAATCCGAACACCCTATCGCCCGTGCCATTTTAAACCATACGCTTTCAGACGACCCTGTATCCGCGCTTGATGTGAAAGTGCAGCAACGGGTCAACCGTATCGGACACGGCGTCAGTGCGCAAATCGAATTGGATGGCGAAACCCAAGTGTGGGCTTTGGGCAAAGCGGCGTTTGTTGCGGAAATTGCCGGGAATCTGCCCGAAGCCTTTACCCATATCGACCACACAGGCAGCATTATTTTCTTGGGCAATCAAAGCGGTTTTCAGACGGCCTTTTTACTGGAAGACCAAATCAAAGACAGCGCCTCTGAAATGCTGCAAAACCTGAAACAACACGGCATCCGTCTGCACCTTTTAAGCGGCGACCGACAGGCTGCCGTCGCCCAAGTCGCGCAAGAGCTGGGTTTGGATGCCTATCGTGCCGAAGCCACGCCTGAAGACAAGCTGGCTTATGTAGAAAATCTGCAAAAACAAGGACGTAAAGTTATGATGATCGGCGACGGGATCAACGACGCCCCCGTCCTTGCCCAAGCCGACGTGTCGGCAGCCGTGGCAACGAGTGCCGATGTGGCGCGCGATGGTGCCGATGTGGTTTTGCTCAATGATGATTTGAACGTTTTGCCCGTGATGATGGAACAGGCACGCCGCACCCATCAAATCATCCGCCAAAACCTGACTTGGGCGAGCGCATACAATCTGGTTGCCGTTCCGCTGGCCGTATTTGGTTACGTGACCCCTTGGATCGCCGCGCTCGGCATGAGTTTCAGCTCGCTGTTGGTGTTGGGCAATGCCTTGAGATTGTTGAAAACCAAAAAGGCCGTCTGAAAACGGCCAATCCATTGCCTAAACGAAAGAATACGCCATGCCTAAAGCCACTTTTTATACACACGTCGCCCAACCGGCCGCCTTTGCCTGCCGCCTGATTGCGCGCGCCATACGCGATGGCGGGCAGATTTTGGTGTGGTCGGATTCTGCTGCGGCAGTGCAGCAACTCGACATCGATTTGTGGCAGCAAATTCCCGAAAGCTTTATTCCGCATGAAGTCTGGCTGCCTACCGACCCCATGCCGTCTGAAACGCCGGTATTGCTTGCGTTTGGAAATGCACTGCCGGATATTCCGCAGGATTGCACGGTTTTAAACCTGTCTGCCGATTTCTGGAGCCAAGCCCCGGCCATTCCAAACCGTATCCTTGAAATTGTGGGCAACAGCTTAGAAGATTTGGCCGAAGCCCGAGACCGTTTCCGAGCTTATCGTCAGAGTGGATTTGAGATTGAGCATTTTTCGAGAGAAGGAAAGGATTGAGTTTTGAAGATATTCAAGGCCGTCTGAATATAAACAAAGGGACATTTTGATGATGTCCCTTTGTTTTTTAGATTGATTATCGGAAGGCTTCGCGCCATATGCCTAAAATATGAGACAACAGCAGAAAACGTAGAAATAGTGGAAAAAGCGTTCGAAAAGGGAAGTATTGGCAAGATACCATTGAACAGACTGATGGTGGTGTTGGGGATTTTTGAGGATTAAGTTGGGGAAACGGACAATCGAAGGTACGGCAAACAAGTCAAACAGATTGAGGAAGATAGTAACCAATAATGAAAAACCGATTGTCTCATGAAATACGTCGAATGGTTGCAATGAAATGGTGTGTGCAAATAGGGAGGTCAGGGCAGATTTGTTGGACATCCATAAATAAAACAGCCCACCGATAGACAGGTAAAGCGCAAACCGGGCCCATATGGATAGTTTGCGTGGCAAATAAAGGATAAAGAATAAGTTGAGCAGGATAAAGAAAATAGGAAAAACTGATTTCATGGGTTTGTTTGCTTACAGTTTGGTATTTAAAGCTGCTAAGGGAAACGCATTATTGATTGTATGAAAGGCCGTCTGCCATTCTATTTTATGGCCGTCTGAAAAAGATTTGCGTAAGGGCAAGGATTTCAGACGGCCTTAAGTTTTTTGAAGTCAAAAAATGATGGTTCAGGATTCGGTTTTGGAGGCCGCGTTGGCGAAATAGCGGTTGGATACCGGATTGAAGATGAGGAGCAGCAAAACAGGGTGGAGTATGGATTGAATAATGATTTGTTGGGAACTATAGCTCGCCATATCGCTATACACCATGATCAACGAAGCGGCCGCCAACAAAACAGCCAGCCAACGGGCGGAACGGTTGCCTGAAAGCAGACCGACGGCAATAAATACCGGCAAGGAAAGGAGTATGAAGTATAGGGGCATAGACAGCCACCAAGGCAGGAAAGGGAATGCTAAGGCTGCAACCTCTATCAGTACATCGCCCGAATAAATTGCAAGAGCAACAGTGATAAAGCAAGTAAGGGCAGTTAGGATGAAATAGAGAACGGTAGCGATGGTAACAGGGATTGGACGTTTCATGTAATAAAAGCCTTGGATAGAATATCGGGGATAAGGATTAAAATCGGTATCGGCCAAACCTTGTTATCGAAGGCAATGGCCGTCTGAAAGCAGGCTATTCGTCTTTCTCAAATGAAGAAAGCTTGATAATGGCAGGCTGGAAGACTGCAACCAAATAGATCATGATAGGGAGGATAAGATACGTAAAAGGAATATCTGCGCGCAATAGTGCAATTAGAAAGGCAAGGTATAATGTCAGCAGGGCAAGGAAAATAACGCTCTTTTTCCATGTCGCTTGGCGGATTTCTTTTGCAGTCGGTTGCTTATAGCGGACTTTTTTGTGGCAGGTCGGACATTCTTTAATGCTTTTCAGTCCTTTGAATGCACTACCCCGAATCGGATTGGAACAATGAGGACAAGAAAATGGGGACGATTTCATTATTTTTTATTGGGCCGTATAAAGTATTGCCCATCCGGAAAAGCGGGTTGGATGGGCAAAGTATATGTTTATTCGTCTTTTTCAAAAGATGAAAGTTTGTTTTGAATCGGGATAATGTAGTAGACGAGAAAGCCTATAACTAATGCCGTACTGATATATGGGGGAAATGTACCAAACAGGCTGATCAGTATTGCCGCTACGATGCAGACAACTACTACAAAAATAGCAAAAGGCTTCAGTAAAGCTTTGAAATATTCGCCAACAGGCGGTTTTTTGAATTTGACTTTTTTATGGCAGGAAGGGCATTCTTTGACTGCGGCCAAACCTTTAACCAATCCGCCTTGGATCGGGGCATGGCAGTGTGGGCAGGGGAGTGAAGGATTAAGATTGTTCATTGTGTTCAACCTGACTTAGGGTTTGGAAAGGTGGTATCGATGTTGCCGATACTACCGCTATTTATCGGAAACAATAGGCTTATTGGGAGTATTTTTTGCCTAAAGCTTCGGCAGCTTTTTGTATTTCTTGATTGGCTGCACGCAGGGTTTCTTGCAATTTTTGAGATTTTTCTTGGAAATCATTGGCAAATTTGAGCGAATCTTTATCTTTGCCGTTGATAGTCAGCTCAGAAGCATGTTTGCCTGCATAAATCATCATGTTGTTGGCAGCACTGCTGACTTGTAATGCACGATCCAGAACTGCTTTGATTTCAGGATCTTTGATGTCGAGGGCAGCTGCGCTCTGATGGAATTGTTCCAGTGCGGCAGTCAGTTTGTTCATCTGCTCCAAAGCTTCCTTTTCTTTATTTTGGTTAGCCAAGTTTTGCAATTCTAGGCCTAGCTGAGTAATTCTTTGAGCTTCTTCACCGGTGGTGAAGTGAATGAATTTTTGCAATTCGGCAAGACCGTCTGGAGATTTTTTATCGGAAATGACGATAGGTTCGGCCAGTTTAGGATCTGCTTCTGGGAATTCGCTCAGGGCTTTTTCGTATTTGTTGGCAGAGCTAGATTCGCTTTGGGCAACTTGTTCTGCCGGTTTGTCGCTGCTGCCTTTATTGCCGGAGTCGCCGCAGGCTACCAGTAGGGAAGCGGACAAGATCAGCATACCGAATTTGTTTAATACGTTCATATTAGGATTCCTTCTTAAGTTAGGAGAAAATTGGGGGAAATTTGTTTTTATTGATGAGCGTAGATAATTGTTTGTACTTTTGTTCTATTTTATTACAGATTTGTTTATTTTTCTCAAATTAGGTTAAGTGGTATATTTTTGGAATTAAACGGCCAAGATGGGTGGTTGTGAAATATTGAACATATAATGAAATTAACAAGGGTAATAATAAGGCAAACTGTGCTGTTTTGAATTAAAGTAGATTTTTTTATTAAGGTGTTATTAACTAGTGCGATGAAATAAAAAAGGCCGTCTGAAACAATAAAGTTTCAGACGGCCTCTTTGACAGGCTGGAAATTAGTTGCCTAAGTCGAATGCTTTATGCAGAACGCGGGTAGCCAGTTCCATGTATTTTTCGTCAATCAGGACGGATACTTTGATTTCGGAAGTTGAAATCATTTGGATGTTGATGCCTTCTTCTGCGAGGGTGCGGAAGATTTTGGCGGCTACGCCGACGTGTGAACGCATGCCCAAGCCGACTGCGGAGACTTTGCATACGGTGTCGTCGCCGTCGATGCAGGCGGCGCCGATGCTGTCTTGGCGCTGTTGCAGGAGTTCGATGGTTTGTTTGTAGTCGCCGCGTGGAACGGTGAAGGAGAAGTCGGTTGTGCCTTCGCTGCCGACATTTTGGATGATCATGTCGACTTCGATGTTGGCATCGGCCACTGCGCCGAGGATTTGGTAGGCAACGCCGGGTTTGTCAGGTACGCCGCGTACGTTGATGCGGGCTTGGTTTTTGTCGAATGCGATACCGGTTACGGCTGCTCTTTCCATGTTGTCGTCCTCTTCAAAGGTAATCAGGGTGCCGTTGCCGCCATCTTGCAGGCTGCTGAGTACGCGCAGGCGCACTTTGTATTTTCCGGCGAATTCTACGGAGCGGATTTGTAAAACTTTTGAGCCGAGACTGGCCAATTCGATCATTTCTTCAAAAGTGATCGTGTCCATGCGGCGCGCTTCGGGTACGACGCGCGGGTCGGTGGTGTAAACGCCGTCCACGTCGGTATAAATTTGGCATTCGTCAGCTTTGAGGGCTGCGGCGATGGCAACGGCGGAGGTGTCGGAACCGCCACGGCCGAGGGTTGAGATATTGCCTTCGCTGCTGATGCCTTGGAAACCGGCTACGATAACGACTTTACCGTCGGCCAAATCGGCACGCATTCTTTCGTCGTCGATGTTTTCGATGCGGGCTTTGGTGTGGGAAGTGTCGGTTTGGAGGGCGACTTGCCAGCCGGTGTAGCTCTTGGCGTCAACGCCGATGTCTTTCAGAGCCATGGCCAGTAGGCCGATGGTCACTTGTTCGCCGGTAGCGAGAACGACGTCGAGTTCGCGCGGATCGGGATGCTCTTGCATTTCGTGCGCCAGTGCGACCAGTCGGTTGGTTTCGCCGCTCATGGCGGATACGACGACTACGATGTCGTGTCCTTCGGCGCGGGCTTTGGCGACACGTTTGGCTACGTTTTTGATGCGTTCGGGCGAGCCTACTGATGTGCCGCCGTATTTATGTACGATTAACGCCATGTTTCGTGCTTTCTTGTGGGGGTTGTCGGGCAGCTTGGTTTGCTGGAAAAAGGGTTATTATTACTATTTTTTACATGAAATTCAAGGATGGGAGGCGCTTTTTTGAGTAAATGCGCATAAATGGACGGGGTTAAAAAAGGCCGCCTGAAATCTTTCAGACGGCCTTGCTGCTTATCGGGACAAAAGGGCGGCCTTTTGGTGTTGGACTAATTCGGCAATCCCTTTGTGTGCGAGGGCAATGAGTTTGCCCAATTCTTCGATGCTGAACGGTGCGCCTTCGGCCGTACCTTGGATTTCGATTATTTTGCCGGATGCGGTCATGATGATGTTGACGTCGCTGTCGCAGCCTGAGTCTTCGGGATAGTCTAAGTCCAAAAGCGGTACACCGCCCACCACGCCGGCGGAAACGGCGGCAACGGCTTCACGGATGGGGTTTTCGCTGATAAGGCCGTCTGAAAGGAGTTTGTCTACGGCGATTTGCAGGGCAACGTAGGCACCGGTAATGGAGGCGGTACGCGTGCCGCCGTCGGCTTGGATGACGTCGCAGTCAATCAGGATTTGGCGTTCACCGAGTTTTTCCATATCGACGACGGCGCGTAGCGAGCGGCCGATCAGGCGTTGGATTTCTTGCGTGCGGCCGGATTGTTTGCCTGCGGCGGCCTCACGGCGCATACGGGAGGCGGTGGAAGCCGGCAACATGCCGTATTCGGCCGTTACCCAGCCTTGTTCTTTACCGCGTAGGAACGGTGGGACATTTTCGTCGATGGAAGCCGTGCAAATCACTTTGGTGTTGCCGCACTCGATAAGGCAGGAACCGTCGGCGTGGGGAAGAAAGTTTGGGGTAATTTTGATATTGCGCAGGCTGTCGGCGGCGCGGCCGGTGCGGGTGTAGTCGCTCATGATGGTCCTTTGGGAGGAATAAAAAATAGCTTGCCTTGAATTATAGAGGAATTTGGCATCAAAGGCCGTCTGAAAATCGTCGGTCGGGTGTGTTATAGTGTCCATACTTTCACTCGTATTTGGAAACGGAGTAAAACCATGGCTACAAGACGAACTATTCAAATCCACAGCATGACCGGCTTTGCTAATGCCGCAGGCGAATGCGGCGGCAAGCGGATTAATTTGGAAATCCGCGCGGTCAACCATCGTTATTTGGATGTTCAATTCCGTATGCCGGAAGAGTTGCGCTATTTGGAAGGCGCGTTGCGCGAGCAGATTGCCGCGGCTGTGGCGCGCGGTAAATTGGAGTGTCGTGTTCAGCTGCAAGATGCGGCTTCGGGCGGTCAGACTTTGGAAGTCAATCAGGATTTAGTCGCACAACTGGCGCATTTGAACAAAGAATGGCGCAAGGAACACAATTTCGGCAAGCTGAGCGTGGCAGACGTTTTGCGTTTCCCCGGCGTTTTGGCAGGCCAGGGCGAAGATGCCGAGGCTTTGGCCAAAGGCGTTAAAGATTTATTGACCAGCGCTTTGAAAGAGTTTACAGCCGCCCGCAAACGCGAAGGCAAAAAACTGGGCGAGCACCTGCTGCAACGCCTGGATGGCATGGAAGAGATTGTGGACGCTTTGAACGAATTGTTCCCCAGCCTTCTGCAAGCGCATATGGATAAAGTCAAAACCCGTTTGGCAGAAGCCGTCGGCAATATCGACAACGACCGCTTGCAACAGGAATTTGCTTTGTTCATCCAAAAATCCGATGTGGATGAGGAATTCAGCCGTTTGCGCACCCATATCGCCGAAGTACGCCGTATCGTTACCGAAGGTAAGGGCAGTGCAGGTAAACGCTTGGATTTCCTGATGCAGGAGCTTAACCGCGAGGCCAATACATTGGGCAGCAAAGCCATCGCCGCCGAATGCACGCAAGCTTCTGTCGAACTGAAAGTCTTAATCGAACAAATGCGCGAACAGGTTCAAAATATCGAATAAATCGATCATGAACAGATAAAACAAGGCCGTCTGAAAAGTTTCAGACGGCCTTTGTGTTGATATGGGACGGAACCGGTTGAGTTTATTTTTAACATTATTGGAGGCGGGCTTCCTGTTTCGTGACTATCATTGCGCTAAAGAGTTAACATGTGTTAAATTATGGCAATTATTGTCATGATAAAAACATACAAAGGAGTAAAAACATGAACTTTCTAACCGCAGTCAGTCGGCAAATGACCCGCTTCACCGCCCTGATTATCGTCCTTGCCTCCATCATCGCCTTTATTGAACCGGCCACTTTTTCGTGGGTAAAAGGCGATACGCAAGTCGTCGTACTCGGCATTATCATGCTGGGTATGGGCATGACTTTGGGCAAAGAAGATTATCAAATTCTGGCGCAACGTCCGCTCGATATTTTTATCGGCGCCATCGCCCAATACACGATTATGCCCTTGCTCGCCATCGGTATTGCCAGAGCCTTCGACCTGTCGTCCGGATTGACGCTGGGTTTGGTTTTGGTCGGTACCTGCCCGGGCGGTGTTTCGTCCAATATCATGAGTTTTTTGGCTAAAGGCGATGTTGCCTTTTCGGTTGGCATGACCACTGTTTCCACCGTCCTCGCTCCTGTGATGACGCCGCTGTGGATGACTTATTTGGTCGGACAAACCGTCGAAATGGACGGCTGGGGTATGTTCAAATTTATGCTGCTCGTTACTCTGTTGCCTGTCGTTATCGGTTCTGTCGCCAATATATTGCTGCATAAAAAACATTGGTTTGAAGACGTGCGCGCGATTATGCCTGCTGTTGCCGTTATCGCGTTTGCATGTATTGTCGGCGGCGTTGCTGCCGTTCATGGCCACCGTTTCGCCGAATCCGCCTTCGTGATGGTACTCGCCATCGCCGCCCACAACATCGGCGGCTACATCCTCGGCTATTACAGTGGCGCATTGACCGGCATGAACACCGCTAAAAAACGCACCCTCGCCATCGAAGTCGGCGTACAAAATGCCGGACTTGCCACCGGTTTGAGTGCTAAATTCTTCCCCGGTAATGCCGAGTCCGCCGTTGCCGCCGCCGTTGCCTGCGTTTGGCACTCTGTATCGGGAACGGTTTTGGGTAATTTGTTTGCCTGGTGGGACAAGCGTAAGCAATAAGTTGTAAACATTACCAGATAACAAAAGGCCGTCTGAAATATTTCAGACGGCCTTTTGATTGCTTTTTATCAATGTGCTTTATGTGTCGTGCTGTACACGATTTTGTCCGTTAAAGCCATGGCGAGGGCGGAAATCAGGAAGCAGATGTGGGTAATACATTGCCACATGATTTGTTTTTCCGACAGATTGGCGGCGTTGAGGAAGGTTTGCAGCAAATAGATGGAAGAGATGCTGATGATGGACATCGACAGTTTGACCTTCAAAACCGAAGCATTGACGTGGCTGAGCCATTCGGGTTGGTCGGGATGTTCGTCAACGTGGAGGCGTGAGACAAAGGTCTCGTAGCCGCCGACGATAACCATGGTCAGCAGATTGGCAATCATCACGACATCAATCAGGTTCAATACAGCGATCATGATGGTGTTTTCATCCATGATGCTGAAATTGGATACCAAGTGCCACAAGGATTTGAGGAACTTACAGGCATAAATGACTTGGGCGATAATCAAGCCTATATAAATCGGCAGTTGCAGCCAACGGCTGGCGAAAATGAAATGCGCGAAGATGCCCATTCGGTCGTGGGCTGTGCGTTTGGTTGGAGTGGAATGTTCCATAAAATGTGTTGTGTGTAGGAAAGATAAGGGGCGGCATTTTAATGGAAAAGTTTTTAAGCTGCAATTTGAGTGGCTGAATTTAAAAAGAAAGGCCGTCTGAAAACAGAATATCGTTCCTTGTTTTTCAGACGGCCTTGTAGGTTGTCAGGACAGGCAAACACGCGCAAAATCGCTTTGCTTTTTAGAGATGGACATTATGTTTGCAGATTCGTTTTTTATTATCTGGTGTTGGTCGGCTTTGCCGCAGGGCTGATGGATGCGGCGGTTGGCGGCGGCGGGCTGTTGCAGATTCCCGGATTGTTCAACCTATTGCCAAATACCATGCCTGTGGCCTCGGTGATGGGTGTCAATAAATTTGCTTCCTGCTGCGGCACGTTGACCGCGACGGGGCAATATCTGCGCCGAATCCCCGTGCCGTGGAAAATGCTGCTGCCTGCCGCGGCGTTGGCGTTTGCCGCTTCATATTTGGGCGCGAAAACGGTGGTGTATTTCCCCGTGCAATACATGAAACCGGCAATGCTGGTCATCATGATTGCCATGTGTTTGTACACTTTTTTGAAAAAAGACTTGGGGCAGACGGTGCGCACTGAAAAGCTGACGCGCCGCGAAACTTTATGGGGCTTATTTTTCGGCGCGTTAATCGGGTTTTACGACGGCGTGTTCGGGCCGGGGACGGGTAGCCTGCTGGCTTTTGTGTTCGTCCGCTTTTACGGCTATGATTTTCTGGCGGCCAACGCTTCGGCAAAGGTCATCAATTCGACCACCAATCTTGCCGCGCTGACGTTTTTTATCCCGCAAGGCCATGTCGTGTGGGCATGGGCAATACCGTTGGCGGTGGCGAATTTATGCGGCGGCGTGGTCGGCGCGCGCTTGGCAATGCGCGGCGGAACCAAGCTGCTACGTTACGGATTTATGTTGCTGCTGTGCCTGACCATTGGGAAGTTTGCTTGGGATTTATTGGGTTGATATTGAATGAAAAAAAGGCCGTCTGAAAGTTTCAGACGGCCTTTGCATTTTACAGTTTAACCGAATGCTCGCGTGTTTCGTGGAATACGATATCCGGCCAGCGTTCTTGTGTCAGATTAATGATTTGAGACGTTCTAACAACTGGAAAAAACGATTCATGAGTACATTCATTATTACAACCATGAGCGCATTCAGGGGAAACTAAAAGGACTGAGCTCTGTGAATTACAGAACTCAGTCCTTGAACTAAATCAGTCTAACTTTTGGGGTCAGATCATTTTACGGAGCTTTTTTTGTTGTGTGCTTTAAGCCATTTTTGCATTTGTTCAATTTCCGCTTGTTGTGCGTTAATAATATCCTCAGCAAGCTTACGCATCTCAGGATCCTTTCCGTATTTTAATTCAACTTCCGCCATTTTTACTGCGCCAATATGGTGTGGCAACATACCTGCTGCAAAAGCAACATCAGGATCTTTATATTGCGCAGCTGCCATCATGTCTTGATTCATTTGATTCATACCTTGCATTAATTCTTGTTGCATTGCAGAATTTGTCGACATTGGCATATTCATGTGTGCTTGATGCGGTTGTTCATTAGCTTGGGCATAATTTGAAATTGCAACAGCGCTAAGTGTGATAAAAGTCATAAGTTTTTTCATGTTTTTCGCCTATGTGATAACTGAAGGAGCACAAATTATAAACTTTGACCTAAAGTTAAAGTCAACATTTATTCCGAAAATGTTTGGTGAGGTGCTAAAAGCTAAAATAAGACAATATTTGAGCTGCGTTACGGATTTATGTTGCTGCTGTGCCTGACCATTGGGAAGTTTGCTTGGGATTTATTGGGTTGATATCGAATGAAAAAAAGGCCGTCTGAATGTTTCAGACGGCCTTTGTGTTTTACAGTTTAACCGAATGCTCGCGCGTTTCGTGGAACACGATGTCCGGCCAGCGTTCTTGCGTCAGATTCAGGTTGACGCGGTTAGGAGCAAGGTAGGCGAGGTTGCCGCCTGCGTCTATCGACAGATTGCCTGCGTTGGCTTTTTCAAATTCCGCCAACTTTTTCTTGTCTTCGCACGATACCCAGCGTGCCGACCAGATGGATGCGCTGTCGAACACGGCCTCTACGCCGTATTCGTTGGCGAGGCGCGAGGTAACGACTTCAAACTGCAACACGCCGACCGCGCCCAAAATCAAATCTGCGCCGCTCATCGGTTTGAACACCTGTACCGCGCCTTCTTCGCCAAGCTGTTGCAGACCTTTTTGCAGTTGCTTGATTTTCAGCGGGTTTTTGATGCGTACGCTGCGGAACAGTTCGGGCGCGAAGAATGGGATACCGGTAAACGCCAGTTGCTCGCCTTCGGAGAAGCTGTCGCCGATTTGGATGTTGCCGTGGTTCGGGATGCCGATGATGTCGCCGGCGTAGGCTTCTTCTACCAGCTCGCGGTCGTGCGACATGAAGGTTACCACGCTGGAGGCGGCGATTTCGCGGTTGATACGCAGGTGTTTCATCTTCATGCCGCGCTCGAATTTGCCGGAGCAGACGCGCAAGAAGGCGATACGGTCGCGGTGTTTCGGGTCCATATTGGCTTGGATTTTGAAGATAAATCCGGAAAATTTCGGCTCGTCCGGCTCGACCATGCGCACGGTCGCGTCGCGCGGTTTCGGCGCAGGCGCCCAGTCAATCAATGAATTGAGGATTTCCTGAATACCGAAGTTGTTAATCGCCGAGCCGAAGAACACGGGTGTGAGTTCGCCGGCAAGGAATTCGTCGAGATTGAACTCGTTGGAAGCCGCCTGCACCAATTCGATTTCGTCGCGCAACTGCTGGATTTCCAGCGGAAAGCGTTGCTCCAATTCAGGATTGTCGATGCCTTTGATGATGTCGAACTCGTGCGGCAGGCGTTCGCCGCCGGCTTCAAAGAGATAGATTTCATCGTTCAGGATGTGGTAGACGCCTTTGAAGTTTTTGCCCATGCCGATCGGCCAGGTTACGGGCGCGCAACGGATTTGCAGGATGTTTTCCACTTCGTCCAGCAACTCCAAAGAATCGCGCACTTCGCGGTCGTATTTGTTCATGAACGTGACAATCGGCGTGTTGCGCAGGCGGCAGACGTTCAAGAGTTTGATGGTTTGCGCTTCCACACCTTTTGCCGCGTCGATGACCATTAACGCGCTGTCGACGGCGGTCAATACACGGTAGGTATCTTCGGAGAAGTCTTGGTGTCCCGGCGTGTCCAAGAGGTTGACGGTATGGTCTTTATAGTCGAACTGCATCACGGACGAGGCCACGGAAATGCCGCGCTGCTTCTCGATTTCCATCCAGTCGGAGGTGGCGAATTTGCCGGTTTTTTTGCCTTTTACCGTACCCGCGCTTTGAATCGCACCTGAAAACAGCAGCAGTTTTTCGGTCAGCGTGGTTTTACCCGCGTCGGGGTGGGAGATGATGGCAAACGTGCGGCGGCGGCGCACTTGGTCGAGGATTTCTTGGGACATGGTTTTCTTTGCAAAAAGTTTCAGGCCGCTTTTTCAGACGGCCTGAAGGATATGGGTGTTGGAAAACAGGCTAAAATAAGGGCGTGTGCAACACGCCCTGCAATAGATTGAAAGATGCGGAATTGTACAAAAAAATGCTTGATAATTCAATGTTTGTACCAAAACAAAGGCCGTCTGAAAAGTTTCAGACGGCCTTTGGTTATGAATCGATGATTAAATATCCATCGGTTTCCATTCCGCGCCTTTTACCGGCGGCAGCCATGATTGCGTACCGCTGGAGGCAAATCCCCACAAGGTGTCGGGGAGGCCGTAATGGTCGGCGCGCGTCGGGTCGAGTTGCGTTTCGATTTCATCTTCGCGGCCTTCACGGATTTGCGTGGCGATGTGCGGATTAATCATCACAGTTTTGCCCAATGCGATAAATTCTGCCCAGCCGGTTTCATAGGCGGCCAAAATTTGGTCGGCGGTAAATAGGTTGCCCACGCCGATAAGCGGCAGTTTGCCGTTGATGCGTTCGTGGATAAACTGCATACGGGTTTGGGCGGTATCGCCGCCGCGACGGATTTTTTTATCAAATTCCCACAGGGAAACGTGCAGATATTGCAGCGGTTTTTGTACCAATGCGTCAATCAGTGCGCCGGTTTCGGTCATGGTTAAGCCGTCATCGCCCGGCTCTTCGGGGGAGAAGCGGTAGCCGATAATGAAGTCATTGTGCTGGTGTTTTTCACGGACGGCAACCACGGCATCGATAACGGCCAGAGGGAAGCGCATTCTGTTTTCCAAGCTGCTGTCCCATTGGTCATTGCGGCGGTTGCTTTGGGCGGAGTAAAACTGTTGGATTAAATAGCCGTTCGCGCCGTGGATTTCCACGCCGTCAAAACCGGCACGAAGCGCCAAATCGGCGGCTTGCGCATAAGAGGCGATGAGTGCTTCGACTTCTTCTGCGGTCGCTTCGCGTGCGTGTTCGGCTTCGCTGGCGGAAGCGCTGATTTTGTCGAGACCGTCCAAAAGGTCATCAATGGCTTTGGAACCGCCGTGATGAATTTGCAAAATCGCTTTTGCGCCTTGCTGTTGCAGGATTTGTGCGGTTTCTTTCAGACTGTCGAGGCAGTGTTCGCCTGTGGCTTCAGGTTGGCCGTGAAAGGCTTTGCCGTCTTTTTGAACCAAAGTGGCGGCAGTGATAAACATGCCCATATCGCCTGCGCGGTTGCTGAGGAAAGTACGCTCTTGGTCGCTGATCAAACCGTCGGCTTGTGAGCCGAAATGGGTCATGGGGGCGACGACAAGGCGGTTTTTGATGGTTACGCCGTTATTGAGGGTGTATGTTTGGAAGAGTGGGGCGTATTTTGGATTCATGGAGTTTTACTCTTGATAAGTGAATGGTTGGCAGAGAATTGGGCCATTCGGGAATTTATCAAGTAAACAGGCCGTCTGAAAAGTTTCAGACGGCCTGTTTATTCTTTAAGCCTTAGGATTAAAGATTAGGATTAACAATGATTTTTACTGCGGATTCGTTGTTGTGGATCAAGCGCTCGAAGCCTTCGGAAATCAATTCGTCCAGTTTGATGCGTTGAGTGATGAAAGGCTCAAGGTTGATTTTGCCTTCTTCAACCAATTTGATGGTTTCGGCGTGGTCGTTGCAGTAGGCGATGGTGCCGCGCACGTCCAGTTCTTTCATCACAACGCTGTGGACGTTGATGGTAGCGGGGTGGCTCCAAATGGATACGATGACGACTTTCGCAGTCGGACGGCACGCTTCGACCATGGTGTCCAGCACTTTGTTGACGCTGGTGCATTCGAATGCAACGTCTACGCCTTCGCCGTTGGTCAGTTTTTTCACTTCTTCAACGACATCGACTTCAGATGGGTCGAGGATGTAGTCGGCAACGCCGGCTTCGCGTGCTTTGTCTTTACGCGCTTTGCTCAATTCGGTGATGATGACTTTGATGCCTTTGGCTTTCAATACGGCGGCCAACAGCAAACCGATTGGGCCTGCGCCGCCAACCAAGGCGACGTCGCCTTCTTTCGCGCCGCTGCGTACATAAGCATGGTGACCGACAGACAGAGGCTCAATCAAAGCAGCTTGGTCCAATGGGATTTTGTCGGAAATAGGGTGTACCCAACGGCGTTTGACGGCGATTTTTTCAGACAAGCCGCCACCGCAGCCGCCCAAGCCGATGAAGTTCATGTCTTTGGAGAGATGGTAGTTGCTGCCTTCGCCGGTTGGTACGTCGTCGCGGATGATGTAGGGTTCGACAACAACGTGTTGGCCGACTTTGATGTCGTCCACGCCTTCGCCGACGGCATAAACCACGCCGGAAAATTCGTGACCCATGGTAACTGGCGCAGACTCGCCGGAGATTGGGTGCGGATGGCCACAAGGCGGAATGAAAATCGGGCCTTCCATGAATTCGTGCAGGTCGGTACCGCAGATACCGCACCAAGCAACATTGATGCCGACAGTACCCGGAGCTACGGTTGGCTCGGGAATGTCTTCGATGCGGATGTCGCCTTTGTTATAAAAACGTGCTGCTTTCATTGTAACGCTCCTTTTTTAAAGTGGAGGCCGTCTGAAAAAGACGGTCAATTGGGGAAAGGGAAGCAGTGTGGCGTGTGAAATGTTTTTATTGATATGTTTTATGTTTGTTATTTTACTACTGATAATATGGAAATGGTTTGTCTTTGCTCAAATTAAAGTTTGTAAATGAAAAAAAAAGGCCGTCTGAAATGGATAATCTGTTTTCAGACGGCCTGTGGCAATAGTTTGAATGCGTTATGGTGTAAGATTGTTACTTTTGCCGCGCTTCAGATGCTTTTGGTAGGCGATGACGTAGTCGGCCTTGCTTAAGCCCGCCAATACGCGGATGTGGGCGGCGGCGGATTTAGACATGGATTCCAAGGTATATCCGCCCTCCAGTACGGAAACGACACGTCCTTGACAGCTTGCCGTTGCTTGGACGATTTTGTGCGTCAGCCAGGCAAAGTCGGCTTCATGCAGGTTCAGACGGCCTGTTTCGTCTTGTTTATGCCCGTCAAAACCTGCCGAAAGCAACACCAACTCGGGGCGGAAGGCCGTGAGCTTGGGCAGCCATTGTTCGCGGATGGTCGTGCGGAAGATACGGCTGCCTGTGCCCGGTTTGAGGGGCGTATGCAGCATATTCTTATTGCCGGCGTATTGTTCCGCCTGAGGGAAGGGAAAGATGTCGGTTTCAAACAGGTTGAAAAACATCACGCGCGGATCGTCTTGGAGAATCTCCGCCGTACCGTCGCCGAAGTGGACGTCGAAATCGATGACGGCGATGCGTTGCAAGCGGTATTGGGCAATGGCGTACATCACGCCGGCGGCGGTGTTGTTAACGAGGCAGAATCCGCCGGCGCTGTTGCTGTGGGCATGGTGGCCGGGTGGGCGGATGGCGCAAAAAGCATGCCAGGCCTTTTTGTTCATCACCATATCGACTGCTTTGACAACGGCTCCGGCCGCAAAACGGGCGGCTTGAAGGGAGTCGTGGCAGATGACCGTATCGTCATCGATGCGGTGGATTTTGCCGGGTAGCGGCTGGGCGGCCTCCAATTCGTGCAGATAGTTGCGCGAGTGGACCAATGCCAGCTGCGCATCTTTGATTTCCGGTGCTTCGGTGGTTTGCAGGCGACGCCAAATGCCTTCTTGTTTTAAGGCAGTTTGAATGGAGCTGATGCGTTCGGGCCTGTCGGGATGGTTAGGCCCCGGCTGGTGCTGTAGGAATATCGGATGCGAAATCCATACGGTGCGGGCGTTTTTGCCAAACAAACGGCGTAGGCGGGTGCTGATGCGCCAAAGGATTTTTTTGAACATGGAACAGTATGTGTCGGACAAGTCGTAAAGACTGCTAAATATGGTTAATAAATACGGAAATACTTGGAAATTTTTCAGACGACCTTTAGAATAGCTCAATTTTGCAGTCCAACCAATGTATTTGATTGCAGTGTGCAGTTTTTTACTTAATCTAAAACTTGAAAGAACGGATATATTATGAATCAAGCAGTGTCCCAATTGGTCCCTTTCGTACTGATTATGGTTTTTGCCTACTTCTTGCTCATACGCCCTCAAAACAAGAAATTCAAGGAACACCAAGCCGTGCTTGCCACTTTGAAAGTCGGTGATAAGGTTGTTTTGGCAGCAGGTTTCAGAGGTCGTATTACCAAGGTCGGCGAACAGTTTTTTACCGTGGACATCGGTCAAGGTGCGAAAATCGAAGTGGAAGTTGAGCGCAACGCGATTGCCGCGAAAGCCGAATAATCCGTTTTTTTGCAAAAAGCCGCCTCATTTTCCGAGCGCGGCTGTTTGCCTTTATAAATAAAGCAAAGGTTTACCATGAACCGTTATCCTTTATGGAAATACCTGCTGATTGCGTTCACGATTGTGGTTGCGGCTGTTTACTCGCTGCCCAACCTTTTCGGTGAAACGCCTGCCGTACAGGTATCGACCAACCGACAAGCCATCGTGATCAACGATCAAACCCAGTCTAAAGTGGATGCCGCGCTGAAACAGGCAGGTATTCAGACTGATGGTATGTTCATCGTCGACAACTCGCTGAAAGTGCGTTTTAAAGATACCGAAACGCAACTGAAAGCGCGCGACGTCATCGAAAATACTTTGGGCGAGGGCTATATTACCGCGCTAAACCTGTTGGCAGACAGCCCTGAGTGGATGGCAAAAATCAAAGCCAATCCGATGTTCCTGGGTCTGGACTTGCGCGGCGGCGTGCATTTCACCATGCAGGTGGACATGAAAGCCGCGATGCAGAAAACGTTTGAACGTTATTCCGGCGACATCCGCCGCGAATTGCGCCGCGAAAAAATCCGTACCGGCACGGTGCATCAGACTGAAAACGGTCTGACCGTGCCTTTGCAAGATGCTACTGATGTACAAAAAGCCTTGCCTCAGTTGCAAAAATTGTTCCCTGAAGCCACGCTGCTGCCGGACGGCAACAATATCGTGCTGACTTTGTCTGAAGAGGCAATCAATAAAGTACGTTCTGATGCGGTTAAACAAAACATCAATACGTTGCACAACCGTGTGAACGAATTGGGCGTAGCCGAACCGGTTATCCAACAATCCGGCCTTGACCGCATTGTCGTACAGCTGCCGGGCGTACAAGATACTGCCAAAGCCAAAGACATTATCGGCCGTACCGCGACTTTGGAAGTGCGTATGGTGGAAGACGATCCGATCAAATTGCAAGAAGCTTTAAACGGCAATGTGCCGACCGGTTACGAATTGCTGTCAAGCGGTGGCGATCATCCGGAAACTATCTTGGTCAACAAACAAGTTGAACTGACCGGCGACAACATCAACGATGCGCAACCTAGCTTTGACCAAATGGGCGCGCCTGCCGTGAGCCTGAGCCTGGATAGTGCGGGCGGCAGCATTTTTGGCGAATTGACTTCGGCCAATGTGGGTAAACGTATGGCTATGGTGTTGATCGACCAAGGTAAATCCGAAGTCGTTACCGCACCAGTCATCCGTGCCGCCATTACCGGCGGCCGCGTGGAGATTTCCGGCAGCATGACGACAGCCGAAGCCAACGATACTTCATTGTTGCTGCGTGCCGGTTCGCTGGCCGCGCCGAT
Source organism: Neisseria flavescens (assembly GCF_001618065.1). Taxonomy (GTDB): domain Bacteria; phylum Pseudomonadota; class Gammaproteobacteria; order Burkholderiales; family Neisseriaceae; genus Neisseria; species Neisseria flavescens_A. Next base: position 86,809 of record NZ_LAEI01000073.1, read on the forward strand.
GCAGATTGTCGAAGAACGTACCATCGGCCCGTCTTTGGGTAAAGAAAACATTGAAAAAGGTTTCCACTCTACCTTGTGGGGCTTTGCCGCTGTTGCTGCATTCATGGTGATTTACTATCGCTTGATGGGTTTCTTCTCTACCATTGCCTTGAGTACCAATATCTTGTTTTTGGTGGGTATTTTGTCTGCCATGCAGGCAACGCTGACCTTGCCGGGTATTGCCGCCTTGGCTTTGACCTTGGGTATGGCGATTGACTCCAACGTGTTGATTAATGAACGTATCCGTGAGGAACTGCGTGCCGGTGTCGCACCGCAGCAGGCCATCAACCTCGGTTTCCAACACGCTTGGGCAACCATTGTCGACTCCAACTTGACCTCCCTGATTGCCGGTATCGCTTTGTTGGTATTCGGTTCCGGCCCGGTACGTGGTTTTGCGGTTGTACACTGTATCGGTATTCTGACTTCGATGTATTCATCCGTGGTCGTGTTCCGTGCTTTGGTCAACCTGTGGTACGGCCGTCGCCGCAAATTGCAAAATATTTCCATCGGTTCGGTATGGAAGCCGAAAGCTGAAATGGCAGAAGGCAAGGAGTAAAACATGGAATTATTTAAAATCAAACGCGATATTCCGTTTATGAGCTACGGCAAACTGACGACCTTTATTTCGTTGGTTACGTTTATCGCCGCCGTGTTCTTTTTGGTAACCAAAGGCCTGAATTTCTCCGTCGAATTTACCGGCGGTACGGTGATGGAAGTCCAATATCAGCAAGGCGTTGATGTGAATAAAACACGCGAACGCCTCGATACGCTGAAAATGGGTGATGTACAGGTTCAGGCCTTGGGTACGAACAAGCACATCATGATCCGCCTGCCGAACAAAGAAGGCGTAACCTCCGCCCAGCTGTCCAACCAAGTGATGGATTTGCTGAAAAAAGACAATCCTGACGTTACCTTGCGCCAAGTCGAATTCATCGGCCCTCAAGTCGGTGAAGAATTGGTCACCAATGGTTTGATGGCATTAGGCTTTGTGGTGGCAGGTATCATTATTTACTTATCCATGCGTTTTGAGTGGCGTTTTGCAGTATCCGCGATTATTGCGAATATGCACGATATCGTAATTATTCTCGGCTGTTTCGCCTTCTTCCAATGGGAATTCTCTCTGACTGTCTTGGCAGGTATTTTGGCAGTTTTGGGTTATTCCGTGAACGAATCTGTGGTTGTGTTTGACCGTATTCGTGAAAACTTCCGTAAGCCGCATATGCGCGGCCACACTGTGCCAGAAGTTATCGACAACGCGATTACTGCAACTATGAGCCGTACCATCATTACCCACGGTTCGACCGAGGCAATGGTTGTTTCTATGCTGGTGTTTGGTGGTGCAGCCTTGCACGGTTTCTCCATGGCGCTGACCATCGGTATCGTATTCGGTATTTACTCTTCCGTATTGGTTGCCAGCCCGCTCTTGCTGATGTTTGGCTTGAGTCGTGAGAACATTGCCAAAGAAGTGAAGAAAAAAGAAGAAGTTGTAGTTTAATCGCTGCAATGCTGCGATAAAGGCCGTCTGAAAATTGATTGAATCAGTTTTCAGACGGCCTTTTGTATTTAAATTTCAGAATATTTTGTTTTAATGAAATAGGAGGGGATAAATGTGAAAGAAAAAGAAAAAAATAGGAACAATATAATTTTGTGATGAATCAAGTTTATTGTCTGATGTGCCCTTAATTGCTTGTCAGTCCCAATATTTTAAAACATAATACTTTTGCCCCCGATGCTGGAGTTTTACTACAAGTACATGATTTGCAAAAAATCTGTCGGGTGTGCAGACCCTGCCAATCAACCTCAAAAAAGGAAGGCCAAGAATGAAAGTAACCAGTTTCGGCGAAGTGCTGTGGGACGATTTTCCAAAGGGAAAAGTATTGGGTGGCGCCCCCTTGAATGTTGCTGTCCGTTTGCAGTCTTTGGGTATCGATGCTGCCATCATCAGCCGTCGCGGCGATGATGCCGATGGCGAAGAATTGCTACGTCAAATTCAAAGTAAAAACGTCAATACTGATTATTTGCAGGTTTGTCACGAATGTGCGACCAGTTTGGTGAAAGTACACTTGGACAAGTCTGGCAGCGCGTCTTATGAGATTGTTTATCCTTGCGCGTGGGACAGGATTGCGGTTGATGATGCGGCAATTAAACGTGTGGCAGAATCCGATGCTTTCGTTTTTGGCAGCTTGGCAACCCGCGATGAAGTTTCGCGTAAAAGTTTGGCTGTTTTGCTGAAAGAAGCCAAATTCAAAATTTTTGACGTTAATCTGCGTAAGCCTCATTACGATATTGACCGCTTGTTGGAGACTATGAAACAGTCCGATATGGTCAAACTCAATGATGATGAGTTGTATGAATTGGCTGCGGCTTACGGCTCTCCTTATCACAGTATCGAGCAAAATATCAGCTACCTCGTTGAGCTGACCGGCGTCAAAATTCTTTGTGTGACTTTGGGTAGCCATGGCGCAGTTTTGTATAAGGACGGCGAGTTATACCGCCATTGCGGTTTCCGCGTCAAAGTGGTGGATACTGTCGGCTCCGGCGACAGCTTCCTTGGCGGTTTGACTTACAAGCTGCTCAATAATGCGCCTCCTCAAGAAGCCATTGCTTTTGCTTGTGCGCTGGGTGCATTGGTGGCTTCACGTCATGGCGCGACGGCGGATATTTCTTTGGAAGAAGTTGAAGCGTTTATGAATCCTGCTTGATATTTTGACAAGAGACATAAAAAGGCCGAGACCTTTGCAAAAAAGTCCTTCCCCCAACAGCCAAAATCCAAACACAGGTTTTCGGCTGTTCCTATTCCAAATCACTCCTGACTCTACTCAAATACCCCCTTAATCCTCCCCGGACAC
>NZ_LAEI01000063.1:0-62486 GCF_001618065.1 Neisseria flavescens
GGGAAACGGTCGATGTGTTTGGCGATCATGGCTTGGGCGGTTTGTTGAAAGAAGGTGGTCATGGAAAATCCCCTAAATGTCTTGGTGGGAATTTAGGGGATTTTGGGGAATTTTGCAAAGGTCTCAGCCTGCAAACATAAAAGGCCGTCTGAAAATCAATTTCAGACGGCCTTTTTTATTATCAATCCAATCAGTTTTTCATCGATTGAACCGGAGCCGGGATTCTGCCGCCTCGGTTGACGAATACTTCACATGAGCCTTCTTTGACCGGCATTACAGGCGCGTAGCCTAACAGGCCACCGAACTCGACGCTGTCGCCGACGGTTTTGCCGGTTACCGGAATAATGCGCACGGCAGTGGTTTTGCTGTTGATCATGCCGATGGCGGCTTCGTCGGCGATAATACCGGAAATGGTATGAGCAGGCGTATTGCCGGGAACGGCAATCATATCCAAACCAACGGAGCAGACAGCGGTCATGGCTTCGAGTTTGTCCAGTGTCAGCACGCCGGCTTCGGCAGCGGCAATCATGCCCTCATCTTCTGAAACAGGGATAAATGCGCCGCTCAAACCGCCGACCGCACTGGAAGCCATCATGCCGCCTTTTTTCACGGCATCATTCAGCAAGGCCAAAGCCGCTGTCGTGCCGTGCGTACCGCAGACGCTCAAACCCATCTCTTCAAGAATGCGCGCCACCGAGTCGCCAACGGCAGGGGTTGGTGCCAATGACAAGTCGAGAATACCAAATGGGATGTTTAGCATTTTTGAAGCTTCGCGGCCGATGAGTTCGCCCACGCGGGTAATTTTGAAAGCAGTTTTCTTCACTACTTCCGCAACTTCGGTCAATGTCGTTGCATCTGAGTTTTCCAACGCGGCTTTTACAACACCCGGACCCGATACGCCGACATTGATAACGGCATCCGCTTCGCCCGAACCGTGAAACGCGCCCGCCATAAACGGGTTGTCTTCTACTGCATTACAGAACACGACGATTTTGGCGCAGCCGAAACCTTCGGGCGTGATTTCAGCCGTACGTTTGATGGTTTCGCCTGCCAGCTTGACTGCATCCATATTGATACCGGCACGCGTGCTGCCGATATTGATGGAGCTGCACACGATATCGGTAGTCTTCATCGCTTCGGGAATGGAATGAATCAGCACCTCATCCGAAGGCGACATACCTTTTTGCACCAACGCGGAAAAGCCGCCAATAAAAGACACGCCTATCGCTTTGGCAGCCTTATCCAAAGTTTGCGCCACGCTGACGTAAGAATCAGCATGGGTGGCCGCGGCGATTTGGGCAATCGGCGTAACGGAAATGCGCTGATTCACAATCGGTACACCGTATTTGGCAGACAGATATTTTGCCGTTGCCACCAAGTCTTTGCCGACTGTGGTGATTTTATTGTAAATATTTTGGTTCAACACATTGATATCGCTGTTGATACAGTCATGTAAATCAATGCCGATGGTAATGGTACGGACATCAAAATTCTGGTCGGCTACCATTTTGACGGTTTCAAGTATCTCATTACTGTGGAAGTTATTCATGGGGTTCGGCCTTTCTTGCAGGTCGTCTGAAAAATATTTTCAGACGACCTTCGATTAGACTTTAAGCTTGACATACATATGCTCTTGCGTGCCTTCAGCAGTTTTTCGCATTTCGTAATCAAACACATCAGAATATTTTTTTACTAAATCGGTAAATTTCTTACACCCGTAATTACGTGGGTCAAAATCTACCTGCAAGCGTTTCCAAGTGGCACCGAATGCAGTCATAGCCATCCATTCACTTTCCGCATGTTCGAAAATTTTATGTATAGTCTCTAATGGTAATTTGTTCTCAAGTTGTTCGGCAATTTTCGGTTGAGCTTGAGCATTTTCGGGAGAGGCTGTTTGAATCTGTTTCTCTGTTGGTTTCTGTGGTTTATCAGTTACTGTTTCTTTTTGTGTGGGTTCAGGCATCAAGTTTTCTACATAGATAAATTGGCTGCACGCATTACGGAAAGCTTCAGGCGTTTGCTTTTTGCCAAAACCGTAAACTGTTACACCTTGTTCTTTCAACCGAATAGCTAATGCAGTAAAGTCACTATCACTAGATACCAAACAAAAACCATCAAAACGGCCAGTATAAAGTAAATCCATCGCATCAATAATCATAAAACCGTCAGTGGCATTTTTACCTGTGGTGTAAGCAAATTGCTGCATAGGTTTGATAGCATGCTCATTAATGACGGCTTTCCATTTGCCGTTGTCACCAACAAAGTTGCCATAGATGCGTTTTGCCATTGCTTCACCGAATTTAGTTGTTTCTTCTAAAATCGCATCAATGGTTTGCGCTGACGCATTATCAGCATCAATTAAAACTGCCAACCGTGCAGATTTCTCTTCAGCTACATTAAAACTAATTTTATTTTTTGACATAATTTTAGAGTTCCTAAAAATCAAATACGGTGCATGGCTTGAAAAATTTCTTCGTTTTGCATACGGATATCAAGCGCGAGTTTTTTGCTCTCTTCCGCAAACAAATCCAAAACTTCTTGACGCGATTTGGCGCATTTTGAAGTGTCTACCAAAATAATCATGGTAAAAAAATCGTCCATCAGCTGTTGGCTGATGTTGAGAATATTGATTTGGTTTTCCGCTAAAATTTTGGAAACGTCGTACACAATGCCCACACGGTCTTTGCCGATGACGGTGATGACTGAATTGTTCATAACGCGGTTTCTCCTCATAAGATATTTGAAAAGTGTTGACAATTATAACACTTAGGCCGTCTGAAAAACTGTTTCAGACGGCCTGAGTATTCAAATTTCAATTTTAATTATCGCCCTGCTTTCAAAGCCTGCCACAGGCGAACGCTGAGTTTGCTCGCATCGGTTGACTTAGGGGAGACGATGAAGCTTTTTTCCATCAATTCTTTGCTTGGGAAAATCGATTCGTCAGAGGTATATTTTTCATCCATCAAATCACGCGCCGGACGGCTGGCAGGAGCATAAGTCACATAGTTGCCGTTTTTGGCCGCTGTTTCCGGATTGAGCGTGTGATTGATGTATTTGTGTGCATTGGCCACATTTTGCGCATCACGCGGAATCATCAGCGAATCCACCCAAATACCGACGCCGCTTTTCGGCGCCAATACTTCGACTTCGACGCCGTTTTCTGCTTCTTTGGCACGGGTTTTGGCAATATTGAGGTCGCCGCCGTAGCCTACCGATACGCAAAGATTACCGGCAGCCATATCGTCAATATAGCCGGATGAGGTAAAGCGTTTGATGTCGGGACGCACTTTTTTCATCATATCGACAGCTGCTTTGATGTCATCAGGGTTTTCGCTGTTCGGATCTTTGCCCAAATAATGCAAAGCCAAAGGAATCTGCTCGATGGCGCTGTCAAAATAGCTGATGCCGCAGGATTTCAGTTTTTGGGTGTATTCAGGATTGAACACCAAATCCCATTCGTTTTCAGGCAGCTTGTCCGTACCCAAAGCCTTTTGAACCTGCTGTTTGTTAATCGCCAGCGTATTGATACCCCAGAAATAAGGGACGGCATATTCGTTGCCCGGATCGACGGTTTCCATCATTTTCAACAAATCAGGATCGATATTGGCGTAATCGGGAATTTGCGATTTGTCGATTTTTTGATACGCGCCGGCTTTAATCTGACGGCCGACATTGGCAATAGAAGGCGCAACCAAGTCATAACCCGACTTGCCGGTCAGCAGCTTGGCTTCCAGCGCTTCGTTGCTGTCGTAGTAATCGTAGCGGACGTTGATATACGTTTTGTTTTCAAACGCAGACAGCGTGGCAGGATCGACATAATCCGACCAGTTGTAGATATTGAGTTTATCCGTTTGAGAGGAAGTTTGAGATGCGGAAGATTCTGCGGCGGTTTCTTTTCCGCCGCTACACGCAGTCAAGACGAGGCTCAAGATTGCCGCCGCCATCAAAGATTTTTTCATGGTTTCAGACCTTTTGTTCGGGGGGTAAAAATATTGCAGCGGTGGCGGATGCCACTTACAAAAGGGAAACTGTGGGGGCGGCCGGCATGTGTCCTTTGCCCTTGATTCAGCAAGGTTTGCATTAAACGGCAAAAATCTTTTGAATGCAAGACCTTAAAGCAGAAAAAAATTTCATTTTTCAGATGGCCTGAAGCTATGGTTTTATTCATAAACAACATTTTTTCAGAAACGGTTTCATGCCGTCTGGAAAAAACTGTGGGCTTATTCAAACGGCCTCAAGATTTGTCAAAACCGCCCAATTTGTGGGAAAATTGCACGATTGAATTTAATGAAGGGCGACACCGTGTTAGACAGAGAAGGCTATCGCCCCAATGTCGGTATTATCCTGATTAACGAGCGTAACGAAGTCTTTTGGGGCAAACGCGTACGCGAACATTCATGGCAGTTTCCGCAAGGCGGCATCAAGCCGGGTGAAAGCCCTGAGACCGCCATGTACCGCGAGTTGTACGAAGAAGTCGGCCTGTTACCGCAACACATCAAAATTGTTGGCCGTACGCGCGACTGGTTGCGTTATGACGTTCCCAGCCATTGGGTGCGCCGCGAATGGCGCGGTTCGTATCGCGGACAAAAACAGATTTGGTATCTTGTGCGTTTGGTCGGCCGCGACAGCGACGTCAACCTCCGCGCCTGCCATCATCCTGAATTTGACGGCTGGCGCTGGCACCAATACTGGGCGCCGGTTGACGAAGTCATCGACTTCAAGCGCGGCGTGTATTTGGACGCATTGACCGAACTCTCCCGTTTCTTGCGCGGCATAGAAAGCTATGAAGACTTTATCCGGCGCAATCCAATAGAAAACCTATAATCCAAACGCTTTCAGGCCGTCTGAAAGCGTTGTTTTTCATCCTTTCAGACGGCCTTTACATTATTCCTATGGCTAAAAACAATCAATACAGCGAATCCAGCATTACCGTCCTCAAAGGCTTGGAGCCGGTCAAAGAACGTCCCGGCATGTACACCCGTACCGACAGCCCGACCCATATCTGTCAGGAAGTAATTGATAATGCGGCGGACGAGGCGTTAGGTGGTTTTGCAACTGCAATCGACGTGCAAATTCATGAAGACGGTTCGCTTTCCGTCCGTGATAACGGCCGCGGCATTCCCGTCGGCCTGCACCCTGAAGAAGGCGTACCCGTAGTCGAACTCGTCTTCACCCGTCTGCACGCAGGTGGCAAGTTCAACAAAAAAGACGGCGGCAGCGCCTATGCCTTTTCAGGCGGCCTACACGGCGTCGGCGTATCTGTGACCAACGCCCTTTCCACCCGCCTTGAAGTAACGGTCAAACGCGAAGGCAAAGTCCACCGCATCGTCTTTTCCGGTGGCAACGTCATTGAGCCATTGACTGAAGTGGGCAAATGCGCCGTCAAAGACAGCGGCACCGAAGTGCGCGTCTGGCCGGACGGCAAATATTTTGAAAGCCCGAATTACAGCATTCCCGAACTCGAGCGCCTATTGCGCGCCAAAGCCGTCTTGTTGCCGGGCGTACGCGTTTCCCTGACCCGTCCGGTTAAAGGCGAAAACGAAACATACACCCAAACTTGGCACTATCCAGACGGCTTGAAAAGCTATCTGACCGACCTCATTGCCGATGCGCAGGAAGCCGTGCCTATCTTCTCTTGTGAAAACTACATTTCAGACGGCCACAACGGCGATTTCAGTATCGGAGAAGGCGCCGCGTTTGCCCTGACTTGGCTGGAAGAAGGCTCGTGTGCCAACGAAAGCTACGTCAACCTCATCCCCACCCCTCTGGGCGGTACGCACGAAGCAGGCTTGAAACAAGCCGTGTTTAACGCCGTCAACAACTTCATCAATCTGCACAACCTCTTGCCGCGCGGCGTGAAAGTGCAAAGCGACGACGTGTTCAGCAAAACCGCCTTCGTCCTCTCTGCCCGCGTCCTCGACCCTCAGTTCCAAGGTCAGACCAAAGACAAGCTAACCAACCGCGACGCGCTGAAACTCGTTGCCACCGTATCGGGCGATCCTTTGGAATTGTGGCTGAACCAAAACGTGGATTACGGCAAAAAAATCGCCGAACTCGCTATCCGTCAGGCACAAGCACGAATGCGTTCGGTTAAAAAGATTGAAAAGAAAAAAGGCAGCGGCGTTGCCGTCCTGCCCGGCAAGCTAACCGACTGCGAAAGCGAAGACATCCGCGAAAACGAACTCTTCCTTGTCGAAGGCGATTCTGCCGGCGGCTCTGCCAAACTTGCCCGCGACAAAGCCACACAGGCCATCTTGCCCCTGCGCGGCAAAGTGCTCAACAGCTTTGAAGTCCACCCCGACCAACTCTTCGGTAACGCCGAAATCCATGATATTTCCGTCGCCATCGGTGTCGATCCGCACGGCATCAACGACAATCCCGATTTAAGCGGCCTGCGCTACGGCAAAATCGCCATCCTGTCCGATGCCGACGTGGACGGCTCGCATATTCAGGTCTTGCTGTTGACCCTGTTCTACCGCCACTTCCCCAAACTGGTTGCCGACGGACATATCTACGTCGCCCAGCCGCCGCTGTTCCGCGTTGATGTCAACGCACAAGGCAAAAGCAAACCTGCCCGCAAATTTTACGCCCTCGACCAAAACGAACTCGACAGCATTTTGGAGCGACTACAAAAGAAGGCGTTAAAGAAACTGCTTATTCCATCAGCCGTTTCAAAGGCTTGGGCGAGATGAACCCCGACCAGCTCAAAGACACCACCATGCACCCTGACACCCGCCGCCTGTTGCAGGTACAAATCCCAGAAGGCGCAGATGACGAAACACGCGACATCTTCGTCAAACTGATGGGCAAAGGCGAAGCCGCCGCCCGCCGCGCATGGATGGAAAAAGAAGGCGATACGGCAGAATTGGATATCTAATCCATTGTTTCAATAGACTAAAGGTGTAGAAATCAGTAGCGTTGTTTACAGTATTTCCAGGAGAATACTGAAACATGAACATGCACAAAAACACTCGTCTCACCCCACACCACCGCCAAGCCATTTGGCTGGCCTACACGCAGGAAAAGGAAAGCGTTACCTCCCTGGCACGCCGCTACCAAGTCAGCCGCGTCACCATTTACCGCGCACTTAAAGCTGCAAGAGGCAGGCTGCTCAAACCCCAAACCAGCACCAACAACCGTTTCAAACAGGCAAAGTACGGAATGAAACGCCTGACCAAGGTAGAACGCAGCATTCAGAAAAAACTCAAAAAGCAGGCCAAACGCTACAATAAATCCTACCCCGGAGAGTTAGTGCATCTCGATACCAAACGGCTGCTGCTGCTCAAAGGGCAGAAAGCCACCGATAAACGGGATTACCTGTTTGTCGCCATCGATGATTTCTCAAGGGAGCTATACGCCGCCATTTTGCCGGACAAAACTGCAGACAGTGCCTCCAAGTTTCTGACCGAACACCTGATTGATTCCTGCCCCTATTTGATCGAGTGCGTGTATTCCGACAACGGGACGGAATACAAAGGATCGGCCAACCATGCTTTCGGTGTGGCCTGTTATGAGAACGGGATTGGTCAAAAGTTTACCCGGGTTGCCCGTCCGCAGACCAACGGTAAGGCGGAGCGAGTTATCCGTACCCTGATGGAGATGTGGCATGAGAAGCAGTCGTTTGACAGTCCGGAACATCGGCAAAAGGAGTTGTGTCGCTTTGTTAATTTCTATAACACTGTGAAGCCGCACCGCAGTTTGAATGGGGATACGCCGTTTGAGGTCTTGCAGGCTTATTTTTCTCAACCTGTGGTGTAAACAACGCGATGATTTCCTACACTAAAGGCCGTCTGAAACTTTAAAAGTTTCAGACGGCCTTTTTCAAAATCATCAGAATTTAAGGTTAAACAGTATTTCCATACCCCGTTACTTACCTATTTCTATTTTTGCAGCTTGATTGAGTTTTTAAGACAAATAAAAAAGCACTGATATTATCAGTGCTTTTTAAATAATGGCGCGGCGGACGGGGCTCGAACCCGCGACCCCCGGCGTGACAGGCCGGTACTCTAACCAACTGAGCTACCACCGCGCATCCACTGTCAAAGACAATGAAAGGAAACTTGGTGGGTGATGACGGAGTCGAACCGCCGACATTCTGCTTGTAAGGCAGACGCTCTACCAACTGAGCTAATCACCCGATAAGCCGACATTAAATCAAAAAATCAGGCTACGCGCAAGGTTTTTATTTAAACAAAAATATATCCCATTGAAAGAATATAGAATATTTTATTTAACCGCAAAAATTACCGTTATGCCCATCTATCAATCGAAAATCAAATGCCCCAATTTATCCGCTTTAGTATGCAGATAACGTTCATTTTCCACATTTTCGCCGACATGTAATGCAATCCGTGCGACCACATTAATACCGGAATCTTTCAATGTTTGGATTTTTTCAGGGTTATTAGTCAACAACTTGACTTCACGAATATGCAGATAATCATAAATCTGCTTGGCCAAAGTAAAGTCGCGCGCATCAACAGGAAGACCGAGTGCAACATTGGCCTCAACCGTATCCAAGCCCTGATCTTGCAGACGATACGCACGGATTTTGTTTATCAAACCAATGCCCCTGCCTTCTTGGCGCAAATATACGATAACGCCACGCCCTTCTTTCTGAACAGCCTGCATCGCCGCTTGAAGCTGAGGGCCGCAATCACATTTCACCGAAAATAAAGCATCGCCGGTCAAGCACTCGGAATGAATACGCGACAACACAGGCAGGCCGTCTGAAACATCGCCCATCGTCAATGCGACATGCTCCTGACCGCCCTCTTCTTCAAAGCCGTGCATGGTAAATTCGCCCCATTCCGTAGGCAAACGGCATGACGCGACAAACTTCAACGCGTTACTCATTTTCCGCTTCCTCGTTTTCAGCCACGCCCAACAGATTTTTCAAAGAATCCGACAGCGCCAAGGCAAGGGCAATCCAAGCCACCAATACTTCATCGGGCGCGCCGTCTTTGACATCAAACTCGGCATGTACCACACCCAAAACCGCACCGCTGGGCATACAGACAGGAACAGAAATCTGACTCAAACCAGGATGATTGCGTTCGTTCGACAATTCACCAATTTCCTGCCAATACGCCACATTCTGACAAACATTCATCCAACCGCTTTGTGCCGTACGCACAGCCAAAAAAGCCTGTCCGGCCTGCTCGTCGATTGGAATCACATTTTCCAATGGCACGCCCCAACGGCTCAGTCGAACCAGCGACAACGCGCCATCTTTCGGAAACGCTGTATAAACCGCTGCGCTTTTCAAATGCTCGGTGCGCTCGGCAACCGAATCCAAAGCCATAAAAATCTGTTTCAGCAACAATTCATGCTCGGCATCAACATAATCCGCCAACTGCCAACCGTCTTCAGACGGCCACAAAATCGAACGCTCAACCGAAGCATTGCCCATTTTAATCACAGACTGGGCAGTCAAATAAGCAACATGTATATCATCCGCAGGCAACTTCAAACCTTGCGTCTGCAAAAAATCTTTAATCAATAAAGCAGGCATCTGCCCTTCCTCACCAAATGGAAAGTTGAGGCCGTCTGAAAACAAACCCTGCTTTCAGACGGCCGGAATAAATCATTATATAAGGGATAAACCGAAAAATTCAAGCAACCAAGACTTTGCGCCCCCATTAATCTTGTGTATAATCCACGGTTCAGATTAGTGCGGACGTGGCGAAATTGGTAGACGCACCAGATTTAGGTTCTGGCGCCGCGAGGTGTGAGAGTTCGAGTCTCTCCGTCCGCACCACACTCAAAATGAGCAGCTTTCGGGCTGCTTTTTTTACATCTATTCCACTATATACCCTATTCAAAATCAAAACTGCTTTAATTTTTTGACCTTTGCAAAAAGGGGTTTATTTGGGGGTATAACAGACGTTTCCACTTATCTTTCAGACGGCCTATCATTTATGTTGAATCCATCGCAAAAACTTGTCGAATTGGTCCGTATCCTTGAAGAACGTGCCTATATTTTTCCGGGAGATCCCGTTCAGGCGACGGAAGCGTTGCGACATATTGATGGCGGCAACGAGGAAAAACTGATACACCGTGCCCAAATTATTGACCGCGACCAGCATTTGAAATATGTGTTGCAACAGGTGGAGACAGGCTCGTTTTGGCTTTGGATTGTTGCGGCGACGTTGTTGTTTACGGTCGGTTTTTCCAGTACTTATCTTTTGATGGACAATCAGGGGCTGAACTTTTTTCTGGTATTGGCCGGGATTTTGGGCATGAATACAGTCATGCTGCTGGTGTGGCTGGCGACTTTATTCCTGCATTTGAAAAATGTGCACTTTATCAGCAGTCCGGCAACTTGGTTCCGAGGCAAAGATCCTGTCAATCAGGCAATTTTGCGGCTTTATGTGGATGAATGGCGCAAACCGCAAACGCGTTGGCTGATTGGTGCAACTTCACACGGTCTGTGGCTATGCACGCTGTCGGGAATGTTGGTTTCTGTTTTGCTGCTGCTTTTGGTGCGTCAATATACGTTCAACTGGGAAAGTACGCTTTTAAGTAATACGGCATTGGTGAAAACGGTTGAGGCTTTGTCATGGCTGCCGGAACGTTTGGGCTTTCCTGTTCCCGACAGTCAGGCTGTGATTGCAGGCCGTCTGAACAATCATATCGAAGATGCACGCGCTTGGGCGGGTTTACTCATCGGCAGCATCATCTGCTATGGCATTCTGCCACGCTTGCTTGCTTGGCTGGCTTGCAAGATTACTTCAAAAACCCTGCGCGAACGTTTGGATTTGAATCAGCCCTACTATCAAAACATCCTCCGCACATGGCAAACGAAGATTGTCGATGCCGATGATTTTCAGGAAAACATCGTTCCCGTTTCATCTAAAATTACGCTGAATAATGCGCCCAAATGGGCTGTTACACTGGAAACAGAATGGCCTGAGCCGCTTTGGTTTTCCGGCGTTTTGGCGCAAGAGTGGATAGACAAAGGCGTGGCCGCCGGCAGAAAAGATTTGGAACAATTGGAAGCCGAATTGAAACAAACTCCGGCGCAACTTCTCATCGGCGTACGCACGCAAACTGTTCCCGATCGCGGCATTTTGCGTCAAATCAGCCGCTTGGCCGAGGCTACGGACGGCGGCGTTATCATTCAGCTTTTGAATCAAGACAGTTTCTCTGAAGATTTGGATACCAAACTGGATTATTGGCGCGATGCGCTGGCAGAAAGAAACATTGCCTGGCTGGAGCCGACCCGTTTGGCACAAGAAAAACGGCAAAGCGCTATTTGACAGATAAACCGAAGGCCGTCTGAAACCTGATGTTTGGGTTTCAGACGGCCTTATTTATTGTTGAGGATTCATCTTAATGATGTTCGTGGCGATGCTCTTGATGATGTTTAGGTTTGGCTGCATGATGTTTGGCTTTAGGTGCAGGTTTTTTCATTTTTTGCGGTTTGACTTTTTTGTGCATATGCTCTTGTTTCGGATGCATTTCATGTTTGCCGTGTGCAGAAGCGACTGGAGCCAATACCAAACCGGAAGCTGCAACCATCAAAGAGGTCATTTGAATCAGTTTTTTCATATTTATCTTCTTTCAAGTGGTTGATTTTAGGTAAAAATAAGAATTTATTCACATTCATTAGCGATGGACAAATATTAATGGCTTTGACTGTCAGCTGCTGTCAGCATTCGGCGAAATCTGTTCAAAATTCGGCAATAGAAGTATGGCGACACGATGATGTAGCATGGTTTTGAAAGTTTACCGTCAATTTTGACAAAGCGTCTTTACACATTTCCCAAACGACAAAAAGCGCGAACCTTTCGATTCGCGCTTTTTTCAGACGGCATCAATTATTTTTTGTCGTCTTTTACTTCTTCAAAGTCGGCATCTACAACGTCGTCGTCTTTCTTAGCAGAAGACTCGGCTTGTGCGCCCTCGCCTGCTTGTGCTTCGGCTTGCGCTTGAGCGTAAACCATTTCACCCAATTTTTGGCTGGCTGCACCCAAAGCTTCGGCTTTGGCATCGATAGCGGCTTTATCGTCGCCTTTAACGGCTTCTTCAGCTTCTTTCAACGCAGCTTCGATTTTTTCTTTCTCGGCAGCGTCGAGTTTGTCGCCGTAGTCAGCTAGAGATTTTTTCACGGAGTGAATCAGGGCTTCGGCTTGGTTGCGTGAAGCGACCAATTCAGTCAGTTTTTTATCTTCTTCAGCATTGGCTTCGGCATCTTTCACCATGCGTTCGATTTCTTCTTCGCTCAAACCTGAAGAGCCTTGGATGGTGATGTTGGCCGCTTTGCCTGTACCTTTGTCTTTGGCGGAAACGTGCAAGATACCGTTGGCGTCAATGTCGAAAGTAACTTCAATTTGCGGCATACCGCGTGGTGCAGGTGCGATGTCGGTCAAGTTGAACTGACCCAAAGATTTGTTGGCAGAAGCGCGTTCGCGTTCGCCTTGCAGTACATGGATGGTTACCGCGCTTTGGTTGTCTTCGGCAGTAGAGAACACTTGAGACGCTTTAGTCGGAATAGTAGTGTTCTTTTGAATCAGCTTGGTCATCACGCCGCCCATGGTTTCGATACCCAAAGACAGAGGCGTTACGTCCAGCAACAATACGTCGCTGCGGCCGCCGCTCAATACTTCGCCTTGAATCGCTGCACCTACGGCAACAGCTTCATCAGGGTTCACGTCTTTACGAGGCTCTTTGCCGAAGAAGGCTTTAACGGCTTCTTGTACTTTCGGCATACGGCTTTGACCGCCGACCAAGATTACGTCGTCAATGTCGCTGGTGCTCAAGCCGGCATCTTTCAATGCGATTTTGCAAGGCTCGATAGAACGTTGGATCAAATCTTCAACCAGGCTTTCGAATTTGGCACGGGTAATTTTCATGGCCAAGTGTTTAGGACCGGTTGCGTCCATAGTGATGTATGGCAGGTTGATTTCAGTTTGCTGACTGCTGGACAATTCGATTTTAGCTTTCTCAGCAGCTTCTTTCAGACGTTGCAGAGCCATTACGTCTTGTTTCAAATCAATGCCTTGTTCTTTTTTGAACTCGTCAATGATGTAGTCGATCAAGCGTTGGTCGAAGTCTTCACCGCCCAAGAAGGTATCGCCGTTGGTAGCCAATACTTCGAATTGTTTGTCTCCGTCGAGGTTGGCAATTTCGATGATGGAAATATCGAAAGTACCACCACCCAAGTCATATACGGCTACTTTGCGGTCTTTGTTGTCGCCTTTGTCCATACCGAATGCCAAAGCGGCTGCGGTTGGTTCGTTGATGATACGTTTTACTTCCAAACCTGCGATACGGCCTGCGTCTTTAGTCGCTTGACGTTGACTGTCGTTGAAGTAGGCCGGAACGGTAATCACGGCTTCGGTGACTTTCTCGCCCAAGTAAGCTTCAGCGGCTTCTTTCATTTTACGCAAAACTTCTGCGGAAATTTGAGGAGGAGACAGCTCTTTACCTTGCGCTTTCACCCATGCGTCGCCGTTGCTGGCTTTGATAATTTCGAAAGGCATAGATTCGATGTCGCGTTGAACTTCTTTGTCTTCAAATTTGTGGCCGATCAAACGTTTGGCGGCGTAAATAGTGTTTTTAGCGTTGGTTACCGCTTGGCGTTTTGCAGGCGCGCCGACGAGGATTTCGCCGCCGTCCAAATAAGCGATAACGGAAGGAGTGGTGCGTGCACCTTCTGCATTTTCGATCACTTTGGTTTGACCGTTTTCAGAAATGGCCAAACAAGAGTTGGTTGTACCTAAGTCAATACCGATTACTTTTGCCATATTATGTTGCTCCTAATAAATAAACTTTTCTAAATTAATAATCCTGTGGAACATTTCGTTCCGATGGCTTGTAAATAAGGTTGCTTCATTTTTTTTTCAAGGCTTAATTTGAATTTTTTTTAAATTAAATTCAAGTACTTGATTTATTTATCCACAAGCCGTTTATTCTTTTCTCAGACGGCCGGTTTTAATTTTCCGATTCCGGTTTATCGGAATGATTTTCCAATAGCGGAACATCGGGATTTGAAACCGGATAAGGCCGTCTGAAGATTTTATGCTTGATAAACTTTATCAAGCGGTGCCTTCAATCTTCTTTTTTCGCCACGACAACCATCGCAGGACGCAGTACGCGGTCGGCCAATGTATAGCCTTTTTTCATCACGCTGACGATGGTATTCGGCTCTTGCTCGCTGACGACTGCCTGCATCGCTTGATGTTGGTGCGGATCGAGTTTGTCACCCGGCTGCGGGTTGATTTCTTTAATATGGGTGGCATCAAATGCTTTTTGCAGCTCGTTCAAAGTCATTTGCACGCCCATTTTCAGTGCATCGAAATTGCCGCTTTGGTCCAGCAGCGCCATTTCGAGATAATCTTTAACCGGCAACATTTCTGCTGCAAATTTTTGTCCGGCGAATTTATGGGTGTCGGCGATTTCCTGCTGATGGCGGCGGCGCAGGTTTTGCTCGTTTGCCAGACCGCGCAATTCGCTGTCTTTGAGTTGGCCTTCCAACTCGGTGACACGCGCCTGAAGCTCTTCGTAAGTCGGTTCTGCTTGTTCGGTTTCAACGGTTTCGGCAGTTTCTACGGCTGCCGCTTCTTCTGCTTCATGTTGATGTTGTTCGTTATGCTCCGTCATTTCTGACATCCTTTTAGCGTGTTGATATTCGATGTTTCATATATAAGGCCGTCTGAAAAAACTTCAAGCATTTGAACGTCGATTATCAAATGCCTTGTTAAAAGACGTTGGAAAACGGTAAGATAGCCATCTGATTTTATTCTTCAGACGGCCTCGAATATGAAAAAAGACCATTTGAATTCAACCGATTTTAATCTGTGGCACACCATCCGCGAAGAAACTGAAGCGGCAGCCGCGGCCGAACCGATGCTGGCGAGCTTCCTGCATCAAACCGTGTTACGCCACGATTCGCTCGATTCGGTACTTGCCTACCATCTTTCCAGCAAACTCGGCAGCCCGATTATGGATGTGCGCGCTCTGTTTGAAATTTATCAGCAGGCTTTGAGCGTGGACACCCGTATCAGCAAATGTGTCGAGGCCGACTTAAAAGCCATTTACGAGCGCGACCCGGCTTGTGATGAATATTCGCTGCCGCTGTTGTATTTCAAAGGCTTCCACGCCGTACAGGCACACCGTATCAACCACTGGCTCTATCAAAACGGCCGTAAAACGCTGGCGTATTTCCTGCAAAACCGCATGTCGGAAGTCTTCGGTGTCGATATCCACCCAGCCGCCCGTTTCGGTCACGGTTTGATGCTCGACCATGCCACCGGTTTTGTGGCCGGTGAAACCGCCGTCTTAGGCAACAATATTTCCATCCTCCACGGCGTAACGCTGGGCGGTTCAGGAAAAGAAAGCGGCGACCGCCATCCGAAAATCGGTAATGGCGTGATGATTGGTGCGAATGCTTCGATTTTGGGCAACATCCGCATCGGCGAAAATGCCAAAATCGGCGCAGGCAGCGTGGTGGTTGCCGACGTACCGTCTTCGATTACCGTTGTCGGCGTACCGGCCAAACCGGTCGGCCGCTCTTCCAAAACTCCGTCTGCCGATATGGATCAAAGTATTCAATTATCATCTACGGATTTTGTGATTTAAGCAGTCTGCCATTAAAAAAGGCCGTCTGAAAGATTTATTCTTTCAGACCGCCTTTTTCTATTTAAATCTTGGTGTTAACCGCGTTTGCGCAAGGTTTCCAAGTGCGTTTTAACCTGCTTAACTTTCTCTTCGGTAAATAGGTTGGCAATGTTTTTCCAAATGCTGTGATAACCGTAAGGCCCGTGTTGCATTTCGGCTTTTGCTTCTTCCACCGGCCAACCTTGATAAATGATGCGGTACATTCCGGCAATCAAACCGGTACGGTCTGCGCCGTGATAACAATGAATAAGCACTGCCCCGTTTTGCTGTTGTTTTTCAATCAGGTATAGGATTTCCGCAATCTCTTTCGGCTTAATGCTCCATGACAGCAACGGACGGTTTAGCAAGGTCAAACCATACGCCTTCAAATGGTCGTCATCGTTGCGGTCGAAAAAGCGCAGGTTGATCACGCTTTGAATGCCCAGTTTGACGATGGCTTCGCCATCTTCGGCAACAGGCTGCTCGCTGCGGTAAAGCTTGTCGTCGATACGATAAAGGTTGGCATCGTGTTTGACAGGCGTTGCCCAACGTTCGGACTGAACGGCTTGGCCGCCGTTATCCGGCGGCGCAGATAAGCAAGCGATGGGCAAGCCGGAAGCGAGAAGGCACAATAAAAGACGGCGCATAAAATTCCTGTATGAAAATCAATGGGAAAACAAATATCGAAAGATTTTATCAAAACCCGTTCGGATATTCTATCCGCGCAAACCGCGTTACAATAAAGCCTCTTTTTTCAGACGACCTTTCATCATGACCTGCCTTGCTTGGAACACCACGCCTTCCCTTGCCAACCTTTGCCACGCGATCGAACAACATACCGCGCCGCTTTATTTGATTGTCTGCCTGCCTGAAAACCATATTCCCGATTTTCCATTATCGAATCAGCCATCCGAGCTTGAAGGCCGTCTGAACAACCGCCTCGTTCAAGCCATGAAATGCCTTCAGTTCAACAGCGTCAATGTTTTGGAAAACCTATTGCCTGACGTGCACCTTTGGCTGGTTCCGCCACACCGCGCCGACCGCTTACACGAACATTTCCCTCATATCGAATGGCAAACCGAAGCCATACCCCAATCCACCCCCATTACTCTAAAACCTTGGTTCAGACGGCCTGAACATCAAGCCGCGCCCGAACATGTCCTGATTATCGGCGCAGGCATTGCCGGCGCGGCAACCGCACGCAAACTGGCGGAACACGGCGTACGCGTTACCGTTTTAGAGGCCGGAAAAGCAGCGCAGGCAGGCAGCGGCAACCGCCAAGGCTTGCTCTACGCCAAAATCTCGCCACACGATACCGAACAAACCGAGCTGCTGCTGACAGGCTACGGCTACACGCGCCGATTGTTGGAAGACTTGCTACCCGACTCCGACGTATGGGGCGGCGACGGCGTATTGCATTTGAATTTTGACGACAGCGAACGCAAACGCAATCAGGCCTTGGGTTTGCAACACCAGCATAAACACCTTTACCACAGCGTATCTGCCGAAGAGGCTGCGCACATTGCAGGCATAGACGTATTTTCAGACGGCCTTTACTGGCCGCAAGGCGTATGGCTGAATCCGCCCACTGTCGTGCATGCCTTATTGAATCATCCGCTAATTGAGTTGCACGAACACTCGCCGCTGACCGCCGTATCGCATGACGGCACACAATGGATGGCACACACACCGGATGCTCATTTCAACGCCAGCCATATCGTTTACTGCATGGGCGCGCACAGCCCGACTGCCGCCGACACCAACGTCTCCGCCCTGCCTTTCCGCCAAATCCGCGGCCAAACCGGCGTTGTGTCCTCAAGCCCGTTTTCACAAAAGCTGCGTTGCGCCATTTCCGGCGAAAGCTACATCAGTCCGAGCTGGCAAGGCCGCCACTGCTACGGCGCGACATTTATCCTCAACAGCAACGATGAAACTTGGTATCCAAACGAAGAAGTCGACAACCGTGCCGCCCTTCAACAACTCAATCCGCCATTGGCACAATCCCTGTTTGATCAAAATTCGTTTTCAGACGGCCTTCAAAACACACAAGGCCATGCCGCCCTGCGTTGCGACAGCCTCGACCACTTGCCCGTTGTCGGCGCACTCGGCGACATCGCCGCCATGCAGTCCGCCTACGCCAAGCTGGCATTGGACAAAAACTACCGCCTCGACAATATCCCCTGCCCTTACCTGCCCAATGCCTACATCAATACGGCACACGGCACGCGCGGCCTGGCGACAGCCCCCATCTGCGCCGCCGCCATTGCGGCCGAAATACTCGGCTTGCCCCATCCGCTATCGCAAAGGCTGAGAACCGCGCTACACCCCAACCGCGCCATCATCCGCGCGATTGTTCGGCAGCAGCCGTTGTTATCCGTTTAAAGATTTCGTTTTAAATAAAAAAGGCCGTCTGAAAGTCATCAAAACTTTCAGACGGCCTTTAGCTATCCGTTAACTGCCTAGAATTTCCATTCCAGCGATACAGCGTAATTACGGCCTGGGGCGCGATAGCGGTCTAAGCCTTTGCCATCGCGGTCAACCCCGTTGGTGGTGCTGTAGCTGTACAGGCCGCGCAGGGAGTCCCAAGTGGTGTATTTGCGGTTGAACATATTGTACACGCCGGCACGCAAAGTCAGGTTTTTAGCCGGTTTGTAGAAGCCGTACATATCAAACACATAAGCCGATTTGTTCAGCCATGGATAATCCACTACTTTTTCTTGCAAAGGCGTACCCCAACCGTTGTTTTCAAACACGGTATATTGAGCGTCTTTGGCTTTTTTCGCACCCAAATAAGTCAGGCGGGAGAACACACCCCATTTTTCGCTCGGGCTTTCGTAATCGACACCGGCAATCACTTTCAGAGGCTGAGTGGACAGCAGGCTGTTGTTGCCTGACAGTTTGCTCTTCGCGTAACCGACAGAACCAAACAATTTCCAGCCTTCAGGTACAAAAGAAACCACTTGACCTAAATTCAGACGGCCTGTCAGCTCAAGACCACGGATTCGGGCCTTGTCGATGTTTTGCATCTGCCATTCCAGTTTTTCGGAATAAGGATTGCTACAAATACCATAGTAGTAATTCATCTGAGTACAGCCGACATCGCCACTGGTGGTCAGCTTCTGCTCTTCAGACAAGAAGTTGCGGTAATTGCTTTGATACAGGTTGGCATCCAAAGTACCTTTTTCGCTGCGGCCTTGCAGAGAAAGGGTATGGGTGGTGCTGCGCTCGGCTTTCAGGTTCGGATTAGGCAACCAGGTACCTGAGCCGTGGTTGTAAGTGAAATACACTTCAGACGCATTCGGCACGCGGAAACCGGAAGTTACATCGTAACCCAAACGCCATGTCTGACTCAGCTGTGCAGCCAAGCCGACAAAACCGCTCCAGCCTTTATAAGTGTTGGCTGCAGGTGGTGTTTTGTCACAAGCATGACACTCGGCATTCAGTTGCTGCGGCGTCATTTTGGTGTAGTCGTAACGGATACCTGCGCGGCTGCTAAACACGTCGTTCCATTGGATTTGATCAGACAGCGAGAAACCGTAGTTGTTGGTTTTCACTGGATGCTGAATCGTGCTGGACGTGCGTAAAATACGGCCGCTGAAGTAGTAGTCGTCGCGGTTTAAGTTTTCAAACTCACGCTGGCTGGCGAAAGTTTTAAACGACAAGCGATGTTGGCCGCCCATTTGCAATGGTTGGCTGTCCATACGCAATGTAATGCGTTTGAAGGTTGTATCCATGCTGCGGTTGTAGATTTCGTCCAAATCCTTCTGATTGTAGTTGCGCGTCCAGGTAGAATAATCCATCGGGAACGAGCCTTTGTTGTTAACCGCCGCTACTTTGGTTTTCTGATAATCGAAGTCCGCTTTCAACAACGACAACCAATTCGAATCGGGCGTCCACTCGTAAAACAGGTTGGCATTGCGCCGTCTGTTTACGTCATCGGCTTCGCGCCAAGAAGAAGCGGTCAGGTTATAAGACTCTTCAATCGTGTAATTGTGGCCCTGCTGACCGTTGAGAGATGCGCCGATACGATGGTTGTCGTTGATTTGGTAAGCAATCTTACCCAAGAAGCTGTGGTATTTATGTTTGGACGGGTCAGGAATACCGCGCGCAGAACCACGGATATTCGCTCCGCTGCCGGCGCCCTCTACCGGATAACCACGCTCGCCCGCGCTTTCAGTCTCATGGCCGCGACGTTGCGAATACAGCAAAGCGGCATCCACGCGGTCGTTGTTCAAACCGAACCCAAGTGTATTTGTCCATTCGCGGTTGCGGCTGCTGTAACCGTTTTTCATCATCACGCCGAACTGACGCTCAGGCAACAGCAAATCATGACCTTGCAGTGTTTGGTAATTCACGCCGCCACCCAATGCACCGCTGCCGGTATTGAAAGAGTCTGCGCCCTTCACGATTTCGATGTTGCGCACGAGTTCGGGGTCGATAGACAGACGCGAGCTGTTGAAGTTGCCATAACGGGCATACAGCGAGTTTTCTTCGGAATCAGGCAGGTTTACGCCGTCAATGCTGACGCCGACACGGTTGCCTTCCACGCCGCGCACGGCAAAGCCTTTTTGATGGCGGCCACTGTCGCTCAAGCCAACGTCGGTGGAATAACGTACCAAGTCTTTGTTGTCACGTACCATTTCTTGTTGGATACGGCCAAGGTTGACACGTTCCACGGCTGCAGGCGCATTGCGCTGACCTTTAACGCGGACTTCTTTTATCTCTGCTTTAACGGGTGTGGTTTCAGTTGCAGCTTCATCTGCTGCTAATACTGGATTGCCAAAAATACTGCCGACTAGCGCGGCAATAGGGAGCATTTGTAATGGTTTCATATTATCAACTCAAGATGTAATGGATTGTTCATCCATCAGTTAATGCATAAAAAATTTCTGATAATCATTAATGATTAATAAGACAGCAACCCGTTCAAACAAAACTTTGTTGTGTAATTAAAGGCCCCTGCAAACATCTACGCCGAGACCTTGTCTGTTTGATTTAATTATTTTTTAGAGTCTGTGCGGCGTCATACCTTCAGGCGCTTCCGCACCTTCCGGCAAACCGAAGGTTTCACGCAGAATCACTTTATAGAATTCAAAAGCTTCGCGCGCGCCTTGAATGGCTTCCGCTTCAGCTTCCGGAGTCAAGTTCAAAGCATTCAGATGCTCGACAAAAGCGCGCCAGTGTTTGCCGCGGCCGTTCGGATGAGGAGCCAGGTGGCGTGCGCCAAATTCGCCGGTGTATTCGAGTTTTTGAGCGTGTTTGAACAAGAATGCCGCGCCCAAATTAGAACCTTCGGCGCAATACAGCCAGCCGATGGCTTTATTGCCGGTTTCGTGTGGCAATTCTTTGTCAAATTTGTAAGGCTCTTCACCCAAGTCTTTCAAGTCTTGAGTCACGGCATCGTAACGCGCCATGTATTCAAGCTCTGGAATGGCTTTGTTCAATTCGGCATCTTTATAGATGTGGTCGACAGCCTTATGGAAAACAGATTGAAGTTTCAAGAATTTGATGTAGTTTTCTTTGCTGGAAAAAGGTTGAACGGACATAACCAAGTTATCAACGCTGTCGTGCGTTGTCGTGGTTTGCTCTTTCAAGCGTTTGGCGAAAGTCAGCTCTTGGGTTTCACTCATGATGTTTCCTTTGAATTAAGAGACTAATAGTTTCAGATGGTTTCAGACAGCCTTTATGGTTAAAAATCCGTCTAATTTGAAAAGAATCGTTTTAAAAACAAAGAAGATAATTTTTAGCCTGCTTCAGGTTCGTTGACCGTGTACCTTCCACAAATCTACAAGGATTATCGTGTTTTTAAATATTGAGAATATATCTTATTTTTATCCTAATGGCAATAAACCAAACTAAGACCTATTAATAAAATTTAACGGTCCATAGTAATAATCTTCTGAAGTTTTTTCAAACTTTTCAGACGGCCCAAACCTTATTAAGCAGCCGCCATTCAATCCAATATCGACCTAAATTTGGGCTATCCTTCTGTTTTCCTTTATAATGCAACACTCTTTGCACCTTCTTTATCCCCTGCCGAACCATGAAACGGATTCCTGCCTACCATCGCTGGTGGCGCTACAAGTCTTATCTTCCTGATGCGACGCTGCCTGCACATACGGTGGAATGCCCGGATTGCGGCTGCCGTATGGATATTCCGCGCCTGCGTCAGGGGCAGGAAGCGCATTGTCCGGTGTGCAACCATGAAATTGTGGAGGTGGAAAACAATCCGTATATCGCGCCAATTGCCTATGCGCTGACAACCTTGATTCTAATGGCGTTCGCGTACAATATGGTGTATATCCGCGTGGATTTGTTCGGCGTGACATCGATTTTGTCGTTGCCGCAAATGATGCGGCTTTTGATTTCGCTGGATTACGGTTTTCTAGCGGAAGTGATGTTTATCCTCACCTTCGGCGCGCCCTTACTGTTTTTGCTGCTCTGTCTTTATGTTTATACGGCCTTGATACGCGAAAAGGCCTACCCTGCGCTGCGCTTTGCAACGCGCGTATTGGTTCGGCTGCGTCATTGGATTATGGTGGATGTGTTTTTCATTTCCACTTTGGTGGCGTATATCAAGCTCTCGTCCGTTGCTACAGTGGAATTCGGCTCAGCGTTTTATCTGATGTTTCCGCTGTCGGTCATGCTGATTCGGACTTCGGTATCGATTCCGCAGCATTGGGTTTATTATAAGATTCACCGTTTAACCGGCGGCCATGCGGTTCAGACGGCCGCTGAAGACAAAATCTGTTGCAGCCGCTGCCTGTATTTCCGCAATAAAGACGAGCAACCTTGCGGCGTATGCGGAGCAGACTTATACCGCCGCCGCCCGAAAAGCCTGAGCATTTCTCTGGCGTTTTTAATGGCGGCGTTTATCCTATATTTCCCTGCCAACATCCTGCCGATTATGATTTCGTCCAATCCGACGGCTTTGGAGATCAACACGATTTTTAACGGCATTGTTTATATGTGGAACGACGGCGACCGATTGATTGCCGTGATTATCTTTAGTGCCAGTATTATGGTGCCGGTTTTGAAGATTATTGCGATGGCGGTTTTGATTTATTCCGCATACTTCAAGCCTGTGATGAGCGCGGACAAGATGTCGGTTTTGTATCGGATTACCGAATCCATCGGCCGCTGGTCGATGATTGATATTTTTGTGATTATTATTTTGATGAGTTCGTTCCACACCAATATGGCACGCGTCGTGCCGGGTGGTGCGGCGATTTACTTCTGCCTGGTCGTTATTTTGACCATGCTTTCGGCCTATTATTTCGATCCCCGTCTGATTTGGGACAAGCAACAGCAGCTTTCAGACGGCCTTGATTCTGACCAGACCTTAACACAATGAAAAAACACGATTCTTCACCCAATTATCACGCCCCAGCGCGTGTCAAGAAAACCAATGTCTTCACGTCTGTCGTGTGGCTGATTCCGCTGATTGCGCTGATTGCCGGCGGCTGGCTTTTGATTAAAGACATCCGCAACCGCGGCCCTGTCGTTACGCTGTTGATGGACAGCGCCGAAGGCATCGAAGTCAACAACACCGTTATTAAAGTATTGAACGTCGATGTCGGACACGTTACCCGCATCAAATTGCGCGACGACCAAAAAGGCGTGGAAGTTACTGCCCAGCTCAGCGCCGATGCCAAAGACCTTATCCGCAGCGATACCCAATTTTGGGTGGTCAAACCGCGTATCGACCAAAGCGGCGTTACCGGCTTGGGAACCTTGCTTTCCGGCTCATATATTGCATTTACACCGGGCAAAAGCCAAGAAACCAAAGATGTATTTGTCGTCCAAGACATTCCGCCGATTGCCGCCATCGGTCAAAGCGGCCTGCGCCTGAATTTGATCGGCAAAAACGACCGCATCCTCAACGTCAGCAGCCCTGTTTTGTATGAAAACTTTATGGTCGGCCAAGTAGAAAGCGCGCATTTCGACCCGTCCGACCAAAGCGTGCATTACACCATTTTCATCCAAAGCCCCAACGACAAACTAATTAATTCCGCCAGCCGTTTTTGGCTGGAAAGCGGCATTAATATCGAAACCACAGGCAGTGGTGTCAAACTCAATTCCGCCCCTCTGCCTGCCCTGCTGTCCGGTGCGATTTCGTTTGATTCGCCCAAAACAAGCGACAGCAAAAACGTCAAAAGCGAAGACAGCTTCACGCTTTATGACAGCCGCAGCGAAGTCGCCAACCTGCCTGACGACCGCTCGCTGTACTACACCGCATTCTTCAAACAATCCGTACGCGGCCTGACTGCCGGTTCGCCTGTTGAATACAAAGGCCTGAATGTCGGCGTAGTTTCCGATGTTCCTTATTTCGACCGCAACGACAGCCTGCATTTGTTTGAAAACGGTTGGATTCCCGTACGCATCCGCATCGAGCCTTCCCGTTTGGAAATCAATGCCGACGAGCAAAGCAAAGAGCATTGGAAACAACAATTTCAGACGGCCTTAAACAAAGGCCTGACTGCCACTATCTCCAGCAACAACCTGCTGACCGGCAGCAAAATGATTGAGTTGAACGATCAGCCTTCCGCATCGCCTAAGCTGCGACCGCATACCGTTTATGCAGGCGATACCGTTATCGCGACCCAAGGCGGTGGTTTGGACGATTTGCAAGCCAAAGTGGCCGATTTGCTAGACAAATTCAACAATCTGCCATTGGATAAAACCGTTGCCGGCTTGAACGGTTCGCTTGCCGAGCTCAAGTCCACACTCAAATCTGCCAATGCCGCCCTAAGCTCTATCGACAAACTGGTCGGCAAACCGCAGACACAAAACATTCCGAACGAGTTGAACCAAACCCTGAAAGAGTTGCGTCAAACCCTGCAAGGCGTATCGCCGCAATCGCCTATCTACGGCGACGTACAAAATACGCTGCAAAGTTTGGACAAAACCTTAAAAGACGTTCAACCCGTGATTAATACTTTGAAAGAAAAACCCAACGCGCTGATTTTTAACAGCAACAGCAAAGACCCTATCCCGAAAGGAAGCCGATAATGCGCCTCTTCCCGATTGCCGCCGCCCTGACGCTTGCCGCCTGCGGCACTGCGCAAAGCACACAATATTTCGTCCTGCCCGACAGCCAGTACATCCGTCCGGCTGCACAAGGCAACGAAATCGCGGTCAAAGTCAACCTTGCCGAACCGCTTGCCAACGGCGGCCTCGTTTACCAAACCGATGCCTATCATGTGAATCTGGCGAAAAACCACCTTTGGGCGGCTCCGCTCGATGGTGCATTGGCGGCAAACCTCAGCAACAAGCTCAACCGCCTCAATCCGCGTCGCACCTTTGTGCCTGCTTCACGTAGCCAAAGCAGCCAAACCCTGAAAGTCTATATCGAAGCCTTCCAAGGCAGCTATCAAGGGCAGACCACCATCAGCGGTTATGCACAATGGCCGGACGGACGCAGCAAACCGTTTAACGCCATTACGCCGCAACAAGGCGACGGCTATACCGCCATGCTCGAATCGTTGGAAAACGGTTTGTCACAGGTTGCCGATACGATTGCCCATTAAACAAAAAGGCCGTCTGAACATTTTCAGACGGCCTTTTTCATGTTTCAAACATTCATTACAACGCGCGGTCAAAATACAAAGCCACGCCGGAACGCTCACTCATCGCCAACAAATAATCCATCAATTTTTGCGGCCATTGAATACCGCGCACAACGGTCAGGTTGCGCAAAATAGGGAACGTCAGGATATCTTCCAAACTGATTTCACCGCCCAAGCCCTCGCCTTCGCATACCAGCGCTTCCAGTTCGGCCAAATCTTGATGCAGACGCTCCAGATATTGCGCCGTTTTGTTCAGATTAGTCTCGAAATTTCCGATACTTTTCTCTTTTTTGTCGATAAAGTATTTTTTCGCTTCATCGGTCTCAAATTCAGGCAAGCCGATTTTGACCATGCGCGGCTGTACCAATTTGTTATTGTATTCGCCCACTTTATCCAACCAAGCCTGAACTTCGGGACGAACCTCTTCTTTCAGACGGCCTTGATCGATATAGCGGACAATATCCAAACTTTCACCCATAAACGAACCATCTTCTTTTTGCAAAATCGGCACTTGTTTTGAGCCAATCATGCCAATCGGCGTAGCTTCGTCATCGTTTGCTAAGACGACCTCTTCCACCGCCACATCGCGCAAGCCGAAAATCATCCTTGCACGAACGCAAAACGGGCAATGGTCGTAAATATACAGTTTCATCGAAATACTCCTTAAAATTTCAAAACGGTTAACCATAACACCCAAGGCCGTCTGAAACAAGACTTCCTGAAACATAGTGCCACATTCGCATACAAATCTAGGGCTGTCGGCAATAAACTGTTACAATGGCAACGTTTTTATCAAAAAGAAAAAAACGCACGCCATGACCATTATTCGCCAAACGCCCCAAACATCGAGTGCAACGCTGGAAGGCCTCCTCGCTTGGTTCGACGGCTATGTTGCCGCGCTGCCCGATTCCGATAAAAACCTGATTCAGACGGCCTTTGACTTAGCTAAAGAACATTACCCCGCCGATGCCCTAACAACTTACGGCGAGCCATTGCTGGAACATTTCCTCGGCTCGATGCAAATCGTCAGCGAACTCGACCTCTTGCCCGATGCCGTGGCCGCTACGATTTTGTCCGACATCGGCAAATACGTTCCCACTTGGCGCGAATTGGTTACCGAACGCTGCAACAGCACCGTTTGCGAGCTGGTCAAAGGCGTGGACGAAGTGCAGAAACTGACCCAATTCGCACGCGTGGACAGCCTTGCCACGCCTGAAGAGCGCGCCCAACAGGCGGAAACCATGCGTAAAATGCTGTTGGCGATGGTTACCGACATCCGCGTCGTCCTGATCAAACTGGCCATGCGTACGCGCACCCTGCAATTTTTAAGCAACGTTCCTGACAACCCTGAAAAGCGTGCCGTTGCCAAAGAAACCCTCGACATTTTTGCCCCGCTCGCCAACCGCTTGGGTGTATGGCAACTCAAATGGCAGCTCGAAGATTTGGGCTTCCGTCATCAAGAGCCGGAAAAATACCGCGAAATCGCCCTGCTTTTGGACGAAAAACGCACCGAGCGCCTCGAATACATCGAAAACTTCCTCAATATCCTGCGTACGGAACTGAAAAAATACAATATTCATTTTGAAGTTGCCGGAAGACCGAAGCATATCTACTCCATTTACAAAAAAATGGTGAAGAAAAAGCTCACTTTCGACGGCTTGTTCGACATCCGCGCCGTACGGATTTTGGTGGACACCATTCCTGAGTGTTACACCACCTTGGGTATTGTCCACAGCCTCTGGCAGCCTATTCCGGGCGAGTTTGACGACTATATCGCCAACCCGAAAGGCAACGGCTATAAAAGTTTGCACACCGTCATCGTCGGCCCGGAAGACAAAGGCGTGGAAGTCCAAATCCGCACCTTCGATATGCACCAATTCAACGAATTTGGTGTCGCCGCCCACTGGCGTTATAAAGAAGGCGGCAAGGGTGATTCCGCCTATGAACAGAAAATCGCTTGGTTGCGCCAACTCCTAGACTGGCGCGAAAACATGGCTGAAAGCGGCAAAGAAGACCTTGCCGCCGCCTTTAAAACTGAGCTTTTCAACGACACGATTTATGTTTTGACTCCGCACGGCAAAGTCCTCTCCCTGCCTACGGGCGCCACCCCCATCGACTTTGCCTATGCCCTGCACAGCAGCGTGGGCGACCGTTGTCGCGGCGCAAAAGTCGAAGGACAAATCGTACCGCTGTCAACGCCGTTGGAAAACGGACAACGCGTTGAAATCATTACCGCCAAAGAGGGAAATCCTTCCGTCAACTGGCTCTACGAAGGCTGGGTCAAATCCAACCGCGCCATCAGCAAAATCCGTGCCTATATCCGCCAGCAAAATGCAGATACCGTGCGCGAAGAAGGCCGCGCCCAGTTGGACAAACAGTTGTCAAAAATCTTCCCCAAACCCAATCTGCAAGCATTGGCGGAAAAACTCGGCTTCAAAAAAACCGACGAACTCTATACGGCCATCGGTCAGGGCGAAGTTTCCAACCGCGCCATCCACAAAGCCTGCGGCGCGCTGAATGAACCGCCTCCCGTGCCGATTGATGAAACCAATATCGTCAAGCAGTCCAAAATCAAAAAAGGCGGCAAAAATGGCATTTTGATTGACGGCGAAGACGGCCTGATGACCACGCTTGCCAAATGCTGCAAACCAGCACCTCCTGACGACATTATCGGTTTCGTTACGCGCGACCGGGGCATTTCCGTCCATCGCAACACCTGCCCTTCTTTCCGCCACCTTGCCGAACACTCTCCTGAAAAAGTGTTGAATGCAAGCTGGGCAGCCTTGCAAGAAGGACAAGTATTTGCCGTCGATGTTGAAATCCGCGCCCAAGACCGCTCCGGTTTGCTGCGCGACGTTTCGGATGCGCTGGCGCGGCACAAGCTCAACGTTACCGCGGTTCAAACCCAATCACGCGATTTGGAAGCCAGCATGCGCTTTACCCTTGAAGTCCGCCAAGTCAACGACCTGCCGCGCGTATTAGCCAGTCTGGGCGACATCAAAGGCGTTTTAAGCGTAACGCGCTTATAATTCCCATTCCCCCATCTAAAGGCCGTCTGAAAGTATTGCTTTCAGACGGCCTTTCACACATCAGCTGCCAATATATAACCTACGCTTCTATCCTTACAATCAGCCGTTATTTCCTGTCCGCCATATTCTCAGGCAAACTCGCCATCCGTATGATAAAGAAAGATATTTTTATTCTTATATTAACCTTAAGGAAACTTCATGGATACACGAGACCTGTTCCCTCATGAAATTTTGCAGGACGCCATCGGCAAGAGTTGCGCCAAATCTGAATTCAGCATCAAAATGTTGGTGATTTTGAGTTTCTTAGGCGGCGGTTATGTCGGCTTCGGCTATCTTGCCTGCCTGCGCGTCATCAGCGGCATTCCAGCCGAATGGAACGGCCTGGCCGCCCTTTTGGGCGCATCCGTGTTCCCTATCGCACTGATTTGTATCTTAATCGGCGGCGGCGAGTTGGCAACAGGCAATATGATGATTATGGCTTTGGGCAGATTGACCGGCCGCGTCAGCACCCACAAACTGGTGCGCAACTGGCTGATTGTCAGCTTGGGCAATCTGGCAGGCGCCGTTGCCATGGCCTATTTCCTCGGCCACTATGTCGGCCTGGCAGAGGGAGCGGCTACGGCTAAAACCATTGCCATCGCAGAAGCCAAAGTTAATATGGACTTTGGCCGTGCATTCGTCTCCGCTATCGCATGTAACTGGATGGTGTGCATGGGTATTTGGTTCTATTTCGGTTCACGCCATACTTCAGGCCGCATTTTGGCAACTTGGTTTCCGGTCATGATCTTCGTGTTAATCGGCTTTCAACATTTTGTTGCCAATAT
This sequence comes from Neisseria flavescens, assembly GCF_001618065.1. GTDB lineage: Bacteria > Pseudomonadota > Gammaproteobacteria > Burkholderiales > Neisseriaceae > Neisseria > Neisseria flavescens_A. The sequence continues at coordinate 29,026 of NZ_LAEI01000063.1, forward strand.
GTTCATCATTCCGGCCGGCATTTGGGCGGGCGCAAACGTCAGCTGGGGTCAATTTTTCTACAACATGATTCCCGTTTTCTTAGGCAACGTCCTGGGCGGGTCATCCTTTGTCGCAGCCTCTTATCTCTTTGCTTACAAACACTTACTAAAAGACGATTTTTCTATTTAATGTAGTCTTTTTTCTAAAAACCCCGTATCTACCCGACACAGATACGGGGTTTCTGCACAAGGCCGTCTGAAAGTCCAAGTCGTTTAATTACTTTTTCTCTTTAATCCTCAAAAAACATCAGGAAAGATAGTTTCATACACTTTCCTTCGTCATCATCGGTAAAAATTTATATATTTTTATGTTTTTAAATGACTTAGCTAAAAGGCGGCATTAATTTCGAATAAAGGCTGAGTTCTTCGCTTTGCAAAAGCGACTTTTTACGGTATGCTGGTTTAAATTATTTACAATTTAATGCATTAAAATTTCGTATTTTATTGTATTTGAAAATAATTTATCCTGTCTCTCTCGCAAAAAACAGGATTTTTAAGCTGTATTTTTATTAGAAAAAAGTTTGGGTATGAATTGCTTGCAATTTCAAACCCGTTTTAAAAGTTAGATGAGGAATAAGTACATGAATCCCATGTATATCACTTTCGCGATCTATTTGGTCGCCGTATTACTGATCGGCCTCGCTGCCTATTTTTCAACACGAAACTTCGACGACTACATCCTCGGCGGCCGCAGCTTAGGTCCGTTCGTGACCGCGATGTCTGCCGGTGCTTCCGATATGTCAGGTTGGCTTTTGATGGGCTTGCCAGGTGCCATTTACCTGAGCGGTTTGAATGAAGCTTGGATCGCCATTGGTCTGATTGTGGGTGCATACCTCAACTGGCTTTTGGTTGCAGGCCGTCTGCGCGTACATACCGAATACGCCAACAACGCGCTGACGCTTCCTGATTACTTCTTCCACCGCTTTGGTGCCGGCGGTCACTTGATGAAAGTGGTTTCTGCACTGATTATCTTGTTCTTCTTCACTATTTACTGTGCTTCAGGCATCGTAGCCGGTGCTACCCTGTTCCAAAGCCTATTCCACGGTATGTCTTACACTCAAGCCATGTGGCTGGGTGCCGGCGCAACCATCGCCTATACTTTCTTGGGCGGTTTCTTGGCAGTAAGCTGGACCGATACCCTGCAAGCTTCTTTGATGATTTTTGCATTGGTACTGACTCCTGTCATGGTGTACTTGGGTTTGGGCGGTGCTGATCAAATGAACTCTGCCATCCAACAAGTTGCCGCTTCTACCGGTAAAGAATACGGCAGCCTGTTTGCCGGTACTACTTTCATCGGCATTATCTCTACCGCCGCTTGGGGCTTGGGCTATTTCGGCCAACCACACATCTTGGCCCGTTTCATGGCTGCTGAAAGCGCTAAATCTTTGGTTTCTGCACGCCGTATCGGTATGACCTGGATGATTCTGTGTATGGCCGGTGCCGTGGCTGTCGGCTACTTCGGTATCGCTTACTTCGGCGCCAACCCTGCCCACGTTGATGAAATGAACGGCAACCACGAACGTATCTTCATCGCTTTGGCCACCCTGCTTTTCAACCCTTGGATTGCCGGTATCATCTTGAGTGCGATTCTCGCCGCCGTAATGTCCACCCTGTCTTGCCAATTGTTGGTTTGCTCCAGCGCGATTACCGAAGACTTCTACAAAGGCTTCCTGCGTAAAAAAGCACAACAAGCCGAGTTGGTATGGATCGGCCGTCTGATGGTTTTGGCGATTGCCGTGATTTCCATCCTGATTGCTTCTGATCCTAACAGCAAAGTATTGGGCTTGGTGGCTTACGCATGGGCTGGCTTTGGTGCCGCATTCGGCCCGGTTGTTATCCTGTCTGTACTGTGGAAACGCATTACTGCCTACGGCGCACTCTCCGGCATGATTGCAGGCGCGCTAACTGTAGTAGTTTGGGCTGAGTGGATCAAAAAACCTGCTTTGGCCGCACAAGAAACAGGTTTCGCTACTGTCTATGAAATCGTTCCAGGCTTTATCATTTGCACACTCGTGATTGTTTTGGTGTCCCTGATCGACAAAAAACCTTCACGCGAATTGCAAGAACGCTTTGAGAAAGCAGACGCAGAATACCGCGCCTCTAAATAAGGTGTTTTCAGACGGCCTGCATGATTCCGTGCAGGCCGTCTTTACGACATAAACTGTTTCAAAATAATCTGAGCCTTATCAGAAAAAACAGCAATTTATGCGGATGCATCTTGTATCCGCATCATAATTTTATTACGATATTACTATCCTTCAGAATGCTTGTTTTAGCAGTCTTAATTCAGGTCGTCTGAAATCATGAAAAAACCTTTGGAGAACATAAATAATGTTTAACTTCGCTTTTCCAACACAAACTCCTCTGCGTCAAGCTGTAACTGATGCCTACCGCCGCGACGAAATCGAGGCCGTTCAGGATATGTTGCAACGTGCACAGATGACCGACGAAGAGCGCAATGCCGCCTCCGAGCTTGCCCGTCGTTTGGTTACTCAAGTCCGCTCCAGCCGCACCAAAGCAAGCGGCGTAGATGCCTTGATGCACGAATTCTCTCTCTCCAGTGAAGAAGGTGTTGCACTGATGTGTCTGGCCGAAGCCCTGCTGCGTATTCCGGACAATGCAACCCGCGACCGCCTGATTGCCGACAAAATCTCCGAAGGCAACTGGAAAAGCCACTTGAACAACAGCCCTTCCCTCTTCGTTAACGCGGCTGCATGGGGTCTGTTGATTACCGGCAAACTGACCGCGACAAACGACAAACAGATGAGTTCCGCATTGAGCCGTCTGATCAGCAAAGGCGGCGCCCCTCTGATCCGTCAAGGCGTTAACTACGCCATGCGCCTGCTGGGCAAACAGTTTGTCACCGGCCAAACCATTGAAGAAGCGCTGCAAAACGGTAAAGAGCGCGAAAAAATGGGTTACCGCTTCTCTTTCGATATGTTGGGTGAAGCCGCATACACCGAAGAAGATGCCAACCGCTACTACAACGACTACGTTCAAGCCATTCACGCCATCGGTAAAGATGCCGCAGGCCAAGGCGTTTACGAAGGCAACGGTATCTCCGTTAAACTTTCCGCCATCCACCCTCGCTACTCACGCGCCCAACACGAACGCGTTATGAGCGAACTGTTGCCACGCCTGAAAGAATTGTTCCTTTTGGGTAAAAAATACGATATCGGTATCAACATCGACGCCGAAGAAGCCAACCGTCTCGAATTGTCTTTAGACTTGATGGAAGCTTTGGTTTCCGATCCTGACTTGGCCGGCTACAAAGGTATCGGTTTCGTTGTTCAAGCCTACCAAAAACGTTGCCCGTTCGTTATCGACTACCTGATCGACCTGGCCCGCCGCAACAACCAAAAACTGATGATCCGTTTGGTTAAAGGCGCATACTGGGACAGCGAAGTGAAATGGGCTCAAGTAGACGGCATGGAAGGCTATCCGACTTACACCCGTAAAGTCCACACCGACATCTCCTACCTCGCCTGCGCACGCAAACTCTTGGATGCGCAAGATGCCGTGTTCCCACAATTTGCCACCCACAACGCCTATACTTTGGGCGCAATCTACCAAATGGGTAAAGGCAAAGACTTCGAACACCAATGTCTGCACGGCATGGGCGAAACCCTGTACGACCAAGTGGTCGGCCCGCAAAACTTAGGCCGCCGCGTACGCGTGTATGCCCCGGTCGGCACACACGAAACCCTGCTTGCCTACTTGGTACGCCGTCTGTTGGAAAACGGTGCGAACTCTTCTTTCGTGAACCAAATCGTTGACGAAAACATCAGCATCGACCGCCTGATTAAGAGCCCGTTCGACACCATCGCCGAACAAGGCATCCACCTGCATCCGGCATTGCCTCTGCCGCGCGATTTGTATGGCAAAAGCCGTCTGAACTCCCAAGGCGTCGATTTCAGCAACGAAAACGTATTGCAAAACCTGCAAGAAAAACTCAACCAAGCTTCTTCCGAAGACTTCCACGCCGCTTCTATCGTCAATGGCGAAGCGCGTAACGTGGGCGAAGCTCAACCCGTCCGCAACCCTGCAGACCACAACGATGTTGTCGGCACTGTCAGCTTTGCCGATGCAGCCTTGGCTCAAGAAGCTATTGGTGCAGCCGTTGCCGCCCTGCCGGAGTGGAGCGCCAAACCTGCTTCAGAACGCGCCGACTGCCTGCGCCGTTTTGCCGATTTGTTGGAACAACACACGCCTGCATTGATGATGCTGGCCGTCCGCGAAGCCGGTAAAACCCTGAACAACGCCGTTGCCGAAGTACGCGAAGCCGTTGACTTCTGCCGCTACTATGCCAACGAAGCTGAGAACACCCTGCCTAAAGATGCCAAAGCTGTCGGCGCAATCGTTGCCATCAGCCCATGGAACTTCCCATTGGCCATCTTTACCGGCGAAGTGGTTTCTGCATTGGCAGCCGGTAACACCGTTATCGCCAAACCTGCCGAACAAACCAGCCTGATTGCTACTTACGCAGTTTCCCTGATGCATCAAGCTGGTATTCCGACTTCTGCGCTGCAACTCGTACTCGGCGCAGGCGATGTCGGCTCTGCCCTGACCGGCGATGCCCGCATCGGCGGCGTGATCTTTACCGGTTCTACCGAAGTAGCGCGCCTGATCAACAAAGCCCTGTCCAAACGCGACGACAGCCCTGTCCTGATTGCCGAGACCGGCGGTCAAAACGCGATGATCGTGGACTCTACCGCCCTGCCGGAACAAGTCTGCCTCGACGTATTGAACTCTGCCTTCGACAGCGCGGGCCAACGTTGTTCCGCCCTGCGTATCTTGTGTGTTCAAGAAGATGTTGCCGATAAAATGATCAACATCATCAAAGGCGCAATGGACGAGCTGGTTGTCGGCAAACCGACCCAACTGACCACAGACATCGGCCCTGTCATCGATACTGAAGCCCAACAAAACCTGTTGGCCCACATCAACAAAATGAAAGGCGTAGCAAAGGCTTACCACGAAATCAAAACTGCCGCCGACGTTGATGACAACAACTCTACCTTCGTTCGTCCAATCCTGTTTGAATTGAATAACCTGAACGAGTTGCAACGCGAAGTGTTCGGTCCTGTACTGCACGTTGTCCGCTACCGCGCCAGCGAATTGGATCAACTCATCGACCAAATCAACGCCAAAGGCTATGCTCTGACCAGCGGTGTACACAGCCGTATCGAAGGCACTGTCGACCATATCCGCGACCGCATCGAAGCCGGTAACATCTACGTTAACCGCAACATCGTTGGTGCTGTTGTCGGCGTACAACCTTTCGGCGGTCACGGCTTGTCCGGTACCGGTCCAAAAGCAGGCGGTTCATTCTATCTGCAACGCCTGGTTCGTACTCCTGAATGGGTTGCCCCAACCCTCAGCCGAATCGGTCAAGCAGACGAAGACGCACTCAAACGTTTGGAAACCCTGGTTCACAAACTGCCGTTTAACGCAGAAGAGAAAAAAGCCGCAGCCGCAGCTTTGGGTCACGCCCGCGTCCGTACCCTGCGCAAAGCCGAAACCGTATTGGTCGGTCCGACCGGCGAACGCAACTCATTGAGCTGGCGCTCTCCAAAACGTGTTTGGGTACATGGCGGCAATCTGCTGCAAGCCTTCTCTGCCCTGACCGAGCTGGCAGCCGCAGGCATCCAAACCGTTGTTGAGCCTAACAGCCCGTTGGCTTCCTACTCAGCCGATTTGGACGGTTTGTTGCAAGTCAACAGCAAACCTGAAAACGCAGGCATCAGCCATGTTGCCGCTATCGAGCCTTTGAGCAGCGAGCGCAAACAAGAGTTGGCCGGCCGCGACGGTGCGCTCATCCGCATCCTGCCTTCCGAACAAGGTCTGGACATCCTGCAAGTATTTGAAGAAATTTCTTGCAGTATCAATACTACCGCTGCCGGTGGTAACGCCAGCCTGATGGCAGTTGCCGACTAATCGTAGCCAAATCAAAGGCCGTCTGAAATTCAGACGGCCTTTTTTTATCTGTTTTTATTTACATTTTTGCCGGATATTCGCACAAATCATTAATCAAACATTTGCTGCATTGCGGTTTCAAAGCCTTACATGTATAACGGCCGTGCAAAATCAACCAATGATGGGCATCCATCAAAAATTCTTTGGGAATAAAGCGCATCAGCTTGTCTTCAACTTCGCGCACATCCTTGCCGGGCGCGATTTTGGTGCGGTTGGCCACACGGAAAATATGGGTATCGACCGCCATAACAGGTTGCCCGAATGCAGTATTCAACACCACATTGGCTGTTTTACGGCCAACACCGGGCAAAGATTCCAAAGCCTCTCGGTCGGCAGGCACTTCGCCATTGTATTTTTCCAGCAAAATACGGCAAGTCTGCATGATGTGTTTGGATTTGGTTTTATAGAGGCCTATGGTTTTGGTGTATTCCATCACGCCGTCCAGCCCCAAATCCAACATGGCTTGCGGCGTATTGGCAACGGGAAAGAGTTTGGCAGTCGCTTTGTTCACGCCGACATCAGTTGCTTGTGCAGACAATAAAACGGCGATAAGCAGCTCAAACGGCGAGCTAAAATTCAACTCGGTAGTCGGATGAGGATTGGCAGCGCGGAAACGCTCGAAAATTTCTTGGCGGATTTGTTTGTTCATTGTTTAGATTATTTTTTATTGGCGCAGCAATTATAGTGAAATCATGCTGATACGGCTACTTCAAGTAAACAAGGCCGTCTGAAATTGTTTTCAGACGGCCTTGTTTTATAAAAGCATTGCTATTTTAATGCGGTTTACTTCTTACTCAAAGTCAGCCCTGTCCAGCCGAACACCAGCGTCAGAGCCAAGCTCAAGTAGCAGAAGAAGGCATAAGGCAGGTATTCCCAAACAGGCACGCCCAAGGCATGGCTAATAAATACGCCGCAGACGCTCCAAGGCACCAACGGGTTGATGACCGTACCCGCATCTTCCAGCGTACGGGCAAGGTTGCGCGAATGCAGGCCGAGTTTGTCATATACCGGCTTAAAGGTTTCGCCGGAAAGCAGGATACTTAAATATTGTTCGCCAATCAGGAAGTTGACGCCGACCGATGTCATGGCCACGCTGAAAGTAGCACGTCCGGCATTGGTCAGGAACGCACGAATGGCTTCCAACAAAGACGGAATCACACCGATGCTGAACAACAGGCCGCCCAAGCTCATGCCGAGTATCACAATGGTTTGCGTGAAGAACATGCTTTCCAAACCGCCGCGTGAAATCAAACGGGCAATGTCTTTAAATGCTTCGCCTTCGAGTTTGTATCCGCCGTAAAACCACGCGCCCAGCTGTTTCAAATCAGGCGTACTATGGAAGTAAGTGACAATCAGCGCCACCACAACGGTAAACAACATGGCCACAATGGCATTGACACGCATCAGGGCGAGGACAACCAATAAAGCAAACGGAATCAGCGAGTAGGCATGCACCAAACCGGTTGCTTCCAATTGCGCGCGGAAAGCCTCGACGCTGTTCATATCATGCGCGGCAACATTGGGCAAGAGCCACAACATCAAGGCCGCACTGATCAACCACGCAGGCACAGTGGTGTACATCATGTTTTTGATGTGCTCGAACAAATCAATGCCGACAATCGAAGCGGAAATACCGGTCGTATCGGAAAGCGGCGACATTTTATCGCCGAAAAACGCACCCGACACAATCGCACCTGCCGTCATCGCCATATCGGCATGAAACGCAGCCGCCATCCCCATAAATGCCACGCCAACAGTTGCACAAGTCGTCAAACTACTGCCGATGGAAATACCGATGATCGAGCAAAGCGCAAACGCCGAAAAATAAAAATAAGTCGGCGAAATCAATCCGAAACCGTAATACATCAGCGTCGGAATCGCACCACTCATCATCAGCGCGCTGACCATCAGGCCGATAAAGAAAAACAGATAAATCGCGCCCATGCCCTGCCCGACCGCGCCTATCATACCGTTTTGCATATCTTGATATTTCAAGCCACGCATCAAACCGTACAAAAGCAAGACCACGATCGCCGTCACAATCGACATATGCGGCAGCCATTCAAGCGAAATAATCGTATAACCCATTGCAGCCACCAAAGCTAAGGCCACAGCGATGGCCTCAAAGCGCGGCATATTAAGTAAGGATTTGAAAGCAAACATTGTTCTTTGCCTTTTTAATAAGTATTTAACAGATTTTAGCATAACAGGCCGTCTGAAAAACCGGTTTCAGACGGCCTGTTGATTATTTTACGAAAGCAACGCTCACAAATCCTTGCCATTTTCTTTAAAATAAACGAATTATTTAGAATAAAATATTTTTTAATTAAAATAAATAGTATTTTATTGCTTTTTAAAATATCCATCATGCAAAAATGCCACCACTTGCTCGACCGTTTTACGGTTAAACAGCATACCGCTATGGCTGACAGGTAAAACAATATGATCGCGCATATTCGGACAATGCGTTTCGCTGACCAAAACCGTACCATCATGTTCGCCATGCAAACCTAAAACACGGCCCAGACCATACGGTTTGTTACCGGCGATACTGCCCAGCTCAACACCCTCTGGCAATTCAGGCATACCGCCGTCCAATGCGCCTTTATACGAGCCGCCCAATACCGGCTTTTGCAAACCCATATTGAACACACGTTGCGCGGCACGGCTGCCTTGGTGCGGCGTACCCATGGTAACGATACGGCCGCTGACTTTATCCGGATATGCTGCTGCAAAATTGCGTAAGACCAAGCCGCCCAAACTGTGGCCGACAAAGTGCAGCGTTTCATCAGCATGGTTCTCATCAATCCATCGCGCCAAGTCCTCAACATGCCGATTCATCGAGTGCAACACACTGCAATAATCGAACAGAGCAACTTCAAAACCTTCTTGTTCCAGCAAATACGCCAGCGGTTTCATTACCCATGAATGCATGTGCAAGCCATGCAGCAAAATGATTTTGGCCATTTTTTCCTCCTGTCATTTAAATCATTATGCCACAAAGTAAAAAGGCCGTCTGAAATCCCATAGGGTTTCAGACGGCCTTTTATCATGATGAGTTATTCGTCAGCTTTGTAGCCTTTAATTGCAAAGAAGACGATGTATACATAACAAATCGCTGATACAACGAAAGAAATCATCAAGCCGTAAGTATCCGCAGCCCAACCTTGTACCACAGGCACAACCGCACCTCCAACAATCGCAGTACACAATACGCCAGAAGCGCTGCTGGTGAATCGGCCCAAGCCTTTGGTTGCCAAAGAGAAAATGGTCGGGAACATGATGGAGTTGAAGAAGCCGATGGCTAACAATGCCCACATCGCAATATCCGCACTGGCTTTACCTGCCAACATAGCAACGCCCAACAAGGCAACAGCAGCAGTAGCGTTAAATGCCAAATAGCGGTTAGGCGCAATTTTCGCCATGATGGCAGAGCCTAAGAAACGGCCGACCATTGCACCGCCCCAGTAGAACGACAGATATTTTGCGGCAGATGCGTGGTCCAAACCTTTCAGGTAACCCAACACGCTGACCAACAAAGAACCGATAGATACTTCGGCACCGACATAACAGAAAATACCGGCCGCACCAAAAACCAAATGACGGTATTGCCAAACACTGTGTTTGCCATCATGGTTATGTTCGCTCTCTTCTTCAGCAATTTTACGCGCATCAGGCAAACGAATCATTTTGACACACACAGCCAAAATAATAAGTAAACCGGCCAACCCTAAATACGGAATTTGAACGGAAGAAATTTGCTCGGCTTTGCTGACAGTTTGTGTTGCATCAGCCAAAATCAGGAATGCGCCGATTTGCGGAGCAATGGTCGTACCCAAAGAGTTAAATGCCTGAACCAAAGTCAGTGTTGCAGATTCTTTACCCGGTTTGGACAGCAAAGTCACATAAGGGTTACCCGCTACTTGCAACAGGGTTACACCTGAAGCCAAAATAAACAATGCACCCAAAAAAGTTGCATAAGAATGACTACCGGCTGCAGGATAGAAGAGCAGACAGCCGATGGCGGTCAATACGAAGCCGCTAATCACGCCGTTTTTATAGCCGATTTTGCCGACCAAATAGCCCATCGGAATCGACATAATCGCATAAGCGGTAAAGAAACAGAATTGAATCAGCATCGCCTGAACATAAGTTAGGTCGAAAATATCTTTCAAATGCGGAATCAAAATATCGTTCATGCAGGTAATGAAACCCATCATGAAAAAGAGTGTGGTTAGGACAACCAGTGCAGGAGTATGATTTTGTTGTGAATGCGCAGACATGATTTGCCTTTCGTTTTGTTAAGATTTGCTGGAAAAATGAGCTTAAATCAGTTCATTAAACTTAACACCCATTAACAGCCGCCCGTATCATACTGATAATCCGTCACTTTGAAAACTATTTTCTAACAGCCGACTACATTATCCTTCAGTCGTTTAATTTTAAAAATTTCAATAATATTGGATTTATCTTTTATTAGATTAAAAAATAAAGGCATAATCCTCTTATTAAACCTATTATTTCTTTTTTACAATATCACTTGATGCAACTCAAAACATGCCCCCTCTTTACGCTTACCTTGCCCTGATTGCTTCTGCCTTCACTTCAGCCACACTACTTCCGGGTACATCCGAGGCGGCATACGCCGCATTTGTGTACCAATATCCGCAACATGCCCTCGGCGCATGTTTGTGTGCCGGTTTGGCGAATGGCTTGGGCAGTATGGTTTCGTATTACATGGGCAGAATGTTTCCGGCCAAGAAAAGGCCGTCTGAAAAAGTATTGGCGCGTATACAAAGATGGGGGATTTGGCCGCTATTGTTCGCATGGTTGCCGATTATCGGCGATGCACTCCCCCTTGCCGCAGGCTGGCTCAGGCTCAATGCTTTGCATTGCGCCATCATTCTGATTACAGGCAAACTGCTGCGCTATGCCATGATTTATTGGGGAATGAACATAGTTGCCGGATAAGCTTCGACAGTCAAAAATAAAGGCCGTCTGAATGATTCAGACGGCCTTTGCTTTTAATTCGACAATTACAAGACTTTCACAATGCTTTCGCACAGGTAGTCGATGTTGTCATCGGTAATACCTGCAACATTAATGCGGCCGGAGCGGACAGCATAAATGGCAAACTCGTTTTTCAAACGGTCAACTTGTTCGGGAGTCAGACCGCTGAAAGAGAACATACCGTTTTGTTCGATAATGAAATCAAAGTCTTGGGTTGCACCTTTGGCTTTGAGCAACTCAACAAATTTTTGGCGCATGGCTTTGATGCGACCACGCATTTCATCGAGTTCGGCAATCCATTGCGCTTTTAAATCATCATTTTTCAACACCAGCGCAATGGTGTTCGCACCATGTGAAGCCGGGTTGGAATACAAGGTACGGATGATGGTTTTGACTTGGCTGTGGGCGCGGGCTGCTGTTTCTTCATCTTCGGCCACCAAAGTGAACGTGCCAACGCGCTCGTTGTACATACCGAAGTTTTTAGAATAAGAACTGGCAATCAGCAATTCTGTATTGTGTTTCAAGAACACGCGCAAGCCGTAGGCATCTTCTTCCAAGCCATTGCCGAAGCCTTGGTAGGCAAAGTCAAACAGTGGCAACCAGCCTTTTTCGGCAGAAAGTTTTGCCAAAGTTTCCCATTGTTCGGGCGTAGGGTCGATGCCGGTAGGATTGTGGCAGCAGCCGTGCAGCAGGACGATGTCGCCTTTTTGCGCTTGGCTCAAATCTTCAATCATACCGTCCCAATCCAAACCGTGTTTGGCGGCATCATAGTAACGATAAGGTTTATCTTGGATACCGACTGCTTTGGCGATGGCGTTATGGTTAGGCCAAGTCGGATTGGAAATCCAGATGGTTTGCGCGTTCAACTGACGTTTGACAAATTCGGCCGCAATGCGCAATGCACCTGTACCGCCAAGGCTTTGCGCTGTTTTGGCGCGACGGCTGGCGATGATTTCGTGGTCTTTACCAAACAACAGGATTTGGGTTTGCTCGTTGTAATCGGCAACGCCGTCGATGGTCAGGTAATTTTTAGTTGTCTCGCTTTCCAGCAGGCGTTTTTCAGCCTCTTTGACGGCTTTGACAATAGGCGTCGCGCCGGATGCGTCTTTGTACACGCCGATGCCGAGATTGACTTTCTCCGGACGGGTTTCGGCTTTAAACGCCTCGCCCAAACCTAAAATCGGATCAGCAGGAGCAGCTTCGATATGCTTGAAGAACATGATTTTTCTCTTTACAAGTAGTAAAACGGTTGAAAAAATACAAATTTATGTAATTTTACGCCGTTTCAGGCCGTCTGAAAACGGATTATTACAGGGTTTTAACGCAAGATTGCCAACAAATCCAAAGGCGTGGCAATACGGAAATCGGCAAGCCAGTTTTCGGTTTGGTCTTCGGCAGAAATATAGCCCCAATCGGCAAGCACGGTCGTCATGCCTGCATTTTTTCCTGCCTGCATATCGCGCTCTGCATCGCCAACATAAAAACATCGCTGCGCCTCAACGCCAATCTGCTCGCACGCATAAAACATAGGCTTCACGCTGGGCTTGGGTTCATCGCAAGTATCGCCGCTGACAATCACGGCAGGAGGCACGGTAAATCCGAGCTTAGGCACGAGGACATCGGTAAAACGCATGGGCTTGTTGGTAATAATGCCCCATTGGATACCGCATTGAACTAAGGCTTCCAGCATTTCATTTACGCCGTCGAACAAGATGGTTTGGTCGGCATAGCAGCGGCTGTATTCGTCCAAAAACTCTTTGCGCCATTGCATATAGTCCGGATGGTCGGGCGTAATGCCTGCGCCAAGTTTGAGCAAACCACTCGCACCATGACTGGCCTGCGGACGGATTTCATCCATGCTTTTTTCTGGCAAACCGTGTCGGCGCAATACCGTGTTGAGCGCGCCACCCAAATCAAGTGCGGTATCGGCAAGCGTGCCGTCAAGGTCGAATAATACGGCTTGGGTCATAAGTGTTCCTTTGATAATTTTAGAAAGCCGTCTGAACAATCCAACAAGTTTCAGACGGCCTGAATATGGTTAATGGTGATGGTGTTCGTGCATTTCCTGTGAACACAAAACTTCATCTTTATGCGGATGCTGTTCGCTTTCAATCTGAATCGTACAATGCCCGATGTTGTGATGCGCCAATTCATGTTCGATGCGGTAGACAATTTGTTCGGACTCTGCAACCGTCATGCTGCCATCTACAACAATATGGCAGGACAAAACGTGGATATTGCTGGTAATCGTCCAAACATGCAAGTCGTGAACGGATTTTACGCCCTCCGTATTGCGGATAACGCTGAGCAACTCATCGGTATGGATGTTTTCCGGCGCGCCTTCCATCAAAATGTGCAAAGTCTGTTTAAACAGCTTCCAGCCGCTGCACCCTACCAAAGCCGCCACCAATACGCTGGCAACCGTATCCGCCCATTGCCAACCATACGCCATCATCAGTACCGCTGCGACAATCGCCCCTATCGAGCCGAATAAATCGCTGATTACGTGCAGATACGCGCCGCGCATATTGACGTTTTCTTCGGTATCACCATTTTTCAACATATAAACGGCGACGCCGATGTTGACCAGCAAACCGATGATACTGACCACCAACATGCCGCCTGTCAAAATTTCCGGCGGATAAAACAATCGTTTGACTGCTTCATAAAAAATCATCACCGCAATCAACACCAGCGACAATCCGTTAAACATTGCCGTCAAAATTTCAAAACGCTTATAGCCAAATGTCTTTTGCAGCGTGGTCTGTTTCTCGCCAAGTTTGAATGCCCACAATGCTACGCCCAGCGAAAACGCATCGCTGAACATATGCCCCGCATCGGAAAGCAGGGCCAAAGAGTTGGTCAGCCAGCCGCCGACAGCTTCAACCAGCATAAATCCGGCAATGACGAAAAATGAAATGCGCAATACCTGCTTATTGGCGGTATGCGTGTGCGCGTGCAAATGATCGTGATGATGTGCCATGATGATTTTACCGTTTCAGACGGCCTTTTTATCCTGTTTCAAACTTTTCTCAAAATCTTCCAACATATCCAGCTCGAAACGGCTGAATCCTGCACGTTCCCGAGCTTCAATATTGACGTAGCCGCGGAAGATAAACATATCGTAACGCGCAATCAGGCTGCGGAACAAGGCAACCGGTTCCAAACCGCGCTCACGGCAAAGATGCTGATACCAATGATTGCCGATGGCGACATGCCCTACTTCATCGCGATAAATAATATCCAACACATCGCAGGTTTCCACATCGCCACGCTGTGCCACTTTTGCACGAATACCCGGCGTGACATCCAAACCGCGCGCTTCCAACACCCGCGGCACCAAAGCCATGCGTAACAAGGGATCGTAAGCGGTTTTATACGCCATGTCCCACAAATGCCCGTGCGCTTCAAAATCGCCGTAATCGTAGCCCAAGCTGTTCAGACGGCCACGCATCAAGCCGAAGTGAAACACTTCTTCTTTCGCCACCCTTACCCAATCGCACACAAACTGAAACGGCATATTGCGGAAACGATACGCCGCATCCAAAGCCAGATTAATCGCATTAAATTCAATGTGCGCAATCGCATGCAACATGGCCGCATAGCCTTCGACCGTATTCATCTTGCGCGGCGTAACCTCCGAAGGCGCAACCAAACGTGGACGCAACGGATGTCCGGCAAAACGGCAATCCACAGGTTTTGACTCATCAACCGTCAAACCTTCCGCCTCGCCCAACTGCGCAAACAAGGCCTGTGTCAACCTTCCCTTTTCATCCGGATTGTCCGACAGCAAAGCCTGTTCCAATAAAGGATAAGGATTCAGATACATACAAAACCATTGTTTTAAAAAGACAAATATTATAACCGTTTTAAAAAGCAAACAGAAAGACTATAATTTCAAGCTTTCCGTCAAATGACATTAAATACCACACCAAACCATTGTGTGCTTCATTAAAAAAACGTCAAAACCAAATACAGGCCGTCTGAAGAAATGAAATTATTTCAGTCACTTGATTGGATTTTTCATATTTACACAAATTAAACCCTCCATTCAACCCCTTGCCTGTTACACCATAACGTCTATACTGAACCCATCTCTCCGAACAAGGAATCAAAACATGAAAACTACCCGACTGTTCACACTGACCGCTGCCGCGCTGCTTTCTTCAGCCATCGGCTTTGCACAAGCCGGCGCAGTGGACGCCCTGAAAAAATTCAATAATGACGCCGACGGTATCAGCGGCAACTTCAGCCAAACCGTTCACAGTAAAAAGAAAACCCAAACCACATACGGTACATTCAAAATCCTGCGCCCGGGTTTGTTCAAATGGGAATACACCAAACCCTACAAACAAACCATCGTCGGCGACGGCAAAACCATTTGGCTCTATGACGTAGATTTGGCGCAAGTAACCAAATCCTCACAAGACCAAACCATCGGCGACAGCCCTGCCGCCATCCTCTCCAACAAAACGGCATTGGACAGCAGCTACACGCTGAAAGAAGACGGTTCTGCCAACGGTATCGACTACGTTTTGGCTACACCTAAGAAAAACAACGCCGGCTATCAATACATCCGCATCGGTTTCAAAGGCGACAACCTCGCCGCCATGCAGCTGAAAGACAGCTTCGGCAACCAAACCAGCATCAGCTTCAGCGGTTTGAACACCAAGCCAAACCTTTCCAGCGGTATGTTCAAATTCACGCCTCCTAAAGGCGTGGATGTCTTGAGCAACTAAGCTTCTAATGAAACACAAAGGCCGTCTGAACAACAGACGGCCTTTTATTTAGTTCAATTCAAAATCAAACACACTGTTACTTTTGACCTTGAATGGCAGCGGCAATTTTTTCTGCGCCTTTTTTCGCCCAGTCTGCCTGCTTGGCTTCCACCATCACGCGTACGACAGGCTCGGTACCGGATGCGCGCAAGACCACGCGGCCTTTGCCTTCGAGTTCTTTTTCCACTTCAGCCAAAGCCTCTTTGGAAGCGTCCTGCCAGTTTTGGCCTTTTTTGATGTGGACGTTGATCATGGTTTGCGGATACGGCTGCCAATCGGCGCAAACGGTGGCAAGGTCTTGATTCAAGGTTTGCAGTGCGGCCAAAACTTGCAGCGCGGAAATGATGCCGTCACCGGTATTGTGTTTGTCCATGCACAAAATATGGCCGCTGGCTTCGCCGCCAATCAACCAACCGCGTTGATGGAGCTGTTCCAACACATAGCGGTCGCCCACTTTGGCGCGGCAGAAATCAACACCCTGCTCTTTCAAAGCAACTTCCATCGCCATATTGGTCATCACCGTACCCACCACGCCGCCGATCTCCACGCCTTCGTGCGCGCGTGCTTTGGCAATCACATAAATCAAGCTGTCGCCGTCATACACTTTGCCATTGCGGTCAACCATCATCAAACGGTCGCCATCGCCATCCAAGGCAATGCCGTAATCGGCTTCATTTTGCAACACAGCCGCTTGCAGAGCTTTCGGATGGGTCGCACCACATTTCTCATTGATGTTGTAGCCGTTTGGCTCATCACCGATACTAACCACTTGCGCACCCAACTCGTGGAATACTTTAGGCGCAACTGCATAGCCTGCACCATTGGCGGTATCGACCACCAATTTCAGACCGCGCAAATCCAAATGACTTGGGAAAGTGGATTTACAGAACTCGATATAGCGGTCATCCGCACCATTAATCCGGCGCGCACGGCCAAGACGACTGGACGGCTGGGTTTTCATTTCCTCATCGATTTTGGCTTCGATTTCCAACTCGATTTCATCGCTCAGCTTCACACCACCTTCGGCAAAGAATTTAATGCCGTTGTCGGAATAAACGTTATGGGAAGCAGAAATCATCACACCGGCAGACAAACGCAAAGCACGGGTCAGATACGCTACGCCCGGGGTTGGCAGAGGGCCGGTTTGAATAACATTGACACCGGCGGCAGTAAAGCCGGCGATCAGCGCGGCTTCCAGCATATAGCCTGAAATACGCGTGTCTTTACCGATCAAGACGGTTGGTTTGATTTCGCCTTCGTGCTGCACCAAAACCTGACCTGCCGCATAGCCTAATTTCAGGACAAAATCAGGATTGATAGGAAACTGACCGACTTCGCCACGCACACCGTCAGTACCGAAATATTTTTTTGCCATGAGATAACTCCGTGATTGTTTTGTCGTATGTGAATATGGTTGAACTTCTTTAAAAGAATCTTGATTGTATTCGAAGGCCGTCTGAATCTTTCAGACGACCCTTGATCATGAGAATAATTTACTACTTCAGTATTATAGCAAGATCCAGATTTCCTGCACAAAAAAAGCGCATCCTTTTGCAGAATGCGCTTCCTATTCGAGATTCAAAATCAAATCTTAGAATTTAGCACCAGACTGATTAGCCATGTAATCAACTGCAGCTTTCACTTCATCATCGCTCAGGCTACCGTTACCACCTTTGGCAGGCATTGCGTTAAAGCCTTCGAGTGCGTGTTTGTGTAGGGTGTCTTTACCTTGTTTGATACGAGGAGCCCAGTCTTCTTTTTTACCTACATGAGGAACACCTGGAACTGCGCCGCCGTGACATGCTTGGCAGTTGGCTTCGTAAACTTTTTTGCCGTCTGCGCCACCGGCTGCTGGAGCTGCCGCACCTTTGTCATCTGCTTTGGCCGCATCTGCTTTAGGGGCTTCTGCAGGAGCTGCACCTTCAGCCGCCGGAGCTGAAGCGGTTTCACCGGAAGCGGCTGCATCGGCAGGAGCTGCGGCATCAGGATCAGGGAAAGTACCGCCGGCTTTGTTGGCCATGTAAGTAATGACGCGTTTCAATTCTTGATCGGTCAAATCAGCTGCACCGCCTTTGGCAGGCATTGCGTTGAAACCGTTCAAAGCGTGTTGGAACAAGGTATCAAAGCCTTGAGCAATGCGAGGCGCCCAATCGCCTTTGTTTTCAAATTTAGGCGCTTTGGGAACAATGCTGTCCGCTGCGTGACATTGAATACAGATTTTGTTGAAAATCTGATCGCCTTGACGCTCGCCGACTGGAATGCCGTCGCCCAATTTCAGTTGGCCGACTGGCTGGATACGGGTTTGAGTCGCAGCTTCGGTTGTTTCGGCAACATCGCCGAATGAACCGCTTCCCGCCAGTTTGATCAGGAAGTAAATCACTGCAATGACAATAACGATACCGCTCACAAGGGTGAACAATGCAGAGCCTTGGGCTTTGTGGTCGCGGAGTTGTTTCATTTGGTAGGCCTCGCCGTTAGGTTAGGTTGTGCTGTAAGTTATAGTTTATGTGTTAAACGCAGTTAACAATATTTTGCTGGATTATACTGAATTCGCAAAGGCTTTCCAATCCATCTTGAGAAAAAGATACGCAAAAATCCTCAAAAGGCCATCTAAATTCTGCTAAGCCTTTGTAGTTAATTGATTATTCCAGCTATGCAAAAAAGTGACCGCCAATGCCACTTTCAGACACTTTCAAGATAAACTTTGCCAATAAAGCCAATATGCGTTAACCTTACGGCTTTCGCACCCATAGCTCAGTTGGAAGAGTGTCAGTTTCCGAAGCTGGAGGTCACAGGTTCGATCCCTGTTGGGTGCGCCAATTATAAATAGGCCGTCTGAAAGATGAAAATTTTTCAGACGGCCTTTTGATTTACTTCAAATAAAACTACATTCAATTTCAGATTGCATGGCTATTGCAACACTTTGGCAAATGCCTCGGCTACATAATCGATATTCGATGCATTCAATCCTGCCACACACATCCTGCCCGAATCCAGCAGATAAACGGCAAACTCGTCACGCAGGCGGTGTACCTGCTCTACGGTTAGGCCTGTATAGCTGAACATGCCGCGCTGTTTGATGAAATAGCTGAAATCACGATTGGGAATTTTGGCCGTCAAAACATCATAAAGTTTCTGACGCATGGCACGGATGCGGTCGCGCATGGCGTAAACCTCGTTTTCCCACAAAGCGCGTAGCTCCTCGCTATTCATCACATCAGACGCAATATATGCACCATGCGCGGCGGGGCTGGAATAAATGCGGCGGACGGTAAATTTCAACTGTCCGAACACCAGCTCTGCTTCTTCCTTATTGGGACACACGACGCTCAAACCGCCGACGCGCTCGCCGTACAGCGACAGGTTTTTCGAGAAAGAGTTGCTGACAAACAAAGGCAGTCCCATTTCGACGGCTTTACGAATCGCATAGGCATCGCTGTCTAAATCTTCGCCGAAACCTTGATAGGCAATATCCATAAATGGAATCAACTTGTGCGTTTTGATGATGTCCAACACTTCATCCCATTGCGCTTGCGACATATCTACGCCGGTCGGGTTTTGACAGCATGGATGCAAAATCAAGACACTGTTTTCCGGTAATGTCTTGAAAAACGCAGTCATTTCTTCAAATTTCACGCCGACGGTTTCAGGGTTGTAATAAGGATACGTCCCCACTTCAAAACCTGCGCCTTCAAAAATGCCTTTATGGTTGTCCCAAGTCGGATCGCTGACATAGGCTTTTGCATCGGGGAACCAACGGTGCAAAAAGTCGGCACCGACTTTCAACGCCCCTGAACCACCCAAAGTCTGTATGGTTGCAACGCGCCCTTCTGCCAATGCCGAATTATCCTTGCCAAACAACAAACGCTGAACGGCGCTTCGATAAGTATCCAAACCTTCCATCGGCAGATAAGGAGAGGGGCGCGGTACGGCCGCATGCTCTGCTTCTGCCCGGCGGACAGATTCCAAAACCGGCATTTTGCCTTCGTCATCAAAATAAATGCCTATGCTCAAGTTGACTTTTTCAGGACGCTCGTCGCGTTTGAAAGTTTCAACCAAACTCAAAATCGGGTCGCCCGGATAATACTCGACATGACGGTACATGGTGCTTCCTTTGTTTTCAGACAGAATTGATGAAGATTGTGGCACTAAAAGTTCTTATTTGCAAAATCAGGCCGTCTGAAAAATTCAGACGGCCTGATTATTTTTAAACGCTACCAATCCACCCGTTTCAAATCATTTTGTGCCAATACATCCGCATGCTCGCTGCGGCTTTGATATTCCCTGTCCTGCAAAATGCGGCGAGCGACATAATTCAAATGCAGCTTGGCCGCTTCCGCCGCCTCGGCCGGTTTGGCCTGGGCAATGGCTTCAAAAATAGCGCGGTGCTGGGCAATCAGTGTCGGGCGTGGGTCTTCGGTTTGATGGATATAGATAATGCCGCTGCGTGTTTGCTGATAAAGCATTTTGAGCAGGCTGCTGGAAAGATGACTGAATAGGATATTGTGCGCGGCATCAGCAATGGTTTGATGAAAGCTGACGTCTGCTTCGGCTTGATGCTCCAAATTTCCGCTTTCACAGGCCGTTTCAAACTTCTGCCGCCAGAAGTCAATGCGTTTCAAATCGGCGTCAGTCCGTCTTTCGGCGGCCAGTGCCGCCATACAGCCTTCAACGTGACAGCTGAAATCGAAAACGTCTGTTTCCCAATTGGTATGTTTGCCGAGCAACTCCTGCCAGCTTTGCAAAAAATCCTGCTGCGGCTTGACGGAAACATAATAGCCATCGCCCTGCCGCGCTTCCAAAACCTGCTTGGCAATCAAGATATTCAATGCCACCCTGACTGACGGACGCGATACGCCGAATTCTTCCGCAAGCGTACGTTCGGGAGGCAATTTACTGCCTTCTTCATAAATGCCGGTCGCGATACGTTCTTCCAAAACGGCTAAAACCTGATCGCTGATTTTTTGCGGACGAACCAATTTCGTCATGTTGTATTCCTGATGATTGAAGGACAGTTGTATTCAAACGGCCATAAATTGGATTGACCAATTGGCCGCCCATTCTAATCAATCCCCTATTTTTTCGTCAAGAAATGCCATTCTCCCCATTGCAAGCAGTTTAATTCAAACACATTCATTTTTATCACGTAACCTCACCAATGCCTTCAAATCAATATTTTGGTATGACCAATCTTAATAAACAACCTATGCGCCCAAAATCTGAAAATATTGATTTAGATTAAAATCCCACTGCTTCTATTTAACTAGACTTTATGTATAATACTTAGGTATTAATCAACATAATTCCTAATAATAGAGAGAAACAATATGAAATACCCACCATTACTTATCTTACCCATTGCCTTAGCCGTATCCCAAGCATGGGCAGACACTGATCCTGTACCTGAAGAAACAGTTACCCTTTCCCCTGTCACCGTCACCGGCACACAACAACAAAAAGCCAATCGCGTTACTTTCAACCCCAAAGCTGCTTTGCAACCCCTCCCTGCCGGAGACGGGGCAGACCTTTTACAATCCGTGCCCAACATGAGCATCATCCGTAAAGGGGGCAGCTCGGGCGATCCGCTGTTCCGTGGTTTGGGCGGCTCGCGCCTCTCCGTCAATGCCGACGACCAGTTTATTTATGGTGGTTGCGGTATGCGCATGGACCCACCGACTGCCTATATCCACCCCAATTCATTTGATAAAGTTGTCGTTACCAAAGGCCCGCAAACCGTTACCCAAGGCATGGGTTTGGTCAGCGGCTCGGTGCAATTTATCCGTAAAGATCCTGATTTCACTGAAAAACCTTACAACATCAACGCAACCCTGACGGCAGGCAGCAACGACCGCCTTGACGGCTCGCTGGAAGCCGAGTTCGGCGGCAAATATGGCTACGTCCGTACCAATATCTCCCATAATGAGGCCGACGATTACAAAGACGGCGACGGCAACCGCATTCACTCCAACTTCAAACGCGACAGCCAAATGTTGCAACTGGGTGTTACTCCGACAGAAAACACCACCATTGCCGGCACATACGAACGCAGCAGAGCCAAGGTTGCCTACGCCGACCGCATGATGGACGGCAGCAAATTCGACCGTGATGCATGGAATATCCGTTTTACCCAACGCAACCTCACCCCATGGTTCAGCGAGTTGGAACTGCGCTACGGTAAAAGCGAAATCGACCACGTGATGGACACATACAGCCTGCGTACCATCTACAATCCTGCCGGCAAGCAGATTAAAAATGCCAACAACCCTAAACGCAATACCGACACAGGCCGTCTGAAAGCTACTTTCGACTGGGACAAGCTCAACCTGCAAACCGGTTTGGATTATTTGGATGACGTCCACGTCGCGCGTCATGAGCGTGGTGGCGACGGCTACAGCCACAAGCCTTACATGCCCAACCAAAGTTTCAAACAATGGGGTATTTTCACCGAAGCTTCTTGGCAGCAAACCGACAATCAACGCTGGGTAGCAGGTTTGCGCCATGACCAAGTCAAAGCGCATTACGATACCGCGCGTGTTACCGACCCCGTTTTGAAACATCAAAAATTCAATTTGAACTCAGGCTTCCTGCGTTGGGAAAGAAATACGGACAACGGCCTGAAATACTATGCCGGCTTCGGTATTGCCGAACGCGCACCTGACTATTGGGAACGCCTGCGCTCTGAAAACAAAGCCATCCGAGCAGAGCAAAACCGCCAAATCGATGCAGGTGTAATCTGGAAACGTCCTAACCTCCACGCGTCTGTATCCGTATTCGGCAGCGACATCAAAGACTTCATCATGATGGAGCGCCAAGGCATGAATTTCGGCGTGCGCA
The DNA here is from genome assembly GCF_001618065.1 of Neisseria flavescens. Lineage (GTDB taxonomy): Bacteria > Pseudomonadota > Gammaproteobacteria > Burkholderiales > Neisseriaceae > Neisseria > Neisseria flavescens_A. Next base: position 51,663 of record NZ_LAEI01000063.1, read on the forward strand.
ACATCAACGCTTCACGCTTTGGCGGCGAAGCCGAAGTCAAATGGACATTTGCGCCTAACTGGGAAGTCGGCACCAGCCTCGCCTACACCCACGGCAAAAACCGTACCGATGGCAAACCTTTGGCACAAACCCCGCCGCTCGAGTGGAACAATACCCTCGCCTTTGACAACGGCAAATTCAGTGCGGGCGCATTATGGCGCGTCGTGGCCAAACAAAACCGTTACAGCAAAGGCCAAGGCAATATCGTCGGCCAAGACATCGGCGCTTCTTCGGGCTTTGGCGTACTCTCGCTCAACGCCGGTTGGAAATTCAGCAAATACGCCACATTGCAAGGCGGTGTGGACAACGTGTTCAACAAAACCTATGCTGAATTCGTCAGCCGTGGTGGCGACCCGTCTGCCGGTACTCAAACCATGCGCGTGAACGAACCTGGCCGTACTGCATGGTTGAGACTGCAAGCGAAGTTCTAATCAGCCTCTTGCGTATATAAAAAGGCCGTCTGAAAATTTTTCAGACGGCCTTAATATTTTTAATGATATTTTTAAACAAACAGTCCGGCGAAGCAATGCAACGCCGGACTGTTTGCTCACTATCGGATTAAATCAAACCCAAAGAGTTGATGAACACCACAATAATCGCAATCGGCGCAAGATAGCGAAGCACACCCAGCCACAGGTAAAGCAGCTGTTTCGGAATGGTGCTGCCCATGCCCGCATCACGCAAAACAGACTGTTTGTCCTGAACCCATGCTGTAAACACGGCAACGCTCAATGCGCCAATCGGCATGATGACGGCGGAAATAATAAAATCCCACAAATCAAAAATGGTTTTGCCGAAAATTTTAAACTCGCTCCAAACGCCAAATGACAGCGCCGAAGGAATACCGACTATGAAAATTGCAATACCGGTTACCCAAGCGTGGCTGCTGCGCTTTTTCTCGTCTTGGCGGATGGTTGCCGCGATAACGGTTTCCAGCATGGAAAACGCGGAAGTCAGTGTCGCAAAGACAACCAACAGCATAAACACGGCAAACAAATATGTACCCATCGGCATTTTCATGAAGACCGCAGGCAACACAACAAAAATCAAACCAGGGCCTTGACCCGGTTCAAAACCGAAGGCAAATACCGCAGGGAAAATAACCAAACCGGCCAGCAATGATACAAACAGGTTCATCCACATAATCATATGGCCGGAGCGGAACATATCCTGATCCTTACCCAAATACGAAGCATAGGTAATCATCGCGGACACGCCGATACTCAATGCAAAAAACGCCTGACCCAAAGCAGTCAGCATCGTACCCGGTTTCAAATACGACCAATCCGGTTTCAACAAGAATGCCACGCCCTCCATTGCGCCGGGCAAAGTCAGCGAACGGATAGCCAGCGCGATAAAGAGGATAAACAAACCCGGCATCAACACGCGGTTTGCCTTTTCAATGCCGTCTGAAACGCCGCCTTTGACCACCCAAATGGTAATCAGCATGAACAAGCCTTGGTAAAACAGCGAACCAAACGGCGAAGAAATCGTTTTGCCGAACAAGGCTTCAAAGTCTGCACCGGCATGAATTTCGCCGGTAAAGCTGTGCACGACGTAGTTCAATACCCAGCCGCCAACCACGCTGTAAAACGATAGCAAAATAAAACACGCGGCCACACCCATGCGGCCAACCCACGGCCACTGCGAACCCGGGCGCAATGCTTTGAAGGAATCAATGGCGTTTTTACCGCCTGTACGACCGATGTAAAACTCGGCCAGTTGAACCGGTAAAGCCACCAAAATGGTGAAAATCAAAAACAAAAGAAAGAATACGGCGCCGCCGTTGGTACCGGCTGTATAAGGGAATTTCCAAATTGCACCCAAACCGATGGCCGAGCCTGCCGCAGCAAGCACAAAGCCGATTTTGGATGACCAAGATGAATGGTTGCTCATGATGTAATATTAAGAAACGTGAAGATGCCGAATTGTAACAGGGTGAAGTCAAGCCGTGAGTGGCTGACGGACAGCCGATAAGCAATTCGCACGGATGGTGCGTACTTACCAAGCAAATTAGCATGAATTTTTGATAATTAAACTTCTAATAGCACAAATTTTATTTTTATATTCTAAATTTGACGGTTTATTTCAAAAATAAGCATATAAAAGGCCGTCTGAAACCTTGTTTTTAAGGTTTCAGACGGCCTTTATCCTTAAGCCGCTTTATTTTTTCATGGCATCGGTCATAACTTTGACATTGTAGCGGTACATGCCGATGTAGCTGTTTGCCGGTGCGCCACCCAATGCATCGGAATACAAACGTCCGCTGACATTAACGCCGGTTTCTTTGGCAATACGGTCAATCATGCGCGTGTCTTTGATATTTTCAGTAAAGACGGCTTTAATGCCCTCGCGTTTGATTTGGCGGATAATGGAAGCCACTTGTTTGGCAGACGGCTCGGCTTCGCTGCTCACGCCTTGAGGGGCGATGAATTCAATATTGTAGCGTTTGCCCATGTAAGAGAACGCATCATGCCCGGTCAAGACTTTACGCTTGGCGGCAGGTACGGCATTAAAGGCAGCCTGCGCATCACTGTGCAGTTTTTTCAGCTGCATTTGATAGTTGCCCAAACGTTGCTGATAGTAGGTTTTGCCTTCAGGGTCGGCTTGAATCAAAGCATTGGCAACGTTTTGCGCATAAGTACCCATCAGGACGGGATCGGTCCAAACGTGCGGGTCAAACTCGCCGTGATCGTGATGATGGCCTTCATGATCGTGGTCATGATGATGGTCGCCCTCTTCTGCTTTCAAAGCCTGAATGCCTTTGGTAGCTTCGGCGAAAGGAACTTTGCTCTGTTTGACTGCACGCTGTACATCGGCGGCTTCCAAGCCCAAACCGTTAAGCAATACCAATTTGGCACTGCGGATTTTTTTGATGTCGCCACTGGTCATGTGGTAGGCATGGCTGTCTTGGTTGGGGCCCACCAAGCTTTGAACGGCCACACGGTCGCCACCAATCTGTTTGGCCACGTCGCCCAAAATGCTGAAGCTGGTGACAACAGGCAGCGGAGCGGCATAAGCTGCACCGGTCAATAATGCGGCAACGATGCCGAGTTTCCAATGTTTCATATTCTCTCCAGTGATATAACGTAACATTAACATCATCATAAAACAGACCGCCTGATTATTCAAGCGGCCGTCTGAAAAATCATGCCGTGCGGTGTTTCTTGCGGCGCAGCCATTTTGCCAAAATGCCGCCCTCCCAACCGAACACGACGGAAATCAGGTAAAGCGTGCCGCAGCATAAAATAATCGCCGGGCCGGACGGGATTTCGATATGGTAGGAAAACAACAGTCCTGCCAAGCCGCAAAGCAAAGCCAATGCGACCGACAAAATCATCAGCCAACCCATGCTTTTCGCCCACAGTCTGGCGGTAATCGCCGGCAACATCATCAAACCGACCGACATCAGCGTACCCAATGCCTGAAAACCGGCAACCAGATTCATCACGACCAGCACCAAAAACAACACATGCCAAAAGCCGCCCTTGCCGCCGACAGCCTTGAGGAACAAAGGGTCTATGCTTTCCAACACCAGCGGACGGAACATGACCGCCATCAGCAAAATAGTAACACTCGCAGAAACGGCAATCAGCTGCAAAGCCGGAATATCCACCGCCAACACCGATCCAAACAGCAAATGCAGCAAATCGACGCTGCTGCCGTTTTTGCTGACCAAAACCACGCCGATGGCGAGGCTGCTCAAATAAAATGCGGCAAAGTTCGCATCTTCTTTCAATGAAGTAAACCGGCTGACCAAACCGGCCAACAACGCCATCAGCAAACCGGCCGCAAAACCGCCGACACTCATCGCAGGCAAACTCAAACCGGCAAACATATAGCCAATGGCCGCACCGGGCAAAACCGCATGGCTCAAGGCATCGCCCACCAAACTCATGCGGCGCATCACCAAAAACACACCAACAGGCGCCGCGCTCAATGCCAGACAGAAAATCGACGCCAAGGCATAGCGCATAAAGTCAAATTCGGCGAACGGCGCGACGACCAAATCATATAAATCCATGTTTTATCGCTTTTTTATTAATCTCTGAAAGCCTGAGGCCGTCTGAAAAATACTTACTTTCAGACGGCCTTGTCCATTAAACCGCGCACCAATCGGCCGCTTCCTGTTTCTGCATCATTCGGTTTGCCTGTGCCAAAAATTCATCGGTCAACACATTTTCAGTCGCACCGGCAGTCACTTTTTCACGCGCCAAAAGCAGCGTGTTGGCAAAATATGCCCTCACCTGCTCGTAATCATGCAACACGGCAATCACAGCCTGACCGTCCTGATGGCACTGGCGCAAAACTTCCAACAGCGCATAAGTCGTCCGCGCGTCCACCGCGTTAAACGGTTCGTCCAGCAGCAAAAATTTGGCATCCTGCACCAGCATCCGCGCAAACAATACGCGTTGGAACTGACCATTGGACAAATGCGCAATTTGGCGCGTGGCAAAATCCTGCATTTCCACGCGTTCCAACGCCGCCATCACGCGCTTTTTCTGCGCCGCGTTCACGCGTCCGAAAAATCCGATTTCATACCACAGCCCCATCGCCGCCAGCTCAAACACCGTCATCGGCTGGCTGCGGTCAATGTCCGACTGCTGCGGCAGATAGGCAATGTCCTTGCGCGCCATATTTTCATAGCGCACGCTGCCGGTGTCCGTCTTCTGCAAACCCATAATGGCTTTGAGCAAAGTCGATTTGCCCGCGCCGTTCGGCCCGAAAATCGTCCACATCTTGTCATCTTCAAACACCATATCGACATGGTGCACCACCGGCCTGCGCTGATAGCTGACCGTCAGATTTTCCACCACGATACTCATGGCGACACCGCCCAAAAATATACAGCCCACAACGCCGCCAATGCGACAAGCGCAATCAGCAACCTTTGCAGCAATCCGGTCAACAATACAGAATTCATAAGCCTAAAACCGCCCTTGTCCGAATACGGACAACAGGCCGTCTGAAAGAAAATTAAAAACATTAAAATGATACTGTATAACGTTAACTCTGTAAATTTCTTTCGTTTTCAGACGGCATCAGGCAAAAGGCCGAATATCGGTTACAATCCATTTTTTATTTGATGATTATCCTATGTCTATTCCACTCTTAAACGAAAAACTCAATACCGAAACCGCCCGCATTTCATGGGAAGAGCTGCAACCCCACTTTGCACGCGGTGCCGCCGTCTATGTTGCGCCCGATTTGGATTTGATTACCGTCGCCCGCCATGTTGCCGAAGATGAAGCTGCACCATTGAAACAATGGATGGAACAAGGCAAATTCGGTGCCGTCAGCGATGATATGGCGCGCACATTTTTAGCGGATAAGCAGGAAATGTGGGCGGTCGTTATAGCGCCGTGGGTATTGGTACAGCCTTGCAAAGACTGATAAGGCCGTCTGAAAAAACAAAACCGAAACATTTCACATGTTCCGGTTTTTCATTTTTCAGACGACCTATTGCAAAGTAAAGCCAGCTTTGAATTCAAGCTTCGGCACCCCGATAACGAAACGTTTGCCGATGCTGTCTTCAAATTCATACGCGCCTTCGATACTGCCCCAAGGCGTGCTGATTTGCGAACCGCTGTTGTACTCATAGGCTTCGCCCGGGTACAAAACAGGTTGCTCTTCAATCAAGCCGGCATGTCCGACCTGCTCTGTCTCACCGTGTCCGTCGGTGATTTCCCAAAAACGCTGACGCAAAGTAATGATTTCATCACTGCGGTTGCAGATGGTAATCAGATAATTGAAGGCATAGCGGTCGCGATAGACGTCGCTCTGGCCGGCCATATAACGCGGCTCCACGTTAATCTCGATTTCATTCATAATTGTTTACCCCGTATGGTATTTATTTTATTTCAATCCGGATAATTCCGGCGTGCCCGCCCTATTTTTGCAAAGGGTCGAAACACTTAAAACGCATCACGCGATCCAATAAAACAGGCCCAAGATCATCAAGGTCATCCCAGCCGCAATCAAATCATCAAGCATAATGCCTAAACCTCCATGAATCCGCCGGTCAAACCATTTGATCGGCCATGGTTTCAACGCATCAAACAAGCGGAAAATAATAAAAGCTGCCAGCCACCAGCTCCATTTAAACGGAATCAGCGACAGCACCAACAGCATCGCGACAATTTCATCCCAGACGATACCGCCGTAATCCTGAATGCCCAGCTCCCTCTCGGTATAACCGCAAATGCGGATACCCCAGAAAAACAAGGCAATACACAATAAAAGCAATATCCAGCCGTCTATGCCCAACAGGCACAATACAAAAGCCAGAGGTAATGCTGCCAGCGTTCCGGCCGTACCCGGTGCAACCGGCGACAAACCGCTGCCGAAACCGAATCCTAAAAAACACAATGGTTTGTGCAACAGCCAAGAAAAAGTAGGTTTACGTTCAGCCAAAATGATCAAATCCTAAAGAAGTCAGTTCCAATACGCCGCCTTCGGTATCCAAAATATTCAGACGGCCTGAGTCAGTCATTTTACCAATTCGGGCGACCGGTACGCCACTTTGTTCCGCTGCCTGATAAACGCGTTCCCTATCTTCTGGAGCAGCAGTAAAAATCAGTTCGTAATCATCGCCGCCGGCCAATACTGCCGACAACCATTGTTCGCGCGACAAAACGTTTTTCAATTCAGGCAACGACGGCACACAATCGGCAAATATTTCCGCCCCGACAGCAGAGGCTTTTAAAATATGCCCCACATCTTGAGCCAGGCCGTCTGAAACATCTTGCGCAGCATGGGCAAACGGCAACAATGCCTGCCCCAATGAAACGCGCGGCTCCGGACGGAGCAATTTATCATCGCAAACCGCCATGATTTCAGACGGCAATTGATAATGCCCCAGATGTTGGTTCAACGCAGCGGCAGCCAAACCCAACCGACCCGATACCCAAATATCGTCGCCGACTTCGGCCGCATCACGCCGCAGGGCACGCCCTGTCGGAACTTCACCTACTATCGTTACATTAAAGACCAAATCGCCTTTGGTTGTATCGCCACCAATCAACACCGTATCAAAACGCGCGGCCAAAGCAAAAAAGCTATCACAAAAACGTTTGAGCCAGTCTTGATTCAATTCAGGCAACGCAGCACTGAGCAACACCCAACGTGGCTTGGCACCCATAGCGGCCATATCGGACAAATTTACTGCAAGCATTTTCCATGCCAAATCTTCAGGTAAAACATCTTCAAAAAAATGTCTGCCTTTGACCAACATATCAGCGCTAAAACATAAATCAAATCCGTTACTTGGGCGAATAATAGCGGCATCGTCCCCTATGCCCAAAATCAGACCTTCCGATTTTTGTCGCTGCAAATATTGTCTGATAAAGTCAAATTCCGTCATATTTATCCAATATAACTATCACTTAGATTACTATATCTAATTTTGTACCAGCCTGATGTTTGCCTGTTAACACGTCAAACATCAAACTTCCATATTATTTAGATATAAAACTCAATAAGTTAAAGGCCGTCTGAAAATATAGATTTCAGACGGCCTCATGTTTTCAAACCACTCTGAGCAGGTATATTTACAGATAGACGATTTCGCCTGTCCGCCCCCTGCTCTCTTGACTTGCCCACCAAATAAATTGCGGCAGGACATCTTCGTAGTTTTTACGTTCGCTTTTCGATTCGCCCGGATGCGATTTAATACGTTGCGGCGAATTAATGGCGCCCGGCACCAAAACATTGGCACGCAAGTTGTCAAAACGTTCCCACTCATCCGCCGCCACTTTACACAAATAATTGAGCGCAGCTTTGGAAGCACCGAAACCGCCCCAATAGGCTTGCGGTTTCTCGCCGTGGCTTTCGCCGACAAAAATCACAGAAGCGTCTTCGGATTGCTTCAACAATGGGAACAGCGCACGAGTCAAGCCCATAGGCGCAACGGTATTGATGCGGTATTGGTTGACCCATTCCGATACGGTTTGGAAATCCAATGGCGACAAGGCATAGAAATAGCTGGCACAATGCACCACGCCATCCAATTTTCCGCCGGTTGCTTCATCAATAGTTTCCGCGAATTGCTTAAACTCTTTCTCCTCCGCGCTCATCAAATCAAAGCAGATAGCAAACGGCTCAGGGCTGCCCGCAGCCACAATGGCATCATATACTTTTTCCAAACGCTTTTGATGACGCGCCACCAAAATGACAGTCGCTCCGGCAGCCGTATAGGCTTTGGCAACCTGTTCGCCCAAACCTTGGGATGCGCCGGTAATCAAGATGGTTTTGTTCGCTAATGTCGTCATGACTTTTCCTTGAACTTTATAGTTTTGGATATTGTATCGGCTTGGTAAGTTTTGTAAAGTCAAAAAGGCCGTCTGAACATTCAGACGGCCTCAGTTTATACAACCTGCAAATCCAGCATAAGCTTTTCAGCCGCAGCAAAGCCCGACTGAACCGCAGCCTCCAATGTTGCCGGATAGCGCGGATGGAGATAGTCGCCGGCCGGATAAATACGGCGATGGTGCAGCCATGAGAAATCAGGTTGTACAAAATCAACCGTTGCCGCCGTAGTCGCGCGTTTTTCCGTAATAATGCGCACGGTTTCGGGCTTACCCAAATCCGGACAAACCCGCTTAATATCCGCATGAATTTTCTCGGCCAAATCTTTATCCTTCCATGCCTCGGTGTAATCGGAGACGCTGATGACGACCGCGACTTCATTATCCGGTAAACCCAACGCTCCCCGATGCAACACCCATTGCGCCGCACCATCAGAAAACCCAGTTAAAGGTGCAGGCAACTTGACTGCTTGGGCATAACGCAAATAAACCGTAGTAATCGCATGGTAATGTAACGATTGATAGGCCGTCTGAATATAGTCAGGCGTATCTTCAGGCAAAAGCGCGTCAACATGATATGGCGCAACAGCTAGAATCACCGCATCAAATACTTCGCCATTAATTTCAATTCGGCCATCGACATGAAGGTTTAAATGTGAAACACGAGTTTCAAGATGTATTTTTGCACCATGCTTGTGTAGAAAATCCAAAGCCGGTTCGGCTACGATCCGCCCTAAATCCTGCTTAGGCAAAAGATAATCGCTGTTCGCCTTTTCAGACCACACGCCATCATTCAATACATTACATAAAATGCTCAACGATGCCTGTTCTAACGGCGTATTTAAAGCACCCCAAACCAAAGGTTGCCAAAATTGACCAAGCAGACTGCGGGGAACATTTCGTGTTCTCAACCACTTTGCAACCGTCAAATCAGTTTTATGATGAGCAGCCCAACGTCGCAATGCCGACATATCCGACAGCAATTTGATTCTCAATGAAAAAGAAAGATTTTTCGCACGCAGGATACCGACAAGCAAATGCCAAGGCGCAGGCAGAGAGGCCGTCTGAAACTGTAATCCTTCATGGATGTACCATTGCAAAGGCTGGCGTAAAAAGGCTGATTCAGGTTTAACGCCAATATGTTGCATCAAAGTTTGTACACCATGATACGCACCCAACAAGATATGCTGCCCATTATCCAAAAAGCTGAATCCATCATCTTTCTCGGCTATGGCACGCGCCCTGCCGCCAGCCTGTCTCCCAGCCTCAAACAAAGAAATATCAGCTCGATGAATCAGAGAAACCGCCGCAGACAAACCTGCCCAACCGGCACCAATCACAGCAATTTTTGGACGCTTAGTATTCATGGTTTAAATCCAAACAGCCAAGTTTTCAAAGCAATACGTTTTTTACGGGGAGAAGGAATCGCAATTTTATAAGTCAACACATTTTGTGCGCCATCACGGTCAATTTCATTCAACAACGCATAATAAATAGCCGCCATAATCAGGCCGACTTTTTGAGATTTCTTATCCTCAGCCGGCAAAAGCAACATCGCTTCACGATAAGTTTCACGCGCCCTATTCACTTGAAATTGCATCATTTTTGCAAAATTGTCTGTCGGTTTGCACTGCATAATTACGTTGGCAGGTACGTCAAACTTCTGCATTTCCTCTATAGGCAGATAAATTCTTCCCTGTCGCGCATCTTCGCCCACATCGCGAATAATGTTTGTCAACTGCAAAGCCAAGCCCATTTTGTCCGCATATTCCAAAGTTTTCGGATTGGAAAAACCTAAAATCCGCGCAATAAGACAACCCACTACCCCTGCAACACGGTGGCAATACAGCTTTAATTCATCAAAACTACCATAACGAGCCTGCTCCAAATCCATCTGCATGCCATCAATCAAGGCATCAAATTCATTCTTCGGCAAGTCAAAATTTACCCGAATATCTTTTAAAGCTTGATGAACAGGATGCTCAGGCATCTCATTATTAAACACTTTCTCCAAATCACTGCGCCACCAATTCAAGGTAATCTGAGCCACATTCGGATCTGTACAGCCATCAACCACATCATCCAGTTCACGACAAAAAGCGTATAAAACAGTGATCGCATTCCGTTTTTCTATCGATAAAAAACGAAAGCCGGATAAAAAACTGGAATGGCTTTCGGCAACCTTTTGATGACAATAATCCAAAGCAAGCACTGTGTATCCTAAAAATATTGTTATAAATAAAGCAGGGATTTTATCTGTATTTAAAAAAGTACGCCAATATCAAAAATTCATCTTACAACAAGGCCGTCTGAAAGCTGATTTCAGCATCTTTCAGACGGCCTAATATCCTACGTCGCCAAGATCGAAACCAGCAGCATCACCACCAACAGCTGTACCAAGGAGTACCCCCTCTGTACGGTTGCCCCATTCCGTTTTCCGTCAAATGCTTTTAAGTACATATCTTTCTTCCCTTTATCT
>NZ_LAEI01000001.1:0-115805 GCF_001618065.1 Neisseria flavescens
CCTTGCCTTGGCATACATCCACCCAATTATATTGTAGCTTGTACATCTCCTTGTTCTGCCGCCTTACGATACCAATGCACTGCCTGCTTATCATCTTGACGGACTCCTTGACCTTGGGCATACATCACACCCAATTATATTGGGCACCAACTAAGCCTTGTTCTGCCGCCTTGCGATACCAATGCACTGCCTGTGCATCATCTTGACGGACGCCTCGCCCATTGTCATACATCACGCCCAAATTATATTGTGCATAAGCATCCCCTTGCTCTGCTGCCTTGTAAAACCACTGCACTGCTTGCGCATCATCTTGGCGGACTCCTTGTCCTTCTTCATAAGCCACACCCAAATTATATTGGGCACCAGCTAAGCCTTGTTCTGCCGCCTTGTGATACCACTGTACCGCTTGTGCATCGTCTTGACGGACTCCTTGCCCATCAGCATATTTTAAACCTAAATTATATTGGGCAACGGCATCCCCTTGTTCTGCTGCCTTACGATACCATTTGACTGCTTCGACATAGTCTTGACGGACTCCTCTCCCATCAGCATACAGCCCACCCAAATTCACTTGGGCATCAACATGCCCTTGCTCTGCTGCCTTGCGATACCATTTGACTGCTTCGACATAGTCTTGACGGACTCCTTGTCCTTGAGTGTACATCAGACCCAAATTATATTGAGCAGGAGCATACCCTTGTTTTGCAGCTTGAAGCGTTTCCTGAAAATCCGGCACATTATCCGCACAAACCTCCTGCACCAAGCACAAAGATAATAGGATTCTCATTATTTTTTTAATAATTTATTCATTTTAAAATCCATTACATTCAAATTATTATTTCTGTTTTATCCTAGTTTTTCAGACGGCCTTTGATTCAAAATTCTGCACCATCCAAGTGACGATACGCCTCGCAGCCTTGTTGCAATCCATTCTGACATGCCTTACCAAACCACTCCTTGGCAAGAGTATGATTTTGACGAATGCCTCGTCCGTAATAATACATCTCACCCAAATTATATTGAGCATCAGCTAAGCCTTGTTCTGCTGCCTTATGGTACCACTGTGCTGCTTGTACGTAGTCTTGACGGTCTCCTTGCCCAGTGGCATACACTACACCCAAATTAAATTGAGCTTTGGCATTTCCTTGTTCTGCCGCCTTGCGATACCACTTCACAGCTTGTACGTAGTCTTGCTCAACTCCTTGGCCATTAGCATACATTACACCCACATTTAATTGCGCAACCATATCACCTTGCTCTGCTGCCTTTCTGTACCACTCAATCGCCTGCACATAATCTTGTCTTACACCTTTTCCGCTAGCGTACATACCACCTAAATTATATTGTGCATCTACATTCCCTTGTTCCGCAGCTTTACGATACCATCCTATAGCCTGTATGTGATCCTGATGTACTCCTTCCCCGTTAGCATATGCCACACCTAAATTATACTGACCTATGGCATCTCCATGATCAGCCGCTCTACGAAACCATTTCAACGCCTGCTCATAGTCTTTGCTAACACCTTGCCCATTAGCATACAGCATACCCAAATTTAACTGAGCATCTGTATTTTCCTGATCCGCAGCCCTATGAAACCATTTTGCAGCTTGAGCATAGTCTTGATTAACACCTTGTCCATTTTGATACAGCATGCCCAAATTATTTTGGGCTCCAGTATCACCCTGTGCGGCAGCCTTACGATACCATTCCGCCGCCCGTACGTAATCTTGACCAACACCTTGCCCTAGCTGATACATTACACCCAAGTTAAATTGAGCTTGAGCATTCTCTTGCTCTGCTGCCTTATGAAACCACTGCACTGCCAGTCTGTTGTCTTGATTAATACCCTGTCCATTGGCATACATTGCTCCAATACTTAATTGAGCTTCTGGGTCTCCTTGCTCCGCAGCTCTCAGCATATTCTTAAAATCCGGAATACTTTCAGCTAAAGCTGCCTGCCCTAACCCAAAGCAAGCCATCACGCCCATTATTATTTTTTTCATCGAAACCTTCATTCTAAAATCCATTACATTCAAATTATTATTTCTGTTTTATCCTAGTTTTTTCAGACGGCCCTTAGCAAAATTCAATACCCTGTCTAATCTAATTGGCGATAAACATCACAACTTTGCTTGTCTCCATTAGCACAAGCCTTCTTAAACCATTCTTTAGCAACTATTTTACTTTGACGTACACCTTGCCCTTTTAGATACATTACACCTAAATTGTATTGTGCAATGATATTTCCCTGAGCTGCCGCTTTGCGATACCATTTAAATGCCTGTGCATAATCTTGGTGAACACCTTGCCCATTAGCATACTTCGTACCTAAATTATTTTGAGCTTCGGCACCCCCCTGTTCCGCCGCCTTACGAAACCATTTGACCGCTTCAACATGGTCTTCCCGAACACCTTGTCCTTTTTCATACATCGAACCTAAATTGTTTTGTGATGAAGCATTTCCCTGTTCTGCCGCCTTACGAAACCATTTGACTGCTTCTGCATAGTTTTGGCGGACTCCTTGTCCTTCCTTATACTTCACACCCAAATTGTTTTGGGCTTCTACATAACCCTGTTCTGCTGCTTTGCGATACCATTTTACAGCCTCAACATAGTCTTGACGGACACCCAGTCCATAGGCATACATTCCGCCCAAATTGTGTTGTGCAGCGCCATGCTTCTGTTCTGCTGCCTTGCGATACCATTTAACCGCTTCAGCATAATCTTTACGGACACCTTGTCCGTTACGATACATCTGACCAAGATTGTATTGGGCGGCAACAACTCCTTGTTCTGCCGCCCGTAAGGTTTCCTGAAAATTAGGAACATTATCCGCCCACACTAGTTGGCTGAAACTCAAGGCAATCATGCCCAACATTATTATTTTAAAGCACTTATTCATTTTAAAACCTATTACTTTTTACTTTTAAATTATTGTTCCTGTTTTATCCAAGAAGTTTCAGACGGCCTTAACTAGTGAATTCCTTAAAAAAGCTATTCACACCGTAGCTACTCAAAATCTGCTGCAATTCCGGTGCGCGTACCCATGGATCAACCGCCATCGGCGGCATTGGCGGTTCGACACCGTCTTCGTTTTGATTACGACACCAATCTGCCATCGCAAAAACTTGGATTAACACCGGTTCGGCAAGTACTTTGTCGATGTCCAGTTCGCTCATGGCTTGGGCAAAACAGGCGATCCATTCGTTGCGGACTTGTACGTTGACGGCAAAAGGCATATGGCGGGCACGCAGTTGGGGATGGCCGTATTTTTCGACAAAAAGTTGCGAGCCGCCGAGCCAGCCGCTAAAAAATTCGTAGAGTTTTTCGCGTATCAGGGTCATGTCTTCGCCGTGCATTTGGCGCAAGGTTTGGTATTTCGGCTCGAGTTCCATCAAATCGTAGAAACGGTCGGTCAGGGTGCGGATGCCGATTGCGCCGCCAAAAGATTGGTACATGTTTGGGGACTTTCTGTGTGGATTATTACGGGATTTATTTTGAGATGTAGGATTCAGGCAAGCATGCTTACCTTACATAATGGCCGTCTGAAAGTTTCAGACGGCCTTTGGAGATTTAGCGGATTTTGAGGGTACTCAAACCAATCAGCACCAAGACGATGGTGATAATCCAGAAACGAACAACAACTTGGGTTTCTTTCCAGCCTTTTTGTTCGTAATGATGATGAATCGGCGCCATCAGGAAGATGCGTTTTTTGGTTCGTTTGTACCAACCGACTTGCAACATAACGGAAATGGCTTCAACAACAAACAGGCCGCCCATGATGACGAGGACAAATTCTTGGCGGATGATGACGGCAACGGTACCGAGCGCCGCGCCAAGCGCGAGCGCGCCGACATCGCCCATAAAGACTTGTGCCGGATAAGCGTTGAACCACAAAAATCCGAGACACGCGCCACACATGGCGGTACAGAAAATCACCACTTCGTTTGCGCCGGCAACGTAAGGCAGTTGCAGGTATTGTGCAAATTGGGAGTGTCCGCTGGCATAAGCAAAGATGGCAAGACCGGCTGCGACAAGTACAACGGGGAATGCGGCCAAGCCATCCAAACCATCGGTCAGGTTAACGGCATTGGATGTGCCGACGATGGTCAGGTAAGACAATACCAAGAAACCGACTACGCCAAGCGGCAAGGCAACTTGTTTGAAGAAGGGAACAATCAGGATATTGTTGGCGGAATTTGTAGCAAGGTAGAACAATGCCAAACCGGCAATAATGGCAACGCTGGACTGCCACACCATTTTAAATTTGGCAGACACGCCGTTAGGGTCTTTATAAACCACTTTGCGCCAGTCGTCATAAAAACCGAGTGCGCCGGTAGCAAGCAAGACGCCTAAGAGAATCCAGATATAAGGATTTGCCCAGTTGCCCCACAAGATTGTGGACACGGTAATGGCGGTCAAAATCAGCGAGCCGCCCATAGTTGGCGTACCGTTTTTGATCAGGTGGGTTTGAGGGCCGTCGGTACGGACGGCTTGGCCTACTTTAAGCGCAGTCAGTTTGCGGATGGTCCATGGACCCAACAATAATGAAAATACCAGCGCAGTCAGCGCAGCCATCACGGCACGAAATGTGGTGTATTGAAAAATATTCAGACCGGTTAACCAGTTACTGAAATGTGCGAGCCATAAAAACATGGGGCTTCCTTTTTGTTTTTGTTGTTACAGCGGGCTTATTGCCCAATTAAAAATCAATCGGTATGCCGTCTGAAATTTCAGACGGCCTTATTGAGTAAGATTATTTCTCTACCACACAAATCGGATAGTTTCCAGGATTCTTTCCGCCGCCCAAGTCCAAACAGGTATCTTCATAGATAAATGCCTGTACTTTCATTCCGGCATAAAATGCTGCAATCAGCAATCCAGCCAATAGTAAAATCTTTTTCATATTTCTGACGGCCTTCTTAAGTTTTATTTTCTTGAGTCTGAAAATAATCTTTGGGATGTAAACAAAACAAGCTGTAACAAATTACAACACGAATAATGACATCCAACAATGGAAACCCATTCCTAGGGGAAACCAAATAACCGACCATATTGTAGACGATATACAGTATACAGCCATACAGCCACAATCTACGCGCCCAATCCTTACCTCTCCATAGCCCAACAGCACTAACCAGCATCAATATCACTTGCACAAGCAAATGAAAATTTCCTAACCAAAATTCAAACCACCCCCAACGTCCACTTGTACTTTCGTATGCTTCGCTTATTGCCTCAAACCCTACATCTTTGATGTACTGCCACACTACAACCGGCCATAAAACTGCTGCCACTACCATCATCCCAACGATAACCTGCAACAGTATAGGCCGTTTCCTTTTCTGTTCCATTTTCAGACAACCTCTTTATCCGTCAGTGCCTCGACCACTTCTTCCATCTTCATAAAGCGCGAGCCTTTGACCAATACAGTAGCGTGTTCAGGAAAGTCGTGGCTCATCACTTGAATCAGCGGATCTTTGTCAGCAAACCACAAACCTTCCGCGCCAAACGTTTCCGCTGCTTCAACGCTGTTGTCGCCGACAAAATACGCGGCCTCAATGCCTTTATCCCGTGCATACGCGCCAACTTCGGCGTGCATGGCAGCGGCTTCATCCTCACCCAATTCGCCCATGTCGCCCATCACAAAAATACGCGGCGCAGGCATAGCGGCGAGCACATCAATGGCGGCTTTCATGCTGTCGGGGTTGGCATTATAAGTATCGTCAATCAAAGTCGCGCCTTTAATGCCTTGCTTGATATTCAGACGGCCTTTGATATTACTGAAATTTTTCAGGCCGTCTGAAACTTCGGCAAGGCTCAAACCTGCCGCCAAAGCCAGAGCCGCCGCTGCTACGGCATTATGCACATTGTGACGGCCGGGAACTGGCAATACCACGGCAACACGTTCATTACCACGCACCAAATCAAATTCGCAGGACAACGGTTTCAACTCAATATTTTCTGCATGGACATCGCCACTGACAACGCCGAAAGTCTGAGTGTTCAATTGCGCAGTAGCCGCTTCAAATGTAGCGATATTGGCATCTTCGCACGGAATCAGCGCAATGCCGTCTGAAAGCAAACCTTCGTAGATTTCACTTTTGGCTTTGGCAATATCGCCGACACCATCGAAACCGCAGCCGACATGCGCGCGCAAGGCGTTATTGACCAGAGCAACATTCGGACCGGCGATTCGGGTCAACAAAGACAATTCGCCAAAATGGTTCATACCCATTTCAATGACGGCATAGCGGTGTTTTTCGTTCAGTTTCAACAAAGTCAGCGGCAGTCCGATATGATTGTTGAAATTACCGGCAGTCGCCAACACAGCTTCATCACCGAATCGATGACGCAATACGCCAGCCAACATCTCTTTAACCGTCGTTTTGCCGGAAGAGCCGGTAATACCAAAGACAAACGGATTCACATTTTCACGCCACGCCTTCGCCAGTTTTTGCAAAGCCGCAAGCGTATCGTCAACCTTCAACGCGCCTTTCAAAGCCGCGCAATCTTCGCGCGAAACCACAACCGCCGTTGCCCCAGCTGCCAACACATCTTCAACAAAGTCATGCGCGTCAAAGCGCTCACCGGCAAGCGCGAAAAAAACATCGCCATCCTGAATATCGCGGCTGTCTGTAACGATACGCGAAACAGGTTGATTTTCAGACGGCATTGGAAGGCCGAGAGTTTGGCAGATGAAATTTAGGTCTAGTGGTTTCATGGTTTCTTTCGTTTGTTTTTTTCAAACAGGCATTTTGTTGCAAAGGCATTTTACACTTTGGCAGAAGGCAGCAACTCTTCGACGAGCACCTTTAAAGCGCGCCTTCCTTCTCGATTTCTGGTACTGGGATGAGGTGCTCGGTAACATATTATTTCCTTATTACCTTCAAAAGAAATTTTTCCAGTTTTCCCTTATTCAAGCCGTTTATGCCTTGATCCGAGCCGGACAAATCAGGAAAGCACTCCCTCCGCGCCGCTACGCCGCCGTCTCCGCTTACGAAAAGATAATCTGTGGCTTTAAAATTTCAATTTGGGTACGCAGTAATTTACAGGAAAGTGTTTTTATATCTTCGAACCAATCCGAATGCTTAGGATGTTTAGTTTTATAGTCCACCGCAAAAATATTAGCCCACAAGATGCCTTCATTCCCACTTCGCTTGGCAACGTTACGGACGAAATTGAAAAATGTTGCTCCTTTTGTGTTTCTTTTTAAATCCCCAGTCAAATTCCGCCAAATAAAATCTTTGCTTAACGACATCAGTTGCCTTACATTTTCGGCATGATATTCATCAAATTTCTTGCTATCGTACCAACTTCGTGTTTCTCGACCGACAATCAGAATTTTATGTTCTGCGCTTTCATAATGCTCAGGGACAAAGCCCAAATGGATATTGGATAATTTATTGTCTTTATTGCTAATTGCACGCAATAAGTTCTGATGTTCCGGTTTGTTTAAAATCTCTACATACTTATTCAGCAATATTTCTTGTAAATCATTCACTTGACGTATTCCTGTACTATTGAAACCGATTTTCCCACACTCAACTACCGATTTTCCCGTACTGCTGGTAATCGGAAAAACACAATACAATGGTTTTACCGTTTTGGCGGTAGGGGTGACAAAGGCTGTAATTGCCGTCTTTTGCCTCATAACGTATTTCATTTGTTTGTCCGGCAAATACCCTCTGCAAGTATTCACGCTCGCTCAAATGCGGAGCATAAAGATATTGCGTTTTGCTGATCGTTTCTTTACTGCCATTCCGAGTAACGACAAAACCATTATCATCGCCTACCCCCTGAGCATTAGGTGCCTGCTCATCAATCCCACTTAACTGGGAATCAGCTGAGAAAGCCAAATAAACCTGTTTATTACCGATCGTATCCGGCACAATCACCGTAGCGGCTTTAAAGGCAGAATCTTCCTTCGACATCAGCTCAAGGATTAACGCCGCTTTTTTGATGTATGCCAAGTCAAAACGATAATCTGCCAACGCGTTGATTTGCGATGGATTATCCTTGACGATACGCTCTAGCGATTGAGTCAAGATCTGACGTTTTTTCTGAACAGTCAGATAATTTCCGCCAAATAACAAGGTGGCTAAAACGGGAAATACTGCCAACAACAAAAATAAGATTTTCCGGCCACCTTTGCTTTCTTCCTCTTGTCCTCGCTCGGCGATACGGGTCAAATTCAGCATGATGTTCAATATCAAGGCACCCGCCATCACGGCAAAAATCCCCAAAATACTCATCAGGAAAATTTCCGTAATGTATTCGCGGAATACCTTAAGCCCGAAAACATTGGATAAAATCAGAACAAATACCCAGTACACCAGCAGCACAACTGCCACCATGCCGACGATATTCGTTGCCTTAACCAATTTCTTTGCGTTCATATTCTCAAATCTTGTTCAGACGGCCTATCTGCTCTGGTTAATCAGCGGATACGGATTAATCGCGCCACTCGGCAGATACACGCCGTAATGCAGGTGGGTCGGTGTGGTTCTGGCGTTGCCGGTTTTACCGACATAGCCGATGACCTGTCCTTCTTTTACTCGTTCATACAGACGGATACGGGCAAATTTATTGAGGTGGGCATAGTAATGCCACGCACCCGGCCCTTGGATACCGATAACTTTACCGCCTAATCGGTTGCGTCCGATTTTGGTCACGATGCCGGGCGTGGTACTGCGTATCGGCGTGTTTTTCTTAGCAAAAATATCCACACCTTCATGCCTGCGCCCCTGACTGCGCGCTGCGCCCCAAGTGTCGTCAAAACGTTTGCCTTTAACAGGATTCGGCAGGCTTTGCTCGGTAGGAGGCTGTTGCGCCCTCAACTGCTCGATTTCGGCAGTTGGACGCGGAAGTTGTTTGGTTGTACAGCCTGCGAATAAAACTACGGCCGCACTGATTAATAAGGTTTTTGTCGGCATTTTCAGCATCAAATCGGTCTCCTTGTTGTTCAGACAGCCTTGTTAAAAAGTCCTCCGAAACAAACAACTGTGATGGGTTTAATGGCTGACGTGCCGTAATGCGTGTGTCGTATTGCTTTTATTGTATAGGTTTAAATCTTTTTCAGACGGCCTTAAAGTTTCGGGCCGTCTGAACATTTGCGATATGGCTTATCCGCGCTCTGCCAATGCTTTTTCTGCGATTTCAAAATCGGAGAAATGGTGCTTCACGCCTTGTACATCCTGATAGTTTTCATGCCCTTTACCGGCAATTAGAATGATGTCGTTCGCGGCAGCCTGCTCAACCGCATAACGGATGGCGACGGCACGATCAACTTCGACACGTTCAGAATTAGGCACGGCAGGCAGGATGTCGTTGATGATGTCGTGCGGATTTTCCAAACGCGGGTTATCGCTGGTTACGACAACTTTATCCGCGCCCTGTACGGCTGCCGCGCCCATCAGCGGGCGTTTGCCGCGATCGCGGTTACCGCCGCAACCGAATACGCACCACAAAGCCGCGCCCTGCGGTTTGATTTCCTGCAAGGTGGAGAGTGCTTTTTCCAATGCGTCAGGCGTGTGGGCGTAATCGACGACGACCAAGGGCTTTCCGCTGTTCATGATGCAGTCCATGCGGCCTGAGGCGGGGCGGATTTTTGCCAGTACATCCAATACTTTATCAAGCGGATAACCGTTGGCACAAAGCAAGGCGATGCAGGCGGCGAGGTTTTGCGCGTTGAACCGTCCGAGCAGACGGGTACGGCATTTTCCTTCGCCCCACGGGGTTTGGAATACGGCTTCCATGCCGTCTGAAGAAGCGGTGAAATCGGTAATGCGGATGTCGGCGTGTTCACTGAAACCATAGCCATAAACGGCTAAATCGGGACAGTCTTTTTTCAGACGGCCTGCGAGTTCTGCACCGTATGCGTCACCGACATTGATGATGGCGTGTTGCAGACCATGCCAGTAGAACAGGCGCGATTTGATGGCACCATAGGCTTCCATGGTGCCGTGATAGTCGAGGTGGTCGCGGGTGAGGTTGGTGAAGATTGCACTGCGAAACGGCACGCCGTTGACGCGCGATTGGTCAAGGCCGTGACTGGAAACTTCCATCGCGGCGGCTGTTGCGCCTTGCTGGCGGAAGCGGTAGAGCAGGGTTTGAACATCAACGGGAGCTGGCGTGGTATGCGTGGTCTCTTCCAATGCGCCCCAAAAGCCGTTGCCGACTGTGCCGATAATGGTGGTTTTTTCGCCCAGAAGATCGGCAGCTTGCGCCAGCCATTGTGTGATAGAAGTTTTGCCGTTGGTACCGGTTACGCCCCAAACTTTAAGGCCGTCTGAAACATTGCCGTAAACCTGCGCCGCCAACATACCGGCGCGATGTTTCAGATCTTTAATGCCTTGATTGGGAACGTTCCATTCAGAATTCCATGTGAATTTGCCGTCATCATCCCAAAAAACAAAGGTTGCTCCGTTGGCGATGGCGGCAGGAATATAGCTACGGCCGTCTGTATATTCGCCCTGGCAGGCAACGAAAATGTCACCCTGTTTAATTTGTCGGCTGTCTGAATGCAACAAACGCCCTGCTGCGTTTTCACACAGCAGAGGCGGAAAGTTGGTTTCAGCCAAGGGGGTTAACTTGCTGAACATAAACAATATCTCTTTGATTGTTTGGATTATGACGGTACTTTGACAGTAGCGGTATTACTTAAAGGCTTAGTCGGGGAAACGCCCAAGATGTTCAAGCTTCCGCTCATGACTTCTTTGAATACGGGACCGGCAACCACGCCGCCGTAATAGCCGTTGGCAGTCGGTTCATCGATGGTAACGGCCACAATCACGCGTGGATTTTTAGCCGGGGCAAAACCGATGAACGTACCGACGTGTTTGTTGTCTACATAGCGACCATTGACCAGTTTACGCGCCGTACCGGTTTTCGCACCTACGTCGAAACCATCCACAGCACCGGCAGTACCGGTACCGCCGGCTTCAGTAACGGAAACCATCAACTCGCGCACTTTTTTCGCAGTAGAGGCTTTGATGACGCGCTTGCCTTTAGGCGCAACCGCTTGTTTTTCAAAGCTGACCGGCAACAATTCACCGTCATGGGTCAGGACAGTATAGGCACGCGCCAATTGCAATAAGCTTAATTGCAGGCCATAACCGAAAGACATGGTTGCCTGTTCGATTTTTTGCCATCTGCGCCAGCTTCTCAACAAACCTGCAGTCTCACCTGGGAAACCTGAATGCATGCGCACGCCCACACCTAAATCGTGATAGAAATCGTACATTTCTTTAGGCGTAAACATGGCAGAAAGTTTACTGGTACCGACGTTGGAAGATTTTTGCATAATGCCGCGCACATCCAAAGTAGGATAAACGTGGGTATCTTGTACGGTAGCCGGACCAATTTTGTAAGGCAGAGTATTGAATGTGTCGGTTGCATCCACTTTACCGGAATCCAATGCTTTGGCAATGGTAAACGGTTTCATGGCAGAACCGGGTTCAATCATGTCGGTTACGGCGCGGTTACGGCGCTGTTCGCTATTGGCTTGGCCGGGCTGATTCGGATCGTAAGCCGGGCTGTTGACCAAAGCCAAAATCTCGCCGGTTTGCGCATCCAATACCACAACGGTACCCGCTTTGGCTTTGTGATAAGCCACAGCTTTGTTTAACTCGTCATAAGCCAGCGTTTGAATACGCTGATCCAAAGACAAAATCATATCTTGACCGTTTTTAGGCACGCTGTTGCGTGGAGAATCGAGGCTGTCAACGATATTGCCTTTGTTGTCACGCAATACGACTTTCGCACCATCTTCACCGCGCAGGCTGTCTTCTCGGGAAAGCTCCAAGCCTTCCTGACCTTTGCCGTCGATATTGGTAAAACCGATAACGTGCGCAAACAGATTGCCCATCGGGTAATGGCGTTTCAATTCTTTTTGGAATGCGATGCCTTTAATGCCCAATGCCTTGATTTCTTCTGCTTTCTCGTAGCTGAGTTGACGTTTCAGGTAGATAAAGCCTTTGTCTTTTTTAGACAATTTATTTTTCAAAACTTCAACAGGCACATCAGCAATGGCCGACAGCTTTTCTAATTGTTCTGCAGTCGGCATTTCCTCCATACCGGAAGGCATGGCATACAATGATTCGGTAGGCGCACTCAAAGCCAATGTAGCACCATTACGGTCGGTAATCATACCGCGTGATGCCGGCAGCGGAAGCGTACGCACAAAACGTTGGTCGCCCTGATTTTTCAAAAATTCATGCTGACTGGTTTGCAGATAAACCCCGCGCACCAACAGACCGGTAAATGCCAGCGCAACAGCGCCCAACACCAAACCGATTCGCCCGTTACTTGTCAGCGGCTTTTTCGTTTTTGTTGTTCCAGACAGCATTTGAGGTTTATATTCGTTCTTAATTAACATGTTGAACTTCTCATGACTTAGCTGCTCAGTGAGCCATCAAATCCCGTAAATCTTGCACCAATGCAAGGCTCTATATTCTTATTTTTTGCGTTCCAGCATAGCCGTATTATGCGCACCTGGCGGAAGCAGATGTTGCTTTTCGGCCGCCACTTTAATCAACTTGTGGTTTGCCAGCCTAGCCTGCTCCAATTTCAAGCGCGCGTAATCCTGTTCCAACTGAATTTCCCGTTTTTGTGCCTTATCCAATTCGATAAAATGCAAACGGGACTGGTTTTGCTTAAATACTACGGCAAAGGCTGAGACCGTCACCAAAACCAGCAATAAAATATTCAACTTACCCATCTCAAACTTTCAGACGGCCTGTCAACAGGACTATCTCTTACGACAGCGTTTAGACGCCATCCCCTACTCAATAACCGAAAATTCGCCGCTACTGCGCTCCGCCACACGCAAAACTGCACTGCGCGCACGCGGATTGGCTTCAGTCTCTGTCGAACCCGGTTTGATTGCTTTGCCCACAGCCTTCAAAGGCGGCTGAGGCAAATCCGCTTCCTTAACCACCGCCCAACGGGGCAATGGCGCATGTTGCGAATATTTTTTAATAAACTGCTTCACAATTCTGTCTTCCAGCGAATGGAACGCAATGACAGCCAAACGTCCACCCTCTTTCAGACGGCCTGCAACTTGCGGCAAAACTGCCTCTACCTCTTCGAGCTCGCGGTTAATAAAGATGCGAACTGCTTGGAAGGTGCGCGTTGCAGGGTCTTGTCCGCGCTCACGAGTACGGACGTTTTGCGCCACAAGCTGCGCCAGCTTGTGGGTTGTATCGATGGGACTCTCCTCGCGTTGCGCAACAATGGCGCGCGCAATCTGGCGACTAAACCGCTCTTCACCATAATTCTTAATAACCTCGTGTAAATCCTGTTCGGATGCGGCTGCAATCCATTCCGCCGCAGACATCCCGCGAGTCGGATCCATCCGCATATCCAACGGCGCATCAAAGCGGAAACTGAATCCGCGGCTGCCATCGTCAATTTGCGGCGACGAAATCCCCAAATCAAAAAGCGCACCGTCAATCTTATCGATGCCCAATTCATCCAAGGCCGTCTGAAATGTTTCAAAACCATTGTGTACGACACTGACGCGCTTATCTTGCTCTGCCAATTCATTAGCTACCGCAATCGCCTCGGGGTCTTTATCAAAAACAACCAAACGACCCTGCTCACCCAAACGTGACAAAATCAGCCGGGAATGCCCTCCCCTACCGAAAGTACCGTCCACATAAATCCCATCTTCACGGATTGCCAACGCATCCACCGCCTCATGCAACAAGACAGTAACATGCTGATAATTTTCAACTTTACTCACAATTGCAAATCCGTTTGACTCAATTGGAAAGCCAATTCATCAGGATCGATATCCAAAGCCTGATTCATTTCCTCTTCCCAATGTTCGCGGCCCCACAACTCCATACGGTTTGCACGGCCAACCAAAGTAACTTCTTTTTCAAAATCTACGCGTTTGCGCAGATTGGCCGGAATCAAAACGCGTCCGGCGCTATCCCACTCCAAAATCTCCGCATTGTGCAGCAGCAAATTCTGATACCGTTGCAAAGCTTCATTGCCGGCCACTTTCAACTTCAAAATCTGCTCGGCTTTTTCTTCCCAAACGGGCTCGGGGTACATCAATAATTTTTTTCGGGAATCCAGTGTGACCACAATTGCAGGCGTATAACGGCGCAGCAAAATATCGCGGAATTTGGCAGGAATCGCCAACCGCCCTTTACTGTCCATACTCAATTCATGAGCACCGCCAAACACATCACACCCCAAATTCGATTAAAATAAAACTAGAGTGGGATTAAAAATCCCACCTTCCTAAAATATTTCGTTTTCACTTCTACGGAACACTTTTTGGGAAAAAGTAACCACTTTCACCCACTATGCCCCACTAACCGACACTATAAGAAATTTTGGCAATCAGGTCAAATCAACCCTTTATCTGAAATGAAACACTAAATACTTAAAATTCAATAGCTTATATATACAAAAATGCATGACAAATTAATATGCCAGCCATTTTATATGGCATAAAACACCATATCTAGTATTATTTATGTTTTTAAAATACTACATATAGTATTTTTACACCCGATTACCACCCCTCTCACAAGGGGCTATAATATACAAACAAATTCAAATTTTTTACATTATCTAACAGTCATGAAGCCACAACTCCCCCTCCCTTCCACTGATGCACAAGCCTCTTCAGCACACCTGACGAAGCTCATAAAAAACGAAATTGAACAACATCAAAACTGGATACCCTTCTCCCGTTTTATTGAGCTTGCCCTTTACACACCTCAATACGGTTATTACAGCGGAGGCAGCCATAAAATTGGTACGGACGGCGACTTCATTACTGCCCCAACCCTCTCCCCCTTATTCGGACAAACCCTTGCCAAACAACTTGCCGAATTACTGCCGCAAACAGCAGGCAATATCTACGAATTTGGTGCAGGTACAGGTCATCTCGCTGCCACACTCTTGCAAAATCTTTCAGACGGCCTGAATCATTACTACATTATCGAGCTATCGGCAGAGCTTGCAGAAAGACAACGTCAACACATTCTTGAGCACACATCTCCCGAAACAGCCGCAAAAGTCATCCACCTCACCACATTACCCGAACACTTTGACGGCATCATCATCGGCAACGAAGTATTGGATGCCATGCCAGTTGAACGCTTGATTTATCAAGATGAAGGGTTTCAACAAATCGGCGTGAGCCTAGAGAATGACGAGCTAATCGAAGCCATCAGACCATTGGCCCAAGCCAAACTTACGCAAACAGCCGCCTTGTACTTCCCTCCCCTTCCTTCATACACAAGCGAGCTGCATCCGGCACAATATGCCTTTATCCAAACCCTAGCAGCCAAATTACAGCGCGGTGGCATGATATTTATCGATTACGGCTTCGATGCCGCTCAGTATTACCATCCGCAACGTAAAGAAGGCACATTTATCGGCCACCATCGCCACCACACTATCCACGACCCATTTTTCAATATCGGCCTGACCGATTTGACTGCGCACGTCAATTTCACCGATATCGCACGCGCCGGCACGGAATCAGGTTTGGACTTAATCGGCTACCTGCCCCAATCTTATTTCCTGCTCAATCTCGGCATCACTGACCTACTGGCACAAATCGGCAGCCCGGATTCGGTTGAATATATCCAAGCTGCCGCCGCAGTACAGAAACTGATACATCAACACGAAATGGGCGAACTTTTTAAAGTGATCGCTTTTGGCAAAGACATCGATATCGATTGGACAGGCTTCAGCCACGGCGATATTTGCCATAAGCTATAGCCTGACAACCTACTTTTTATTTTTAAAAACAATAAGAAATAAAAAAAGCAAAATTAGCGCTTGCCAAATATTCAAAAAAAACTATAATAGCGACTTCACGAAACGGCGAATTAGCTCAGTCGGTTAGAGCAGAGGAATCATAATCCTTGTGTCCGGGGTTCGAGTCCCTGATTCGCCACCAAATTTCGGGGGTATAGCTCAGTTGGTAGAGCGCTTGCATGGCATGCAAGAGGTCAGCGGTTCGATCCCGCTTACCTCCACCACTAAACAAAAAAGCTCTTGTTAAACACAAGAGCTTTTTGTTTGGCTTAATCTTAATTAATAACTGATTGCTCATTAATTTTGTCCACCTCAATACCCAATCAATAAAGGCCGTCTGAAACATTTCAGACGGCCTCTTGTCTTTTAATTACTTCACAAGCTTCAATACTTTTTTCGGTTTTTCTTCCGCAGATTCAGCTTTTTTATCTTCGGCCACTGCAGCTTCGATAGAAGCAGGCTGATATGGTTCTACCTCAAACCCCATACCCTCTCCACTTTCGCGGCCAAATATACTGACAATATGACCGACCGGAATCCAAATCTCGTGCGCTACGCCGGAAAAGCGTGCAGAAAAATTGACCCACTCGTTGTCGATATTCAAGTTATGGCTGGCAGTAGGGCCAATATTTAAAACAATCTCATTGTCGCGTACATACTGCATCGGCACACGGGTATGTTCATTTACCCAAGCTACGATATGCGGTGTTTGGTTATTATCCAAACACCATTCATACAAAGCACGCAACAAATACGGTTTGGTTGAAGTTGCCATAGATCCGTCCCTTAACGACGCATGGCTTTTTCAGCCGGCGTCAATGCTTCAATAAAGGCTTCGCGTTGGAAAATACGCTCGGCGTACTTCAGCAAAGGCGCAGCAGATTTACCCAGTTTGATGTCGTAATAGTCCAAACGCCACAACAGCGGAGACAAGGCAACATCAATCATGGAGAAGTCATCGCCCAAGATGTATTTGTTTTTAGTAAAAGACGGTGCCAATAGTGTCAAACCATTGCCAATAGCTTCCCGCGCTTTAGCCTGTTCTTTATTGGTAGATTCAGGGTTTTCCAACACTTGCACCAAGCTGAACAGTTCTTTTTCCATACGGTACAGCACCAAACGGCCGCGACCGCGCATAACAGGATCACCCGGCATCAACTGAGGATGAGGGAAACGCTCATCAATGTATTCGTTAATGATGTTTGATTCATGCAAAATCAAATCACGCTCAACCAAGACCGGTACTTGGTTATACGGATTCATCAAAGCCAAGTCTTCGGGTTTATTGAACACGTCCACATCTTTGATTTCAAAATCCATGCCTTTTTCATACAACACAAAACGGCAACGTTGGCTGAATGGACAAGTAATACCCGAATACAAAGTCATCATAATCTTCTACTCCTGATCAATCTTTTCAGACGGCCTTAAGCCTTATAAAAATTCTGAAAGAATTATACATAATTTCAAATACTTAATCCATAAATTTAAAATAACACACTGTTTACATTAAGAAATTTTTAGATTTTCATTAATTCAACATAAATTAATCAAGCAAAAAAAGGCAAACCCGAAACAGGCTTGCCTTTTTGATTCAAAAGAATTAATGAACGTCTTTCCAGAATTCTTTTTTCAGGAAGTACGCCAACGGCAACATTACGGCAAACAGGAATGTCAAAACCATGTAACCGATACGGTGGCGTTGCAATTGAGCAGGCTCACCCATGTATACCAGGTAGTTTACCAAATCGCGCACATAAGCATCGTACTCTTTTTGGATTACTTTACCGTTAGGCAGACGACGGCTGTGCAGACCGGTAGATTCCCAATACAGTTTAGGAGTCAGGTTGCCATGCTCGTCTTTAATCATAACGGGCTGACCTTTGGCATCCAACTCAACGGCTTGAACACCTTGTTGCTCCCACAATGGGTGAGGCATACTCGCGCCGGCCAAAACGGTATTGTTCCAACCGTTCGGACGAGTTGGGTCTTTATAGAAACCGCGCATATAAGCGTACAGGTAGTCTGCACCTTTAGAACGAGCAATCAGGGTCAAATCCGGCGGAGGCGCACCCAACCATTTGGAGGCATCTTTCGGATCCATTGCCGCTACCATTACGTCACCAACGTTGTCTGTTGTGAACATCAGGTTTTTCTTGATTTCATCTTCAGTCAAACCAATATCTTTCAGACGGTTGAAGCGCATACCGCTTGCAGAGTGGCAAGACAAACAGTAGTTTGTAAAGATTTGCGCACCGTGCTGCAGACTGACTTGATCACGCAGGTCGATATCGACTTTTTCGTAGTTTGCATGGCCGCCGCTGGCGACGGCTGCACTCATAGGCACTGCCAGCAATAAGGCAGCAAACCAGTTTTTCAGAGTTTGTTTCATTTTCGCTGCCCTCATCAGATATTGGTTGCAAACAAGTAAGCACCAACAACGGTAATACCGACGTAAACAAAGAACATAATTTTTTGTTTAGTAGTGCTCATGGTTACGCGTTCAGGTGTATCTTTTTCGATATTAAACGCATTCAAGAATGGAATAGCTGCAAAGAAAACAGTGTAAGCCAAAACGAACGCCTTAACGATGTAATTTGGCAAGACTGCAACTAAATACAGGTTATAAATAATTAAAGCTGCATAAACAAACAGACTGATTAAATATTTAATACCACCAGCTTTTTCAGTCAACCATTTAGGGTTTGTATGCAAAGGCATACCGATGAAGAACAAGAAATAGAATGCACTGAATGCACGAGCAAAAGCTGTACGAGTATCATCTGCTACCAATGCACCCAAAATTCCCAAGCCGATAAAAGATACAACAAACAACGCCAACATTACTTTGAAAGAGTTGTTGCGGTAACGAACAGATTTTACAGGTGACTTATCTAGCCAAGGCAACAAGGCAATCAACACAACTGCTGCACCCATGCCGATTACACCCCATACCTGAGTACCTGCCATCGAAGGAATCGCACGCAAAATTGCGTAGAACGGAGTGAAGTACCATACCGGCGCAATGTGAGGAGGTGTTTTCAGCGCATTTGCTGCATCGAAGTTTGGCGCTTCCAAGAAGTAGCCGCCGCCTTCAGGTGCAAAGAACAACACAGAACAGAAGACAATTAGGAATACAACAACACCCAAGATGTCTTTAACGGTATAGTAAGGATGGAATGGGATACCATCGCGTGGAATACCATTTTCGTCTTTGTTTTTCTTGATTTCAACGCCATCAGGGTTGTTAGAACCCACTTCGTGCAGGGCGATGATGTGAGCCACAACCAAGCCGAGCAATACTAGAGGTACTGCGATAACGTGCAGGGCGAAGAAGCGGTTCAAAGTAACGTCAGAAACGTTGAAGTCACCGCGGATCCAAGTGGACAAATCAGGACCGATAACAGGGATGGCGGAGAACAGGTTAATAATTACCTGCGCACCCCAGAAGGACATTTGACCCCAAGGCAACAGGTAACCCATAAAGGCTTCTGCCATCAATGCCAAGAAAATCAGGGAACCGAAAATCCACACCAATTCACGAGGTTTTTTGTACGAACCATAGATCAGACCACGGAACATGTGCAGATAAACGACAATGAAGAAGAAAGATGCGCCGGTGGAGTGCATGTAGCGGATAATCCAGCCGCCGGACACGTCGCGCATGATGTACTCTACTGCGGTAAAGGCAGCAGGCAAATGGTAGGCGTTAAGGTTGCCGTCCGGTTTGTAGTTCATGGTCAGGAAAATACCGCTGACGATTTGAATCACAAGGACAAGCAGGGCCAAAGAGCCGAAGTAATACCAGAAGTTGAAGTTCTTCGGCGCATAGTATTGAGCCAAATGCTCATTCCACATTTTAGACAGAGGGAAGCGAGCGTCCATCCAGCCTAACAATGCTTTTGCTTTGCTATTGGTTTGGTTTGCCATAATTATCGTTCCTTATTTTTAGTCTTCGCCCACCAAAACAGTCGTATCGCTCAGATATTTGTAAGGCGGTACAACCAAGTTGGTCGGTGCAGGAACACCTTTGTATACTCGGCCTGCAATGTCAAATTTCGAACCGTGGCAAGGGCAGAAGAAACCGCCTTTCCAGTCTGCGCCCAAGTCGGCGGGAGCAATGTCGGGACGGTAAGTCGGAGAGCAACCCAGGTGGGTACAGATACCGATAGCGACGAGGAGGTTCGGCTTGATCGAACGGGTCTCGTTTTTACAGTTTTCGGGCTGATGATCCACTTCGGAATTGGGATCGACAACTGCGCCATCCAAACTTTTCAAGTCTTTGAGCTGTTGATCCGTGCGGTTGACCAGCCAAATCGGTTTACCCTGCCATTCGGCAGTCAGCATTTGGCCTGCTTCGATTTTGCTGACATCTACTTCGACAGCAGCACCGGCAGCCTTAGCTTTCTCCGATGGGAAGAAGCTGGCCACGAAAGGCGTAGCTACGCCCAGAGCCGCCACACCGCCTGCACCGCAAGTAGCCAGTGTCAGAAAACGGCGGCGACCGTTGTTGATTTCTTGATTATCCATTATTCAGTCGTCCTAAAATTTTGGGAATACCGAGCCATTAAACAGCGTAATTCTACCTAGTTTGTTGTAATACTCAAAGCATTATTTAAAATAAGGTAAAGTTTTATGATATTGCTCAATACTCAGGCAGGATTGTTTTCATCAAAGTGAACCACTTCGATACCGAATTTTTCTGCCACGGCATCGCCTAAGGCACGTACGCCGTAGCGTTCTGTCGCATGATGGCCGGCACTGATAAACGCCACACCCGTTTCATTGGCAAGATGATATTGCGCTTCGGAAATTTCACCGGTCAGATATGCATCGACACCTTCGTCTACGGCCGTCTGAAAAAACCCCTGCGCACCGCCGCTGCACCAGGCAATACGTTTGATTTCGCGTTCAAAATCACCGATAACGGTCGGCTTGCGGCCGAATACCGCCTCAATGCGTTCAGACAACTGCGCCAATGTTTGCGTGGTTTTCAGACGGCCTGTATTCAACAGGTTTTGCTCGCCGAATTGTTTTTCGAGCACCCAATCGAGTTTCTCGGCCAACTGCGCGTTATTGCCCAGTTGCAGGTGAGCGTCCAGCGGCAAGTGGTAGCCCGCCATATTGATTTGGTGTTGCAGCAAGGTTTCAATGCGTGCTTTTTTCCAACCGGTAATCGTGACGGGCTCGCTTTTCCAAAACATGCCGTGGTGAACCAAAAGCATATCTGCCCCCTGCTCTACTGCAAAATCGATTGCAGCTTTGCTGGCGGTAACCGAAGTGGCGATTTTGGCAATTTCTTCTTTGCCTTCAACCTGCAAACCGTTGGGCGCATAGTCCTTAAACAGCCCGACCTGCAATGTCTCATCGCACCAAGCCAGAATTTCGCGGCGTAAAACCATATTCCGCTCCTTATATCTATCTTCAAAAACAGCTTCGCATTCTAACCGCAAAATCTGTTTATGCCTCAAATTCTTACATTCCGATTTCAGCAATCATTCCCAACATTAATCATTTGCACATCATCATGAATTATTTTAATATAACCCACCTTACCCACAGGCCGTCTGAAAACACATGGACTCTATTATCGAATTGCGTCATCTCAAAACCTTGCTGGCTTTAGAAGAAACCGGCAGCGTTTCCCTTGCCGCCAAACGGGTTTTCCTGACCCAATCCGCCCTGTCGCACCAAATCCGCGCCTTGGAAAATTATTACGAAACGCCGTTGTTTGAACGTAAATCCACACCTTTGCGCTTCACTCCGGCCGGTATGCGCCTATTGCAACTGGCGCGTGAGCTGTTGCCGCAGGTTGCCGCCGCCGAACGTGATTTGGTGCGGATTATTGAAGGCGAAGCCGGCGAACTCAGGCTTGCCGTCGAGTGCCACACCTGCTTCGACTGGCTGATGCCTGCCATGGGCGAGTTCCGCCCCTTATGGCCGCAAGTTGAATTGGACATCGTCTCCGGTTTCCAAGCCGATCCAGTCGGGCTGCTGCTGCAACACCGCGCCGACCTTGCCATCGTTTCCGAAGCCGAGCCGCTCAACGGCATCAGCTACCGCCCTCTGTTTGCCTATGAAATGGTCGGCATCTGCGCAGAAGACCACCCGCTTGCCGACAAAGACGTTTGGGAAGCGGAAGATTTTATCGACGAAACCCTGATTACTTATCCCGTCCCCGACGAAATGCTGGATTTGCCTAAAAAAGTGCTGCTGCCTAAAGGCATTAATCCGCCGCGCCGCCACAGCGAGCTGACCATTGCCATTATTCAACTGGTTGCCAGCAAACGCGGCATCGCCGCCCTGCCCTATTGGACAGTCATGCCGTATTTGGAAAAAGGCTACGTCGTCCACCGCAAAATCACTTCAGACGGCCTGCAAAGCAAACTTTATGCCGCCATTCGTACGGAAGACGCCAACAAAGGCTATCTGGACAACTTCTGCCAAATTACGCATGACCGCTGTTTTGCCGACTTGCCGGGCTTGAGCGAATTGGAAATGTAAACTTGAAACAATCAAAAGGCCGTCTGAACAATTTTCAGACGGCCTTTTCTAATATACACAAAAATTTCACTGCTTCTATTCGGACTCATCCGATCCCAAACACGCCGACAAATCGATTTCAGACGGCCATGTTTTATCAGGTGCAACCCGAATATCGAAATGCTCGCCACGATAGTCGAAAACCAAACGCCAAGCGTGCAGAAACAGATGTCCCGCCTCATCGCCGCCATACAGCGTATCGCCCAAAATCGGACTGCCTATGCTTTTCATAGCCACGCGCAACTGATGGGTTTTGCCGGTAAACGGCTGCAACACAAACAGGCGCAAACCGGGCTTCAGGCTTTGGCTGCTGAAACGGGTAACGGCAAAATTATCCTCATCACGCGTCAGCTTCCATGTACCACGCCGCGAACGCGCCATACCGCCTTTCACCCAGCCCTGCTTTTTCGCCGGCTTGTGCGTACCGAGTGCCAAATAAGTTTTACGCATGGTTTTCTCGACAAACTGCGCCGACAAAGCGGCCGCGCTGTCGTGATTTAACGCAAACAGCAACAGGCCGCTGGTGGCTTTGTCCAAACGGTGAACCAGCCACACGCGTTCAACACCGAGCTGCTGCGCCAGCGATGCGGTCAGACAAACATTCCCTTCTGATTCGCTGTGCACCGATACGCCGCAAGGCTTATTGATGACTACAAAGTCTTCGTGTTCAAAAACAATGTCCCACATTTCAGACGGCCTTCAATACAATACCGTCACCAAGCAGGGTCAAAATACCCAGCAGGCAGAACAAGATACATGCAGTAATACGCACTGCTTTGGCCGGAATCTTGCGCATCAGCATTTCGCCCAAATACACGGCAGGCACAGAAGCAATCATCAAACCGGCAATACTGCCGACCACAACCAGCAGGATAGATTGGTATTTTGCCGCCAAAAGAACCGTCGCAATTTGCGTTTTATCGCCGATTTCCGCCAAGAAAAACAGGACGACCGTCGCCGTAAATGCGCCGTATTTCAACCATTTGCCATCAGGGTCTTCGTCTTTATCCGGCAACAGCAGCCATAATCCGACCGCAATAAAGCTGCCGCCGACCACCCATTTCATGACTTCGGGAGAAATAGCGGATGCCAGCCAGACACCGAGTGCGGCTGAAACAAGATGGTTCAACAGGGTTGCAATAAAGATACCGGCAACAATCGCGTTTTTGTGGGCAAAACGTGCAGCCAAAAAGAGCGCGAGCAATTGCGTCTTATCGCCGATTTCGGCAATGGCAACGCCCAGCGTCGAGGAGAAAAAAGCTTCCATGATTTAAGATACTCAACCGAAAAGCGGGCAAACAAAAAGCGCTGTGCATACCGCCCGCAAGGGTATGGACAACGCTTACGTCTTGCCTGTCTTCCGATAAAGCAGAGAAGATACCGCTGCCACGGCCGCACAAGCCGATTATGTTGACAACGGTTTCGGCATTGCGCCGAATGGCTACTCCCGTAAGAGTGAAGCGCGGATTTTACGGCAAACCATAGCCTGAAGCAACAAAAAGAAAACAAAAGGCCGTCTGAACTACATACTAAGACAGTTACTAGACGGCCGTTTCGTTATTTATTCGTCTTGTAGTTCTAAGTTTAGGGTACCGGAACGTACCTTTCGTCCTACTTTCGTTCCTTACCTAAACGACCCTCGACGGCGACTATCGCTTTCCTAACTTACTTTAAACTAAACCCGGGTACCGTACGGTCGGGTTACCGGTCCGTTCCCGGTTTCGTTTGGTTTCGGTCGTAAACGTCGTTCGGTTTCATTTTTGGTCGGGTCAGGCGGCTTTTAAAGTCTTCCGCGCGTGCGCCAACGGGCAACATTGACTAAATGGTATTTGCCGTTCGGGTCAATATTTTGATGCAGACGTGTGCTGATATAACCCGGCTGGGTTTTCAGGAAATCGCGTGCTTTCTGCCAAGCAGCCAAAGCTTCAGCTTCCTTACCCTGCGGTACTTCAAAGGTGTTGATGAGCACAACGCTGTTCTGCATGGCTTCACGTTTTGAGCGCCATTGTTCGGCTTTAGCAGTGCAGCCGCCAGCGCAAAGCAAAACAGCGGTGGTAATAGCGGCAATGATGGTTTTTTTACGGGTATTCATATCAAGAGCTCCTTGTTTGTGTGGGGTATTAAGATTTTCCGAGCATTCGAGGCAGCACGGATCTGCCTTTGATGTAGTGGTAGACAACCATTCCAATGTGTCCCAGAGACAAGAACAACAACGAAAATGCCAGTGCTCCGTGAATCTGTCCTTCCTGAGTAATTTGTCTCATAACACCTGTGACTGGAACGGCAAGCATCAGGAGATACATTGCCCAATGTCCAAATTTGGCAGCCATACTGCCAACCGGTCGATTGCTGGACTGGCGGATTGCCCGCATCACACGCCAAGCAGACAATATCAGCAGAAGAAAGCCAACCGCCTTATGAGGATTAGTCAAAAACTTCAGACTTTCATCCATATTCCAAGCAATGGCGGTTGCAAACATAAACAGATAGCAGGCCGCCATAGTCCAATGCAGAAAGCGGGTTGTAGTGCCGTAACGTTGTGGAATATCAGGTTTCATGATGTTTTCTCTTAAATTAACAATTAAATGGATTTCAATTTGGGTTTACGGATAGAAAATCCGTCTTTCATGCTCAGTCCCAACAGCGTCAGATTAGCCATACCGGCAATCAGTTCTACGATTTGAACGATATAAAACACGCTGTCAAACTGTCCGGCAGAAGCGCGGTTATTCAAGAAAAAGGCACAAGGCAGCAAAATCAGCATTCCGTTGGCAGCGATAAACGGCATGCGTCGGCGTTTCGCGGCAATCGCAGTATGTTTGCTTTTTCCACCCATTTTCATGCCTGTTGCACCTGCAACTGCCATACAAGCCATCAGTCCAAATAGCGCATAAACAATGGTTTGCTTTACGACAATGATGGTTTCATGCGAGCTGAAGAGTTCGCTTAATACGGTACTGATCCAAAATGAGGCGATGAATAAACATGCACATGCTCCTGCTGCAGCATGGATTTTGCGTAAAGTATCGCGGTTCATAATATTTCCTTTGAATGTTTAAGATAGGCCGCCTGAAATTTATATAGCAAGCTATTAAATTAAAATAAGCATAGCTTGCTATTGATTAATATAGCAAGCTATACTTGCGCTATAATTCATAAAGATCTGTTTTAAAAGGAAACAAAGTGAACGACTCATTCAAAGACCAATCAGCCGGCTATCTGATGAACCACATTGCCCGCCAATTTGCCATTTTATTGAGCGAAGGCTTAAAACCACTGGGGATTGCGCCTGCACAATTTCCAATTTTGATCGAGCTATGGAATAAAGACGGTTTGAGCCAACAGGAATTAGTTGAGCGTGCCGATTTGAAGCAGGCAACGATTGCCAACACTCTGGCACGGATGGAGCGAGACGGATTGATTACACGGGAGCCTAATCCTGAAGATGCACGCAGCCGTTTGATTATGCTGACAGAACACGCGCGTGCTTTACAATCAAGCTCCACCGAAATTGCCAAAGCCATCAACCAAGAAGCCTTGGCGGATCTGTCGGCAGACGAGCAAAAACTGTTTTTGGAAATGGCACAGAAAATTATATTGAAACAACAAAAGATGATAAAAGTCTGAAAAATATAAAAAAGGCCGTCTGAAACTCAATGTAAACAGGTTTCAGACGGCCTTTTTCACAACGATTAATTATCGGAGAACAAATCGCCTACTTTTTCCCAAAACGATTTTTTGCGCGGAGTTTGGCTGAGGTCGAGGCCGGAGGAGATTTTTTCAAATTCTTCCAGCAACTCTTTCTGACGGTCGGTCAGGTTAACCGGAGTTTCAACCAAAATGTGGCAGTACAAATCTCCGGTCGAGCTGGAACGCAGAGACTTGATGCCTTTACCTTTCACGCGCATACGGCGGCCGGTTTGCGTTTCTTTCGGAATGTGCAGTTTGACTTTACCGTCCAAAGTCGGCACTTCGACTTCACCGCCCAATGCGGCAATGGCAAAGCTGATCGGCAGTTCGCAATGCAAGTCCAAGCCGTTGCGCTCGAAAATTTTGTGCTGTCTTACGCGGACATTGACGTACAAATCGCCTGCCGGTGCACCGTGTTGACCCGGTTCGCCCTCGCCGCTCAAGCGGATGCGTTGCCCGTCGTCGATGCCTGCCGGAATGTTGACTTCAACCGTTTTGCTGGTCTTAGTACGGCCTTCACCACGGCATTTGACGCAAGGATCTTTGATTTCTTTGCCTGTACCGTGACAAGTCGGACAAGTCTGCTGCATTTGGAAAATGGCTTGGCGGACGTGTACCGTACCTGAGCCGTGACAGGTCGAACAAGTCGATGCGGATGTGCCCGGTTTGGCACCTGAGCCGTGGCAGACATCACATTCTTCGTAAGTCGGAATGTTGATGCGTTTTTTCACGCCTTTGGCGGCTTCTTCAAGCGAAATCTCTATGCCGACCTGCAAGTCTGCGCCGCTGTAATCCGGCTGACGGCCGCCTGAGCTGCCGCCACCGCCGAACATTTGGCTGAAAATATCGGAAAAATCGAAGCCTTGCGCACCACCGAATCCGCCTTGGCCGCCAAAACCGCCAAAGCCACCGAATCCGCCCGCACCTGCGCCCTGTTCGAACGCGGCATGGCCGTATTGGTCGTACATGGTACGTTTTTCCTTGTCAGACAAGGTGTCGTAAGCTTTTTGGACTTCTTTAAATTTTTCTTCCGCTTCTTTGTTGTCAGGGTTGCGGTCAGGATGGTATTTCATTGCCAGCTTACGGTAGGCTTTTTTGATTTCATCATCGCTAGCGCTGCGGGCAACACCAAGGGTTTCGTAAAAATCTTTATTGCTCATAATTTTGATAGTGTTAAGAATGAATTCAAACTGGGTGGGATATGTGGGCGAGTATCAAAAACTCAAGTCAGTATTTTCAAGGCCGTCTGAAATTGTGCTTTTCCGACATCCAAACATTCAGACGGCCTTTGTCAAACCGACAGACCCGACAACCTGCTATAATCCCATCTTTATTTTTTCCAACGTTTTCAAGCGAAAAACAGAATGACCATGCAAGAACATTACCAACCCGCCGCCATCGAGCCTGCGGCGCAGAAAAAATGGGGCGACGAGCGTATTTTCAACGTCTCCGAAGACGCTTCCAAACCCAAATACTACTGCCTCTCCATGTTCCCCTACCCCAGCGGCAAGCTGCACATGGGGCATGTGCGCAACTACACCATCGGCGACGTATTGAGCCGCTTCAAACTCTTAAACGGCTTCAACGTCATGCAGCCTATGGGTTGGGACGCGTTCGGTATGCCGGCGGAAAATGCGGCGATGAAAAACAACGTTGCCCCTGCCGCTTGGACTTACGACAACATCGAATACATGAAAACCCAGCTCAAAAGCCTGGGTTTTGCGATTGACTGGGAGCGCGAAGTCGCCACCTGCAAACCCGAATACTACCGCTGGGAACAATGGCTGTTTACCAAGCTGTTTGAAAAAGGCATCGTCTATCGTAAAAACGGCACGGTAAACTGGGACCCCGTCGACCAAACCGTCCTTGCCAACGAGCAAGTCATCGACGGGCGCGGCTGGCGTTCGGGCGCGTTAATCGAAAAACGCGAAATCCCGATGTATTACTTCAAAATCACCGATTACGCCGAAGAGCTGCTCAACGACTTGGACAAGCTGGAACACTGGCCGGAACAAGTCAAAACCATGCAGCGCAACTGGATCGGCAAATCTCGCGGCATGACCGTGCGCTTCGCCGTTTCAGACGACAGCAAACAAGGTTTGGAAGGCGATTACTCGAAATTCCTGCAAGTTTATACCACCCGTCCCGACACGCTGATGGGTGCGACTTATGTCGCCGTTGCCGCCGAACATCCATTGGCAACCGCCGCAGCCGCCGACAAACCCGAATTGCAGGCATTTATCGCTGAATGCAAAGCCGGCTCCGTTGCCGAAGCCGACATGGCGACGATGGAGAAAAAAGGCGTACCGACCGGCCGCTACGTCGTCAATCCGCTCAACGGCGACAAGCTGGAAGTGTGGATTGCCAACTATGTATTGTGGGGCTACGGCGACGGCGCTGTGATGGCGGTTCCGGCGCACGACGAACGCGATTTCGAGTTCGCTAAAAAATATGCTGATAAATTGCCACCTATCAAACCTGTTATTATGCCATATGGTGATAACCCACCTTCTAAAGCCAAATGGCAAAAACAAAAGATCAAGATCATTTAAATAATTCACATCCCCCTGCAGCAATGCCTTTGGAAATGTTATGGGAACAAGGCTGGAACCCTTCTTTTTCAATGTATGGCAATCTGATAAATTCAGGAAAATATGATGGTTTAAGTTCTTTTGAAGCAATGGAGCAAATTGCAGAGGATTTAGAATCACAAGGCTTAGGCGAAAAACAAGTCACATACCGCCTGCGCGACTGGGGTATTTCGCGTCAACGCTACTGGGGCTGCCCGATTCCCATCATCCATTGCGAAAAATGCGGCGACGTACCCGTCCCAGCCGACCAACTGCCGGTCGTCCTGCCTGAAAACGTCGTACCCGACGGCATGGGTTCGCCGCTGGCAAAAATGCCCGAATTTTACGAAACCACCTGTCCATGCTGCGGCGGCGCGGCGAAACGCGAAACCGATACCATGGACACCTTCATGGAATCGAGCTGGTACTTCTTCCGCTACATGTCGCCCAAGTTCGCAGAAGGCATGGTATCGGCTGAAGCCGCGAAATACTGGGGTGCGGTCGACCAATACATCGGCGGTATCGAACACGCGATTCTGCACCTCTTGTACGCGCGTTTCTTCACCAAACTGATGCGCGACGAAGGTTTGGTCAATGTTGACGAACCGTTTGAACGCCTGCTGACGCAAGGCATGGTCGTTTGCGAAACCTACTACCGCGAAAACGACAAAGGCGGCAAAGACTGGATCAACCCTGCCGATGTCGAGCTGACTTTTGACGACAAAGGCCGCCCTGTTTCCGCCGTTCTGAAAGCAGACGGCCTGCCTGTCGTCATCAGCGGCACGGAAAAAATGTCCAAGTCCAAAAACAACGGCGTCGATCCGCAAGAGCTGATTAACGCCTACGGCGCAGACACCGCCCGCCTGTTCATGATGTTCGCCGCACCGCCCGAACAGTCCCTCGAATGGAGCGACAGCGGCGTCGAAGGCGCGCACCGCTTCCTGCGTCGTCTGTGGCGTACCGTTTACGAATACCTGAAACAAGGCGAAGCAGTAAAAGCGTTCGCAGGCAGCCAAGACGGTTTGTCTAAAGAACTCAAAGACCTGCGCCACAAACTGCATTCCACCATCGCCAAAGTCAGCGACGACTACGGCCGCCGCCAGCAGTTCAACACCGCCATCGCCGCCGTGATGGAACTGCTCAACCAATACGACAAAACCGACACCGGCAGCGAACAAGGCCGCGCCGTCGCCCAAGAAGTATTGGAAACCGCCGTACGCCTGTTGTGGCCCATCGTGCCGCACATCTGCGAAACCCTGTGGAGCGAATTGAACGGCGCAAAACTGTGGGAAGCAGGCTGGCCGACAGTCGATGAAGCAGCCTTGGTCAAATCCGAAATCGAAGTGATGGTTCAAGTCAACGGCAAACTGCGCGGCAAAATCACCGTTGCCGCCGACGCATCCAAAGCCGACCTCGAAGCCGCCGCCCTTGCCAACGAAGGCGCAGTGAAATTCATGGAAGGCAAGCCTGCGAAGAAAATCATCGTCGTTCCCGGACGCTTGGTGAATATCGTTGTCTAAACCGCTTTTAAGGTTTAGCCACACGGATAAAGGCCGTCTGAAACTTGGAAACAGGTTTTCAGACGGCCTTTTTAAGGTAGATTAAGCTGATAAGTCCAATAACACATTGGGATGAAAAGGTTCCATTGGATTTAGAATCACTCTACACACGTCCCTAAAACATAAATCCGTTGTATTCCTCACGATGTTTTGGCACAATTCGAAGCCAATCAACCACGCTTGTACTTGGCATCCTAATGGCTTCAAAACCCTTCCTAAAATGGGCTGGTGGCAAACATAAACTTGTCCCCTTTATCGAACACAATCTACCCACTCCTGCACGAAAACGTCTGATTGAACCCTTCTGCGGTTCTGCCGCTTTGTCTCTCGCATTGGATTTCGAACATTATCTGCTCAATGATATTAACGCTGACTTAATCGGCTTATTCCGTATCCTAAAAGAAGAAAAATCCGGATTCATAGACTATACCCGCTCTTTCTTTACTTCCGAAAACAATAGCGATTCAAGATTCTATGAATTGCGGGAACAATTCAACTTCAGCCAAGATCTACACGAACGTTCAGCGCTATTTATTTATTTGAACCGCCATGCTTTTAACGGTTTATGCCGTTACAACAGCAAAGGGGCATTCAATGTGCCATTCGGACGCTACAAATCTCCTTACTTTCCACAACAAGAAATGGAAGGTTTCATTCAAAAATCTGACAGAGTTGAATTAATGTGCGGAGATTTTCAAACAATCCTATCTCTGACAAACAATACAGATACTGTTTATTGTGATCCTCCTTATGCACCTTTAAGCCCAACCGCTTCATTTACCACTTATGCCAA
This sequence comes from Neisseria flavescens, assembly GCF_001618065.1. Classification (GTDB taxonomy): domain Bacteria; phylum Pseudomonadota; class Gammaproteobacteria; order Burkholderiales; family Neisseriaceae; genus Neisseria; species Neisseria flavescens_A. The sequence goes on from NZ_LAEI01000001.1 coordinate 30,951, forward strand.
AGAAGGCTTCAATTTGGACGATCAAATCCGCCTTGCCCAGACAGCCCAACAAATTGCACCTAACTCTCAAGGCGTTTTGATTTCAAATCATGATACTGAATTTACGAGAAATATTTATTCTTCTGCCATTCTAAAAACGGTTGAAGTACAACGCAATATTGCCGCAAAGGGCAGCAGTCGCAAAAAAGTCGGAGAATTATTGGCAATTTATGAGTGATTTCAACAAACTGGCTGAAGAAGCTGCCATTTATCAAAGTCGTTTGAAAAAAATCGTTTCAGACGACCTTGTTCTCTACAACGAAAATTCCCTTAACATCATGCGGAAGATATTGGAAAAACATCCGAACGGCTGTTTTGATATGATTTTCGCAGACCCGCCTTACTTTCTTTCCAATGACGGTTTCAGTTGTCAAAACGGACAAATAGTTTCCGTCAATAAAGGCAACTGGGATAAATCCAAAGGGATGGCGGCAGATTTGGAATTCTACGAAGAATGGCTTCGACTGTGTTACGCCTTATTAAAACCAAACGGCACAATTTGGGTTTGCGGCACATTCCATAATATTTATTTAATCGGCTACCTGATGCAAACCATCGGATACCATATTTTGAACAATATTACTTGGGAAAAACCCAATCCTCCCCCTAATTTGTCCTGCCGTTTTTTTACCCATTCGACAGAAACAATCTTATGGGCAAAGAAAAATAAAAAAGCCAAACACACGTTTCATTATGAAATGATGAAAGCACAAAATAATGACAAGCAGATGAAATGTGTTTGGACATTTTCTCCTCCAAACAAAGCCGAAAAAACATTCGGCAAACATCCGACACAAAAACCACTCCCCTTACTTGAACGCTGCATACTCTCAGCTTCAAACATCGGAGATTTAATTTTTGACCCTTTCATGGGCAGCGGCACAACAGGCGTTGCTGCCTTAAAACATGGTCGGAAATTTTGTGGTTGCGAACTAGAAGAAGATTTTTTTGAATTAGCAAAGAAAAGGCTACAACAAAAGCTGTAGCCCCATCTTATTTTAAATTATTCGAACAACACCATCCCTACCCTGTCTGGCCATTTCACGAACTTCCCGCATAAATTCTTTTTTAAAATAAAATGCATGATTCTTATTAGAAATATTCCGATTATATTGTGCAGAAAATATAGGATGGTATGGCTTAGAATCTTTTGATCTGATTTGGATAAACACACCGTTTGATGTATGAATGTATCCGTCGCCGGAATTAATATCAGCTAACAGCTTACTTTTAATTTGCGTGAAATCAGCAGATAACTGTCTGAAAAGTTCACCCCCTTCATTTATTTGCACATGATAAGCTGACTGTATGTACCATTTGTTAGGATCGTCGTCGACTTTACAAATAGGAACATATAGCAAATTCTTATTTTTTGGTATATCCAACTATCTTCAAAGCTTATCTGATCGCTGATTAACTGATCAAAGTTACTGGAAATCTGCGAGATAAACATAGTCTCTAGTGGTGCACCATCTGTATCTGCTTTATTGGTTTTCAGCTCACCATCAGCAAAATCTGTCAAAGCATTTGTATTGTTAAGTCCTATCAATTTCTCGATAAACTGCCCTACCCCGCCTTTATTTATCTTCATTTCAGAGGTGAACTCGGGAAATCTGGTTTGATATTCAAGTTTTAGATCTCCTAGCGTCCTTCCGACGTTTTCTCTAAAAAAACCATACGAATCAGTTAGATTCATTATCACAGTTCCCGTCATTAACATAGTCCTTAAAAGTTAAAAGTTCAGGCAAAGAAATATCTAATGCGCTAGCCAAACGAATAAGATTTAATAGGGCGGGGTTACGCTCTCCACGTTCTATCATTCCGATATAAGTCCGGTGCATATTCGCTTTTTCAGCCAATGCCTCCTGACTTAAATCCTGGAGTTGTCTTAAATGACGAACATGTTTGCCAAATTGTTTTAAAATTTCTGATTTCATGATGACTATTCTTAATGTTTGCAAATTAAATTCCACATACAATAAGTATCAACTTTAGTTCTAATACGAAAGGCCGTCTGAAACCCTATATTCAGGTTTCAGACGGCCTTTTTATCTGCCCGATTTTATTCGCCGTAATAGGCTTTGGTCAGGATTTCTTCCATATCGGCCACCATGGCGAGGCGTGGGTTGGCCGGGGTGCATTGGTCTTCAAAAGACATCATAGCCAGCTCTTTTCTGCCGTCGAGGAAGGTTTTCTCATCGATACCCTGCTCTTTCAACGACATTTTGATGCCGACGTTGACCGCCAGTTCATGGCAGGCGCGGGCGAAGGATTCGACGCCTTCTGCCGGTGTGTTGCATGGCAGGCCTAAGGTACGGGCGATTTCCTGATATTTCAGGTCGGCTTTGTAGTAGTTGTACTTCGGCCAAGTGGCGGTTTTCTGCGGACGCGTGCCGTTGTAGCGGATGACGTGCGGCAGCAGGATGGCGTTGGCACGACCGTGCGGAACGTGATATTTGCCGCCGATTTTGTGTGCCATCGAGTGGTTGATACCCAAGAACGCATTGGCAAACGCCATGCCTGCGATGGTGGAGGCGTTGTGCATATGCTCGCGCGCTTCAGGATCGGCCGCACCGTGTTTGTAGGAGCGTTCGAGATATTGGAACACGAGCTTAATGGCTTGCAGGGCGAGGCCGTCTGTAAAGTCGTTCGCCAGTACGGAAACGTATGCTTCTACGGCGTGGGTCAGTACGTCCAAACCGGTATCGGCGGTTACGCCTGCCGGTACGGTCATGGTAAACGCAGGATCGACAATCGAAATGGTCGGTGTCAGCGAGTAGTCGGCAATCGGATATTTTTTATCGCCGTCGCTGATGACGGTAAACGGTGTTACTTCGGAGCCTGTGCCCGACGTGGTAGGAATACCGATAAATTTGGCTTTGCGGCCCAATTCAGGGAAGCGGAAGGCGCGTTTGCGGATGTCCATGAATTTTTGTACCAAGTCTTCAAAATCGACTTGCGGCTGCTCGTAGAAGAGCCACATGGCTTTTGCCGCGTCCATTGGCGAACCGCCGCCTAGTGCGATGATGGTGTCGGGCTGGAAGCTGCGCATCAAATCCGTGCCTTTATAGACAGTTTGGACGCTCGGATCAGCTTCGACATCGGTAAACAGCTGGATGGTCACTTTGTTTTTGCGTTGATGCAGTTGGTGGGTGATTTTATCGACAAAGCCTAGATCAACCATCGAACGGTCGGTCACAATCATGACTTTTTCGCAGTCTTTCATGTCTTGCAGATATTGGATGGAATCGCGTTCAAAATAGATTTTGGCGGGCACTTTGAACCATTGCATGTTGTTTCTCCGACGGCCTACTTTTTTGATGTTTAACAGATTGACTGCGCTGACGTTGCCGCCGACGGCGTTTTTACCGTAAGAGCCGCAACCAAGGGTCAGAGAAGGCAGGAAGGCGTTGTACACGTCGCCGATGCCACCGAAGGTGGAAGGCGAATTCCAAATCACGCGCAGCGCTTTGACGCGGGAGCCGAACGTTTTGACCAATTCTTCATCGGCGGTATGAATGGCGGCGGAGTGTCCCAAGCCGTCAAAGGCAACCATTTCTTCGGCGAACTTCAAACCTTGTTCGGTCGAATCTGCCTTAATCATGGCCAAAACAGGCGAAAGTTTTTCTCGGGTCAGCGGCTCGTTCGGACCGACTTCGCGGCATTCGGCGATGATGATGTTTGTTTTTTCAGGCACTTTAAACCCAGCCTGTTCGGCAATCCATGCCGCCGGTTTGCCCACAACGGCGGAATTGAGTTTCGCCCCGCCACAGCTGGCGCAATTCGCCGTTACACCGAAGATAAACTCTTCGAGCATGGCTTTTTCTTTTTTGTTGGCAAAGTACACGCCGTAGGATTTGAATTCTTCGGCCAACTCTTTGTAAATCTCTTTATCGGCAATCACCGCTTGCTCGCTGGCGCACACCATGCCGTTGTCGAAAGATTTCGACATCACAATATCGTGCGCCACTTGTTTGATGTCCGCCGTTTTTTCAACATAAGCAGGTACGTTGCCCGCCCCGACGCCGAGCGCAGGTTTGCCGCAAGAGTACGCGGCTTCCACCATCGCATTGCCGCCGGTCGCCAAAATCGTTGCCACGCCCGGATGCTTCATCAGCGCGGAAGTGCCTTCCATAGACGGCTTTTCAATCCACTGGATACAGTTTTCCGGCGCACCGGCCGCAATCGCTGCATCGCGCACGATACGCGCGGCATGGGCGGAACACTGCTGGGCGGACGGATGGAACGAGAAAATAATCGGATTGCGGGTTTTCAGCGCAATCAAGGATTTGAAAATGGTGGTGGAAGTCGGATTGGTAGTCGGCACGATACCGCAAACCACGCCGACCGGATCGGCAATTTCCGTAATACCGGTTACATCGTTTTCGCTGATGACGCCCACGGTTTTCAAATCGCGCAGGCGGCGTACGACGTTCTCACAGGCAAATAGGTTTTTGGTTGCCTTATCTTCAAACACGCCGCGTCCCGTTTCTTCCACCGCGTGCATGGCGAGCACACCATGTTTGTCCAGCGCGGCAATGGAGGCTTTGGCAACAATAAAGTCAATCTGCTCCTGATCGAGCTTAAGAAACTCGTCCAATGCCCGTAAACCCTTGTCAACCAGGCTGTTTACCTCGGCTACGGCTGGGCTGACGACGTTGTCGGCTGATGCGTTCATGGTGTATCTCCTTAATAAAAGGTGGCAATAAGGTCAATAAATTTTCACTACGATAACTATAGGTAATTTAGTTACATTTTGCTTTGACCTACATCACAAACCATGATTGAACTTTTCAGACGGCCATTTTATCGTTTATTCATTTTAATTCTTTGAAGTATAATATTTTTATCTACACAAAAACAAAGACGGTTATTCTTCGTCGCTTTCCTCGATAATTAAGATAAAAACAGAAAATCGATGTATTAAAATTACAAACGTAAATGAAAAAGGCCGTCTGAAAATATTTTTTCAGACGGCCTTTGTTTATATATGCCTTTTATTGGCTGATGTCTTCCAGCGTACGGCCTTTGGTTTCTTCACCCAATACCAAGATTACCGCCACAATCAGCAGCATAACCAGCGCAAACATCATAAAGATATTGCCGAAGCCCCCGCTGTTGCCCACCATCGCCGCCACTACCATGGGGGCGAGTATGCCGCCGACGCGGCCGATGGCACCTGCCCAGCCGGATGCGAAGGCACGGAAGCGCAAGGGGTAGAGTTCGGGGGTGTAGGTGTACAAAACGCCCCATGCGCCCAAGTTGAAGAAGGACATCAGGCTGCCCCAGACCATGACTTCGGCCGCAGTTGTGCTTTGCCCGAAAAACCATGCGCACACGGCGCAAGCTGCCAAAAAGCCTGCCAGCGTTGCTTTGCGGCCGATTCTTTCCACCAAAGCCGCGGCGGCAATATAGCCAGGCAGTTGCGCAACAATCATCACCAGCACATATTCAAAGGTTTTAACCACAGTATTGCCCTGTTCGACCAGCAGTTTGGGCAACCAAGTGAAAATGCCGTAATACGAAAACACGATGCCGAACCAAACCAGCCACAGCATCAACGTACGCCGTGCAAACGGATGTTGCCAAAGTTGGACGAAGCGGATGCGTTCGCGTGGGGCAGCAGGTGCGGCAACGGCTTCTGTCGGCGGCGTTATGCCCGATTGTATTTCCAGCGCGGATACCAAACGGTGCGCTTCGTTGGTTTTGCCGCGGGAAAGCAGGTAAGGTACGGATTCGGGAACGAATTTCAACACCAACGGCACATAAAACAGGGGCAAGGCGCCGAATAAAAACGCGCTGTGCCAGCCGGTTTGCGGAATAAAGAAATAAGACACCAGCGCGGCTGAGAGCCAGCCCAAGCCCCAAAAGCTTTCCAGCAACACAATAAAACGGCCGCGTACTTTCGGCGGCGCATATTCGCTGACCAGCGACACGGCGACGGGCAGTTGGCCGCCCAAGCCGACGCCGACAAAAAAGCGGCACACCAGCAAAACCGTCAAATCAGGCGCGAGCGCGCACAAACCTGTGGCAATGCTGTACACCACCATCGTGCCGGCAAAAACGATTTTCCGTCCGAATCTATCCGCCAGCCAGCCGCTGAATACTGCGCCCAGAGCCATGCCGACAAAGGCAATGCTGACAATCCAACCCAACTGCGCCGGAGCCAGCGCCCAATCTTTGCCCAAAGCAGGCAATACAAACGACACCAAGCCTGTATCCATGGCATCAAACAGCCAACCTATGCCGACCAAAACCAGAAGTTTGTAATGAAATCGGGAAGGCGGCAGATTGTGCAGCCGTGTCAGAATATCCATAACTTCTTTCCTTTGTTTGTGTATGATTGAATTGGGTTTTAGCAATAAATGCTTTAATTTCAGTGACAAACCTGAAACCGAGACATTGTGTCGATTTTAACATTGGTACCATATGCAAAGAATAGGAAGCGCGTGTTTTTTGGATATTTTTATCGCCAGAACCGCACGCCATATTAAAACGCTGAATAAGAGTTCACGGCAGGCCGTCTGAAACTGATGGTCTGTTTTTCAGACGGCCTGCCGTTTTTTGCAAAGGCCTCATGCTTGGGTTATGATGTTTATTTGTAATATGTAAACAGATGATTGCCTGTTTTTACATAACAGGCCGTCTGAACAACGGAGAATGATATGAATGCGGTTGTAATTGCGGTCATCATCATGCTTGTGCTGTCTTTATCGCGCGTGCATGTGGTGCTCAGCTTGGCTGTCGGCGCGTTTGTCGGCGGCTTGGTGGCCGGTATGCCTTTGGAGAATGTAACCAACGCGGCCGGCGATGTGGTGCAGCAAGGGATTATTCCTGTTTTTAACGAAGGTCTGAAAGGCGGGGCACAAATCGCGCTGTCTTATGCCATGCTCGGCGCGTTTGCCATGGCCATCACGCATTCCGGCCTGCCGCAACAGCTCGCCGGCGTGATTATCCGCAAACTCAACGGCGGCGAAGGCAATGCGAAAGGCGAAGGCGCGGTCAAATGGCTGCTGCTGGCGATTATTTTGTGCATGGGTGTGATGAGCCAAAACGTTGTGCCGATTCATATTGCGTTTATCCCGATGATTATTCCGCCGCTGCTGTTGGTGTTCAACCGTTTGAAACTCGACCGCCGCTTGGTGGCCTGTGTGATTACGTTTGGCTTGGTAACGACTTATATGTTCCTGCCTTACGGTTTCGGCGCCATCTTCTTGAACGACATCATGTTGGGCAATATCCGCTCGGCAGGCATGGACACCAGCGGCATCAATGTGATGCATGCAATGGCGATTCCGGCTTTGGGCATGGTGTCCGGCTTGCTGCTGGCCTTTTTGCACTACCGCAAGCCGCGCATTTATCAAAACAATACCACTGACACGGAAGACAACCGCGCAGCAGTGCAACAACAAGAGCCGTCAACCTATCGCAGCTTGGTAGCGGCCGTGGCGATTGCCGTGTGTTTTGCCATTCAGCTTTTGTATGATGGTTCGCTGGTATTGGGTGCTATGTTGGGCTTTGCCGTGTTTATGATGTTAGGCGTGATGAACCGCTCCGCCGCCAGCGATGTCTTCGGCGAAGGCATCAAAATGATGGCGATGGTTGGTTTTATTATGATTGCGGCTCAAGGTTTCGCCGCTGTAATGAACGCAACCGGCGAGATTCAGCCTTTGGTCGAACACAGCATGGCTTTGTTCGGCGGCAATAAAGGCATGGCCGCATTGACCATGTTGTGCGTCGGTTTGCTGGTGACCATGGGCATCGGCTCATCTTTCTCCACCTTGCCGATTATTACCGCGATTTATGTGCCTTTGTGCATCAGCTTGGGCTTCTCCCCAATGGCTACCGTGGCCATTGTCGGCACGGCAGGTGCGCTGGGCGATGCCGGCTCCCCCGCTTCCGACTCGACACTCGGTCCAACCATGGGTTTGAATGCCGACGGTCAGCACGACCACATCCGCGATTCGGTTATCCCGACTTTTATCCACTACAATATCCCGCTGATGGCTGCCGGCTGGATTGCCGCAATGGTGCTTTGATATGAGCGATATTCAGGAATTGGAACACCGCGTCACGGAGCTGGAAATTCAGACGGCCTTGCAGGAAGATTTAATCGGCAGCCTGAACGACACCATCGCCAAGATGCAGCAGGCTTTGGATTTGCAGCAAGGCCAGTTGCGGCTGCTGTATCAACGGATGCAGGACAAAGGCGCAAACGGCGAACGCGAACCGTACAGCCTGCGCGACGAGATTCCGCCGCATTATTGATAAACTAAAAAAGGGCGTGTTTGATACATGCCCTTTTCTTTCATAACAAAGGCCGTCTGAAAGTCAATCAAGCTTTCAGACGGCCTTTTAAACAATCAAACCTTACAAACAAGCCAATTCGTTGGCCATTTGCTGCTCGACGGTTTCACGTTGGCGGATAAGTTTGCATTCGTTGCCGTCAACCAATACTTCCGCCGCACGATTGCGCGTGTTGTAGTTGCTCGCCATGCTTGAACCATACGCACCGGCGCTACGGATAAGCAGCAAATCCCCTTCTTCGCAGGCGATGGTGCGGTCTTTGCCGAGGAAGTCGCCGGTTTCGCAAATCGGACCGACGATATTGGCCGTCAGAGGCTCAATGTCTTTGGTTTCAATCGCTTCGATGTGATGATAGGCATCATAAAGCGCCGGACGCATCAAATCGTTCATTGCCGCATCGACCATCACAAAGTTTTTCTCTTCGCCATGTTTGACAAACTCAACGCGCGTCAACAACGAACCGGCATTGCCGACCAAACTACGACCAGGCTCGAGGACCAGTTTCAGACGGCGTGTACCCATCAGTTTTTGAACGGATTGGGCATACGCGCCCAAATCAGGCACATTTTCGTCTTGATAAACAATGCCGACACCGCCGCCCAAGTCCAAGTGTTCCAACACAATGCCTTCATCTGCCAATTGGTCGACCAAGGCCAAGATACGTTCGCAGGCTTCGATGAGCGGGCTGAGGTCGGTCAGTTGCGAGCCGATATGGCAGTCGATACCAACGATTTTCAAATGGCTTTGTCGGGAAGCATGACGATAGGCCTCAAGTGCATCGGCATAGGCAATACCGAATTTGTTGGCTTTCAGGCCGGTGGAGATATAAGGGTGGGTTTTGGCATCGACATCGGGATTGACGCGCAGGGAAACCGGGGCGACTTTACCCAAACGCGCGGCAACCTTTTGAATACGGTCGATTTCGGGAATGCTTTCCATATTGAAACATTTCACACCTGCATTCAGCGCAAATTCAATTTCTGCCTCACTCTTGCCCACACCGGAAAAAATCGTTTTCGCCGCATCGCCGCCTGCCGCTAAAACACGCGCCAACTCACCGCCGGACACAATGTCAAAACCGCTCCCCAAAGAAGCAAAGTGCTTGATGATGCTCAGGTTGCCATTCGCTTTAACTGCATAGCAGACAAGCGGATTTAAAGCGGCAAATGCGGTTTGGTAGTTTTCAAACGCTTCGGTCAGCGCAGATTTGCTGTATACATAAAGCGGCGTACCAAACTCTTCGGCAAGGTGTGTATAAGGGAGTTGTTCGCAGAATAAGGTCATGTTTCTGAAATCTTTTTTAATCATTGGTTTGAGTGGTCGGTTCTTTGGCCGTATCGAATTTCAAGCCGGTTTGAATCACGCCGAAGCGCGCCTTGTCGCCTTCTTTGGGCAGGTAGAGATCGCCTTTGTAGCCGCAGGCAGAGAGCAGCAGAACCGTTGCCGCTGCAAAAAATACGCCGTATTTCATCAGTAAAACTTTCTTCATCATTACGAATGTGGCAAGATTCGGTATCTTAAACAAAAACCACACAAAAAGCCATGATGACCGAAAGCGAATTCATCCGCATGAGCGAAGAATTGTTTGAACACATCGAAGACCAAATCGATGAAAACGGCTGGGATTTCGACTGCCAGTTTTCCGGAAACGTACTGACCATCGAAGCCGAAAACGGCACGCAAATCATCGTTAACCGCCACACGCCCAACCAAGAATTGTGGATTGCCGCCAAAAGCGGCGGCTACCATTTCGCCGAGCAAAACGGCAAATGGCTGGCAACGCGCGACAGCCGCGATTTCTACGATGTTTTGAACGAAGCACTGAGTGCGGCTTCGGGCGAGGCAGTTGAGATTGCAGAATTGTGATTCAGTCTCCAAACATCCCTAGCTAAAAATCTATTTACCTCAAAGGACACCCAAATGCCCCTACTAGACAGTTTCAAAGTCGACCACACCCGTATGCACGCCCCTGCCGTACGCGTGGCAAAAACCATGACCACGCCCAAAGGCGACACCATTACCGTGTTTGACCTGCGTTTCTGCATTCCCAACAAAGAAATCCTGCCCGAAAAAGGCATTCACACGCTGGAGCATCTGTTCGCAGGCTTTATGCGCGACCACTTAAACGGCAACGGCGTTGAAATCATCGACATTTCCCCGATGGGCTGCCGCACCGGTTTCTACATGAGCCTCATCGGCACGCCCGACGAGCAAAAAGTGGCCGACGCATGGCTCGCTTCAATGCAGGATGTTTTGACCGTTCAGGACCAAAGCAAAATCCCCGAGCTGAACGAATACCAATGCGGTACTTATCTGATGCACTCGCTTGCCGAAGCGCACGAAATCGCCCAAAACGTTTTGGCACGCAAAGTCGCCGTCAATAAAAACGAAGAGCTGACATTGGACGAAAGCCTGTTGAACGCTTAATACGCTATGACAGCAAAGGCCGTCTGAAACTTCATATGACAAGTTTCAGACGGCCTAAGACCTTTTGTTTCAATTTTCAACCTTTCAGCCACAGTTTTACACCGCCTAAAAATAAGTTGGCGGATGCTGACAGTGTACATAGTATAATTACACTCTAAACAAACAACCTGATTCTATTGCCTTTATGAAACCGTTTTTCTGCAAAACCGCCATTGCCCTCAGCCTGACCCTCCCCGCCGCCGCCAACGCTGCCGAGTATGTCTGCAATGTTGAAGGCATTACCGTTTATGCTTCATACCAGATCAATGACGACTGTCGCATAGTTGAAACAAACAATGTAACAGAAAACAGCGTCGTTGCGATTCCAGGCGACACTCCGGTTTTAAAAACGGTACAAACAACAGAATTTAAAGCATCTGCCACTGACTACGTTCATGCTTCTCAAGCAACACCTGCGGTACAAACCCCAGTCGTTGTTTCTCAAAATGAATACGGTATTCCGGCACCTATTTCCATTCCGATGGCACAAACTCGACAAGCTGTGCCTGCGAATAAAACTATTGCAGACAACGTAATTGTTTCCAACAATACGCCTGTTTTGGAAACACAAGCCGTTGCAAAACCTGAAAACTATGTTGTCGATACTGCTGTCCACAACACGACTTCTGCCGTACAAACGCAGACGACTGCCGCTCAAGAGAACAACACTATTGTTCCTCCAATGCTCGCCGCACAAGCTCAACCTACCGTTGTGGCCGACAAAGCCATTGCAGACAGCGTAATCGTTCCTAACAATACGCCTACCCTGGAAGCGCCACCCGCAATAAAAGCTGAAGACTATGTTGCCGACACTACTGTCCGCAATACAACTCCTGTCGTACAAACTCAGTCTAGTGCAACCCAAACAGAAAACAGTATTGTTCCTGTCATGCTTGCCGCACAAGCCCAACCTACTGCTTCTACCGAGAAAACAGTTTCAGACGGCCTTGCTATTATTAATGAAACACCAGTTGCTCAACCTGTTGTACCTGCAATCCAAATCCCACAAGAGACTATTCAGAACTCGACAGCTCAGCCGCAAACTTCAACTACCCTAAATAGCCAAGCGGTAACAGCTCAGGATGAAGCGCTCGATAAAACGCCTGCCAAAGCCGAGACTAAACGTAAAGGTAAAACTTATGCCAAAACCTCCTCTCGACGCAAAGCCAAAGTCAGCCGTACTAAAGCCGATAAAACAGCCGTTGTCCGCGCATCTGAGGAACAAGCAGCCAAACCTATTGCCACCGCTTCAACCGAACCAAGCATGCCGGCAACTGCCACTCCGGTAGAGCATGGCAAAACCACTGTCCCAACACCTTTCCCACAAGCATACAAACCGGCAGCCGATATTTTGCTGGATAAAGGAAATAGCGACAGCGATATCAAAATCCTGCCAAATGTACCGATTACAAGCGTAACCAACACAGCCGAAGCTGCCAATCCGCGCCTCAATATTACCCTGCGCAACCGTCAGAACAAATCACGCAGTTCTTCATACAGCAAATACAAAACCCCTGTTATCCGTACTGCACCTGTGGTTACGCCGGCTCCTAAGCCAAGCCCTAAAGAAACCCGCAAACAGATATTGCAGACCGAAGTACGCAACGAACAGGCCGCTATTACCCGCCTTCAAACACAGCTGAATGCGGCCAAACAAAAAGGCGATCAAATTAAAATCCAACAACTGACCCGTACCATCAACGCCCGTAAAGCGAATATCCGCGCTATTCAAGGCGAGATGTCTCGTTGATTGGTTTTTGATACAAAAAGGCCGTCTGAAAATATTTTCAGACGGCCTTTTTAATGTTGCAAACCTTATTTATTCAAAAGACAAATACTTTCTCTAAAATCATTTGTCAATCACACCAAAGTACATTTTTTCACATCCCTACCCTCGTGCGCCATTACTGCTTCTATCCAATCAGCGATACTTTGCCAATAATATCGCGGCTTTTCAGACGGCCTATCAGTCTGAGTACCTTCATCATTCAACACAACGGGAACACCCTGCTCTGTACCGGCTTCAAGCAAAATCCAGATACTGCCTTCTTGGGTATCGGCATGTACTGTTTGATGTTCATATGCCCAGCCAACCGCAGCTTGTCCGCCATTTTGCAAAGATTGCATCGCCAGCAATAATGGATGAAAGCAAGTATCTATATTGTTGTCGACAGCTACGACCAAAGTTGCACCATGCGTTCCTAACGCTTGCGCAGCATGAAAAACGGGAGCGTTGTGCAGGTTGGCAATAAAGTCAAACGGCATCGCGGCGTGATGGTTCAGCACATTGTCTGCCATTTTTTCAAACACGGATGGCGAAGAAAACGGCGTACCGAGAAAAACAGCGCAATCAGGACGGATTTCGCTTTGTCCCTTCAGTTGCCCTGCACCAAGCGCGGCAATCAAACTTAAGCGACTGAGGCGACGGGTATCTATACCGCTTTGCTGCTTTAACGTTTGTTTGAGGATTTTATCGCCGGTGTCGGTCTCAGTATCAAAACGCACGGCGGCGGTAATGCGGATATTAGGATTTACAGTTGCCATTGCCATACCAAAGATGTGTTGCTGCCGCCAAAACCAAACTGATTGGCCAAACAGAAAAAGCCGCCTTTTTGTGAAGCCGCGCACTCGGAAAAACGAATTTCCCGCCCCTGATAATCGTTGCTTCCGCCTTGTTTTAGAGCGGATAAAAGCAAGGCTGTTTCAAGGGCTGCCGTTGCGCCAAGCGTGTGTCCGATTTGCAGTTTGAACGCCATCAAGGGCGGCAGTGTACCGAATATATTTTCCAGTGCGACCAATTCGGCGGCATCGCTGTCAGCCGTGCCGATGCCGTGTGTTTTAACGGCTGCAATGCTTTCAGGAGCGATGCTTGCAACCTCCAAGGCTCGGCGCATCACCTGTTCTTGCGCTTGGCCATCGCTTTGAATCAGGTCATTGCCTGTATTGGCGGCGTGTCCGATAAGTTTCAGACGGCCTGAAGAAGATTCGGGAGCGACGGAAGATAAGGCAAGCGCGGCAACACCTTCGCCTAAAATCAAACCGTTTCCGCCAAAAGGCTGATAGTGTTCGGCCAGCAAACCCAAGCTGTGAAAATGCAGCAAAGTTAGCCGGTTGAGGTTTTCAATACCAAGCACAAAGGCACGCTCCACCCCGCCGCGCAAACAATAATCCGCCTGAATCAGCGCATGGGCAGATGAAGTGCAGGCAGTAGCGAAACTGAAAATCCGCCGATTGCCGCTGCGCCGGCGCAAATCTTCGGCGAGATAAAGCAGATTGTGTTCCTCTAACGCCCTATTGCCCGCAAAATGGCGGTTTTCATATTCGGAGATGGAATAGGAACTTGAACCGATAAACACCGGCGCATCATGCCAACTTTCAGACGGCCAGCCTGCATTTTCGGCGGCTCGGCGCAAATGTTGTTCGGCGATATCCGCAAATTCCTTCCGCCCCAAACTGTCGCCGGCAAATGCACGAAAATAAGCAGCCTGCTGCGGTTGGTTTAAAAACGTATAAGACACCGCATCAGGCCGTCTGAAATCCATTTGCGGATTCAAGGCAGAAGTGGCCGCCGTACCGCAAACCCAACTCACGCGCCATGCTCCGCACGGATAAACGCCGCCAAATCGCGTACGCACATCATATGTTTGCGCACCATACGGTCGCCCTGCAGGCGCACTTGGAAATACTGTTGCAAGGCAACGCTAATTTGCAGCGCATCAAGCGAATCCAAACCGACCGGACTGCCATCGCCAAACAAAAGTGCATCGTCGGTGAAATCATCCATATCCACATCGTCGGCCTTATCGGCCTCTTGCACGATTAGCTTTTTCAATTCCGCTTCCAGCTCGTGCTCGGCCAGTGTAAAGGTGTAAGACATTTTTAAACTCCCATTTTTATCTCATGAAGCAACAGCTTGTTTGAGCGAAACTCGCTACGCTCGTTTTCAGACGGCCTGAACTTTATGCAAAATCACCCCAAAGCGTCTGCATGGCGGCAATGGCCGCAAGTGAAGCGGTTTCGGTACGCAACACCCGTTTGCCAAGCGTAACGGATTGAAAACCGGCATCAAATGCCTGTTGCTCTTCCTTCTCCGTCCAGCCGCCTTCCGGGCCGACCATAAACACGACCTTACCGGACTGCGGCTGAACATCGCTCAGTTTTTGTGCGCGGTTCAAGCTCATTAACAGTTTGCTCGTTTCCTGCGGCAACTGCTGCAGAGCCTGTGCATAAGTCGTCAGTGGCAAAACCTTCGGCACAATATTGCGGCCGCTTTGTTCACACGCCGAAACAACGATTTCCTGCCAACGCGCTACCCGCTTTTCAGCGCGTTCGCCGCTCAAGCGGACGACACAGCGTTCGCTGATGACCGGGCGAATTTCTGCCACGCCCAATTCCACGCTTTTCTGCAAAGTGAAATCCATGCGCTCGGCGGCGGATACCGCCTGTACCAACGTAATGTTCAGCGGCGATTCGTTGTCCGTTGCCTCTTCACGCAGAATCCGCACGCTGGCGCGGCGTTTTTCCAAAACTTCGGGCAAAGTCGGATATGACTTGCCATTGCCGTTGAACAACACGATTTCTTCCGTATTTTTCACGCGCAATACATTCAGATGGCGCACCACATTATCGGGTAATTCGACCACGCTGTCGGGGCTTAAGGCAAAATCAACATAAAATCGGGGCATGGTTTCCTGCTTTATTCATGTATATAATTTAAATTTAAAATTTCATGAATGAAGTTGAAACACGGCGACATACTCCTGCCTGATTTCGATTTCATCCACTATAATTTAAAACTTCCCGAATTTTAATCTACTGTCACGCAAAACTGCAAAAAACAAGGATACGCCGTGCTATACCGTTTACAGAAAGTCGTCCGCCACATCGCCCAAACCGAAGTCATGCCGCGTTTTCTGAACACGCCGTCACGACGCAAGGAAGACGGATCGGTTTTGAGTGAAGCAGATTTGGCCGCACAAACCGCTTTTGCCGCCGCCCTGCCCTTATTGGAGGATTGTCCGATGTTGGGCGAGGAGATGAGCGTTCAGGAGCAAACCCGTTTGTGGAACGAACATTCAGACGGCCTATGGATTGTCGACCCCATAGACGGCACAAACAACTTCGTCAACGGTTTGCCGCATTTTGCCGTATCCGTCGCGCTGGTTAAAAACGGCCACGCCGAATTGGGCGTGATTTACAATCCGGTCAGCGGCGAATGTTTCTATGCCGAACGCGGCAAAGGCGCATTCCTCAACGGTACGCCGCTGCCGCTGCGTTCCGAAAACAAAAAACTCAACGAATCCATTGCCGGCGTGGAAATCAAATACCTGCGTTCGGGCAAACTCGCCAGTCGCATGAATACCCTTGCCCCATTCGGCACAATCCGCAGCATGGGCAGCAGCACGCTCGATTGGTGCTACCTTGCCAGCGGCCGCTACGATATTTACATCCACGGCGGTCAAAAGCTGTGGGACTACGCTGCCGGCGCATTGATTTTTGAAGAAGCCGGCGGCTGCCTGACCACTTTGGAGGGCGACGATTTTTGGAGCGGCGAACATGTATTTAAGCGTTCCGTCATCGCCGCATTGCAACCCGAGCTGTTTCAGCAATGGGTGAAATGGATTCGAGAAAATCAGTAAAAATACCGTTTATCTTCAAAATATCACGATTATCTTGCAACTTATTGAAATTATTTCACTTCTTAACAGCATTTAATACTAAAAACGGTAGAATATTAATCGCTGAAACAACACCGCTCTTTCATCCCTTTTGGGCGGTGCAGCAAGTAAGACGTTTTCCCGCAATGTATTGGCCATTCATACTTCTCCCTTAGTATGAATGGTTTTTTTTATCTGAAAAAAACAGCTCAGGCCGTCTGAACGTTCAGACGGCCTGTTTACATGACTATTTGAAAAACTGTCCGCAACACGCCTTAAACTTTTTGCCCGAACCGCACAAACAAGGCTGTTTCATCGTCGGCAAAGCAACGGTCGGATCAATAAAGTACCAACGCCCGTCTCTTTTCACAAATGCCGACAATTCATGATGGCACTCAGTTTGCCCGTTCTCTTCAAAATACGCCTCAAACTCGACCAAAGCATGCAGTTCGCCAAACGGCACATGACGGATAACCTTCAATCCCGACCACTGCGTCTGCCTACTCCATGACGCCAAATCCTGCTTGTCCAACAAATTCTGCTGCGCAGGGACAGTCGTGTCCACGATATAGTCGATTTCCTGCAAAACATACGCGCTGTAACGCGAACGCATCAACTCTTCCGCCGTCGAGGCCGCCGCCTCACGCGCATGAAACGGTGCGCAACATTCCGTATAAACACGTCCCGACTGACAGGGACAAAGTGTAGCCGTCATTCCTAATTATCCGAATAAATCCATTTCAAAATTATAACGCAAACCCGGCTCAGGCCGTCTGAAAACGAGCGTAGAGAGTTTCGCTAAAATAAGCAAAGCGGGTTTTGCCAAAATAAACGCAACAATCTGATATAATGCGCCTTTTCGATTTTGACTATCCATAATGACCATTCCCATCCAAAGCATCAGCCGCCTGTTGCCGCAAACCCAATGTCGTGAGTGCGGCTATGAAGGTTGCCTACCCTATGCGCGCGCCCTGTCGGCAGGAGAAGCACCGGTAAACCTGTGCGCGCCGGGTGGGGAAACCATCATGAAAGACATTGCCGACCTATTGGGCAAGCCATACCTCGCGCCTGCAAAAACACAAATCAAAGCCGTAGCCCTGATTGACGAAGCCGTCTGCATCGGCTGTACCGCCTGCATCCGCGCCTGCCCTGTTGATGCCATTATGGGCGCGTCCAAACTGATGCACACCGTCATCAGCGACGAATGCACCGGCTGCGGCTTGTGCGTTACCCCATGTCCCGTCGACTGCATCGACATGGTTCCCGTATCGCAGCCCTTCCTGCCGTCCGCACGCCGTTTCAGCACCTCTGCCGAACCGCGCTTTGCCGCCGCCGAACACGCACAAAGCCGTTTTGAACGCCATACCGCGCGTAAACAGCGCGACGATGCCGAACGCAAAGCCCTGCTGGCGCAACGAGAAGCCGCCGTCAAAGCCAAACAGGCCGCACAGGCACAAACCCAAACAGCCGCACCAAGCGCCGCATTCAACCCCATGGATTTGATTGCCAAAGCCATGGCCAAAGCGCAATCGCAACAGGACAAACTCATCTCCTCCGACAACCGCGAAGACTTCAAAGCGCGCCAAATCGAAGAAGCCAAAGAACGCGCCGAACTGCGTCGCGCCCAACGTGATGCCAAATACGGCAACGAAGCCGAAAAAGCCGCCGCCATCGAATTTCTGCGCCGCCACAAAGCCGAGCAGGAAGCCGCCAAAGAAGCCCGCTGATTTCCAAAACAACAAACCATTCCGACCGCTTCAAGCCGTCTGAAAACATTGCACGAAAACCAATAACTTTATGACCACACAAGAATTTCCACACCAACATACCGCCCATTGCGAAAGCGGTGTGATGTCCACCCTGCTCAAATACCATGGCCACAATTTAGACGAAGCCATGATTTTCGGCATTGCCCACGCGCTGACATTTGTCTGGATGCCGCTGATCAAATTAAACGGCATGCCGCTGGTTTCCTACCGTACCGCGCCGCGCAGCATCATCAAAAACACCTGCAAAGCATTGGGGCTGAAATTATCCGTCCGCAAATTTTCCGACGCACAAAGCGGACAAGCCGCATTGGATACCGCGCTATCCTCAGGCAAACTGGCCGGTTTGCAAACCTCCGTCTTTTGGCTGCCCTACTTCCCGCCGCAAATGCGCTTCCATTTCAACGCACACAATCTTTTAGTATACGGAAAAGACGGCAACGACTACCTCATCAGCGACCCCGTATTTGAAACCGTACAACGCTGCGCCGCCGAAGATTTGCAACGGGCGCGCTTTGCCAAAGGCGTATTGGCGGCAAAAGGCATGATGTACACCTTGGAAGACAACAGGCCGTCTGAAAAAATCATGACAGACTTGCCCGCCATTATCCACAAAGCCATACGCAAAAACGCCAAACATATGCTCGCGCCGGTCTTTTTCATCGGTGTAAAAGGCATCCGCACGCTGGCCAAAAAAATCGAATCCCTGCCTGCCAAACAAAATGAGAAATACCAAAAACTGTTTCTCGGCCATTTGGTGCGGATGCAGGAAGAAATCGGCACCGGTGGCGCAGGTTTCCGCTACATCTACGCCTACTTCCTCGAACAAGCCACCCATATCTGCAACGAACCTGCATTTCAGACGGCCTCAGAACAAATGACCGCCATCGGCGACCAATGGCGTCAATTCGCAGCAATGTGCGTGAAGCAGTGCAAAAAGCCATCTGAAAACGGCTGCCGCAACATCGCCGAATTTCTGCGCAAAATTGCAGATAATGAAGAAGCATTATGGCGCGGATTATTGAAATAATCAGGATTTATTCAACCCCGATTAATCTACCGTGAATTATTTTGACATTCAGGCCGTCTGAAAACTAAAAGAAATTAAAAATGCGTTACCTAGCTACTGTCTTATTTTTGTGTTCCGCCTTAACCCATGCCGCGCCGCAAAACGGCTTTGCCTTGGTTCATGATGCCGACGGATACACCAACTTACGCGAACGCCCCAATTTGAAAGCCAAAGTTTTGGCAAAAATCCCCAACGGCACACCGTTGGAATGTATAGAAGAACTCAGTGAAAACAGGCCGGACTTCTGTTTTGTTCAACTACAACAGGCAAACGCCGATGATTCCGGCTTTATCCATTACAGCCGTCTGATATTTCCCGCTTCCGACAAAAACTTCGTCCGCCTGCGCGAACAATCCGGTCATGACGATACACTGACTTTGTCCGGCAACGGTCAAAAGGTACACATCGTAGCCCGCCGCATCCATCCAAAACTCAGCGACTTCTCGGGCATCAACAAAGACAAATACACCGCGCGGCTCTATCGAGGCAAACCTTTCTATGGTACAGACTACGACATTCCCAAAAGCGTGTTCGCGCTTGAACGTATCACGCTAAACGGTCAAGCGGTTCCCGCTGCCGAACTGCAAGGACTGTTCTCGCCCGATTTTGCTGCCACCGCACGCGGCAGCAATGTATATCAAGGCTGGGAAGCCTATTACCGCGGCAGCGATAAGACGCTTTATCTGTTTGGCAGACAAGGTTCGGACGGCAATCCTTTCAGCGTTTGCTTTATATTTAAAGACGGCAAATTCCAACGCCGCTATTTATGGGGTGCTGCGATATAAATATCGCTCGAAAAGGTCGTCTGAAACCATGATTCAAATCCAATCCCTCTCCCACCGTTATCCCAAAGCCGAAACTGCCGCACTGGACAATGTGTCGTTCGATATTGCCGACGGCGAATGTTTGGGGCTGCTCGGCCACAACGGTGCGGGGAAAACGACGCTGATGTCGCTTTTGGCCGGCTTGCAGGAAGTACGGCAGGGCGAAATTTTGTTTGACGGCAAGCCATTGCGCCTATTGAGCCGCAGCGAGCGGCAGAAAATCGGTTTGGTGCCGCAGGATTTTGCGTTTTATCCGCAGCTTTCTGTGTGGGACAACCTGCTGTTTTTCGCCTCGCTTTACAAAGTGCGCGACAAAGGCCGTCTGAACGCGCTGTTGGAACAGACCGACCTGACCGCCCACAAAAACAAAGCAGCGAAGCATCTTTCGGGCGGGCTTAAACGTCGTCTGAATTTTGCTATCGGCCTGATTAACACGCCGCAACTGGTGTTCCTTGACGAAATCACGGTAGGCATCGACCCGCAGTCGCGCCGCTTTATCCTCGACAGCGTGGCGGATTTGACACGGCAGGGAGTAACGGTGGTTTATACCTCACACTATCTGTCGGAAATTGAGCAGCTTTGCGACAAAATCGCGCTGCTGCAACACGGCAAGCTGGTGTACCACGGCAGTTTGGACGAGCTTTTAAGTACGCAAACCGGTGTCGTGCGCTTTACCGTCGAACCGCCACTGCCGCCTCAAACGCTGACCGCTTTGGGTGCCAAGCAAGTGGACAGCCGCGGCATGATGGAAACGACGCACGATGCCGCCGCCGTTTACGCCGCCCTGCAACAAAGCGGCGCACAAATCCGCTACTTCCAGCAGGGACACGGTTCGCTGGAAACGTTTTACCTTGATTTCCTGCGCAAAGACGAACCGGCAACAGATAAGCAAAATCCACAATGACGATTTCCTCCCTCCTCAAAGAACTCAAACTGCTCTGCCGCGACCTGCACGGTTTGGCCGTGTTGTTTGTGATGCCCATCGCCTTCATGCTGATTATGTCGTTGGCGCTGAGCCGCGACCAAGATCCGCACACTGACAGCCGCATCGCGCTGGTTAGTGCAACAAACAACAGTATCAATACCGCACTGGCCGCCGCGCTGGAGAAAGAGCAGATCCATGTTACGCTGATGCCGTCTGAAAAACTGACCGACGCGCAAAACGGCCTGCACGACAAGCGTTTCCAACTGGTGCTGCACAACCCGAACCTCGCCTCCGACAAAATCGCCGACAACAAAGCCTTACAAATCTATGTACCGCCCGATACCGAGCCTTCATGGCTGGCGGCGGTCAAAGGCGTTTTGCAGCAGCACTACACTGAAACGCGGCTGGACGCCTATTTTGACAACAACGACGGCATCAAAATCGACAATAAAAAACTGCCTCGTTCCATCCGCAAAGACATCCAGAAAAAAGTGGATGAAAAAAACGACGAACAATTCGCCGCTGTGCGCAGCTTTTTAGATAAAAAAATGCTGGAAGAACACTATCTGAGCGCAGGCAGCAGCACGGTGGAAAAACCCAACGCCGTACAGCACAGCGTCCCCGCATGGCTGATTTTCGGTATGTTTTTCATCATGATACCGCTATCGAACGTCATGGCACTGGAACGCCAAACCAACACCATCACCCGCCTGCGCCTCGCCCGCGCTTCCGCATCCGGCCTGATTGCAGCGAAACTTATCCCCTATTTCCTGATTAACCAGCTTCAGTTTGTCGGAATGCTGCTGCTCGGCCGCTACCTGCTGCCCGAAATCGGCGTACCCGCCCTCATACTCAACGGCAGCCTTGTTCCCTACGCGCTGCTGTCCGCCGCCGTCAGCACCGCCGCACTCGGCTACGCGCTGTTAATCAGCGTCTGCGCCAAATCCACCGAACATGCCGTCGTCCTCGGCGGCGGCGGCATCATCCTGATGGCGGCAATCGGCGGCATTATGGTGCCTGCACACGTCATGCCCGAAACCATGCAGCAACTCACTTGGACTTCCCCAATGGCATGGGGCTTGAAAGCTTTTCAGGAATTGCTGCTCAACCGCGGCGGACTGGACGGAATCGGCCGTTATCTGCTTCTACTGTCAGCATTCTCTTTTACCACACTGACTGCTGCCGTATTAATTTATCGGAGGCAGTTGCAGACGCAGGTTAGGTTTTAAACGTTGCTCTGCCCTAAGTAGAAAACTGATTTCTCAAAACCATTCCTATAAAACTTCAGGCCGTCTGAAAATATCTTTCAGACGGCCTGATGCTTGATATGCTATGAATTATTTCAATAACAAAATATTTTCAACAAAATCCTAAAATCCAAACGTAAAAAAACCTGCTTTTTCAAAGCAGGTTTTTATATTTGGTGGGTCGTGAGCGATTCGAACGCTCGACCAACGGATTAAAAGTCCGCTGCTCTACCGACTGAGCTAACGACCCGATAAGCTGTGCATTATAGAGATGGGTCACACAGCTGTCAACACCTTTTTTAAACTTTTTATTCGACGACGATTTTCGGGAAGCGGCTGCTGAAGTCTTTGCCTTTATCGGCAATGGCCAGCGCGATTTGGAATGCAGCTTCGGTGTAGATGTCGGCGATGGTTTGGTTGTTTTCAAACAAGGCCGAAGATGTGCCGCTGTCCATGGCTTCGCGTACAGGCAGGCTCAACGGAAGCTGGCCGAGCAACGGTACGTTCAAACGCTCTGCCAAGTTTTTACCGCCTTCTGCGCCAAAGATTGCTTCGGCATGGCCGCAGTTGGAGCAAATATGGACAGACATGTTTTCCAAAACGCCCAAAATCGGGATATTGACTTTGTTGAACATATCCACGGCTTTGCGTGCATCAATCAGGGCGATGTCTTGCGGCGTGGTCACGACAACGGAGCCGGTTACGGGGATTTTTTGCGACAGGGTCAATTGGATATCGCCGGTACCGGGCGGCAGGTCGATGAAGAGATAATCGACATTGTCCCATTCGCTTTGGAACATAAGTTGTTGCAAGGCTTGGCTGACCATCGGGCCGCGCCAAACGACGGCTTGGTCGGTATCGACCAGAAAACCGATGGACATCACTTGAATGCCGCTTTCAGCTTCAACAGGAATGAGTTTTTTGTTTTGTTGATCGGGTTTGCGGTCTTGTACGCCGAGCATGGTGGGCTGGCTTGGGCCGTACAGGTCGGCATCGAGTACGCCGACGCGCGCGCCCATTCTGGCCATTGCGGTGGCAAGGTTGGCTGTGGTCGTTGATTTGCCGACGCCGCCTTTGCCCGATGCAACGGCGATGATGTTTTTCACGCCTTTGATGGTTGCTACGCCGGGTTGAACTTTATGCGTACCGATTTCGGTATCGATACTCAAGTGAATGTGGGTATCGCCGGTATGTGAAATGACGGCTTCTTGAACAGCGTTGGCAATGTCTGCGGCAATATGGGCAACTGGGAACGCGAATTTCAGACCGATATGCAGGCCGTCTGAACGCTCTTCCAGAAGCGAAATGGCTTTTTCGCTGCCCAAAGTGCGTATTGTGGTGGGAATCAACACGGCATCGAGTGCGGTTCGGATGGCTGGAATATTCATAATCTGCCTCTTGAATGTGGGAAATTGTTTGATGTGCGCGATTTGCCTGCCTGACAAATCTGCTGAATTATACCCTTGAACGCCATGCAAGGGATACGCCCGAAAAACTTCAGGCTGCCTGAATCATCGGGCAGCCTGAAAAAAGGGTCAACTGAAACGCGGCCTTATTCGCTCAAGAGCGCAATGTCGGCAACTGCGTTCATTTGTTCTGCCAAGCGGTTCAGCAGGTTCAAACGGTTTTGCTTCACGGCGGCATCTTCAGCCATTACCATCACGCCGTCGAAGAATGCATCGACTTGCGGCTTGACGGAAGCAAGCTCGGACAAAGCAGTTTGAAAATTGCCTTCGGCAACGGCGGCGGCAATTTTCGGCTGCAAACCTTGCGCGGCAGCATACAGGGCTTTTTCTTCGTCCTGTTGCAGCAGGCTTTCGTTAACCGCGCCCAACTCGGCATCGGCTTTTTTCAGCAGGTTTTGTACGCGTTTGTTGGCTGCGGCGAGCGCAGCGGCTTCGGGCAGCTGTTTGAACGCGGCAACGGCCTGCAGTTTGGCCACTACGTCGTCCAAACGGCGCGGCTGTTTCGCCAATACGGCGGCAACGATGTCTTGCGGATAATCGTTTTGCAGCAACACGGCCAAACGCGCCTGCATGAAGTCGGCGGTTTCAGACGGCGTTTTCTCGTTGAGCAAACCTTGCGGGAAGCTGTCGAAGGTCGTCTGAATCAGCTCGTTTACGTCCAAACCGTACTGCATCAGCATCCGCAAAATACCCAAGGCGGAGCGGCGCAGGGCGTAGGGGTCTTTGTCGCCGGTCGGAATCAGGCCGATGCCCCAAATGCCGACCAAGGTTTCCAGTTTGTCGGCCAGCGCAACGGCGGTTGCCACTTTGCCCTCTGGCAGGTTATCGCCGGCAAAACGCGGTTGGTAGTGTTGCTCGATGGCTTCGGCGATTTCTTCAGTCTCGCCGTCCAAGCGGGCGTAGTATTTGCCCATGGTGCCTTGCAATTCGGGGAACTCGCCGACCATTTCGGTTACCAAGTCGGCTTTGGCCAAACGTGCGGCACGCTCGGCTGCGGCGGCATCCGCGCCCAATGCTTTGGCGATATGGGCGGCAATGCTTTGCAGACGCTCGATACGCTCGGCTTGCGAACCGATTTTGTTGTGGTAAACCACGCTGGACAATTTCGGCAGGCGGCTTTCCAAAGTCGCTTTTTGGTCTTGTTTGTAGAAGAACTCGGCATCAGACAGGCGCGCGCGCAAAACGCGTTCGTTGCCTTGGATGATGTGTGACGGATCTTCGGTTTGTAGGTTGGACACCAGCAGGAAGCGGTTCATCAGCTTGCCGTTTTGATCGAGCAGCGGGAAGTATTTTTGGTTTTGCTGCATGGTCAGAATCAAACATTCTTGTGGCACGGCGAGGAAGTGTTCTTCAAAACCGGCTTCCAATACCACAGGCCATTCGACCAATGCAGTCACTTCGTCCAACAATGCTTCATCGGCGGCAACGGTCGCGTTCAGACGGCCTGCTTGTTCGTTCAAAGCCGTCTGAATGGCGGCTTTGCGTTCGGCAAACGAAGCAACAACTTTGCCTTGTTCGCGCATTTGGGCGGCGTAGCTGTCGGCATTTTCCATGGTGATTTCGCCGTTGGAGAGGAAGCGGTGCCCCAGTGTTTTGTTGCCGCTTTGCAGCCCCAAAACGCTGACGTTTACGATGTCGCTGCCGTGCAGCACAATCAGCCCGTGAACGGGGCGCACGAAGGTAAACGTGCTGCTGCCCCAACGCATGACTTTAGGAATCGGCAATTTTTTCACTGCGGCATTGATGATGTCTTCCAAAAGCTCGCCTAGCGGTTTGCCGGTTTGGACGTATTCGTAGGCGTACACGTCTTGCTTGCCGTCGTTGATGATGGTCAAGTCTTCGATTTTCGCACCCGCACCGCGCGCAAAACCTTCCAAAGCCTTAGTCGGCGCACCGTCTTTCATGGCATTCGCCACGGCCGGGCCTTTTTTCACGATTTTTTGATCAGCTTGAACGGCCTTCACATTTTTGACTTGAACGGCCAAACGGCGCGGAGAAGCGTAGGCAGTATATTCGGCTGCGCCGTCAATCAGTTGCGCTTTTTCCAAGCCTTCGGCAACGGAAGCGGCAAAATGGTTGCCCAGATTATTGAGGGCTTTTGGCGGGAGTTCTTCAGTGAGAAGTTCGATTAAGAGGGTTTGGGTTGTCATGTGCTTATCGTTAAATAGGAAATTGGTTTGGCGTCTGAAAACGGCATCATGCGGTTTTCAGACGCAAGGTTAATTGAATTGACGGCGATTTTATCATTTTCAGACGGCCTGTGGCTGTCTTTCACAAACAATTTGCCCGATTTTCAAGCAACTTCGTCCGCAACGGCTTCAATTCGCAGCGCGGATATACGGCAAACCGCTGGTTTCGTCGTATTCGGGAATGTCGCTTCCGGCAAACAGCGCACCGGCCAAACGCACGGCCGCTCCGGTCACGGCCGGGGAAATCATAAAGCCGTGGCGGAACAGGCCGTTGACTTCAATCAGGCGGCGTTCACAGTTGAAGCGGATTTCGGGGTTGTGGTGGTTTAAAGTCGGGCGCAAGCCGGTGGCCAGTTCCAAAAGGTTCGCCTCGCCAAATGCCGGATGCACGGCGTACAGCGCGGACAAAAGTTCCAAACCGGAACGCACGCTGGCAGGCGCTTGGCTTTCGCTTTCAATTTGGGTCGCACCAATCACAAAAATATGGTTTTCCTTCGGCGCGATATACAAAGGATAGCGCGGATGCAGCAGGCGCACGGGGTGGGAAAGCTCGATTTCGGGTGCGTAAACGCGTGCCACTTCGCCGCGAACACCGCGCAAAACGCTTTCAGACGGCCTGTTCCACGCGCTCTTTGCGCCGTAACCGCGGCAGTCGATGACCCAATCGTATTGTGCCGCCAAATCTTCGGCTTCTCGTTCGCACGACCAATGACACGCCACATTCATTGATTCCAAAGCATCGGCAAGCGCATTCAATACTTGCCGTCCGTCCAACTGCCCTTCTGTCGGCAGATACAGGCCGTCTGAAAACCGTCCTGCCAGTTGCGGCTCGTTTGTCGCGATTTCATCCGCGTTCCAACGTATGGTTTCATGTTCCGCCACGCCGCCGCGCTTCAAATGACGGGCAAACTCGGCAGAAAGCGGCTTGTCCTGCGTGTGCCAGACAATCAGGCTGCCGTTTTCCTGCATCATCACCGGCGTATTCAGGCGGCCGACAATCGCGCGCCAAAGCGCAATGCTTTGTTTGCCCAAACGGATGACTTCGGGCGTTGCCTCCACCGCTTCGGCAGACGGCGCTAACATGGCCGCGGCAACATAAGCAGCGGCTTGCGCGCCGTTGCGTTCGCCTTTCTCAAACAACTCGACCGAAATGCCCTGCTCTGCCAGTTGGAACGCCATCAGACGGCCCGACAGACCGCCACCGAGTACTGCAACCTTAGACATCAGTTTCTCCTTGTTTTTAATATATAAATAAGCGGCATATTTTAGAACTTGTTTTGCTGTATCACAATATCGACAGAAAATAAGAACAGTTTTTGCAGATTATGCTCAAGCTGAATCAGTAATACGTAAACAAAAATCTTCACTCAAGCTGCCAATCAACTTTCATAAAAATATCTTCCTTACATAAAACCTACTATAATGCCATCTTTTGACATATTTACATTCACTCAGCATCATTACACCGCTGATTGGTTTTGATGCACACATTTGATTTTATAAGGAATAATTATGAAAAGCTTGGGCAGTACTTTATTTATCCTCGGCGTATTGGCATTCGGTTTGAATTATATGAACGCCGTCCCCAAAGTCTTGGCCTGGATTTACGAATGGGGCGAAGATACCGCCATGTGGATTAAAGCAGGCATTACAGGTAGTGGCGCTTTACTGTGGTTAGCAGGCAATTTCCTTGAAAAACCTGCAGAGGCAGAAGCCGAACCGGAAGAAGAATAAATGCCATAAAAGGCCGTCTGAAAAGTTTCAGACGGCTTTTTTATGTCTTCGGCAAAACAGTACCTACTTTATGTCCGAAAGTATGCTTTATCGGATAAATTGCTTGTTTATTACTCCACGCGTCGAAGTTGACTTTTGTGGATATAACCCTGAGTCAAAACATGATGACCATACTCGTCTTTTTCTGTGTAAGCTCCCTGATTGCTGTACCACAACCAGTCGCCTTTTCTGAAGGCTGGGGCGATCTGTACACGTGTTCCGTTTGGGAGTGTTTTGATGATTTCGCCTTGCCTGATCGGTTCTTCGGGGTAGCTGTTGTTACGGACGTTTGCCGATCCGTCAGGGCTGGCGACAACATAATTGTGCACGATAAAGCCTTGGCTTTGATGGACGTAGCCTGTACGGTGCCCGTCTAATTGAATATGAAACCATTTACCCTGTTTACTGAGTATTTTATGTTTTTTGCTTTCATAATCCAGTACGGTCATGATTTTGCTGCGTGTATCAGGAGCGGAACGGACGTTTGCAGAGCCATCGCATTCGGTATAAGGCAAAAAGTAATCAGCGGCTTGGGCTACGGCCGACGACAGTAAAACCGTTAAAAACAGTGCTATTTTCTTCATGGTTGGTTTTCCTTATATGTTTAGAATGAGTTTGTTGTAGCGGTAAATTATGTTGCCGTGCAGGCTTTGACGCTGAATACGCCCGCCTGCTTATCCGAACTTCACTTCTGCCCCGAATACTTCCTGCCATAGTTTTCGCACGTTGCCGTAGTGGGTCAGCAATTCATCCGTTACTTCGGTTTTTTGGTCATCTCGCAGTTTGGTGTTGTGTTGCTGCTGGCGGTAGAAGCGGTAGGCGGTGCGGCTTTGTTCGGCAAGGGTTTTGTCGATGAGGCCGCAGTCGGCGGCGATGTTCAACAGGGCGATGTTGCCGTAGTTGTCCAAGAGTTGCGGATACTGGCGGGCATGGGCAAGTATCAGATATTGGACGATAAATTCGACATCGACCACGCCACCGCGCGCGTATTTGACGTTGCTGTCGGCAGGCGGATGGGTGGGGAACATTTTTTCGCGCATTTCAATGATTTCGCCTGCTAAAACGGTTTGGTCGCGTTCGGCAGTCAGCATTTCGGTTCGGATGCGGTCGAAGGCCGTCTGAACATCAAACGTACCGCAAATAAAACGGGCGCGGGTAAGGGATTGGTGTTCCCACGTCCATGCGTTTTCGCGCTGGTATTTTTCAAAGGCGGCGATGCTGTGCGCAAGGAAGCCGGCGTCGCCGTTGGGGCGCAGGCGCAAGTCGGTTTCGTAGAGGCTGCCTGCGCCGGTGGCAGCGGAAAGCCAGTTGGTCAGGCGACGGGCAAGACGGCTGTACACGTCGCCTGCATCGGGATGAGGGTCGTCATAAAGATAAACCAAGTCAAGGTCGGAGGAATAGCTGAGCTCTTTACCGCCCAGTTTGCCGTAGCCGATGATGGCAAATTGCGGCGTGTCGCGGTGTTTTTTAGGCATATCCGCCCACGCGCATGGCACAGCGGCGGCGAGGATGGTGTCGGCAAGTGCGGAGAGTTGATCGGAAAGTGATTCTACCGTCCACAATTCGGCAAGGTCTTGAACGGCGAGGCGGAAGACTTGGGCGTGTTGGAAATGGCGCAATGTGTCCATTTGCGCTTCAGTATCGCCGCCGCAGGCTTTGAGGTCGTTTGAAAGCGAGACGGCGAGTGCTGGCCAGTCAAACGTGGTATCCAAAAGCTGGGCGCTGATGAGTTCGTCCAGCAGAATCGGGTATTTGCTCAGATACGCCGCCACCCATGAACTTTGGCTCATGATTTGTGCCAGATGCGCCAAGGTTTGCGGATGTTCGTTGAGGAAGGCGAGATAGGCGGAGCGGCGGCTGATGTTTTCGAGGAAGTCAAACAGCCGCATCAGCGTATCGGTCGGGTTGGATTGCTCGGCCGCCGCTTGTACCAACAACGGCACAATGGCGTCAAAACGCGGCTGGGCGTGTGCGGAGAGGTGGCGGTATTTATGGCCGTTGCGGATTTGGTCGAGCCGCGTGGCAATGATTTCAGCATCAAACCCATATTCTTTCAGACGGCCTAGCCGTTCTTCTTCGTCAGGTTTTTCCTGCCATGCCCATTGCCATTCGCTGTTGTCTTGCGTTTGTTCTTCGGGTTCGCTCAAAATTTCGTTGAACAACTGATTGACTTTGTTCCGATGCACATTGAGGCCGTCTGAAAAGGCGGCATAACTGTCGAAACCCATGCTTTCGGCGAGCAGTTGCTGCTGTTCGGGCGAGGTGGGCAGGGTTTGGGTTTGCTGGTCGTCCCAGTATTGCAGGCGGTGTTCGACGTCGCGCAGGAAGCGGTAGGCGGCGAGCAGGGTTTCGACGTTTTCAGACGGCATGATGCCCAATTCGGCAAGTTTTTTCAGCGTTTCCTGCGTGCCTTTCAGTTGCAGCGCGCGCATTTGTCCGCCGCGTATCATTTGGAAAATCTGAGCGATAAATTCGACTTCGCGGATGCCGCCCGCGCCGAGTTTGATGTTGTCCGCCATGCCTTTTTTGCTGACTTCGCTGCGGATTTGGCGGTGCAGGTTGCGCATTGCTTCATATGCGCTGTAATCCAGATATTTGCGGAATACGAAGGGGCGCACCAGCGATTTGATGTCGTTCGGATACGGCGTGACCACGCGGCCTTTGCACCACGCGTAGCGTTCCCATTCGCGCCCTTGCGTAATCAAATATTGCTCCAGCGCGGTTTCACTCAACACCAGCGCGCCGGAATCACCGTCCGGCCGCAGCCGCATATCGACGCGGAACACTTGCCCGTCGGCGGTAATGTCGTTCAGCAGTGCAATCAGTTTCTGCCCGACTTTGGTGAAAAACTCCTGATTGCCGCGTTCGCGCCTGCCATCGGTGTCGCCCGATTCGGGATAGACAAAAATCAAATCGATATCGGAAGACACGTTCAGCTCATAGCCGCCTGCCTTGCCCATCGCCACCACGCTCAAATGTTGCGGCGACTTCGTATAACGCCCGATCGGCGTGCCATACATGTCCTGATAATAGGCGTAGGAAAAGTCCAACGCGGTATTGACGGCAAAATCGGCAAACAGCGTAATCGTACGGGTCACTTCGTTCAAATCGCTGATGCGGTTGATATCGCGCACGATAATCTGCGACACGACATAACGGCGCAACTCGCGCAACTGCCGCGCCAATTCTTCCTCGTTTTCTTCCGCGCGGATTTTGTCCCAGTCGGCAAAGGCTTGGAAATCAGCTTCGGTCAACGCCTTGTCCAGCATAGGCAGGAAGATTTCGGGCTTGAGTTTGCCAGAATCAAGGTTGCGGGCGAGAAAAAGGGAATAACGGCGGGCAGTATCGAGGCGGTTCATAATCTTTGCCTGACTAAACAGAAAAGACCATCATAGCAAGGTTTCAGGCCGTCTGAAACCCACGCTTTCCCCTATCCGTGCAATCGGCTAAAATACCAACCTTTGCAACCCCACATAAGGAAACCGCCATGACCCGTATGGTTCACTGCGTCAAACTCGGCAAAGAAGCCGAAGGCATGAAATTTCCGCCGCTGCCCAACGAATTGGGCAAACGCATTTTTGAAAACGTTTCCCAAGAAGCATGGATGGCTTGGACCCGTCACCAAACCATGCTGATCAACGAAAACCGCCTAAGCCTTGCCGATCCGCGCGCGCGCGAATACCTCGCCCAGCAGATGGAACAGTACTTCTTCGGCGACGGTGCAGACGCCGTACAAGGCTATGTTCCGCAAGAGCCTAAATAAGCATTGAAAAGCCAAGGCCGTCTGAAATCCGATTTTCAGACGGCCTTTAAAATTCCCGATTGCCCCGCATATTAGGCAAATAGAACAGATAAATCATACAAACCCATGATTCTCTGTTAAAATCCAAATTTCATTCATTTCAATCCACACTGGAGCAAACGCCATGCAAAACGACGTTTACGACTATACCTCGCAAGGCTCGGTTGCCAAAAATACCGTCCTGCAAAAAACCTACCGCCTGCTCGGCCTGTCTTTCATTCCTGCCATTGCCGGCGCATTCTTTTCCGCCAAAACAGGCTTTAACATTTTCGCCATGTTCGGTTCATACTATGTTGCCCTGGCCGCCTTCTTCGGCTTTTTCTACGGCATGACCTTCCTGATCGAGAAAAACCGTTACAGCAACGTCGGCGTAGCCCTGTTGATGATCTTCACTTTCGGTATGGGCCTTGCCATTAGCCCTATGTTGCAATACACCCTGTCTATTAACAACGGCGCGCAAATCGTCGGTACGGCCGCCGCCATGACCGCCGGTGTATTCTTCACCATGTCCGCCATGGCACGCCGCACCACAATGAACATGAACAAACTCGGCAGCTTCCTCGGCGCCGGTGCCATCGTGCTCATGATTGCCGTTGTGGCCAACATCTTACTCAAGATCCCTGCCCTGAGCCTGACCATCGCGGCCGGCTTCGTTGTCTTCAGTTCCCTGATGATTATGTGGCAGGTGCGTACCGTTATCGACGGCGGTGAAGACAGCCACATCAGCGCGGCGCTGACCATCTTCATCTCCATCTACAACATTTTCAGCAGCCTCTTGAGAATCCTCATCTCTATTAGCGATGACGACTGATAAAGTCGCAAAGGCCGTCTGAAATTTCAGACGGCCTTTTTGATTTTTGACATCACCGACAAACTCCCCTATCCTGAACGTACACAAATCCTCTTTCCAACCCAAAATGACCACGACCACTCCGCGCCGTGCCGTGTACGCAGGCAGCTTCGATCCTCCCACCCTCGGCCACCTGTGGATGATACAGGAAGCCCAATCCCTCTTTGACGAACTCATTGTCGCCATCGGCACCAATCCCGAAAAGCGCAGCACCTACACCATAGAAGAACGCCGCGCCATGCTCGATGCCATTACCCACCCCTTCCCCAATGTCCGCATCAGCGTGTTTGAAAACCGCTTTTTGGTCGATTACGCCCGCGAAGCCAAAGCCAATTTTATCGTCCGCGGCATCCGTTCCGCCGCCGACTACGAATACGAACGCTCGATGCGCTACATCAACAGCGACATCGCCCCCGAAATCTCCACCGTCTTCCTAATGCCGCCGCGCGAAATAGCCGAAGTATCCTCCACCATGGTCAAAGGCCTGGTCGGCCCCCAAGGCTGGCGCGACATGATAGGCCGCTACCTCCCCGACCCCGTCTATCAAAAAATCCTGCAAGACCACGAAACAAACACATAAAACAAAGGCCGTCCGAACATTTCAGACGGCCTTCCAATTTTCATTGATTATTTACGGGCAGACGTCAACGCCTGCAGGTTTTGATTCAACGTTTCCATATCCAACCAACCGGCGGCAATAAACAGCATCAAAATCACCGTACCCACACACAACACGCCGAAACCATACAACAGATAGCCCACCAAAACACGGCCTAGCGTCGCATTCCCCATCCACATCAAACCGCGTACCTGCACCACAAAAACCCAAGCCTGCCACAGCAGCGCAAACGCAGCCAACGCCGGCACATACAACACCAGCAACAGCGGCAGCAGCAAAGCCTCAGACACCAAAATAAAGCCCCACAAAGGCAACCGGGGCGCACCGTAATAATGCAGCACCTTACGCATCGAGCGGCTCAACACCAACCATTTCACAATCACCAAAATCACCGACAGGCACACCGCCGCCGCGCCACTGCCAAACAAAGGCGACATGCTGGCCGCGTTCACCACACCCAACAGCAGTAACACCGCCGCCATCACCAAAGGCGGATACAAATACGTCTCCGGCGAACGATAGCGCAAACGTAAAACATCCCACATATCACGAACAAACACATACAGCATGGCATAAATCCAAAGCAAAAAAGCCGATTGTATCTTAGGCCGTCTGAAAATCAAACCAGCAAACCTAAAAACCGCCAATTAAAACGAAAAATAATTCAATACAAAACAAAATCTTAATTTACCGTCTCAAAAATAAAGCCTGCAAACGCTTGCACAAGGCAACGAAATTTGGTTTAATTCACATCTCGCAACGAAACACGCGAAGGCCAGATAGCTCAGTTGGTAGAGCAACGGATTGAAAATCCGTGTGTCGGCGGTTCGATTCCGCCTCTGGCCACCACAAACCGCCTTGAAGCGGTTATTTTTTTATCTATACGATTTGCACCCCATACTTAGCACAAATCCCGTTCCAGACCATGCGTCCCGATTTCCACACAAGGCCGTCTGAAAAATTTCAGACGGCCGTTGTTCATGTTGGCATGGTATAAAAATCCGCTTTACCGCCCCATTCCGACAGAATACGGTGCTTCCATCCAAATCGGCTGAAACTTTCGCGAACATACTGAATATGAATAAAGTTCAAGGCAGGTCGGTTTACTATATAATACCGTCCAAACCAACCATAACTTACTCATTGCAGGGAAGATAATGAAAAAGGTGCTGATTGTGCATTACTCGCAAACGGGGCAGCTCTCCAGCCTGGCGCGAAATTTTGCCGCGCCGTTGCAAACAGCCGGCGTACAGGTCGAT
This sequence comes from Neisseria flavescens, assembly GCF_001618065.1. Classification (GTDB taxonomy): domain Bacteria; phylum Pseudomonadota; class Gammaproteobacteria; order Burkholderiales; family Neisseriaceae; genus Neisseria; species Neisseria flavescens_A. The sequence continues at coordinate 65,209 of NZ_LAEI01000001.1, forward strand.
TGCGTCAATATTGTACCGGAGCAGGCGTTTCCGTTTCCGTGGCCGTTTTGGTGTTTTTTCGATACCTTTCCTGAAACCGTCCATTTAAAACCCGCCCCGATTCTGCCGCCGCAAATCCCATCCGAAGATTACGATGTGGTGGTCATTGCCTACACCGTTTGGTTCCTCTCTCCTTCGCAACCGATGACCGCCTTTTTGCAACGCGAAGAAACGCGCCGGCTGCTGGACGGCAAACCGGTCATCACGCTTATCGGCTGCCGCAATATGTGGCTGGGCGCGCAGGAAAAAATGAAATCTTTGCTGAAACAAAACGGCGCTAAACTCATCGGCAACATCGTAAAAATCGATGACTGCAACAGCGCGGCAAGTTTCATTACCACGCCAGCATGGATGCTGACCGGCGACAAGCGCTATTTCCGCTCCCTACCCTCCGCCGGCATTGCTGAAGAAGAATTGGCGGATGCGGCGCGGTTTGGTACGAAATTGCGCGATACACTATTGAACCAACAGCCTTTGGACGAAACCCTGTTTCAAAACATGGGCGCGGTGACAGTGAATGAAAAACTGATTTTCAGCGAACGTGCCGCCGGCCGCAGCTTCTTCGTCTGGGGCAAGCTTTTGATGGCGGCAGGCAGGATTTCTCCGCTTTTGCGCCGTGCCTTGTTGTGCTTCTACATCGTCTTTTTATTGGCGATGATTTTGGTGGTTTTACCCATCAGTGTAATTTTGAAAAAACTGCTGCATCCGCTGCTCAAAGGCCGTCTGAAAAAGCTGGCGGATTATTATGAACAACCGTCAGGCAGATAATCTGTTTCAGACGGCCTCAAACCAGGAATCCATCATGCCCGAAGTTATCCACTACCCCGAACGCCGTCGCTTTCAAATCGACATTGACGGTTTGGAAGCAGGCTATATCAGCTATACCGAACATAACGGCGGCTGGGACGTAAACCATACCGTGGTCTCGCCCAACTTCCGTCATCGCGGCATTGCCAAACTGCTGGTGAGCGCGCTGATGGAATACGCCGAAACACACAACATCCCGTTAACTGCAAGCTGCGACTACGCGGCGCGGTTTATCGGTTGATTATTTTGACAACCACATCATGACATCGAATAACACACTCAAAGACGTTTATCTCAACCGCATTTCTGCCTTCTTGCCCAATGCCCCCGTCGGCAATGACGAAATGGAAGCCGTCCTCGGCATGGCAGGCGATGTGCCTTCACGCGTGCGCCGTATGATCTTGCGTTCCAACGGCATTTTGTCGCGCCACTACGCCATCGATCCCGAAAGCCGCCGCACGACGCACACCAATGCCGAATTAGCCGCCGAAGCGGTCAACGGCCTGTTTGCCCAAGGCGTTCCTGCAGAAGCCATCGGCAGCCTGGCCTGCGCCACTTCCTACCCTGACCAAACCATGCCCGGACACGGCGTGATGGTGCATGGCTTGCTGGATATGCCGCCTTGCGAAGTGTTCAGCATGGCAGGCGTATGCGCGGCAGGTATGGCGGCGATGAAACACGCCTACAACGCTGTGCGTACCGGCGAACACGCACATGCAGTTTCCGTTGCTTCCGAAAACGCCTCGGCGGTCATGCGCGGCGAATTATTTCAAAGTGAAACCGACCATAAAAAACTGGAAAACGCTTCCCCCGAAATCGGTTTTGAAAAAGACTTTTTGCGCTGGATGCTGTCTGACGGCGCAGGCGCGGTGTATCTGTCCGACCGCCCCAATTCAGACAGCCTCAGCCTGAAAATCCATTGGATAGACCTGCTTTCCTACGCCAACGAAATGCCACCCTGCATGTATGCCGGCGCAGAATTCCGCGACGGCGTATTTGAAGGCTGGAAACACGCCGATGCCGATTACGGCCGCCGCCACAGCCTGATGGCGGTCAAGCAGGACGTCAAACTGCTGAACGAAAATATCGTCCGCTATACAGTGGAAAAACCCCTCTCCAAAATCGCCGCCAAACACGGCATCCGCGCCGAAGAAATCGATTGGTTCCTACCCCACTACTCTTCCGGCTTTTTCCGCGACCGCCTTTCAGACGGCCTGAAAAACATCGGCTTCGACATTCCGCAGGAAAAATGGTTTACCAATCTGCACAGCAAAGGCAACACGGGTTCGGCCTCGATTTACATCATCCTTGAAGAATTTATGCGCACCTTTCCCATCGAACACGGCCAAAAAATCCTGTGTTACGTTCCGGAAAGCGGACGCTTTTCAACATGTTTCATGCTTTTGGAAGCAGTAAAGGCCGTCTGAATGAAGATTGACGACATCCCTCAAGACAACAGCGCCAGCTACCACGGCCACCGCAAAGTCATCTACGGCACCCGCGACGGCCACTACGAAGCAGCCACCAGCAACGGTTGGCAGGACGAAGCCTACGCCACCGAAATGGCGGTGTGCGAACTCGATGCCCAAACGCAGGCCGCGCGCGAAGCCGTCGAAAAAGGCGAATATTCGCCGCTGTACTACCATATGTTCCGCTGCCGTTATGATGAAACCGGCTTGGCCATGGCGGCAGGCGTATGGAAATGGCAGCTTCATCGGCATTTCCGCCCCGAAGTGTTCGCCAAACTACCGGCCAAAACCCTGCAAAAATACGCCAATGCCTGCCAAATCAGCATAGACGGCCTCAAACAAACTGATATATAAAGCCCCTCATGATTACCCTACATTCTCTCGACCAATCCCGCGCCCTGCGCATTGTTTGGCTGCTTGAAATCCTCGGTACGCCTTACCGTCTACAAACCTACCGCCGTCATCCCGACACTTTGCTCGCCCCTGACGAACTCAAAGCCATCCATCCCTTGGGCAAATCGCCCTTGTTGGATGATGACGGCTTTATCTTGGCGGAAAGCGGCGCGATTACCGACTATCTGATTCAAACCTACGGCAACGGCCGTCTGATGCCAGAACGCGGCAGCCACGAATACTGGCAATATCAACGCTGGCTGCATTATGCCGAAGGTTCGCTGATGCCGTTATTGTTGCTCGGACTGGTGTTCCGCCGGATTGAAAACGCGCCCATGCCGTTTTTCGTCAAACCGATTGCCCGCAAAATCAGCGGCAGCGTCAAAAGCAGCTTTATCCATCCGCAAGCCGCGCTGCATCTTTCCCACATCAACAGCGAGTTGGAAAACCGCGAATGGTTGGTCGGCAACAGCCTCAGCGGTGCCGACATCATGATGAGCTATCCGCTGCAAGCTGCGGCCGACCGCTTCGCTTTTTCCGACTACCCCAATATCCGCGCTTATTTGCAGCGCATCGAAGCGCATGAAGCCTACTGCCGCGCCGTTGAAAAAGCAGGTTCACCTTTATTGAAACTCGACCAATAAAACAAGGCCGTCTGAAACGTTTTCAGACGGCCTGAAACCTTGGTTCACTTATCGAACAGCTTTGCGGTAAACGGCGTTTTTACCAAAGCGCCGCCCGAGTGCTTTGTTCCCCATCGCCGTTCCACTATAATGGCAACCCATATCCTTCTAAAAAAATACACCATGCCAACCGACAACCGCCCGACTCTTGCCATCGACACCAGCACATCCTTTTTGTCCATCGCATTGGAACATCAAGGCGAAATCCGCCTGTTTCACGAAAACGTCGGTACCAAGCAATCCGAACAAATCCTGCCGCAAATCGAACGCCTCTTCAAAGAAGCGGGCATCACGGCCGCCGATTTGGGCTGCATCGTTTATGCACAAGGCCCCGGCGCATTTACCGGCCTGCGTATCGGCGCGGCGGTTACACAAGGTTTGGCCACGCCGTTTGACACGCCCATGATCGGTATTCCCTGCCTCGATGCCGCCGCTTCGCTGCTGCCGCCATCAAGCTGCGTACTGGCGGCCACCGATGCGCGCATGGGCGAAGTGTTCTACGCATGGTTTGATACGCAAAACCACGTCCGCTTGAGCGATTACACGGTTGGCAAAGCCGTCGCCATTACCGCGCCCGAAGACAAAACGCCTACCGGCGGCATCGGCAATGCCTTTGCCCTCGCCGACAAACCGCCTTTTGATGGTCAAGCCGATATGCCGACTGCCGCCGACTATCTCAAACTTGCCCGCAGCGGCCGTTATGCTGCCACCGATGCGGCGCATGCCGAGCTGCTGTACGTCCGCAACAAAATTGCCCTGACCGCACAAGAGCAAGGTCAACAAAAGGCCAAACCGTGAACCTGCGCCCAGCTGTACTTGCCGACTGCCCCACCCTTGCCGCCATCGACGCACAAGGCAATCCTTCGTCGTGGACGGCGCAGCAGTTTGAATCGGCCGTTCAACACCATCCCGACAGCGTTTGGCTCAGCCAGACCGACCACCAAATTACCGGCTTTATCGTGTGGCAAACCGTATTTGACGAATCTGAGCTGCACCTGATTGCCGTCGCGCCCGAATACCGCCGCCAAGGCATTGCGTCCGCCCTGCTGCAACACTGGCAAAACGCAGTGCAACAGCAAGGCGCAACCCGATTGCTACTCGAAGTCCGCTCAAGCAATGAAACCGCACAACAGCTCTACCGCAAACACGGCTTCCAAACCTGCGGCCGCCGTAAAAACTACTACGCCCTGCCCGATGGTGGCAGCGAAGATGCCGTATTGATGGAGAAATCATGTTAAGCAGCCGCTACCTGCACCTGCACGAAGCCTTGGGCTTGGGCCCGATGTGGCTGAACCAAAACGCCAAAATCATCCATGCTGCGCCTCAAGCCGCAGCATCAGCCGCGCCCGTCCGCCCCAAAACCATTGCCGCCGATACCGCGCAAGCCGTGCGCACTTTATCCGCAAGTGCCCATCAGGCACGCACCGCCGCCATTGCCACTGCGCAAACGGCCAAACCTGCTGTACGCGTTCCTGAAGCGGCACCCAAAGCCATTGCCGAAACACCGGCAAAAACAGAAAAAGCCGCACATTCAGACAATCTGCCCCGTCTTGACGTAACCATCAGGCCGTCTGAAATCATGGTGGTCAGCATTTGCCCGTCCACCGAAGACAGCCTGCATGGTACGCTGTTTAGCGGCGACGTCGGCACGCTTCTCGACAACATCCTCGCCGCCATCGGCCTCAAGCCCGAGCAGGCGCATAAAACCGCATGGGTCAAAACCGCGCCCGTATTCACCGCCCTGCCCGATGCCGAACACATCCGCTCCGAGCTTGCCGAAATGCAAAACGAGCTGACCGCTTCGCAAGCGCGCGCAGTATTGTTCCTCGGCAAAATCTTTGATAGCCCTGACATGATTGGGTTGATGAACGAATTGTGCGCAGAGCGGCCGCATTTCGTCATTCCCCACCCCGCCCGCCTGCTGATGCAGCCGCAACTCAAAGCGCAGGCATGGCAAATCTTAAAACCATTGAAACAGCTTTTGGCCAAGGCCGTCTGAACATTCTGTTCAAGCTGAAATCAGGTTTCCCACCAATAAAAAAGGGCGTGTTCGACACGCCCTAATGTGTATCAATATTCCGCCGAATGCCAGAAAGGCTGGCCCACCGTCGGCGTACTGGCGCGCGCTTTATCACGCGCCTCCACAGGTTCCGCCTCATAAGCCAGACGGCCCGACTCGACCGCAAGCGCAAAAGCGCGTGCCATATTGACCGGATCGCCGCTGCGGGAAACGGCGGTATTCAGCAACACGCCGTCAAAGCCCCATTCCATCACTTGCGCCGCCTGCGAAGGCAAACCCAAGCCTGCGTCGATAATCAGCGGCGTGTCGGGCAGGCGTTCGCGCAGAACTTTCAGCGCATAAGCATGAACTGCGCCCAAACCTGTGCCAATCGGCGCCGCCCACGGCATCAACGCCTGACAGCCTGCGTCGAGCAGTCGGCGACAGGCAATCAAATCCTCGGTGCAATAAGGCAGCACTTTGAAGCCGTCTTTAATCAGGATCTCCGCCGCTTCAACCAGTTGGAACACATCCGGCTGCAACGTGTCATCGTCTCCGATAAGTTCGAGTTTGATCCAGTCGGTTTCAAACACTTCGCGCGCCATTTGCGCAGTAGTCACGGCTTCCTGCACGCTTTGACAGCCTGCAGTATTGGGCAACACAGGTACGCCAATTTCTTCCAACAACGACCAAAAGCCCTGCCCATGCGCTTCGCCGCCGCTGCCGGCGCGGCGTAACGAAACGGTAATCATCGCCGGTTGCGCGATTTGGACAGACTGCTTGAGGATTTCCGGCGTCGGATAAGCAGCCGTACCGAGCAGCAGCCGTGAAGGGAAAGTTTCTCCGTATAGGGTAAACATGATGGATTCCTTTGTAATATTATTTTTGGGGCAATAGCCTTCTGAAAAATCGGTTCAGATAGTTTCCAAATAGTTTTCAAGTCCTTCGGCAACCTTAGTCGGAATAAACTCGGTAATTGTGTATTTCGCTACACCTTCTCGGTGAAACGGGTCTTCTGCAATTAACTTTTCCACCTGCTCCCTGCCTGATGCTTTCATCAGGATAACGCCGCCCGTCCGCGGCTGTTTGCGGCCAGACATCACAAATACACCTGCTTGATAATACCGTTCAAGATACGCAATATGCTCGGACAGGTAGGTTTCAACCGCAGCCAAGTCTTTAATATATTCCAACGATACGATAAACATCTCTTTTCCTTTTCTCAGCATTAAACCAATAGCGCAGATATACGCACAGTAAAACCGCTTATCCGCCGACTACGGGGCGTACAATGTCCACTTTGTCGTTTTCGTTCAACAGCGTTTCCGCATACGCACCTTTGGCGACAAACTGGGTATTGACGGCAACGGCAAACGGTTTCTGCGGCGCGGTTTGGGCGATAAGGTCGGCAACGGTTGTGCCGTTTAATGTGATGGCTTCATTGTTTAATATAATCTTCATGATGTTTGCTCCTCTTGTCAGACTTCTTATTTTCAGACGGCCTTATTCATCCCACAAAGCCTGAAACGCTTTAACCACGGCTTCGGGATTTTCCGCTTCGGTAACGGCGCGGACGACGGCGAGGGAGGAAACGCCGGTGGCAAGTACATCTTCAGCGTTGTTCAAATCGATGCCGCCGATGGCGACGACGGGTATGCCGCGAGCCTGTTTCACATATTCGCGCAGTTTCTCCAAGCCTTGCGGGGCGGTGGGCATTTGTTTGGTCGTGGTCGGAAAAATCGCGCCGCTGGCGACGTAGCTAGGTTGTACGGACAAGGCGCGATCGAGTTCGGCAACAGAGTGCGTACTCAAGCCCAAGCGCAAACCGGCAGCTTCAATCGCGGCTAGGTCGGCAGTGTCCATGTCTTCCTGCCCGAGATGCACGCCGTATGCACCTGCGGCAATCGCTTCGCGCCAGTGGTCGTTGATGAAAAGCTGGGTTGCACTGTTTTGACAGGCTACGACGCAACGTTCGATTTCGCGTTTCAACTCGTCGCCATGCAGGATTTTACAGCGCAGTTGCACCGTGTCGGCACCTGCTTTGACCATGCGCTCGACCCAGTCAGCAGTGGGAACAACGGCGTAAAATTTCAGGGGAGATTTGAGTGGCGGGAAGGTCATAACGGCTCCGAAAGGAATAATTCGTTGTTATATTATCAGAAAAGGCCGTCTGAATAATATTTGTTTTCAGACGGCCTGATTGAAAAAATGAATATTGCCCTATTCGGCTTTGGCTTTATAAAAATATGAACATACTGATGGGTTATCAAAATGAGTGCCATATTGGCGCCCCACATTCGGAGACCCAACCCATGAAAAAAATTTCTCTTGTTAGCCGCCCTTCCCTTACTGTTTACCACTTATTCAAATGCCGCCACGCCTAAAGCGGAAGCTTCAAAACCAGCTTCGGCACACAAACAAACCAAGCAGCGTTTTTCCGGCAAAATCACCGGCTATCAAACCGCCGAGCATTTGTTCTCCGTACGCAAGGGCGACCGCCTGCGCATCAGTAAAACCGGCAGCCCTAACGCCTATTTCAACGTATGGGCACCCAAAGACGATGAAGCCGTATTTAACGGTTCGGCACAAGGCGATAAATTTGACGGTATCGCTACCCAATCGGGCAAATATAAAGTGCAGGTCTATATGATGCGCGCCCAAGCCCGCCGTAACACTACTGCCCATTACGCCGTAAACGTCATCAAAAACTAAGGGGCTGACGTAGATTAGCCCTAAATTCCACACCAATCTCGCAGGATTTTAAGCTGTTGAGACGGTGTGCCGAAGTTAAATCGAAATTCGCATTCTTTCAAGAACAGCGGGAAAGATTTGCGATCGATTCCGTTGTATTTTCGCAAGAAACGTTTTGCCTGATTCCAAAAATTCTCAATGCCGTTAATGTGGTTCTGACGGTCGACAAATTCCTTGGAATGGTTGATGCGGTAATGGATAAAACCGCTCACGTCCAACTTATCATAGCTGCTCAGGCTATCCGTGTAAACAATGCTGTCCGGCATGATTTTCTTTTTGATGACAGGGAATAACGTTTCAGACTTGGCATTATCCACCACAACGGTATAGACCCGTCCGTTGCGTTTCAGAATGCCGAAGACAACCACTTTTCCTGCCGCACCTCGACCACGTCTGCCTTTACGCTGTCCGCCGAAATAGCTTTCGTCCAGCTCGACAGAGCCCTCGAAAACCTCATCGGCAGCCAAGGCCAAATGATGGATGATGACATACATATTTTGCGGTAGAATAGAGTTATTTATCCTGCGACTAGGTATAAGGCGCGGAAAGTCCGGCAGAACTGGTCAGCCTGATTGAAAGCGGCGACTACGAAGCCCTGCTTGCCGAAGATTCGGACGAACATGGCCAAGGCCACGAACATCATTGCGGCTGCGGCTGTTCCCTCGGCTGAGTCAGCCTGCCCATATTATCTACCGCCTCGATTTTCATATTAAAAGGAGACTTACCAGCATGATAAGCAAAGCAAAATTCAATACCGTTGTCGGCAGCATAGGAGCGGCAATAGGTATTTTCGTATTTGTCGCCTATATCCCCCAAATTATCGCCAATATGCAAGGGGCAAAGGCGCAGCCGTGGCAACCCCTGTTTGCAGCAGTATCCTGTCTGATTTGGGTTTTGTACGGTTGGAGCAAAGAACCCCGGAAAGACTGGATTCTGATTATACCCAACGCAGTCGGCGTGATATTGGGATTTCTGACTTTTCTGACTTCGCTTTAAACAAGGGGCTAATCTACGTCAGCCCCAAAACTAAACGCCCTCATGATGTAAAGCTTTAAAAAACAGCAAAGGCCGTCTGAAAATTGAAATTTCAGACGGCCTTTTAAACGGTTTGAAAAGGACGTATCGAACACGTCTTTTTTTTCCTATTACAACAGGAACATGGTTGCTAATCCCAAGAAAATCAGGAAGCCGCCGGAGTCGGTAACCGCGGTAATCAGCACCGAGCTGCCCAATGCCGGGTCGCGTCCGGCTTTGTCCATCATGACGGGAATGAGGACGCCGACGGTCGCGGCCAGCAAAAGGTTCAAGGTCATCGCGGCCACCATGACCAAACCGATGCCGATGTTGCCGTAGAGCAGCCATGAAATCACGCCCATTACCGTGCCCCAAATAATGCCGTTGACGAGGGCGACGCCGACTTCTTTTTTCAGCAGGCGGCCTGCCTGCGTACTGGTCATTTGTCCCATTGCCATGGCGCGGACGATCATGGTGATGGTTTGGTTGCCGGAGTTGCCGCCGATGCCGGCGACGATGGGCATCAGCGCAGCCAGTGCGACGATTTTCTCGATACTGCCTTCAAATGCGCCAATTACGCGGCTGGCGATAAAGGCGGTACACAGGTTGATGGCAAGCCACATCCAGCGGTTTTTCACCGAGTCCCAAATCGGGGCGAACAAGTCCTCTTCTTCTTGCAAACCGGCCATGTTAAACATGTCGGCTTCGGATTCTTCACGGATCACGTCCACCATTTCGTCAATGGTGATCCTGCCGATCAGCTTTTTGTTTCATCGACAACCGGCGCGGTGACCAAGTCATAACGTTCAAACGCCTGTGCCGCTTCTTCCACGTCGTCTTCGGGACGGAAGCGCACGACATCGGTGGCCATCACGTCCGCCACCATGTCTTCGGGGTCGGCGACCAAGAGTTTGCGGATGGGCAGCACGCCTTGCAACACGTCGTTTTCATCGACCACGAAAATCTTGTCGGTATGGTCGGGCAGGCTGTCGAAACGGCGCAAGTAGCGCAATACGACTTCACACGCCACATCGGCGCGGATGCTGACCAATTCAAAGTCCATAATCGCGCCGACTTGGTTGTCTTCGTAAGACATCGCCGCTTTGACCTGCTCGCGTTCTTCTTCATCACGCGTTTGCAGCGCTTCGTACACCACTTGGTGCGGCAAGTCGTCTGCCAGTTCTGCCAATTCGTCTGCGTCCAAATCATCGACGGCGGCCAACAGCTCGTCTTTGTCCATGGACTCGATCAGCGTTTCGCGTACGGCGTCGGATACTTCCAGCAATACTTCGCCGTCGTCTTCCGGGGCGACCAAAAGCCAGACGATGTTACGCTCGCGCGGCGGCAGGGATTCCAAGACGGCGGCCACGTCGGCAGGGTGCAGCTCGGCCAAGAGGACGGTCAGCTCGGTGAACTTGTCACGCAGGCTTTCGTCTTCAATCGGCACGCCTGCTTCGATTTGTTCAAAGGACGGCTCGAGGATTTCGCATAAGGCGTGGATGCGGTCGATATCGTCAGAGATGCGATCGTCAGAAATGCGGTCTTCTACCACATCATTGTCGGGGGTATTGTCGAGATTCGGAGGGGTTTGTTCGATGCTCATAAATGCTCCGCCCGCCGGACGCGGGAAGGCATTTCGGCGGGATGATTATTGTTGTTGTGTGTCTGATGGGAAGTTCAAAGGCGAACTGGGAAGGTCCATAATTCGAGCCTGCTGAGAGGCGCAGAGTTGTAAACGGTGCATATTCTACTCTTTTTTAGGCCATTTTACCATTTTTAACGGGAAAGGCCGTCTGAAATCGGGTGATATCGACACCCTTTTTTTCAGACGGCCTGATGATTTGATTTTATTTGTTTCGCCTGCCAAACGCTTCCCTGACCACGTCCAACCAAGCCCTTAAGGCCGGCGTCGGACGTTGGTGTTTTTTCCATGCCATGGTGAGCTGCCAGCGGATTTCGGGTTCGACCAAAGGAATGGCGGCAAAGACATCGGGATTGATTTTTCGGGCATAGTATTCGGGCAACAAGGCAATGCCCATATTGTGCGCCACCATGTCGGCGACCAAATTCCATTGTCCGGTACGGCAGACAACGTTGGGTTTAAAACCTTGATTGCGGCAGGCCGTCTGAATGGTTTCATTGAGGGAAAACCCTGCGCCAAACAGAATGAAGGACTCGTGTTGCAGGCTTTTGAGCGTCAGCGCATCGTGTCTCGCCCGATTTTTCGGCATCAAGACCACCAGCGGATAGTCGCACAACGTGATGCTGTCGAAGTCTTCGTGAACCGGAGCGAGCAGCTGCCCGGCATCGAGTTCGTTGTTGCGCAGGGATTGCTCGATGGCGAGTGAGCCTTGTTCCAAAAACGACAATTCGATGTCCGGCCATTTGTGGTGGAAATCAAACAAAGCCTGCCCGAGCAAATCGCTGCCGAACAAGGCCAAACCCAAACGCAGCGTCCCGCTTTTGACATGGCGGTAATCGTCAATGCGGGCCAGCAGCAAATCGCGTTCGTGCAAAAGGTTTAACGCATGGCGATAGACTTCTTCGCCGATTGCGGTCGGCTGCACCTGCCGCTTTTTGCGTCCGTTTTCTTTGCACAAAAGCGGCACGCCCAATTCTTCTTCCAAAGCCTGAATGATTTTGCTGACCGTCGGCTGCGTCAAATTCAACGCGGAAGCGGTGGCCGAAAAACTTTGCAGGCGGATGAGTTCGGCAAAACAATACAGGCTTTTGAAGTCCATTATTCCTCTAAGGCATGATTATTCGTTTAATAATTCATATTATGCAGAAACCAGGTTTCTATAATCAAGCCTTTCATTCAACACACACCCATATCATGGATTCCCTCACCAGATTTTTTCAGACGGCCTTGCAGCTTGCCATCATCGGCGCAGTATGGGGCGTCTCCGACCTTATCGTCCGCTTCACGCATCTGCCTGTTTCTTCAGGCGTATTGGGCTTGTTCCTCATGCTCGCCCTTTTGGGGCTCGGCATCATCCGCCCGGGCATGGTTGACCACGGCGCAAAATGGGCATTGGGCGAACTCGTCTTTTTCTTCATCCCCATCATGGTTTCCGTCTTGCAATATCAAGACCTGCTGATGTCCGAAGGTTGGCAGCTGATTTTGACCATCGCCGTCGGCACCGCGCTCGTGATGATCAGCACCGCCCTGACCCTCGATTTCTGCTACCGCTGGAAACGCCGCCTCTACAAAAAACTCCACTCCTAAAAATAGAGAATAAAAATGGACTATACCGCCCTCGCCTGCTTCATCTGGACTTGCTTTGCCTATGTCGTTGCCAAAAAAATCCACCGCAAAAAACCCTTAATGATTTTCTCCCCCGTCGTTACCGTCTCCGTCAGCACCATCCTCCTGCTGCTGGCATTCGGCGTCAATTACGACACCTACCACAAATATACCCAAGGCATCGTCTTCCTGCTTACTCCAGTTACCGTTGCCTTTGCCGTCCCCATTTATGAAAACCGCGAAGTCATCCGCCGCCAACTGCCCATCCTCTCCATCGCCATTATGGTGGGCATGTTTGTCGGCGTAATCAGCGCATTCCTCATGAGCCATATGTTCCACTTCAACAACGAAGTGACCAACAGCCTGATGGCGCGCTCCATCTCCACCCCGTTTGCCGTCGTCCTTGCCAGCGAAATCCACGGCTCCGCCTCGCTCGTTTCCCTGTTCACCATCATCACCGGCTTTGTCGGCATGATATTCGGCGACCTTTTTTTGGCCTTTACCCGCATCCGTTTCCATACCGCCAACGGTGTAGCATTCGGCAATGCTGCCCACGGCTTCGGCACATCGCGTGCCGGACAACGCCACGAAACTGAAGGCGTCATGGCGAGTCTGACCATGATTCTGGCCGGACTGTTTATGGTATTGTTTGGCCCGACCATGGTGCATTTGGTAATTTGGATGATGAGTTAGGCTTCGTCCCGATGACCATACACAAAAAGGCCGTCTGAAACACATATCGGTTTCAGACGGCCTTTTATATTATGGAACGATTACAGTTTGAAAATAGAAGCCTCTGCTAAATCATGAATGGTATCCAACGCAGATGAACCTGTACCATTGCTTGAATAGGTCGCATTGTCTGAGGAAAGACCGACAGAAGAATCAAGAGGATCAACCTCACCAAAGGCACGGCTCAAAAGTTCATCGCCATCGAAAGCTTTGGATTCCAATATCGGCTTCGCGGCCGGTTGTGCAGGCTCAAAACCTTCCCACTCACGCGGATCAAGGCGGATGATATGGTCATCATCATAACCGTCATTAGGACCTTTGCCTTCTCCTGAAAAAGTACCGTCCCACTCGCGCGGATCGAGGCGGAAAACATGCTCATTATGACCATGATCGGACTCTACTCCTTTTGAAAAAAAGCCGTTCCACTCGCGCGGATCGAGACGGAAGACATGCTCATTATGGCCATTATCCGACCCTATGCCTTTTGAAAAAAAGCCATTCCACTCGCGTGGATCGAGACCGAAAACAAAATCTTTAGAATCAATTTCTGTACCTGGTTGATATACTTTAGCCACGGAAGTCTCCTTAAAAATAAACAGTTGCTGTACCCAATACCCCATCAGGTCGATGAGAGCCTTTATTCTAAAACAAAGAAAATAGCAGGTAGGGTCCAAAGGGAACAACGGTTCATTAAAACGACAATCGGACTAAAATCTTTTAAAAACAAATAGATATAATTTACACATCATAATCAATAATACATAATCAAACTTCCAGACTACCCCACCAATCAGGGGAATCCTTCTTTCCCACTTTCCCCGTCATGTCGCAAAAAGACCGTCTGAAATTTAAGTTTCAGACGGCCCTTTCATTTGCTCAAGCCTTATTCTTTAGGCAGGCGCAGGACGGAGACGATGAATCCGCCCCAAATGACGATCAATGCGACAAGCATCATAATAATGGCTGAAGTACTCATTATTCTTCTCCTTCACGTTCGTGTTCATGTTCGTCTTTGACATTGAAGCCCTGACCGTGTTTCCACGGCAAGAATGACAGCAAGACCGACAATACGAGGATGGCGCCTACCATTCCCCAGCCGAAGATATTGAGGAAGCTGTCAGGATAGCCGCTGTAATTCTCTTTTAAGAGGCCGGCGGTATCTTGATAAAGCATATAGCCGAGCATGGCGACGGTAACCACCACGCTGGCGGTCCACACTTTGCCGACACGGATGGAAGACAGCGCGTTCAAGTGGTTACGCAGTTCCGGCAGCTTGTTCAACAAGACAATCGCCAAAACGTAAACAAAACCGGAAGCCACAATGCCATAAGTATTGATGAATTTGTCCAATACGTCCAACACAGGCAGGCCGGTGGTCGTACCGAACAGCAAGGTGGAAATAATCGCCATGGGAACGCCAGCAATCAGCGTTGCGCTGACACGGCCGATGTTCATTTTGTCTTGAATTGCGGCCACAATCACTTCAACGATGGAAATCATGGAAGTCACACCGGCAAACACCAGCGAGCCGAAGAACAACACGCCGATCAACGCGCCCATCGGCGCTTGGTTGATGATGGTCGGGAACGCGATAAACGCCAAACCGATACCGTTAGATGCCACTTCGCTGACTTCCTTGCCTGCGGCTTGAGCCATAAAGCCCAATGCAGCAAATACGCCGATACCGGCGAGCAACTCAAAGCTGCTGTTGGCAAAGCCGACAACCAAGCCTGTGCCGCCCAAGTCGGTTTTTTTCTTCAGGTAAGAAGAATAAGTAATCATGATGCCGAAGCAGATGGAGAGCGAGAAGAAGATCTGGCCATATGCGGCTACCCAGACTTTTGGATCCGCCAAACGGCTCCAGTCAGGCGTAAACAAAGCGTCCAAACCTTTTGCCGCACCCGGCAGAGTCAGCGCAATGCCCACCATGATGACAAACATCACCACCAACAAAGGCATGAAGAATGTGGACGCACCGGCTACGCCTTTTTGTACGCCCAAAGCCATAATCGCCAGCGTAAACACCCAAACGGCAATCAGCGGGCCGGCCACTTTACCGACAAAGTCCAAACCCAAGTCTTTGGCATCGGCCATTTGCAGGAAGTCTTTGAAGAAGAAGGTCTGCGGATCCGCACCCCATGCCGAAGTCAAAGAATAATAGGCATAGCTTGCCGCCCAGCCGACAATCACGGCGTAGTAGATACAGATGATGACGTTGGTCAGGAAGTTCCACCAACCCATCGGCTCAAACAAACGGCCGAGGCGGCGGAAAGCCAAAGGAGGCGAGCCGCGGTAACGGTGGCCGATAGCGTAGTCGAGCAGCAACAGCGGAATACCTGCCGTCAACAGCGCAACCAAATAAGGGAGGACGAAAGCACCGCCGCCGTTGTCGAAAGCGATGTAAGGGAATCGCCAAATGTTGCCTAAGCCCACGGCCGAGCCGATGGCAGCAAACATAAAGGCGCGGCGACTGCTAAACGTCGCGCGTTCGCTGGATTGAGAATTTGACACGATGAACCTCTTAAAAATCGAGTGTCGTCAAGGCCTCCCGGCCTTGCGCGTATATATTTAGAAATCAGGTCGGACAAACCGGCCGGTTAAAATAGATATTCGGACAAGGATAATATCCGGTATTTAAAGAATGCACCGCTTATGACCATGCAAACATAATCTGACCTTATCGTAAAAAAATTTAACACTGTTGGCAAGTCAGTATTGCATTAAAATCGCAAGGAAAATCTTCATGCACTACGACTAAAATCTTCATACACTTCTTTATATACAAGCCAAACGCAACACCCAAGCCCCGTTTTTCCCTCCCCTTCCCACTGACAACCGCCCTCGCCGCAAACCGCCTTTCCCTTATCCCGTAAGGAAAAGCGGCAACCCAACGCATTCAAATCCCCCGTCATCAAAATGTTTCAGACGGCCTGTTTTCCTTCCGTCCAATCCGGGCCGTCTGAAAATTCCACTGTTGTATGTTGTAATCAAAAGCCACACGCAAATTCTGTTTAATATAAACAAAAACAATCCGCCTTTTCCCGTTCCCTTCATTACCATGATTTAAAACAAGCATAAAACACCAAAAATAGAATAAATAAAAAATAAAATTTCAAAAAATATAAAATAACATTAAATTTAAACCTGCATTTCTACTCTAATCATCTACAATTAAAAATAATCAAACCAAAAAATTTCAATAAAACATTAATTACACAGCACTACATTTTTGCTATAATTGCCGCCATTCAATCCACAACCCAAACCCAAAAGAAGAGGAAAAGCCATGGGTATCAAAGTTGCCATCAACGGTTACGGCCGCATCGGCCGCCAAGTAGTGCGCGCTATTTTTGACTACAAACTGCAAGACCAACTCGACATCGTTGCCATCAATGCCAGCGGCAGCATCGAGACCAATGCTCACCTGACCAAATTCGACACTGTTCACGGCCGCTTTGACGCCGATGTTTCCCATGATGAAAAACACCTCATCATCGACGGTAAAAAAATCCCTTACTTCTCCACCCGCAACCCAGCCGAATTGCCATGGGGCGAATTGGGCGTTGACTTGGTAATGGAATGTACCGGCGCGTTCACCAGCAAAGAGAAAGCCAAAATCCACTTGGAAAGCGGCGCGAAAAAAGTGCTGATTTCCGCTCCCGGCGGCGATGACGTTGACGCAACCATCGTTTACGGCGTAAACGACGACGTGATTACCGACGACATGAGCGTTATCTCCAACGCGTCTTGTACCACCAACTGCCTGGCGCCTGTGGCCAAAGTGTTGAACGAAAACATCGGTATCGTAAACGGCGTGATGACCACCATCCACGCGCTGACCAATGACCAAACCGTAACCGATGTACGCCACAAAGACCTGCGCCGTGCGCGTAGCGGCGTGGAAAACATGATTCCGACCAAAACCGGCGCGGCAAAAGCCGTCGGCTTGGTATTGCCTGCCCTGAAAGGCAAACTCGACGGCCTCGCCATCCGCGTACCGACCGTCAACGTTTCCCTAGTTGACCTGAGCTTCCAAGCAAGCCGTGAGACTTCTGTCGCAGAAATCAACGCGCTGATGAAAGCCGCTTCCGAAGAAGGCCGTCTGAAAGGCGTTTTGGGTTACAACACCCTGCCGCTGGTTTCTATGGACTTCAACCACACCACCCAAGCCAGCACATTCGACTCTACGCTGACCAAAGTAACCGAAGGCAAAATGGTTAAAGTGTTCGCATGGTACGACAACGAGTGGGGCTTCAGCTGCCAAATGCTGAACACCGCGCGCCGTATGTTCGGTTTGGAAGTACGTCCGTTCTAATCGGCTTCCAACGCAAAGGCCGTCTGAAACATCTTTTCAGACGGCCTTTTGTATTTCCTTTAAAATATCGCATTCCCATTTATTTTCAGACGGCCTTTTCATGTTTCCCAACGAATCCGCCCCCAACCTCCTGCAAGGCTTAAACCCCGAACAACTCTCCGCCGTAACCTGGCCGCCGCAATCCGCCCTCGTTTTGGCAGGCGCGGGCAGCGGCAAAACGCGCGTGCTGACCACGCGTATCGCATGGCTTTTGCAAAGCGGACAAGCCAGCGTGCACAGCATTATGGCAGTAACGTTTACCAACAAAGCCGCCAAAGAAATGCAGACCCGTTTGGGCGCAATGATTCCCGTCAACGTCCGCGCCATGTGGCTCGGCACGTTCCACGGTCTCTGCCACCGCTTTCTACGCCTGCACCACCGCGACGCCGGCCTGCCCTCTTCCTTCCAAATCCTCGACAGCAGCGACCAGCTTTCCCTGATCAAACGCCTGCTCAAAAGCCTCAACATCGCCGAAGAAATCATCGCGCCGCGTTCGCTGCAAGGCTTTATCAACGCGCAAAAAGAATCCGGTTTGCGCGCTTCCGTCTTGAGCGCGCCCGATCCGCACACGCGCCGCATGATTGAGTGCTACGCCGAATACGACAAAATCTGCCAACGCGAAGGCGTGGTCGATTTTGCCGAACTCATGCTGCGCAGCTACGAAATGTTGCAAAGCAACGAAATCCTACGCCAACACTACCAAAACCGCTTCAACCACATTCTGGTCGACGAGTTTCAAGACACCAACAAACTGCAATACGCATGGCTGAAACTGATTGCCGGCAACAATGCCGCCGTCTTTGCCGTCGGCGACGACGACCAAAGCATTTACCGATTCCGCGGCGCAAACGTCGGCAACATGACCGCGCTGATGGAAGAGTTCCACATCAACACGCCCGTCAAACTCGAACAAAACTACCGCTCCGTCGGCAACATCCTCGCCGCCGCCAACGCCGTCATCGAAAACAACGACGAACGCCTCGGCAAAAACCTGCGCACCGACGCTGAAGCAGGCGACAAAATCCGCTACTACTCCGCCTTTACCGACCTCGAAGAAGCCCAATTCATTGTGGACGAAACCAAAGCCCTCGAACGCGAAGGCTGGGATTTGGACGAAATTGCTGTCCTCTACCGCAGCAACGCCCAATCGCGCGTCATCGAACAAAGCCTGTTCCGCAGCGGCATTCCCTACAAAATCTACGGCGGCCTGCGCTTTTACGAACGCCAAGAAATCAAACACGCCCTCGCCTACCTGCGCCTTGCCGTCAATCCCGACGACGACAACGCCCTCTTGCGTGTGATTAACTTCCCACCGCGCGGCATCGGCGCACGCACCATCGAAAACCTTCAGACGGCCTCAAACGAACAAGGCATCACCCTCTGGCAGGCAGCCTGCAATGCCGGCGCAAAAGCCACCAAAATCGCCGCCTTCGTCCGCCTGATTGAAGCCCTGCGCAACCAAGTCGGACAAATGCCCCTGTCCGAAATCATCGTCGGCATCCTCAAAGACAGCGGCCTGACCGAACACTACCGAACCCAAAAAGGCGACAACCAAGACCGCCTCGACAACCTCGACGAACTCGTCAACGCCGCCATCGAGTTCAAACCCGAAGACAGCAACTTTGAAACCCTGCCTGAGAACATTTCAGACGACCCCGCCTTCCCCATCCTCGCTTTCTTGAGCAACGCCGCCCTCGAATCCGGTGAAAACCAAGCAGGCGCAGGCGAAAAAGCCGTCCAACTGATGACCGTCCACGCCTCCAAAGGCTTGGAATTTAACGCCGTCTTCCTCACCGGCATGGAAGAAGGCCGCTTCCCCAGCGAAATGAGCCTCGCCGAACGCGGCGGCCTCGAAGAAGAACGCCGCCTCATGTACGTCGCCATCACCCGCGCCCGTAAACGCCTCTACATCACCATGGCGCAACAACGCATGCTGCACGGACAAACCCAATTCGGCATCGTCTCCCGCTTCGTCGAAGAAATCCCGCCCGAAGTATTGCACTACCTGTCCGTCAAAAAACCTGCCTACGACAGCTACGGCAATACACGCCCAACCGCCGTACAACGGGACAAAATCCTCGACGACTTCAAACAGCCGCAAACCTACGCAGGCTTCCGCATCGGCCAAAACGTCCGCCACGCCAAATTCGGCACCGGCGTCATCATCGATGCCGTGGACAAAGGCGAATCCGCCCGCCTGACCATCAACTTCGGCAAACAGGGCGTGAAAGAGCTGGACACCAAGTTTGCGAAATTGGAAGAGATGTAAAAATTAGAAGGCTTGGAATGATAAAGGCCGTCTGAAAACGTTTTAGCTCAAAATTGCTATCCGTTTTCAGACGGCCTTTGTTACATTCAAACCACTTTTAAATCATACCTTCATATTAAATCACAATCGCAAATCAAGGCATTCAACTGTTGAACGTATCTTTCTTCTTCGTCAAAACATATTGATAAACTTCTTCTACCGTAGCTTCGTCATAGCTTTTGCCAAAGCGTTTTTTGTAGCCCAGTTCGTATAGTTTTACATGATGCCCTTCCGGGATTTCAACGCCCACATTTTCCAAACACGATTTGGCGCAATGCAAATGACAGCCGTCAATAACCAACATCGGCCGTCCGGACTGCGCTTTGCGCACTAACGGCGCGACTTTGCCGCCCACGCCGGAAATACACGACATTTCAAATTCTCCGGCATGGTCGAGCGCTACGGCAGTGTTGTTGGCCAGCTGCGCCACATCGGAACATCCGGAACAAGAATAAATTAAGGGAAGCTCATTGCGGTTAGGCATTTTCTATTTCCTTCGGTAGCGGTTTTTATCTTTATGTGTCCACCCATGGTCAGTCTGTCGGGCGCATCATGCGTGGTATGCGAATATTCGGGTTGCACCCGTTTTCGTTTTTTCAGACAGCCTACGGCTTATCCATTTATATAATATTAAAAGGCATCATAACTCAATACGATTAGACATTCTAGAACAAAGCAGATGGTACCTTCTAAAAAAATAAAGGCCGTCTGAAACTAAATGGTTTTTCAGACGGCCTTTTTATTTGAGATTAATGATTAGGCTTTAGGTTCGCCATCATTCTCTGCTTTGGGCGGAACGGGTGCAAACCAGCCGACCAGAAGCAGCAACAGGCCGACGATGATGAAGGAGGCAATGCGCTCGATACCGCCGCTATTGGAAAGCTCGATCAAGAAGAGTTTGACGACCACGATACCCATCAGCGTCGCGCCTGTCATCCAGTAGGAGCGCTGTTTGCGGCGGTTGCCGAGTACCATCAAGATGATGGCGGTTACTGCCCAAACGACGGAGAGGCTGGCTTGCAGGCCGAAGGATTGCAGCATGATGTCGAGACGCCAAGTGATGCCGTCATAAAAATGCCATACGCGCATCACGCCCGCGCTGATCAGCATAAATGCCAAGGCGGAAACTGTGGTTGCCGTGGTACGGCGAAGGTCGGGCGGTAAGGCTTCAGGCAGGGATTTCAGGGCAAACCAAAGCATACCGGCGCTGGCGAGTTCCACCGGATTGAGCACGGGAATATACGGCAACGGCGAAGGTTGAAACGGCGTGGAGAAATTGGTCCACAGCATCCAACAGGCAGCGGCAAGGGCGCACAACGGCATAGCAAAATGCTGATAAATGGCTTGATGCCGTCTGAAAAATTCGCGTTGGCGCTGCGTATGGAAAACAATCCACATCGCCAAAGGCACAACCAGCCATGAGAGCTGCGACCAAACGCCGGAGAGGAGGCCGCCGACATACAGCGCCGTCCAAAGCGTCCAAAGTACGCCGAGTATCGTGATATTGAGTTTGTGCAACCAAATCAGATCATGGTGCGGATAGTTGTTCAAAATAATGAAGTTCAACACGGTGGCGGCCACAAGCGGCAAGGCTGCGGCGGCTGTCCATGCGTGTTCGGTATGGTAGAAGACGAAATGCAGGGCAAACACGGGCAGGAATGCCAAGTTTGCCTGCAACAGCTCTTCCCATTTCAAACGTTTGGCAAACAGCAGCAAGCCGGCAAATATCGGCCACATCCACAACTCGATAAACAGGGTTTCCTCGCCTGTCCATTGCATATAGAGGGCGTAGCTGCCTGTTGCCAACGCAGTAAGCAGGATGATCCAGCCTGAAACCTGCGCAAAGTAAACCTCGTTTCCTTCCGGCTTTTCGCTTGCAACCTGCACACGCGGATATTGCAGCGCGTAGGCAGCCGCAAAAAGCAAAGGCGTAGCAGCAATAAGGTACAGATGACTCAGGAAGCCTTGGGATTCATAAATGATGCTGCTTTGCAGCAACAGGGCGAACAATACATTACCCAAGGTAAATGTGATAAACACATTCGGCTCATGTTTGCGCCGGCAGAATGCCCACGCCGCCGCCAAAGCGGAGAGAGCGACAATGCTGCCTTGGTCGGCTAAGAAGAGCAAAGGCAAAATAGAGATGTACAGCAAGGTGGCAGACAACACGGCCGTCTGAACGGATTTTTCCCATTGCGCCGAACCTTCGCGACGCGGGAAATACCACAGCAAGTAAATCGCCGCTCCGCCAAGCAACACCACAACCGTTGTAAACCACTGCCCTTCCAGAACGGTATCAGTACCAAAGCCCTGATAATTGCCCAGCTGAATCAGTGCCGCCAAGAGATAAACCATCAGCGCACCCAAACGGATATGCGGACGCTGTTGGCGCAGACCGAAGAAATAAACCAGTGCGGATTCTGCACTCCACAGGATAACCGTATTGCTCGGTTCAAAATAAAGCGGAACGGCAATCGTGAGGAACAACACCGCCAACGCAAAAAACGCCTGACGCAAAATATACAAACCCTGCTGACGTTTCAGCAGCAGCGCGGCCAGTCCGTACACAGCGGCAAAACCCAATGCGGAAAGCGCATCCGCAGACGGCCAATGCTCCACCATGCGGTATTGCAGGCCAAACGCCGCCGCCATCGTACCAAACAATAAAGTATGGTCGAGGACATGCACGCGCAGGCCGTGTGTATAAATACTCTTGCCGATTTCTTCCAAAGTCGCATTGTCGGCAATCGGCGTAACGCTGTCTTCGCTGTTTTCCGTCAGCTTACGGCGTGCAAACAGATAAGCGATAAAGGTATAGAGCAGCCAGTGGTAAATCAGGAAAGGCTCGGTAGTGGCGAAATGTTCCGGCGTATAACTTCGCATGCCCCACAGCGCGGCAATGGCAAAAGTAGCGGCAAAGCCCGTCAGGTTCAGCGGACGCCATGCCTTAAACCACGCAATCGCGGCCACACCGCCATTGAGCAGGGCAAGATAAGAAAACAGCACCAAATAATTGCCGCTGCCGTCTGAAGTCAGCAAAGGCGCGGCCATACCGCCGATTAAAGCAACCTGCGCCATAATCTGCGCATTCTGCCTTACCGCCAGCCACGCCATCAGCACAACCATCGCCACCATCAGCCCGAACACGACCGACACAGGCAACAGCGGATGCAGTTTCAACGCCGCCAACGCCGTCAAATACATCACCGCCACGCCGAAACCCTGCAACACCAAGCCATATTCACGCTTACGGCTTTGCAGCTTCCAGCCGCCGACCACCGCCGCCAAACCAGCGCCTGCCACAGTCAGATAACGCAGTTCGACAGGCACATGAACCCGCTCGGAAGCATAGCGCAGCAAAAACGCCAGGCCGAGGAACAGCACCACAATACCGGTTTTCAGCAGCGGATTGCCGCGCAAAAACCAAGCAACAATCGGATTGTCGGAAAACTTGTACTCTCCGAATTCCGCCTGTTCTTTATGGATAACGAATTGACGCGATGGCGCATCTCCATTTTCAGACGGCATCGAAGCACCAACAGCCTCTTCCTTAGACTGCTCTTCTTGTTCAGCAGCAACCGGAGCAACCGCCTCGATAACTTCCGATTCCACAACAGGCCTAGGCGAAGCAGAAGCCTTGGCAGAAACAGGATCAATAGGTATAGAAAAAGAAGGGGCAAACGCTTCCTCGATTTTCTGCTTAACAGGCGCAGCTTCCGCCTCAGGCTCAACCTTAGCATGAAGCGGCTCAGAGGCCGTCTGAACATCGGCAACAGGCCGAGCCTCAAGCCCCTGCCCTACTTTCGCCTCATCACGGACAGCCTCATGCTCCAACACCGACAAACGCTGTTTCAGCAGCTCGATTTCCTGCTCCAGCTTTTGCATCCTGTCGCCTGCCGTAGCAGATTCAGCCAAACGCTCTTCTTGGCGTTGTTTGGCGATTGACCAAGCAACCAGCCAAAACAACGACCCAATAATGATGCCGGTGAACATCTCATCAGCAAAATAGCCGATAATAATAGGAATAAGCAGGCCGAAAAACTGCATAAAACACCTGTTTGATAACAATAAGAATATGCCGATTGTAACACCGGCACCATTATTCATGAAAAAAAGAGACAAAAGGCCGAGAATAAAAGCATACGGCGAATAGAATATAAAGAATCCGCATAGAAAAAGGCCGTCTGAAAATATTTAGGGATTTTCAGACGGCCTCTGCCTGTTTCAACAACCCAACGCAAATCATGAAAAGAAACGCATTGGGTCTTGTTTCAAACTACGGCTTACCTTCCCGATAATACCGTCGCACCTGCTTTTGCGACGCTTTCGTCTTCATCGACCGAGCCACCGCTCACGCCGACGCTGCCGACGATAACGCCGTTTTTATCCACCAGCAGCACACCGCCGGGAAAAATCACTAAACCGTCGTTGGTCACCTCAATACCGTAAAGCTCGCCACCCGGCTGCGAAGCCTTGCCCAAATCGCGGGTGGACATATTGAAATAGCGTGCCGTTTTCGCTTTTTTCTGCGCAATATCAATGCTGCCGATAAACGCATCGTCCATACGCGTAAACGCCTTTAAATTACCGCCCGCGTCCATGACCGCAATATTCATCGGCACCTTGATTTCACGCGCCTTTTTCATCGAAGCCTGCACCACCGCCTGCGCCTGAGCCGCCGTCAAATCTCTCGGCAGCGTTTTGGTCAAACCCGCCGAAAACGCCGGCGCACCCAATGCCAAAGTACACAACAATGCAACTGATTTTATGCCGCGCATAACTGTCTCCTTATATTGAATCAATGAAAGGTACTGCACTTTTGATTGTATGCCTGTCGGCAGGAAGAATAAAGGTTGTCTCAAAACCTGATTTTCAAGTTTTCAGACAACCTCGGATGGGTTTTGGGTTTAGGTTTGGTAGACTGGCTACAATTTACCGAATCTTATTTACAACGCATCAGCGTACGCGTCCGCCAAACTTTTTTGCCTGAGCCATCCGTCGAGTAATCACGGAATCTTTGCGTCAGCACGCCTCGGTTTAAAGAAAACTCAAAATTATCGTTATAAATCTGCGTACCTAGCTCCGGCTGCTCATCCCGAACGCGTGCCGTACCTGCAATTTTATCGGTCGAATAAATTCGATAATTCAGTTTCATATATTTCGCACCCCATTCCCAACCCTTTAATTCAATTGATTTTTTACCTATTTCAATATAAAAGCCACTATCTTCCGACACATCGACATTATCCATAGCAGCGTTTTCATCATAACCCATGGCACATAAAGCCCTTATATGTTTGGGCGATACCTTCCCTTCAGAACGCCCGGCCCATTTGCCTTGAAACGCTTGCGGAATATCTTGGGCTGCAGCTTGGAATCCAAGAAGGAGCAAACCGGCGGTCAGAACAGATTTTAAAGTGAGCGACATTATTTTTGACCTTTCAAGAAAGAGTGTTTAAATCAATATGAATAATACAGGAAATGGAAAAAATAGAAAAAGGCCGTCTGAAAATATTTAGGGATTTTCAGACGGCCTAATATTATTGTCAGGTTACTTGAGCAACTACTTATTCAAACTTAAGATTCCTCACGAGGATACCCGTTGCTATAAGCCTTCTCAAACCATTCTTGAGCCAGCGTGTCATCCTGTTGAAAACCTTGGCCAAGTTTATACTTAATGCCTAAACGAAACTGAGCCGATGCAACTCCCTGCTCTGCCGCTTTACGATACCAATAAATCGCCAACACATCATTTTGCGTTACGCCTACTCCATCATTGTACATCTGAGCCAATTGAAACTGAGCATCGGCATGCCCTTGTTCCGCCGATTTACGAAACAAAGACAGTGCCTGTTTATAATCAATACCAAAAGAAGGATCCCATTGATCTACACTTCCACCGTATCGATACTGAAAACCCAATTTATATTGAGCCTCTATATTTCCTTCATTTGCCATATGCTCATACATCGTCAACAGATACCACTGAGCATCGCCATATGGCCCGCCTTTAAGAAACCATTCTTCTGCCTGTTTATAGTCTTGCGCAACACCCATTCCATTCTCATACATCTGACCCAATCGGCACATCGCAGGACCATATCCCTGATTACCAGCCAAACGATACCAATACAATGCCTATTCATAATCTGACAGTTGGAAATACAGCTCACCCAAATAGAATTTGGCTTGAACAATACCCTCCTCTGCCTTCACATACAGCCACTGTTTCAACTGCTCATAGTCCCTGTTAGTCAAAAAACTAGAATACTCCTTTATCAAAAGGCATTGCGCATCAAGATGCCCCTGCTCTGCCGCCTTCATATACCAATGCACTGCCTTTCGATAATCTTTAGGCTCTTTATTACAACATAACCCAGCTAATTTATATTGGGCATGGACATTCCCTTCTTCTGCCAACTGAGTAATAGCTTGAATAGGATCAGGAGTATCGACAGGAGCATATTCCTTAGCCGTACTTCGCCTCATAAGCCTGAAAAGAAAAATCGCGATAGCTATTAAAAAACAAGCGAGTAACAATTTCATCTTATATTCCCAGTCTTATTCATTTTTTATTTTCGATACCATAACTATTTTTTAATTACACCCATTAAAATGGGGTTGCCATTAAATCAAATTCTTAAAATCTAGTAATGCTGAATATAACATCGTCTGAAAACCTTGAAAGGTTTTCAGACGACCTCGGATATGTTTTGAATTCAACCGACAACTACTTAATCAATACACGTTTATCTGCCAATCCTGTCAATCTTGAAAAATTTTCTTTTTGTTTCAATTCACTCCAAGAAAACTTATA
Source organism: Neisseria flavescens (assembly GCF_001618065.1). Lineage (GTDB taxonomy): Bacteria > Pseudomonadota > Gammaproteobacteria > Burkholderiales > Neisseriaceae > Neisseria > Neisseria flavescens_A. The sequence goes on from NZ_LAEI01000001.1 coordinate 91,822, forward strand.
CAATTGCTCCCACTTAAAGTCATCTTGCCGAGTTGAAATCCATACCCCTTCAAGCGCAACCAAGCCAAAGCCATCACACCCCAAACGCAAAGCATAAGACTTTGCCTGCAGGAAGGCATCTTTTAACTGTCTTTCATTAGCAATACGATATTTGGCTTCCCAAATAAATCGAGCATTCTCTTCTCCACGTCGATCATTTGCAAATAGGGCATAATCAGGAAAAACACGATCATTACGCCCCATTCTTAAAGTCATCTGCCTTAGCCAATCATCTTCATCAAAACCTAATTGTTTCAACAACGGTTCAAGTAAAGTAATTTCTACATCCCGTTCATTACTTAAATTGCCAAAATCAGGCTCGTCTAAAAATGGTAATTTTGGCAGTATAGAAACATCAAAGTTTTTAGATTTTAAAATCTCTATGATTGCATTGTATTCATCTGATGTGCATTCCCTTCCATTCACTCCTTGCATATTGGCTTTAACCAAACCTTTTTCTTTCCAAACTGGGTTACTTTTCAATTCAGATAAATGAATCGTTGGAATGACTATGGGAAAGCCTACCCAAACTCGTTCAGGATAGTAACTAAATGGATCATAGTAGGTAGGAGATACCGCGCGGAAGATAGCCGTCAATCCACTATACGGGGACAAACTATACAATAAAATAATATCCCCTATTTTCGTTTGTGAATTTCCCTGCCAAAAAGTTTGATATTTTTCCCCATTCTTCCTTAATAAATCCGTATCCTCTTTGGTTCCTCCGCTGATATAAATATTGATCGCATCAGGCAATTCATCGGTATTGATAAAGTCAGGTAGGGTTTTTAACGAAAAATCATATAGAAAACAACTTAATTCTATATAGTCTAATGAATATTTTTTCCGAAATTCGTATATATCTCGGCATAAATTTCCATAGTAAAGGAAACGATCACGGTATTTCTGTTTACTTGGCGGCATTGGTAAAGGTATATCAAATGACTGAAAAACTCTTTCCAACAAGAAAAACCGGTTAGTAAAAAAATACGGAATATAATGTTCAGGGTCTTTTAGATACAAAAACAATGAAATTCCATCTAACCATGCCAATTTGTCCCTACATTCCTTTTTATCACTTTCAGCAAGAAAAGAATCAACAAATCCTTCAAACTCTTCAATTGCCTGCTCGAGATTCTCAGCACGTTCCCAATCTGAAAAATTTGCTAATAGGTCTTGTATAAAGACAAAAGTTTCTATCCAATAACCTTCGCTTTCCTGTGTATATCCCTGCTTAAATAAGTAAGAGTATATTTCCTTCCATTTTTCTTCTTTTACCCATACAGATAAATTTTCAAAGAAGTTTTTAGTTTCTCTTGCTGAATCAGTTTGCAGATAACAATCAAAAACATAGCGATTAAAATACATACCCATTTCCTCAATGCGCCTCTTCCCAATTCATCCCCACGCCCACTTCTGCCACCAGCGGCACGTTCAACATCCCTTCGTCCACTTTCGCCATAATCTGCGGCAGTTTTTCTTTGACTAAATCCAGCTCGGCTTCGGGTACCTCCAACACCAATTCATCATGCACCTGCATAATCAGCTTGCTCTTCAGGTCATCTGAAGCCAGCCAGCGGGACACGTCTATCATGGCGCGTTTAATGAGGTCGGAGGCGGTGCCTTGCATGGGGGCGTTGATGGCGGCGCGTTCGGCTCCGGCGCGGGCGTTGGCGTTTTTGTTGTGGATGTCGGGCAGGTAGAGGCGGCGGCCGAACAGGGTTTCGACAAAGCCTTGCGCGGCGGCTTGTTCTTTGGTGCGCTGCATATATTCGGCGACGCCGGGATAGCGGGCGAAGTAGCGGTCGATAAAGTTTTTGGCGGAGATGTTGTCGATGCCCAATGATTTGGCGAGGCCGTATTGGCCCATGCCGTAGATCAGGCCGAAGTTGATGGTTTTGGCGTAGCGGCGTTGTTCGGACGAGACGTTTTCGGGGACGATGCCAAATACTTCGGCGGCGGTACGGCGGTGTACGTCTTCGCCGTTTTGGAACGCGGCGATGAGGGTTTTGTCGCCGGAGAGGTGCGCCATGATGCGCAGCTCGATTTGGGAATAGTCGGCGGAAACGATGACGCTGCCTTGCGGTGCGGTGAAGGCGCGGCGCACGCGGCGGCCTTCGGCGGTGCGGATGGGGATGTTTTGCAGGTTGGGGTTGTTGCTGGCGAGGCGGCCGGTAATGGCGACGGCTTGGGCGTAAGTGGTATGCACACGACCGTCTTTGGGGGAAATCATTTCGGGCAGTTTGTCGGTGTAGGTGGATTTGAGTTTCGCCAGGCTGCGGTTTTGCAGGATGATTTTGGGCAATGGATAGTCGGGCGCGAGCTGTTCGAGCACGGCTTCGTTGGTGGAAATACCGCCTTTGGCGGTTTTTTTCAGGCCTTTGGTGGGGATGCCCATTTTGTCGAACAGGATTTCTTGAAGCTGTTTGGGCGAGTTGAGGTTGAACGGCTGGCCTGCGGCAGCATAGGCTTCTTGTTCGAGCTTCATCAGCTCGGCGCCGAGTTCCGCACTTTGGCGGGCGAGTTCGGCGCGGTCGATTTGTACGCCGTTGCGTTCCATTTCAAATAATACTTGCGCGACGGGAAGCTCCATTTTTTCATACATTTCAAGCTGTTTGGCGTCCATTTGCGCACGCAGGTGCGCTTCAAGGCGCAGGGCGAAATCTGCGTCTTGGGCGGCGTATTCAGTTGCCTGTCCGATGGCAACGTCAGCAAAACTGATTTGCTTCGCGCCTTTGCCGCACAGCGATTCGTAGGTAATGGTTTCCAAGCCGAGCCAGCGTTCAGACAATTCGTCCAAACCGTGTCCGAGATGGCTCTCGATGATATAGGAAGCAAGCATGGAATCGCCGGCAATGCCGTTCAGGGCGATGTCGTAGTTGGCGAAAACGTGTTGGTCGTATTTGAGGTTTTGCCCGATTTTTTTCAGGGCAGGATTTTCCAAATGCGGTTTCAGACGGCCTAATACTTCTTGCAAATCAAGTTGTTCGGGCGCAGCAGTCAGGCTGTGGCCTACGGGGATGTAAACCGCTTCGCCTGCTTGGAACGCGATGCTGATGCCGACCAACGAGGCGTTCATCGCGTCTAGGGACGTGGTTTCCGTATCGATGCCGATTTTTTCCGCCTGCGCCAGTTTGTCCAACAAAGCGGCAAACTGCGCTTCGGTGGTAATAGCTTGATAATCCAGTTTTTCAGGGGCTGGAGCGAGTTCAGGTTGCTTTTCAGGCTGTGTTTCCATCGCCAATGCGGCCTGTTCGCCGATATGCTCGCTGCCGAATAAATCTGTGTTTTGCGCTTCGTGCATACGGCTCTCTGCCTCTTTCAACCAAGTGCGGAAACCCCAGCGTTTGAAATCGACAACCAACTGCGCCCATTTAGGTGTAGTACGGCGCAGGCTTTCGAGGCCGTCTGAAAGCTCGGTGTGCAAGTCCACATCGGTTTTAATCGTCACCAAATCATACGACAGCGGCAGTTGGGGCAGCGCGGCTTGCAGGTTTTCGCCGACCTTGCCCTTGATTTCCGCAGCGTGTTCCATCACACCAGCCAGCGAGCCGTAGGCTTCCAGCCACTTCACCGCCGTTTTCGGGCCGCACTTCTCCACACCCGGCACATTGTCCACCTTGTCGCCCATCAGCGCGAGATAATCGCGGATTTGGTCGGGACGCACGCCGAATTTTTCTTTCACGCCTTCAATATCCAGCGTTTCGCCACTCATCGTGTTCACCAGCGTCACGCGCTCGTTCACAAACTGCGCCATGTCCTTATCGCCGGTAGACACCACCACGTTCCACCCTGCTTCGCTAGCCATCTTAGCCAAAGTGCCGATAACGTCGTCCGCTTCCACCTGCGGAATCACCAATACCGGCCAGCCCATCAGGCGCACCAAATCCGGCAAGGCTTCCGCCTGTGGGCGCAAATCGTCCGGCATCGGCGGGCGCGTCGCCTTATAGTCGGGGAACATCTCGTGGCGGAAATTCTTGCCCTTCGCGTCAAACACCACCGCGCAATAGTCGTGCACATAATCCGCCCGCAACCGGCGCAGCATGTTCAACACACCATACATCGCCCCTGTCGGCGCACCGTCGGGCGCGGACAAGTTCTGCCCCATAGCATGATAGGCGCGATAAAGATAAGAAGAGCCGTCAACGAGAAGGAGTGTGGGTTTGTTGGACATGGAGAACCTGCTGTGTGTATGAAAATAATGTACGGATTATAAAGGAAAAGGCCGTCTGAAAACCGAAAATCAGGTTTCAGACGGCCTGATGTTTACATAAATATACGGTTTCAGGTATTGCGCCTCAGAATCCCATCTTGTATATTTGTATTCAAATGAATACAAACCAAAACAAACGAATATGAATGCAACGAACCGTATCCCAATCAGCGTGCGCATCACTCAGGAAGATGCTGATTTTATTGCCGAACTTAAAATCGAAGGTGCGAATACGCCGTCTGAAAAAATCCGCGAATTGCTCAAACTGGCGCGCTTGGCGCATACGCAGACACGCAATTACGGCTCCGCACTGACGGCGCAGGAGCAATTTTTCCAAGCGGCAAAACACGAAATCTTGCACGCTGAAAAACAGGCCGGAGTGCATTCGCATATCGTGGCGAGGTTGTTTGAACAGCTTCCCGACTTAGGCGCAACACTCGCCGCCGACCTACCCGAAGAAGCCGACCTCGACGATTTGAAAAAATACGAACGCGAACTGATGTGGCGCATCGTCCGCCTGACCGACAGCATCTTGCAGCTCGCCGTAACCGGTAAAGGCGCGGCATACGACGACAGCATATTGCAACAGCTTGAAAACACTTTGAAACTGGCGAAGATTGTGCAGCAGATAGGTGAGGAATGACGCACAACGGTAAACAGGCTGAACGACAGAGAAGGTACGAAAAGCGTATTGCAACCATCCAAGCCAGTAAATACGGCCTGATGAATAACAGCAAGTGGGCAAAAATCTTCCGTCTAATTACTGAATATACTGGCGTAGTAGAAGCCCGTGCCAAAATATTGGGTGATGAATATTTATATTCGATGAAATTGGAAATTTATGCCGACACGCTCAGTTCTTCCGAATCATATAGCACAAACCTGCGTGGCTATACGGCTGACGGCATGGCCGGCCCGTTAAAACTTGCAGAAATCGAATACATAATTGTTACACTTCCACCTAATATCGACCATGAAACATTACTCTTAATCATCCACCAAAACGGACAATACGAAATTGAAATACAGGCCGATACGCTAATTGTATATGGCTGGAAATAATAAAAGGCCAGCAGAAAAACAAAGTGTGCAGCTTATATGCATTTATCAACATAAAGAAAGATAGAAAGGAAAATCCAAATGAGCGAAACCCTATCCCGCCGAGTAGGCCGTCTGGTAAGCGGCGGTTTTCATGCCCTGATTGATGCGGCGGAAAACCTTGCGCCTGAAGCGGTAATGAACGAAAGCATCCGCGAAATTGAGCGTGCAGTAGATGAAGTTCGTGCTGAGTTGGGCAAAGTATTGGCGCAGAAACACCTTGCCGCCAAGAAAATGGCGGATGAGAGCAACCGCCACGAAGCCATCGATGCCAACCTACAAGCTGCCGTGGATGCCGGTCGCGACGACCTTGCCGAAGCGGGTATCGCCGAACAGATGGACATCGAAGCGCGTCTGCCCATCTTGGAAAACACCATTGCCGATTGTGCCGCACAAGAAAAAGAGCTCGAAGGCTTTATCGCCGCCCTGCAGGCAAAAAAACGCGAGATGCAGCAGCAGTTGCAAGACTGGCGCGCCGCGCAGCAAAGCATGGGCACAGGCAAAACAGCCGGTGGCAACGGCAGCGACCTCAACCGCATTGCCCGTGATGCCGAAAAAAGCGGCAATGCCTTCGACCGTGTGATGGGTCGCCAAAACTCGGTACACAGCAGCACCGATGCGGCGCAGTTGGCCAAACTGAAAGAACTGGAAGACTTAAGCCGCAACAACCGCATTGCCGAAAGATTGGCGGCATTGAAAGCGAAATCATAAGCCATATTGAGAAAATCGCGGTTTCAGACGGCCTCTATCTTCACGGGGCCGTCTGAAAAAAGAAAACCATACACACCTCAATAACAAAAAGATGCCGGATTGGGAAAAATCCTGTCAGTTACGACAAATTAATAAAAATACCCATATCCAATCGGCTTAACTTTAAAATAAAATATATGCCGTCTGAAAATTAAAAAGAATAAGGAAATGCGATATGTGGAATTTAATCAACGCCCCCGAAACTGAAATCTTCGGCATTGCCATTGCGCTGATGGTTTTGCTCGGTGTGTTGGAAGTCATTTCCATGCTGGCAGGCGGTATCAGCGACTGGCTGGACAACCTGTTGCCCGACAGTCTGACCGAAACCGCGCACGCCGAGGTCGGATTGGATGTGGCGGATGCAGGCATATTCGTGCGTTTCCTGAGCTGGCTGTATGTCGGACGTATCCCGGTGTTGATGTTGATGGTGGTGTTTCTTGCCGTATACGGACTGACGGGTTATCTGTTTCAGACGGCCTTTGCCACTGTATTCGGCAGTTATCTGAATGGCACGCTGGCAGCAGTCATCGTTTGGTTTCTTTCCCTGCCCTTAGTGCGGGTAACAGCTAGCGGTTTGTACAAAATTATGCCGAAAGATGAAACCACTGCCGTTTTGCAGGAAAGTTTAATCGGCCGCGTCGGTACGGTGGTGTTGGGCGAAGCTCGGGTAGGCAATGCGGCGCAGGTGCGCGTGAAAGATGCTTACGGCCAACAGCATTATGTGATGGTAGAGCCTGACTCTGAAGATGTATTAAAACAAGGTGATGCAGTATTGCTGGTGTCGTTGGACGGAAATACATTTAAAGCGATTTTGAATCCGAGCGGCAGCTTGGTTGATTAAGGCCGTCTGAAACCGCTGATTTATCGATACGGGAAAAATAGATACTTCACCTCCCTATCCTTACCATCTAGAAATTTGAAATAACAATTAGAAAAAACACCCCCCCTATTATTTCAACCCATATTTTTAACCCTTTCAGACGGCCTCTTTCTCTCAAAGCCTTCTGAATCCACCGCCCCCAAAGGCATATTAACAAGAAGAAAGGAAAAACCATGAATTTGGTCTCCATCGGCACTATCGCCGGCGTCATACTCGTCGCGCTGTTTGTACTCGGCCTTATCCTGACCCGTCTGTATCGCCGTGCCAGCAAAGAAGTTTCATTTGTCCGCACCGGTTTTGGTGGCGAAAAAGTCATTATGAACGGCGGTGCGATGGTGCTGCCCGTATTGCACGAAATCATCCCCGTCAACATGAATACACTGCGCCTTGAAGTGCGCCGCGCTGCCCAACAAGCGCTGATTACCCGCGACCGTATGCGCGTTGACGTGATGGCGGAATTTTACGTCCGCGTTAAACCCAGCGCCGAGAGCATTGCGACCGCTGCACAAACGCTGGGTATGAAAACCATGTCTCCCGATGAGTTGAAAGACCTCGTCGAAGGTAAATTCGTTGACGCCCTGCGCGCCGTTGCCGCCGAAATGGCGATGGAAGAGCTGCATGAAAAACGTGTTGATTTCGTTCAGAAAGTACAACAAGTCGTGAGCGAAGACTTGTTTAAAAACGGTCTCGAACTCGAAACCGTTTCCCTGACCGGCCTCGACCAAACCAGCTTTGAGTTCTTCAACCCGCAAAACGCCTTTGACGCGGAAGGTTTGACCAAACTGACCGAAACCATCGAAGGCCGCCGCAAAAAACGTAACGAAATCGAACAAGACACCGACTTGGCAATTAAAACCAAAAACCTCGAAGCCGAACAACAACGCCTGAAAATCTCACGCGAAGAAGAATACGCCAAACTCGAGCAAGAGCGTGAAATCTCGGTACGCCGTGCTGAACAAGAAGCCAGCATCGCCGAACAAGAAGCTCAGAAAAAACGTGAAGCGGAAGAAGCTAAAATTGCCGCCGAACGCGAAGTAGATCTGAAACGCATTGCCGCCGAACGTGACATTAAAAACGAAGACATCCGCAAAGCCCAAGCCGTTGAGCAAGCGGAGGTTGAACGCCGCAAAGCCATCGAATTGGCCGAACAAGACCGCGCCATCGCCGTTGCCGAAAAATCACGCGCCGAATCCGAAGCCAAAGCCGAAGCCGACAAAGCCCGTGCCGCAGCTGTTCGTGAAGAAGAAAGCGTGATTACCGTACGCGAAACCGAACGCGCCGAGCGTGCCAAAGCAGTTGAGTTGATTGCCGCTGAAGAAGCCGCGCAAAAAGATGCGATTTCGCTCACCGTCGCCGCTGAAGCCGAAAAACAAGCTGCACAAGACCGAGCCGAAGCCGTGCGTATTGCCGCCGAAGCCGAAGCTGAGAAACAACGCCTGCAGGCCAAAGGTGAGGCCGATGCCAAAATTCTGTTGGCACAAGCGCAAGAGCAACAATACAAGGTTGATGCAGAAGGTACACGCGCTGTGAACGAAGCTGCCAACGTCCTGAGCGTTGAACAGGTTGAAATGCAAGTCCGCCTTGCCCTCTTAAAACACCTGCCTGACATCATCCGCGAATCCGTCCGCCCAATGGAAAAAATCGAAGATATCAAAATCTTGCAAGTCAATGGTCTGGGTGGCTTTGCTGGTGGTGCAAACGGTGCGGAAGGTGTTTCAGACGGCCAAACCACACAAGCCAGCCTTGCAGACCAAATGGTCAACAGCGCCCTGCGCTACCGCAGCCAAGCTCCGTTGGTTGACGGTCTCTTGAAAGAGTTGGGACTGAATGGTGGCGACATCAACGGCCTGACCCAAGGACTTGATAAAACCATCGACCAATCATAAACAGATACAATCATAATGGTTTAAAGGCCGTCTGAAACTTTTCAGACGGCCTTTTTGATATAAGAGCTCAGAAAAACGCTAATATTTTCAATACTGATAAATTCAATTCTATTGCGATTGCAATAAATTAGGAATCATCCAATCTATTTTTTGAGGATAAAAAGATTGGGTGGGCTATTTTAAATGTGAATCACAAGGCTAACTACTTCAATAATGATCCACCAATAATTTAATCATAAAAACCTGTTCTACCGTTTCGATTTCAAACTTGCCATCTACTCATCTATCGACATTTTAATATCAAACCGCTTATCTTCAGGCAAATAAAAAAGCACAACATTTTGTTGTGCTTTTTCTTGATGAACCCACATTACTTGTTTTTTTGCGAACGAAGGTAGTCCAAAGTTTTCAGCTGGGCAATGGCTGCTGCCAATGCTTTGTGCGCTTCGGCCAGAGATTTATCATCTTTGGCTGCAGAAACACCTGCCTCGGCTGCTTTTTTAGCTGCTTCAGCACGCGCCTGATCCATTTCTGTACTGCGGACGGCAACGTCTGCCAATACGGTAATCTTATCAGGCTGTACTTCTAAAACGCCACCGGAAACGGCAACCAGCACTTCTTCAGCTTCACCCGGAACAGTCAAACGCAATGCGCCGGGACGTACCAAACTCATAATCGGCTCGTGTCGTGGATAAATACCAAGCTCACCTTGAACGGTCGGAACCACCACAAAGCTGGCCTCGCCCGAATAGATGTTTTGCTCGCTACTAACCACTTCAACTTGCATGGTGCTCATGCCGGCCTCCTTAGTTTAAGGTTTTCGCTTTCTCAGCCGCTTCTTCGATGCCGCCTACCATATAGAACGCTTGTTCAGGCAGATGGTCGTATTCGCCGTTCAAGATGGCTTTAAAGCCGGCGATGGTGTCACGCAATGAAACGTATTTGCCTGGAGAACCGGTAAATACTTCGGCAACGTGGAACGGTTGAGACAGGAAGCGTTGGATTTTACGGGCACGCATCACAGTCAGTTTGTCTTCGTCAGACAATTCATCCATACCCAGAATGGCAATAATGTCGCGCAATTCTTTGTATTTTTGCAGAGTAGACTGTACACCGCGTGCTACGTCGTAGTGCTCTTGACCCAATACCATCGGATCCAATTGGCGTGAAGTAGAGTCAAGCGGGTCAACTGCCGGGTAAATACCCAAAGATGCAATATCACGGCTCAATACGACGGTCGCGTCCAAGTGGGCGAAAGTTGTCGCTGGAGACGGGTCAGTCAAGTCATCCGCAGGTACATATACGGCTTGGATGGAAGTAATGGAACCAGTTTGGGTAGAGGTAATACGCTCTTGCAAACGACCCATTTCTTCAGCCAATGTCGGTTGGTAACCCACTGCAGAAGGCATACGGCCCAACAGTGCAGATACTTCGGTACCGGCCAGAGTGTAACGGTAGATGTTGTCAACGAAAAACAATACGTCGCGACCTTTACCGTTTTCGTCTTTTTCGTCACGGAAGTATTCGGCCATGGTCAAACCGGTCAAAGCAACGCGCAGACGGTTGCCTGGAGGTTCGTTCATTTGACCATACACCATGGCTACTTTATCCAATACGTTGGAATCTTTCATCTCGTGGTAGAAGTCGTTACCTTCACGGGTACGTTCACCCACACCTGCGAACACGGACAGACCGCTGTGCGCTTTGGCGATGTTGTTGATTAATTCCATCATGTTCACGGTTTTGCCCACACCGGCACCACCGAACAGACCTACTTTACCGCCCTTAGCAAACGGACACAGCAAGTCGATCACTTTAATACCGGTTTCCAGCAATTCGGTAGTTGAAGACAACTCGTCGAATTTTGGAGCAGTTTGGTGAATGGCACGGCTCTTGTCGGTATCGATAGGACCTGCTTCATCAACAGGTGTACCCAATACGTCGACAATACGACCCAATGTACCTTTACCTACCGGCACAGTGATTGGCGCACCAGTATTGCTTACAGACATACCGCGTTTCAGGCCGTCTGAACTACCCATTGCAATAGTACGGACAACGCCGTCACCCAGAAGCTGTTGAACTTCCAGAGTCAGACCGTTCTCGTCCAATTTCAGGGCATCGTAAACATGCGGGATAGCGTCGCGTGGAAATTCCACGTCAACCACCGCACCAATAACTTGTACGATTTTGCCTTGGCTCATTATCGTATCCTAATTTCCTGTTCAGGCTTCAGACGGCATTAAACTGCCGCTGCACCTGCTACAATTTCTGACAATTCTGTGGTAATCGCGGCTTGACGCGATTTGTTGTACACCAAGCGCAATTCTTTGATGGCATTGCCTGCGTTGTCGGTTGCGGCTTTCATCGCTACCATACGCGCGGCTTGTTCAGATGCCATGTTGTCGCTCAATGCCTGATAAACCACAGACTCTAAATAGCGGCGAACCAAATATTCCAATACGGCGATAGGACTCGGCTCGTAGAGGTATTCCCAAGTAAATGAAGAATGACCTGTTCCGTCGTCAATAACGTTTTCACCGATAGGCAGCAAAACTTCCATACGCGGCTCTTGGCGCATTGTATTGACGAAACGTGAGTAAACCATATGGATACGGTCTAATTCATGCTTCTCATAACGTTGGAAGATTTCGGTCAGAGGGCCGAGCAGCAATTCCATTTTTGGGGTATCACCCAAATTGGTTGCGCTGGCAATAACATTCAAACCGATGCTTTGGCATGCAGCCAAACCTTTACTACCCAGGCACACGACTTCGACTTCGATACCTTGTTCCTGATACTCTTGAACTTGCGCCAAAAACTTTTTCAGTACGTTTGCGTTCAAGCCACCGCACAAACCTTTGTCCGAGGTAATCAAAATGAAACCGGCACGACGCACTTCGCGGTGCGGCTCCAACAATTTGATACCATGATCGGCATTAGTCTGTGCAAGATGGCTCATTACTGTACGCACTTTTTCGGCGTACGGACGCGCTAAGCGCATCCGGTCTTGAGTCTTCCGCATTTTAGAGGTCGACACCATTTGCATCGCTTTAGTGATCTTTTGGGTATTTTGAACACTACGGATTTTGGTGAGAATCTCTTTTCCGACTGCCATTTCAGACTCCTTTCATCTCAATACTTATGCTTGGTAAGCGTAAGAAGATTTGAAAGATTTCATGGCTTCGGTCAATGCTTTTTCGCTTTCGTCAGACATTGCGCCTGATGCATTAATCGCTTCCAGAACCTCAGGATGTTGCGTACGTACGAAACTCAAGAATTCTGCTTCGAAAGCCAAGGCTTTGGATACCGGAACATCTGCGTAAGAACCGTTGTTGATCGCCCACAAAGTCAATGCCATTTCGGCAGTATTCAATGTGCTGAATTGTTTTGTTTCATCAATTCAGTAACCACTTCACCGTGTTGCAGCTGTTTACGTGTTGCTTCGTCCAAATCGGAAGCAAATTGCGAGAACGCCGCCAATTCACGGTACTGTGCCAACGCCAAACGGATACCGCCACCCAGTTTTTTGATGACTTTGGTTTGTGCTGCACCACCTACGCGCGATACGGAAATACCGGCATTGATTGCAGGACGGATACCGGCGTTGAACAAGTCGGTCTCCAAGAAGATTTGGCCGTCTGTAATCGAGATTACGTTGGTTGGTACGAATGCTGATACGTCACCGGCTTGGGTTTCAATAATTGGCAACGCAGTCAGAGAACCGGTTTTGCCTTTTACTTCGCCATTGGTCAGTTTTTCAACTTCGTTTTCGCTGACACGGGCTGCACGTTCCAACAGACGGGAGTGCAGATAGAATACGTCGCCAGGATATGCTTCACGGCCAGGAGGACGGCGTAACAGCAGAGAAATTTGACGGTATGCAACGGCTTGTTTAGACAAGTCATCGTATACGATCAACGCATCTTCACCACGGTCACGGAAGAATTCACCCATGGTACAACCGGAGTAAGGAGCAATGTATTGCAGTGCAGCGGCTTCAGAAGCAGTTGCAGCAACCACGATGGTATGCTCCATCGCACCATGCTCTTCCAATTTGCGTACTACGTTGGCAATAGAAGATGCTTTTTGACCGATAGCCACATAGATACAGATAACGCCTGTACCTTTTTGGTTAACGATGGCATCCAGTGCTACGGCAGTTTTACCGGTTTGACGGTCACCAATGATCAACTCACGTTGGCCACGACCAACCGGAACCATAGAGTCAATGGCTTTCAGGCCGGTTTGCATTGGTTGGTCAACCGATTTACGCGCAATCACACCCGGTGCAATTTTCTCGATTGGAGCAGTCAATGTTGTGTTGATTGGACCTTTACCATCGATAGGACGACCCAATGCATCAACCACGCGGCCAACCAGTTCGCGACCGATCGGCACTTCCAAAATACGACCGGTACAGGTAACTGTATCGCCTTCTTTAATGTGTTCGTACTCACCCAACACTACGGCACCGACGGAGTCACGCTCCAAGTTCATGGCCAGACCGAAAGTGTTACCGGGGAATTCGAGCATCTCACCTTGCATCGCGTCTGACAAGCCATGAATGCGCACAATGCCGTCTGTAACAGAAACAACGGTACCACGGGTACGCACTTCTGCATTGACGGACAGATTTTCGATTTTGGCTTTAATCAAATCGCTAATTTCAGCAGGATTAAGCTGCATGAAAACTCTCCTAATTTGTCATAGTCGCATACAAAGCATTCAGTTTGCCTTGTACGGACAAATCCAAGACCTGATCACCCACTTCTACTTTGATGCCACCGATTAATTCAGGGGCAACTTTAGTTACCACATCCAATTTGCTGTTGAAGCGTTTTGTCAGGATATTGGTAACATCGGCCAGCTGCTGAGAACTGAGCTCATACGCGCTGTAAATTACTGCCGATTTCGTATTGTTGTGTATCAAGGTCAAATCTTGATATTGGGCATAAATTTCCGGCAATACCAGCAAACGCTTTTGCTCGGCCAAAACGGTAATAAAATTTGCCAATTCGACATTTTTGATACCGACAAGACCTTTGAGCGTTTCTGCCTTTTCGGAAGCTCCCGTTTCCGGCTGCTCGATGAAAGCAATGACTTTCTCATCCTGAACAACCGCTGCGAGTTCTTTCAGTTCGCCCAACCAAGACTCGATTTGGTTTTTTCCTGAGCCAGACTAAACAATGCTTTCGCATAAGGTCTGGCAATCGTTGCGAACTCTGCCATAAGATTACAGCTCCTGTTTTAAGGCACTGAGCAGATCTGCATGTTTGGAAGCATCGACTTCTTTACGCAGGATAGATTCCGCACCTTTAACAGCCAATGAAGCGACCTGTTCGCGCAATACTTCGCGTGCACGGTTAACTTCTTGCTCTACATCAGCTTTTGCTTGGGCTGCAATGCGTGCTGCTTCATGAGAAGCTTGCTCTTTGGCTTCTTCTACAATTTTTGCAGCACGTTTTTCGGCGTTGGCAACCATTTCGGTTACCTGATTACGCCCTTCGGCCATAAGTTCTGCAACTTTTTTCTCTGCCTGCTCAAAATCGCTCTTACCGCGCTCGGCGGCAGCCAAGCCCTCGGCGATTTTTGCGGCACGCTCATCCAATGCTTTGGAAATCGGAGGCCATACGAATTTCATCGTAAACCAAACCAAGCCAAAGAAAACTAGGATTTGCGCAAATAAGGTTGCATTAATATTCACGTTACTTAACCTTCGTATCTGGGTTAATCAAACAGACGGCAAGCCTGTATCTGAACGGATCGCTCCGTCTTGATTACGCACCACCAAACGGGTTAACGAAGGCGAACAACAGGGCAATAGCCACACCGATCAAGAAAGCCGCGTCGATCAGACCAGCGATCAAGAACAGTTTGGTTTGCAGAGGACCGATCAGCTCAGGTTGGCGAGCAGAAGATTCCAAGTATTTAGAACCAACCATTGCGATACCGATAGAGGCACCCAATGCGCCCAAGGCAACGATCAAACCACATGCGATAGCAATCAAACCCATTTTTAAACTCCTTAAAATAGTAAAGGTTAAACTACAAAAACAAACTACGAAAAAACTACTTGATTAGTGTGCATCATGCGCCTGTCCGATATATACGAACGCCAACGCCATGAAAATAAATGCCTGCAAGGTGATGACCAAAATGTGGAAAATCGCCCAAGCCAAACCGGCAATCAGGTGGAACACAAATAAAATCGGATCCAAAGTTTCGACACTGCCGGTTGACGCCCATGCACCGCCCAACAGAGCGATCAACAGGAACACCAGCTCGCCGGCATACATATTACCAAACAACCGCATACCGTGGGATACGGTTTTGGACAAAAACTCTACCAAGTTCAGCAGGAAGTTGGCTGGAGCAAGCCACGGACCGAAAGGTGCGCAGAACAACTCGTGAATCCAACCGCCAAGGCCTTTGATTTTAACATTGTAGTAAATACAGATCAGCAATACGCCAATCGCCAGAGCCAAAGTCGTATTCAAGTCAGCTGTCGGCACGACGCGCAACAGGGCATGATGATTACCGGTAATGCCTTGCCATGCCATCGGCAGCAAATCAACCGGCAGCATATCCATGGCGTTCATCAAGAGAATCCAGACAAACAAGGTCAGACCCAATGGGGCAACGGCTTTACGCGATTGTTCGTTATGGATAATGCTCTTACACATGTCATCCACGAATTCGAACAGAATTTCAACAGCCGCTTGGAAACGACCGGGAACACCGGCCGTCGCTTTTTTGGCACCGCGCCACAAAAGGAAGCTGCCGATTACGCCCAACAGAACGGCAAAAAAGATTGCATCAAGGTTAATGAACGAAAAATCAGCAATGTTTTTCAGTCCTTGACCCTGAGTAACATCCGACATACTGGTCAAGCTTTGCAAGTGGTGCTTGATGTAGTCGGCAGCGGTCATAGTTTCACCTGCCATAGTGTTTTACTCTCAACAATAATAAAAAAACCAAATGACTGACGCCAAGAAACGCCAATAAAAATGGGTAAAATACCAGTGATCGATGCCATATCGCAAAAACGACCAACATAGATACCAGCGACAGCACTACTTTTAAAACCTCTCCGCCGATAAACATCGAACTTTGCAGATCGGGATTTCGTCGGGAAAACTTTAAAAGTAAAACTGCAACTAGGGTAGGCAAAATGTACGAAAATCCTCCCGCCAAAGCAGAGAGGAAGCCGGGCAATCCGGAAAATAACGCACAAACAACTGAAATTATTAATAATACAATCACTTGCAATGGGACTATCTGATTCATTGTACTTTGTACCCCAAAAAGCAAGGCAGGCTAATATAATCAAGAAGTTTGTTAACGTCAAGCAATATGTTAATCTTTGTGAACCTTTCACAAATAAATGATTAACACATATAAAACAAATCTTTGCTGGAACGGAGTTTAACACAAATTACATGTTGTTACATAGATTTTACAGAAGATTTTGATTTGTATTGTAAACATTTATACGCTCTACGCTTTTTCAAAAATTCAGGCCGTCTGAAAAACTTTTTTCAGACGGCCTGTTCATAAAACCGTTAAAACTCTTGATTAATGCCTAACTGTTTCAGCAGGTAGTCAAACGTTTCCGGCGTATCAAAATGCAGTACGATTTTGCCTTTTTTCTGATTGCTGGTTTTGACTTCGGCATTGACACCCAAACGCTCGGTCAGGGCATCATTGATACGGCGGATATCCGGGCTGATGGTTTTGGCTGCTTCCGGTTTGGCTTTTTGATGCGCCAACTGGCTGCGGCGTTCTACCTCGCGCACCGACCAACCGTTCTTGACGGCTTTTTGCGCCAACTCCAATTGGTCAACCACATGCAAGGTCAGCAACGCACGGGCATGACCCATTTCCAGACGGCGTTGATAAAGCATTTCCTGAACCGGCTCAGGCAAACTCAACAGGCGCAGGCTGTTGGAGATGGCACTACGGCTTTTACCGACGGCTTTTGCGATGGTTTCATGAGTCAGGCCGAATTCGTCGGCAAGGCGTTTCAAACCTTGTGCTTCTTCAATCGGATTGAGATTTTCACGTTGCAGGTTTTCAATCAAACCCATGGCCAACGCGGTTTCGTCGCTGATGGTTTTAATGACGACGGGAATTTCGGTCAAACCGGCCAACTGAGAAGCGCGCCAACGGCGTTCGCCGGCAATCAATTCATATTGAGACAGACCACGTTCGCGTACGATAACCGGCTGGATAATGCCTTGCGCTTTAATGGAGTCAGCCAGTTCCTGCAAGGCTTCGTCATCCATTTGCACGCGCGCCTGATAACGGCCGGGCTGAATATCGGCGATGGCAACCGTTGTCAGGCGGTCGCTACTGCTGCTGTCCACTGCATTGGAAATCAGCGAATCCAAACCGCGTCCCAATCCACCTTTTGCTTTTGCCATATTGTTTTCCCTTTCAGACGGCCTCAATGTTGAAATGACGTATTCTATCGGATATTGCCGCTTTACGACAATTTGAATCACGATGATTTGACTATTGCCATTTATTTACGGAGCGAAACCGCAAACATGCCCCTTAAAGCGTTACTCAAGCGGATTTCTTCCGCATTTTCCAACATCACGCGCGTGATGTGGGTTTCCTTGATTGTATCCGCACCTAAATATAGCTGCGGCTGCTTCAATACCGCTTGGCGCATCACTCCGTTCAAAATATCCAAATCCAAAGACGGCGTGAGCCATTGTCCTTGATATTTGACGAACACATTGCTTCTTCCACCCTCTAACAAAAGGCCGTCTGAATTAAAAAACAGGCTGTCAAATGCGCCCTGCCCTTCTGCCGTTTTCCATGCTTGGTCAAAAATTTCACGGCGCGTGGTTTTGAAGCGGCGCAGATAATCGCGTTGGCTTAATGTGTGCACACTCAGGATGACGTATTGTTGCCTATCCAATTCAGAAACAGCCGCATGGCTCAATGCAAGGCCGTCTGAAAACAAAGCGGCTTTGACTCTAAATAATCCACTTGGCAACGCATCTATATAGTATTGGATTTGCTCTGCCGCATTTTCAGGCCAAGGCAGGTTGAGCGCTTGTGCCGAAATTTTTAGACGGTCTAAATGCAAATCGAGCAAACGGCATTGTTTGTCTTGCACGCGCATGGTTTCAAAAATACCGAAATCAGGCCTCAAGTCATTGAGGAAACGCGCCTTCCAACCGCACTCGCGATATTCGGCTTCAGGATCGCTATCAATTACAATCCCCGAACCCACACCATAAACCCCTTGATAAAGGCCGTCTGAAATCAGCTTCAGGGATAAGGTGCGGATCACGACATTGAACACACCTTCAAACCCCAAACCCGTATTGCACGGATGCAAAAAGCCGATGCTGCCTGTGTACAAACCGCGCAGTTCGGATTCAAGAGACTCAATAATCTGCATACTCATTCGTTTGGGTGCGCCGGTAATACTGCCGCACGGGAAGGTTGCATGAAGAATATCGGCAACCGAAACATCAGGCAGTGCCTGTGCCTCGATAGCACTGGTCATCTGCCAAACACTGCCGAAACGGGAAACTTTAAACGGTTCAGGCACGCGTACTTTGCCCGTTTGTGCAATTTTACCGAGGTCATTGCGCAACAAATCGACAATCATCACATTTTCGGCACGGTTTTTCGGATCGTTTTGCAATTCAACGGCGCGGCGCTCATCTTGTCCGTCATGAAGAATCGGCGCAGTGCCTTTCATCGGCTCGGTTGTGATCAGGCCGTCTGAATCGATTTTGAGGAAAAGTTCGGGAGAGAAACACAAAGTCCACGCTTCCTGCCCTGCCCCGTCAGGCAGACAAGACAAAACGGCATACGGCACAGGCTGACGCAAACGGCGGTAAAGCTGGATCGGATTGCCGTAAGTTTGCAGGTGTAGACGCGCGGTGTAATTGATTTGATAGGTATCGCCGCGGCGGATGGCTTCGTGGATTTGGTGGATATGCTCGAGATAATCGGCTTCAGATACAGAGAATCGGGGAGTGGAGATGCCTGCCTCAAGGCCGTCTGAATGATTGGCCAGCCAGCTTTCGGCATCGATTTCTGCACAAGTAGCAAACCAGTGCAAACGCAAATTGCCACTGCACGCGGATGAAATATCCATCAGTGGCAATCCGAATTCGTAGTCTGCAAACAACACTGCATACAGGCCTTTTTTCCAGCCTGCCTGCAAAACATCATTCAACGACGCCAGTTCGTTATGATGAAAAAGGCAGCTTTCCACATGATTTTGATAGAGTTTTGCACGACCGCTTAACGCATCGTCGAACAGGGCGAAATAAGGCATGATGTATGATACAAATAGGCTGATTATACGCTGTTTTTACAAAAATTATCAAATAAACCGGAAAAATTGCTTATGTGTAATTTTATGTAGGCTAACACAGCATAAAGAGGTAAAATCAAGTCATACCACACCATATCATTTAAAACTTAATCGATAAGGAGACTTTATGGCAGACCACCAATTAGAACCGTTCGAGAATGTTGAACTGGGCGAGAAACAAGACCAGCTGCAAGTATTCGAAAAGGCTGTTTTGGAACACGAAGGACGCGGCACTGACGAAGATTCCAGCAGCGCACCGCTTCCTGCCAACTACCCGTACAAACAACGTATGCGCCGCTCTGTTTACGAAAAAGAAAAACAGAAGTTGCAAATCGAATTGTTGAAAGTACAAAGCTGGGTTAAAGATTCCGGTCAGCGTATTGTCAGCCTGTTTGAAGGCCGCGACGCAGCCGGTAAAGGCGGTACCATCAAACGCTTTATGGAACATTTGAATCCGCGCGGCGCACGCGTTGTCGCACTGGAAAAACCGACTACTACCGAACGCGGCCAATGGTATTTCCAACGCTACATCCAAAACCTGCCGACCGCAGGCGAAATGGTATTCTTCGACCGCTCATGGTACAACCGTGCAGGCGTAGAACGCGTAATGGGCTTCTGCGAACCCAACGAATACCTGCTCTTTATGCGTCAAACCCCTGAATTGGAACGTATGCTTGTTGCCAGCGGCATCCATCTGTTCAAATTCTGGTTCTCCGTATCCCGCGAAGAACAACTCCGTCGCTTCATCTCCCGTCGTGACGACCCACTGAAACACTGGAAACTGTCCCCTGTGGATATCCAGTCACTCGACCGCTGGGACGACTACACCGAAGCCAAAAACGCTATGTTCTTCCACACCCACACCGGCGACGCGCCTTGGGTCATCATCCGTTCCGACGACAAAAAACGTGCACGTTTGAACTGTATCCGCTACTTCCTGCATCAACTGGACTATCCGGGCAAAGACGTGAAAGCCATCGGCAAAGTGGACGATAAAATTGTTTTGATTCCCGACACACGTTACAAAGAAAAAACCGTAGACATCGGACACGATTAATTCTTAAAGCATCAAAGGCCGTCTGAAATTTCATCTTTCAGACGGCCTTTTCTTAATCCTCACGATTCCAATACGTTTTTTGTGCGAATACCAATTTATTGTCAGTGAATTTTACATTATCCAAATTCAACACCCAGACATCACTTTTCATCACTCGAGCAGCAGGATGCGCTTTGTAAAATAAAGACTGCGCCGCTTTCAAATCCGCTTCATCTTCAATCAAAGCGGCAGTCGCCGCAAACTGAACACCGCTGATTTTCGTGATACTGTCAGGCTGTCCGGCAATGGTGCCGGCTACTTTGGCAGAACGGCTCATCAGTCCGCCATGCTTTGTTTTCAAAGAAGTCAACACAATTAGACGGGCATTGGCTTCATCAAACACATAAAAACAACAAGCCGCCCAAACTTCGCCGTCTGCCGCAGCGGCAATACTGACGACATGATGATTGCTCAAAAATTTAACGATATTGGTAGGAATCGCTTGCATGATTTTTATCCTCTTTCTCAGTGTATTAAATTTATTTTCAGGCCGTCTGAAACATCAGCCCTGCCAGCGCGGCACATCGTTTTGAATAATACCGAACAAGTCCAAAGCGTGAGAGACGCTGTGTGTAATCATATCTTCGATGGATTCAGGCTTCTGATATAAAGCCGGAACGGGAGGAAATACGATACCGCCCATCTCTGTCACACGGCGCATATTTTCAATGTGCGCCAAGTTTAACGGCGCTTCACGCACCATCAACACCAGCTTGCGCCGCTCTTTCAACGTTACATCCGCCGCACGGCTGAGCAAATTATCGGCAAATCCATGAGCAACCGAAGCCAAGGTCTTCATTGAACACGGCGCAATCAACATTCCATCCGTCAAAAACGAACCGCTGGCAATACTTGCCCCGACATTACGGACGGAATGCACGACATCCGCCAAAGCATAAACGTCTTCTTTGGTGTAATCCGTTTCCAAAGCGCGGGTCATCTCCGCCCCTTGCGAAACCACCAAATGCGTTTCTACCTGATGCTCACGCAAAAGCTGCAAAGCCTTCACGCCATACTGAAAACCGCTGGCACCGCTGATGCCGACAACCAAACGCTTCATTATATTTCCCTGTCTCGGCCTAAAAATAAAGGAAAGGCAGATTCTCAAGACGAAAAAATAACCGCTAAAAAGCGGTTAGATTTTCTAATGTGGTGCCGACAGCGAGATTTGAACTCGCACAGCCTACGGCCACTACCCCCTCAAGATAGCGTGTCTACCAATTCCACCATGTCGGCATAAATCAAATTGTCTTACTGCTGCTGAGGATTCGGAGCAACAGGAGTTGTATTGTTTCGTGCAGGAGTTGCAGGCTTAGGAGCTTGCTGGGTCTGCTTCACATCGCTGAAGTCTAAACCGTGCTTACTGGAGTGGGTGTGAATATACACCATCGCCATGCAGGTCGCAAAGAAAAATGTTGCGGCAACGGCAGTCGAGCGGCTGAGGAAGTTGGCATTACCGGCAGAACCGAATACGCCTTGCGCGCTACCGCTGCCGGAACCGAATGTTGCGCCGGCATCCGCACCTTTACCGTGTTGCAGCAATACTAACACGATTACAAATAGAGCGGAAATAATATTAATAATCCAGATAAGGGTTTTAAAGGCTTCCATATGTTTTCTACGAGGCTTGTGCTGCGTTGATGATGGCGGTAAAGGAGTCATATGATAATGACGCGCCACCAACCAATGCGCCGTCTACATGAGGTACTGCGAAGATGTCGGCTGCGTTATCTGCTTTCACACTTCCGCCGTAAAGAACGCGGATTTTAACATCGCTTCCGCACAAAGACAAGATTTCTTTGTAGATAAATGCGTGCATGTCGGCGATTTGTTCGACGGTGGCGACTTTGCCTGTGCCGATCGCCCAAACAGGCTCGTAGGCAACGGCGATGTTTTTGGTGTTCAACCCTTGCAGGATAGAAAGCTGGTGGGCAATGACTTCATGTTCTTTACCGGCTTCGCGTTCTTCCAAGCTTTCACCGACGCACAACAATGGAATCAGGCCGACGTTGAGGACGTTTTCCATTTTGCGGCGTTGGATTTCGTTTTTCTCGCCGAAATAAAGGCTGCGCTCGGAGTGGCCGATGAGGACGATGTCTGTACCGATGTCGGCAAGCATTTCGGCGGACACTTCGCCGGTGTACGCGCCATTATTTGGGAAACGGCTCACGTCTTGCGCACAGGTCAAGATGCGGTTGTTCAAAACAATCTGCATGGCGTTGTGCAGTTGCAACAGATAAACGGTCGGAGCGGCCAAGCCGATTAACACGCGTTCTGCGGTTGGCATGACACGGAAGCGGTGCATAAGCGCATTGTTGTTTTGGAGTCGGCCGTTCATTTTCCAGTTGCCGATAACCCATTTTTGGTCCCACATTCCGATTTGGTGATACATCTTTATTGCTCCGTGTGTTGGTTGTTGCTTGCTGTAGCGTCGTGTAATGTGAAAGTTTAGTGGATATATGTGCGCTTGGCAATTATTAACGGGCCTCCGGGGCCGTCTGAAAGATGGCACACTCTCCGACAAGGATTTATAATGTATGCTTCGATAAAATTAAGAATTGAACGGAGCACAAATATGGACTTTGAAAAAGCGCGTTTCAATATGGTTGAACAGCAGATTCGTCCGTGGGATGTCTTAGACTTCGACATTTTGGATGCTTTGGAGGAGATCGGGCGCGAACATTTTGTCGGCGAGGCTTTTCAAGGTTTGGCCTATGCGGATATGGAGCTGCCGCTGGCCAACGGCCATAAGATGTTGGAACCCAAAGTCGTTGCCCGCCTGGCTCAAGGTTTGAAACTGAAAAAAGACGAAACCGTCTTAGAAATCGGTACAGGCTCAGGCTATGCAACTGCCCTGCTGTCCAAACTGGCCGGCAAAGTCGTAACCGATGACATCGATGCCGAGCAGCAGCAACGCGCCAAAAAAGTTTTGGACGAATTGGGCTTTGCCAACGTCGATTATGTGCAAAACAACGGCCTGACCGAAGCATCGCAAGGCGCGCCTTTTGATGCGATTTATGTGGGCGGCGCAGTAGACAGCGTACCTGAAATCTTAAAAGAGCAATTGAAAGACGGTGGTCGCATGGTCATCATTGTTGGCCGTAAACCGGTACAACACGCGCTTTTGCTGACGCGCAACGGCAATGAGTTTTCCGAAAAAGTATTGTTCGACACTGTCGTGGCACACTTGGAAGACAAATCGGCCAATCCGTTCGGCGATTTCGATTTTTAAACAACAGGCCGTCTGAAAGTTCAGACGGCCTCATACTTTTATACCCGACCCTATGACCGACATCATCCAACTCTCGCCCACTGAATTGAAACAATGGCAGGACGAAGGCCGCGCATTTCATCTGCTCGACGTCCGCACCGATGAAGAACGCGCCATCTGCACCCTACCCGCCGCCATTCATATCCCGATGAACCTCATCCCCCTGCGCCAAAACGAGCTGCCTGACGACGATTTGCCCATCGTCATTTACTGCCACCACGGCATCCGCAGCCTGCACACGGCAATGTATTTAGAAGACGCCGGATTTGAAAACCTGAGACCTTTGCAAAATTCCCCAAAATCCCCTAAATTCCCACCAAGACATTTAGGGGATTTTCCATGACCACCTTCTTTCAACAAACCGCCCAAGCCATGATCGCCAAACACATCGACCGTTTCC
>NZ_LAEI01000052.1:0-4370 GCF_001618065.1 Neisseria flavescens
AGGGCATCCTGGAGGGTAAGTTTACCTTGAAGGCGGTGGCGCTGGATAGGGAAGCGGAGCCGAGGGTGCTGCGCTTGAACGAGTCACTGACGGCGGTGGTGTGCGGGAAGATGAAGGGGAAGGGCAGCTGTACGGACGGCGAGGAGATATTTAGGGGTAATGATGCGGAGTGTAAGCCTTTTATGGGGTAGAAACCTGATCGAAAGGGAGGAAGCGGATAAAGAAAAAGGACGTGCACAGGCACGTCCTTTGGGGGAGAGGGGAGTTTAATTGTTCCTGCCAACACAACCAACCTCAGTTAGCTAAGGAAGGAGAAGAAATATTTAGTCTTATCAGATTGGCACACTATCAATTTTCAGACGGCCCTTTGTTATAATTCTCTCTTTACCTGAACATAAAACAGGCCGTCTTATGGAAGTCATCCAATATCCCAATTCTCCGTTTAAACTCCATCAGCCATTTCCTCCTGCCGGCGACCAGCCCACTGCCATTGCCGGCTTGCTCGAAGGACTTTCAGACGGCCTTGCTTATCAAACCCTGCTCGGCGTAACCGGTTCGGGTAAAACCTACACCATGGCGAACGTCATTGCTCAAAGCGGCCGACCCGCCATCATCATGGCGCACAACAAAACCCTTGCCGCCCAGCTCTACGCCGAAATGCGCGAGTTTTTCCCTGAAAACGCGGTGGAATATTTCGTCTCCTACTACGACTATTACCAGCCCGAAGCCTATGTGCCCAGCCGCGACTTGTTCATCGAAAAAGACAGCGCGATCAACGAACACATCGAGCAGATGCGCCTTTCCGCCACCAAAAACCTGATGACGCGCAACGACGTGATTATCGTTGCCACCGTGTCCGCCATTTACGGTATCGGTGACCCGACCGAGTATCAACAAATGGTGTTGTCCGTCAAAGAAGGCGACACCATTGAGCAGCGCGACATCATCACCACGCTCGTTTCCATGCAGTACGAACGCGGCGATTTGGATTTCAAACGCGGCAGCTTTCGCGTGCGCGGCGACGTGATTGACGTGTACCCCGCCGAAAGCTCTGAAAACGCCTTGCGCATCAGCCTGTTTGACGACGAAATTGACCGTCTCGATATGTTCGACCCGCTTTCAGGCAGCCTTATCCAGCGCGTCGGCCGCTACACCGTCTTCCCGTCCAGCCACTACGTTACCCCACGCGACACCGTCTTGCGCGCCTGCGAATCCATCAAAGAAGAACTGCGCGAACGCATTGAATTCTTCGCCCGCGAACAACGCCCCGTCGAACAACAACGCATCGAACAGCGCACCCGCTTCGACCTCGAAATGCTCTACGAAATGGGTTTCTGCAAAGGCATCGAAAACTACTCCCGCCACTTCTCCGGCAAAAAAGAAGGTGAACCGCCGCCCACGCTGATGGACTATCTGCCCGACAACGCCATCATGTTCATTGACGAAAGCCACGTTACCGTTACCCAAATCGGCGGTATGTATAAAGGCGACGCATCGCGTAAGCAAAACCTCGTGGACTACGGCTTCCGCCTGCCTTCCGCACGCGACAACCGCCCGCTCAAATTCCACGAATTTGAAAAAGTTATGCCACAAACAGTCTTCGTTTCCGCTACCCCCGCCAAATACGAAGAAGAACACGCCGGACAAGTAGTCGAACAAGTCGTCCGTCCCACAGGACTGGTTGACCCCCAAATCATCATCCGCCCCGTTGCCACCCAAGTCGATGACTTAATGAGCGAAATCAACGACCGCATCCAAAAAGGTGAGCGCGTACTCGTTACCACCCTCACCAAACGCATGGCAGAGCAACTCACCGACTATTACAGCGAACTCGGCATCAAAGTGCGCTACCTGCACAGCGACATCGACACCGTCGAGCGCGTTGAAATCATTAGAGATTTACGGCTCGGACTGTTTGACGTACTCGTTGGCATCAACCTGTTGCGCGAGGGCTTGGACATCCCCGAAGTCTCCCTTGTCGCCATTCTTGATGCCGACAAAGAAGGCTTCCTGCGCTCACACCGCAGCCTGATTCAAACCATAGGCCGCGCCGCGCGCAACGTGAACGGCGTCGCCATCCTGTACGCCGACAAAATCACCGACTCCATGAAAGCCGCCATCGACGAAACCGAACGCCGCCGCGAAAAACAAATTAAATTCAACGAAGAACACGGTATCGTGCCGCAGCAGATTAAAAAACAGGTCAAAGACATCATCGACGGCGTGTATCATGAAGAAGACAGCAGCAAAGGCCGTCTGAAAGGTAAAAATAAGGTTAAAGTCGGTGAGATTCACAACGAAGAAGACGCGATTAAAGAAATCGCCAAACTGGAAAAAGCCATGCAGCAGGCGGCTAGGGATTTGCAGTTTGAAGAAGCGGCTGTGTTACGCGATAAAATTAGGAATATTAAAGAGAACTTATTGTTTGGATCGGAATAAATTTAGGAGAATCTGTCTTAGCAGATAAGTATTTTTTAGGTTGAGGATAAAATTTTTAGTTTTAGATGTTGTATTTTATTTATTAAATAGCTGGTTAAGCTTTTTACTTAGAAGCTTTTGAAGCTTAGAATAATTTTGATATATTGCATATAGTTAAGCCCATGGTTAAATGGACTTGTATATAGGATGACAATTTTTTAGAAGAGCCTGTATAGTTCTATATTAAACGTTAATTAATAAATGGTTAGATAGTTACATAGATAATATTAAGAATCTATGTGCTAATATTTAACTAATATGGTTATTTTTATATATAATTGATTTTTTTGAGTATAAGGCTATTTAAAATGCAATGGAATATTCCTGAAGTTCCCGCAACATTAGTTCCAGAAGTCAAAAATAAGTGGGGAAAACCATGGATGTGGGCCGCTACTTTGGCATTGGCATGTTGCTGTTCATTGCTATGGATTTTATTTTTGAAAAAGTATGCAATTTATTCGTTGGCATTTCCTGTTATATGGTTTGCAGCACTTTCTTACCGCTATATTTCTTCAGTCCATCGTTATGCCGCTATGGAGGCATGGCAGAAAGAAAAAGACAATATTCGTAGGAAGTGGACAGAGTGGGCTGGTAAGAGAGTAGCTGTAATAGACGCTTATGTAGCTCTGCCGTCTGAAATTGCACTGAATGATGTAATTGCTGAAACTAAAGATAATGAGAGATTTGATTGTATTGCTTTTATTGATGAAGAAGATAACTTTGAACGACCATTGTGTCATGAAACAACGGTGTGGCAACTAGAAGAAAGAATTAGATCTTTGGCTGAGTTTTCAAAAAAATTGACTGTACATATCCATACTCCTGACAATGATATTTATGAAGCCTGGCAAAATAAGCTAATCAATATGTCGGAAACTATTGGTATAGAAAACTTGGATTTGGCCATAATGCCTCTGCAGGATATGAGTGAATTTATCGATAATTGGTTTGAGAAATCCGAACCTGAAGGTATCCATGCTGTCTTGTCGGCTTGGTTAAATCCAGATGTGGATGATTTAGAATTTACTGAAACAGTAACCTGGATAGTTTTTTCCTCTCAGCATTTGGCTAAACAGAATAATCTACCAATTCGTGCATGGGTACAACGACCTATTACGCTGGATGATGGCAAACAACCACAGTTATTGAAAAATATGTGGATTATGGATTACATGGTGAAGCAGTTGATGCAGTGTGGTTTGCTTCTTCACATGAGGAAATCCAGCAATATATGGATGGTATTAAGGCAGCAGGAGGAGACTGGCATTACGACAGAAATAGTGTTTTAAGACATAATCCTGGACTTTTTATGGGACCTCTTGCTTCGGAAAATCAATTGCTCATGTTAGGTTTGGCTGTTGAAAATACTGAGCAGAAAAATCAGTTATTTGGTTGGAATACGGATAATGGTTTTTATATGGGGCGTTTGATTCAGGCTTATGGTAATGTCTGAGATCTACAATCTGGTTTATAGGAATTGACGGCAAAGGAATGTAAAAATGAAGGGTATTATTAGATTGGGCGATTCTACTACGCATGGTGGTATGGTCATTCAAGCATCTTCCCAAATGACTATTGAAGGAAAACCTGCGGCACTAGTTGGCGATTTGGTTAGTTGCCCTATAACCGGTCATGGTGACAATCCGATTATTGAAGGCAGTCAGTATATGATGTTTGAAGGTAAAGCAGTTGCTGTCGATGGTTGTAAAACTGCATGCGGATGTGCTTTGATTAGTAGTTTGCCCAGTGTTGGGAGTGATTAAAAAAATCCTCTTTCCTTTTTGGAAAGAGGATTTTTCAAGTTTGCCTAATTGCTTATTTCTTTTCTTTAGGCATTTGAGATACCAATGACAAGTTGACATCCAAGCCTTCGATTTGGAAGTGTGGGCGGG
>NZ_LAEI01000020.1:0-25612 GCF_001618065.1 Neisseria flavescens
TTAACCACCGCCCTGTTTTAACAGGGTTTTTATTTGATAAAAACACTATCAACCTTTCTACACATTCCATACATACAAAAAATACAAAACAAAGGCCGTCTGAAATGCTCTTTCAGACGGCCCTTTTGAGGTTTCTATATCTATATTCTTAGTCGGCGAACTGTTTTTTCATTCGTTCGCGTCGCTCTTGCGCTTCTACGGACAATGTCGCGGTCGGACGTGCCAGCAGGCGTTTGAGGCCGATGGGTTCGCCGGTATCGGCACAGAAACCGTAATCACCTTCGTCAATGCTGCGGATAGTCGCTTGCACTTTATTGAGAAGTTTACGCTCGCGGTCACGGGTGCGCAGTTCTAAAGCGTATTCTTCTTCTTGAGTAGCTCGGTCGGCAGGATCGGGAGCGGATTCGTGCTCTTGAAGATGGCCGGTAGTGGTGTTTGCATTTTCAATCAGCTCTTCTTGCATTTTAACCAGTAGTTCGCGGAAGAAGGCCAATTGGTCGCTGTTCATGTAGTCCTCTTCAGGACCATCCCAGTTTAAAATATCTTGTTCTGTCAGCTTTGCCATGGTGTCTGCTTTCGGTTTGTTGTTAATGATTTGGATGCTACGGGTTTGCTTTTATTGGGTTTTCTTAAATTTCCGTTTTGGAAATTGGGCGAATCATATCATGTTTTACCTATTCATTTGTTCCTTATATTTCGATTTGCACTTTTTTGCACTACCTTACATCTAAATGTATTAAACCGCTTTTTAGGACGTTGTATTTTTGGTCATTAATACCTGCAGTGCTTTCAGACGGCCTATTGAAGCAACCACAGGTTGGTTTGCTGGATCAGTTGGGGAAACCATCGGGCCAGCCACAACCATAATAAGAACGCCAACAAACTGCCTGAAAAATCGTATCGCCCTGCGCGCAAAAAGGAAAACGGTTTGAGCAATGGCTGCAGGATTCGTTCGATGGCATAAGTCAACGGCGAATAGCGGCCCTGTATGCTGGACACCATTCTAATAATCAGACCGATAAGTAATGTATAGGCCGCGGCTTTCAGCATATGGAGTGCGGCAAACCAGAAGTTTGCCAAAATCAGCTTATTGCTGATGGACAGCGCCGGCGAGATGAAAATAATGGCGGTACAGGCAAGGTAGTACACCAGAAAACCTGCGGGCAGGCAGTACCAATCGGTTTTCTCGCCGGATGGAAATGCTTTTTGCCAAGGTTTGGTCAGCCAGCCTGTTGCCTGTATGCTGAATTTGAGCAGGGGGTGTTCTGCTGCCAATCCTGCGTATCGGAGCAAAAAGCGCGTGATACACAGGATGGCAATAGCGTCTGCCAATAATAAGAGCAAGTCGCCACGCATGTTCAGACGGCCTTATACTGTTGCGCCATTTCTTGCGAACGTTTGACGCAGGCTTCCACGCCCTGTTCGATGGCTTCGGCAACGTGACGGGCTTTGAAGGTTTCGATGGCTTCGTGTGTCGTGCCGCCTTTGGAAGTTACGTTTTGCTGTAATTGTGCGAATGCTTCGCCGGTTTGTTCGGCCAAAGCCACTGCGCCTTTAAATGTGGCAAGGCTCAGTTCGCGTGCGTCTTGTTCGTTAAAACCTTGTGCCAAAGCCGCATTTTGGAGCGCGCCCAACAGATAGAAAACGTAGGCGGGGCCGCTGCCGCTGATGCCGGTAATATTGTGGAGTTGCTCTTCCTCGTTCAGCCAAACGGTTGTGCCGACAGAACGCATGATGCCGTCGGCAGCTGTGCGGTCGGCTTCTGAAACGCTTGCATCGGCAAACATACCGGATACGCCCAAGCCGATTTTAGCCGGCGTATTGGGCATGATGCGCACGATACGGCGTGTGCCGCCCAGATAATGGCTGAGGGTATCAATGGACAATCCGGCCGCTACGGATAACACCAGCGCGCCATTCAAACGGATGTTTTGACAGGCTGCCTGCATGTCTTGCGGTTTGACGGCGAGAATGAGGACATCGTCCGCGCTCAATTCGGGCAGGTTTTCAGAAGTGGCTACACCCAATTCTTGCACCAGTTGCGCACGTCTTTCGGCGCCGCGTTCGACAATGTGGACACGATAGCCGTCTTGTTTGACCAAACCGCCTGCAATGGCAGTCGCCATATTGCCGCCGCCTAAAAAGTAGATGTTCATAAATTTCCTTAATTTTTTAAATGAGATACATTTGCTGAGGTCGTCTGAAATACCGTTTCCATCATACCGACAAAATTTCAGACGACCTTTTTACCAACGGACGCTTTCGGGCAGTGATGTTCGGTATAAACCCTGTTTTTCCAAACAATCCAATCCTTCTTTTTAAAAGTTTCCGCTAAAGGGCGTTTATCGCGGGTTTGCCAAGCTAGCCCGCAAGCTTCAAACTTTTTGATTTTCCTACTGAAATAATCATTAGCTGCGGTACGATAAGCATTATCGTCAATAGAATAATTCCCGTCCGCCAAACGCTTCCCGCGGAAATCCTCGATAGAAGGCGGCGGTTCGCCTTTAATTTCCCAAAAATCTATTGCTGCCGGCTTTTTGGGTTTGCACCAGCCCGATAAGGACTCACATTGATACCAGCCCATCAACCGACAACCCGTTAAGGTCAAACCAAGCAAAACGACCGAGATAATCTGTTTCATTGGCTGCCTTCTCCTTTTTGTTTTTGTTCCCGTCTGCCGAAAATCGCGCTGCCGATGCGGACATGGGTTGCGCCGCATTCTACCGCGATTGGCATATCGCCGGACATACCCATAGACAAAACATCTGCTTCGACGCCTGCTGCGTTCAGCTCAGCCAACAGCCGTTGCATGGTATGAAACTGGCTGCGCAACTCATCATCGCTGCTGTCGGCCTTGGCCACACACATCAATCCGCGCACTTTAATATTCGGCAACTTGGCCACTTCAAGGGCCAGCTCGACCGCTTCAGCGGGTGCCACACCGTGTTTCGCCTCTTCCGCGGCAATGTTCACTTCTATGCACACCTGCAACGGCGGCATTTCAGACGGCCTTTGTTCGCTCAAACGCCGCGCCGTTTTCAGACGGCCTATCGTATGCACCCAATGTGCGCGTTCGGCCACAAATTTGGTTTTATTGGACTGCACATCGCCGATAACGTGCCAAACAATATCCGGCAAATCGGCCAGCGTTTCCGTTTTTTCAAACCATTCCTGAATATAGTTCTCGCCAAAATCGCGCTGACCGGCCGCATACACTTCGCGGATATCGTCTGCCGGAAACGTCTTGCTGACCGCTACCAGCTTTACCGTATGCGCTGGCCGTCCGGCAGCCTCAGCCGCCTGTTCAACTGCCCGGCATACATCCTGATAGTTTTGTTGCAATACCGACATGGTTTTCTCCTTTAACCCGTTCATCACTCGGCATTTTGAAAATTTTACTTGGTCGAACGGATTTATCTATTTAAAATAAAGCGATTTTATTATTCTAAACCAAAACAAGGCCACATTATGCAGATTACCGACTTACTCGCGTTCGGCGTGAAAAACAAAGCCTCCGACCTCCATTTGAGTTCGGGCATTTCCCCTATGATACGCGTACACGGCGACATCCGCCGCATCAACCTGCCCGAGATGAGTTCGGAAGAAGTCGGTACCATGATTACCTCGGTCATGAACGACCACCAGCGCAAGCTCTATCAACAGGATTTTGAAGTCGATTTCTCATTTGAGCTGCCTAATGTTGCCCGTTTCCGCGTCAACGCCTTTATGACCGAACGCGGCCCGGCCGCCGTATTCCGTACCATTCCGAGCACTGTCCTGACGCTGGAAGAATTGCGTGCGCCGCGCATTTTCCAAAAAATTGCCGAAAATCCGCGCGGTTTGGTATTGGTAACCGGCCCGACCGGTTCGGGTAAATCCACCACACTGGCGGCGATGGTCAACTACATCAACGAAACCCAACCGGCCCACATTCTGACCATCGAAGACCCGATTGAGTTCGTCCACCAAAGCAAAAAGGCGCTCATCAACCAGCGCGAGCTGCATCAGCACACCCACAGCTTTACCAACGCCCTGCGTTCCGCACTGCGCGAAGACCCAGACGTGATTTTGATCGGTGAGATGCGCGACCCTGAAACCATCTCCCTCGCCCTGACCGCCGCCGAAACCGGCCACTTGGTTTTCGGCACGCTGCACACGACCGGCGCCGCCAAAACCATCGACCGTATTGTCGACGTATTCCCTGCAGGCGAAAAAGAAATCGTGCGCTCCATGTTGTCCGAATCCTTGCGCGCCATCATTTCCCAAACCCTGCTGAAAACCCGCGACGGCAACGGCCGCGTCGCCGCACACGAAATCCTGATTTCCACACCGGCCGTGCGCAACCTCATCCGCGAAAACAAAATCGCCCAAATCAACGCCGCCCTCCAAACCGGTCAGGCCCACGGTATGCAAACCCTCGATCAAGCCCTGCAAACCCTTGTCCGCCAAGGCACCATCAGCCCAGAGCTGGCACGCAGCAAGGCGCAAAACATCGAAAACCTCTCTGTTTTCTAAACCATCCTCAGGCCGTCTGAACCCCATCATCCCATTTTCAGACGGCCTTTCATCCTGACCTAATACCCGTTTTAAAGAGAATCATCATGAGCGACCTCGCCCCTCTGCACGACCTGTTAAGCGAAATGGTGCAAGCCTACTCACAAAAAAACCAAGCACCGCACATCCCCACCCCGGCCGAAATCGGCACGCATCTTCATCCCCTGCTCGACCGTATGTGTGAAGAGGCCGAAAAACGCAACGCATCCGACATCTTCATCAGCGCAGGCTTTCCCCCTGCCATCAAAGTCGGCGGCACCCTCACGCCTATGCCCCACAAAGCGCTGACCGGCGCGGACACCGCCGCCATCGCCGAATCCACCATGAACCCCGACCAGCTCGAAGCCTTCAACCGCGACTGGGAAATCAACTATTCCGTCCAATCGCGCAGCAACACGCGCTACCGCGTCAACGCCTACCACGAACAAGGCCGCGTCGGCATGGTATTGCGCCGCGTCAGCCAAGACATTCCCGAGATGAAGACCCTCGGTTTGCCCGAAAAACTCCAAGAGCTTGCTCTTGCACCGCGCGGCCTGCTGATCCTCGCCGGCCCGACCGGTTCGGGTAAATCCACCACCATGGCCTCCATGCTCAACTACCGCAACCAAAAGCTGCCCGGCCATATCGTCACCATCGAAGATCCCATCGAGTTTATCTACAAACCTTGCCGCAGCATCTTCACCCAGCGCGAAATCGGCATCGATACCGACAACTGGAAAACCGCCGTTCAAAGCGCCATGCGTCAAGCACCCGATGTCGTCTGTATCGGCGAAGTCCGCAGCGAAGAAAGCATGGAATACGCCCTCCAATTGGCTCAAACCGGCCATCTGTGCGTTTTCACCATCCATGCCAGCACAGCTTCCCAAACCATCGAGCGCATCATCAACTTCTATCCGGAAGACCGCCGCCAACAGGTTTTGATGGATTTGGCGTTAAATCTTGTCAGCATCATCGGCCAACGCCTCACCATCAAGAAAAACCGCCAACGCACGGCCGTTACCGACCTCCTGCTTAATACTCCGGCCATGCAGGACTTGATTTTCAAAGGCGAATTGCTGGAAATCCGCGACCTGATGGCACGCTCCGGCAGCAACGGCATGCAGACGTTCGACCAAAACCTCTTCAACCTCTACGCACAAGGCCAAATCGAACTCAGCGAAGCCCTGCGCCAAGCGGTATCCGCCAACGATTTGCGCCTGCGCATTCAAATGCACGACGAGGGCAACAATACCGAACGCCTCTACGACCGCATCAGCGACCTCAACCTGATGACCTAATGGCGCAAGCCAAACAAGGCCGTCTGAACGGATGTGGAAACGAAATCAAGTATTTTCCCGTATCCGTTCAGACGGCCTTATCTCATTTAAAGCATTCTGAAATCAACTGAAAATCCTGTTAAAATCCAATCATTCATCTCATAACGAATAATAAACAACACCATTATGAAAACTCAGCCGCTCAAACCTCTGATCATTGCCTCCCTGCCCGTCTTCGCCAGCGTGTTCATCGCCGCCACCCTCATTTGGCACTTCAACACGCCCAAGCTCGTCATGCCCTTCGTACTCGGCATTATTGCCGGCGGTTTGGTCGATTTGGACAACCGCCTCACAGGCCGTCTGAAAAACATCGTCATCACCGTTGCCCTGTTTACCCTCTCCTCGCTGCTTGCCCAAAGCACCATCGGCACAGGCGTCCCCTTCATCTTGGCCATGACCCTGATGACTTTCGGCTTCACCATCCTCGGCACCATCGGCCTCAAATACCGCACCTTCGCTTTCGGTGCGCTCGCCGTCGCCACCTACACCACGCTGACCTACACACCAGAAACCTACTGGCTGACCAACCCTGTCATGATTCTGTTGGGCACTGTCCTATACAGCGTCAATACCCTGATCTTCCAAATCATCCTGCCCCACCGCCCCGTCCAAGAAACTGTTGCCAACGCCTACGACGCACTCAGCAACTACTTCGATGCCAAAGCCGACTTTTTCGACCCCGACGAAGCCGCATGGTTGGGCAACCGCCAAATCGACTTGGCCATGAGCAACACCGGCGTGATTACCGCCTTCAACCAATGCCGCGGCGCACTTTTCTACCGATTGCGCGGCCAACACCGCCATCCGCGTACCGCCAAAATGCTGCGCTACTACCTCTGCGCGCAAGACATGCACGAACGCATCAGCTCCGCCCACGTCGATTACAGTGAAATGGCCGAGCAGCTCAAAAATACCGACCTCATCTTCCGCATCCGCCGCCTGCTCGAAATGCAAGGCCAGGCGTGCCGCAACGTTGCCTCCTCCCTGCGCAACAACAAACCCTACGCATACAGCAAACGCCTCGGCCGCGCCATGGAAGGCTGCCGCCAATCCCTCAGCCATTTTGCCGAGACCCATGCCGATAATGCCAACCTCCACAATATCCGTCGCCTGCTCGACAACCTCAGCAGCGTCGATTACCAACTGCGGCAACTGCAAAACGATGCGTCCCTTGCCGAAAACGACAACGCCGACACCCGCATTGCCGCCCTTGAAAACACCAAGTTCCGCAATATCGGAGAAACCGTCCTCAGCCAGCTCAATTTCGAATCCGGCGTCTTCCGCCATGCCACCCGCCTCTCCATCGTCGTGGCCGCGGCCTGCATCATTGTCGAAATCCTCCATCTCAACCTCGGCTACTGGATTCTGCTGACCGCCCTTTTCGTCTGCCAGCCCAACTACACAGCCACCAAAAGCCGCGTGTACCAACGTATCGCCGGCACGATTCTCGGCGTGATTGTCGGTTCGCTAGTCCCCTACTTCACCCCGTCTGTTGAAACCAAGCTCTGGATTGTCATCGCCAGCACCACCCTGTTCTTCATGACCCGAAGCTACAAATACAGCTTCTCCACCTTCTTCATCACCATCCAAGCCCTGACCAGCCTCTCGCTTGCCGGTTTGGACGTGTACCACGCCATGCCCATCCGCATCATCGACACCATCGTCGGTTCCGTTATCGCATGGGCCGCCGCCACCTACCTCTGGCCCGATTGGCGTTACCTCACCCTCAGCCACACCGCCGCCCAGACCATCACTGCCAACGGCCGCTATCTCGACGCCATCCTCGACCAGCTACAAAACGGCAGCCGCGACGATGTCGACTACCGCCTCACCCGCCGCCAAGCCCACGAAAGCACTGCCGCCCTCAGCAGCACCTTATCCGACATGAGCAGCAACCCGAAAAAATACCAAGACCGCCTGCAAGACGGCTTTACCCTGCTCAAAACCAGCTATGCGCTGACCGGCCACATTTCCGCGCTCGGCGCATACCGCGACCAGGTTCATCACGACGGCAGCGATACCTTCGCCCCATATGCCCGCCTGACCCACCACATCGCCGAACTCCTCAAACAAATGCCGCAGATCGAACCGGCCACCTTCGATGCAAGCATCGAAGCCATCCGACAGGAGTTTGCCGATTTGGAACAGACCGACAAAGAGCAGTCCCAACAAAACCAAATCCTCAAACACCAGCTCGACCTCATCATCCGCCAGCTTGCACCGTGTTATCAGGCATTGCACAGACAGTCGGATACGCAAACCGCCTAAACCGATAACACATTTCAATAAAATAAATAAGGCCGTCTGAAACCTGATTTCCAGATTTCAGACGGCCTTTATTTTTAACAATAGATTTTAAAACCGATTATGCACCGCGTTTTTCCAAAGCAGCAACGGCAGGCAACTCTTTGCCTTCCAAGAACTCAAGGAACGCGCCGCCGCCGGTAGAGATATAGCTGATTTGGTCGGTTACGCCGAATTTGGCAATCGCCGCCAAAGTGTCGCCGCCGCCGGCAATTGAGAACGCATCGCTTTGGGCAATCGCTTCGGCCAATACTTTGGTACCACCGGCAAATTGGTCAAACTCAAACACGCCGACCGGGCCGTTCCACACCACCGTACCGGCAGCTTTGAGCAACTCGGCCAAAGCAGCGGCGGATTTCGGGCCGATGTCCAAAATCATGTCGTCTTCGGCAACGTCGGCAATGTCTTTCACCACCGCTTCCGCATCGGCGGCGAAGGTTTTAGCGACAACCACATCGGTCGGCAGCGGAACAGAGCCGCCTTTGGCCGCCATTTTCGCCATGATTTTTTTGGATTCTTCCACCAAGTCGTGTTCGGCCAAAGATTTGCCGATGGCTTTGCCTTCTGCCAACAGGAAGGTATTGGCAATGCCGCCGCCGACGATGAGTTGGTCGACTTTATCGGCCAAAGATTCGAGGATGGTCAGTTTGGTAGACACTTTGCTGCCGGCAACGATGGCAACCATCGGATGAGCCGGTTGTTTCAGGGCTTTGCCCAAAGCGTCGAGTTCGCCCGCCATCAACACGCCGGCGCAGGCAACCGGTGCGGCTTGGGCAACGGCTTCAGTCGAAGCTTGGGCGCGGTGGGCGGTACCGAATGCGTCGTTGACGAACACGTCGCACAAAGAAGCGTAGGCTTTTCCCAGCTCCAAGTCGTTTTTCTTCTCGCCTTTGTTGATGCGCACGTTTTGCAGCATCACGACATCACCGGCGTTCAAGGTCGGTTTGTTTTCACGCCAGTCGTTCAATACTTTCACGTCTTTGCCCAACAGTTTGCCCAAATGCGCGGCAACAGGCGCCACATCGTCTTCAGGATGGAATTCGCCTTCGGTCGGACGGCCGAGGTGGGTCATCACGATCACAGACGCGCCGTTGTCCAAGCAGTATTTAATGGATGCGAGCGAAGCGCGGATACGGGTGTCGTCGCTGATGTTGCCGTCTTTGAACGGTACGTTCATATCGGCGCGGATCAGAACGGTTTTGCCTTGAACATTTTGTTCGGTCAGTTTCAAAAATGCCATGATGATTCCTTTGTGATGGTTGGAAACGGGAATGTTTGGGATTATCCGCGAATGAGGCGCGACGGTAAAGATTGGCAACGGCCGCGCTTGATGTGAATCAGCAGATAAGGCCCGGGCCGTCTGAAACATTCGGCCAATCTTTCAGATTTTCCGCTATACTTTGGCGATTGATTTTCATTTTACGGATTAAACCATGTTACGCCGAATTGCTTTAATGCTTGCCTTTGCGCTGCCTGCCGCTTCATGGGCGCAGACGCTTTCTGAAACCCTGCCCAACGGTCTGAAAATCATCGTCAAAGAAGACCATCGCGCACCTGTGGCCGTTTCGCAAATTTGGTACAAAATCGGCAGCGTGGATGAGAAACCGGGCAAAAGCGGCCTGAGCCACGCTTTGGAACACATGATGTTTAAAGGCACGAAAGACGTCCCCTCCGGCGAGTTCAACCGCCGCGTGTCCGAGCTGGGCGGACAAAACAATGCCTACACCAACCGCAATGAAACGGTGTATTACGAAAACGTCGCCGCCGTCAATCTGCCCGAGATTCTAAAGCTCGAAGCCGACCGCATGCACAACCTCAACTTCAGTGACAAAGAATTCCTCAACGAGATGAACGTCATCCGCGAAGAACGCCGCCAACGCACGGAAGACACGGCCGATGGCAAAATGTGGGAACAAGCCTATCTTGCCGCCTTTACCCAACCGTCCATGCGCGCCTCCGTCATCGGCTACATGAAAGATTTGCACACCCTAAAAGCCGGCGACTTGCGCGCGTGGTACAAACAATATTACGCGCCCAACAATGCCGTATTGGTCATTGTCGGCGATATCGATGCCAAACAAACGCTTCAGACGGCCGCCAAACTCTTTGGCGATATTCCGGCCAAAGCCCAACCGCCGCGCAACAAACTCCATACCGAACCCTATTTGCGCAAGCCTGTTACAGTCAAAGCTACTTCTCCGGTCACACACCAGCCGCTGATTGCCATCAACTTCCGTGTACCGAAACTCCAAAAACTCGATGACACGATGCCTTTCGCCCTCGACATCCTCTCCGATATTTTGGCAGGCAACGCGTCCAGCCGTTTTGATAAAAACCTCGTGCGCGGCAAGCAAACCGCATTGAACGCAGGAACGCATTACGACATCATCAGCCGTGAAATGCCGCTGTTCAGCGTCATGGCTATGCCTGCCGAAGGCGTGAAAACCGATACTTTAATTGCCCAGCTGCGCCAAGAAATCAAAGACATTGCCGACCACGGCGTTTCCGAAGAAGAATTGCAGCGCGTCAAGACCCAGGCAGCAGTCAACGAAATCTACGCCAAAGACTCCATGTCTTCCCAAGCCTCCATGATGGGCCGCCTCGAAGCGCGCGGTTTCCAATATACCGACGAACAAGAAATCCACCGCCGCCTACAGGCCGTCAGCGCACAAGAAGTACAGGCTGCCGCCCGGATGTTGACCGACGATCGCATGAGCACCGTCATCATCGAGCCGCAAAAACCTGCCGCCGCGCCAAGCAAAAAAGCTGCCAAACGCCGATAAACATCAGGCCGTCTGAAAGTCCATACCCTTTCAGACGGCCTTAACAGAAAGCCACAACATGAAACCCACCCTGCTCGCCCTTGCCCTACTCCTGCCCTTAAGCGTCCAAGCTGCCACCGACATCCAACGCTGGCGCAACCGCGACGGCACCCAAATCCTCCTTGTCGAACGCCACGAAAACCCCATCATCGACCTTGAAGTCAGCTTCAAGGGCGCAGGCAGCGTCGCCAATCCGGACGGCAAAAGCCAAGTTGCCGAATTTACCGCCTCCCTCCTGACCGACGGCACCCAAGAGCTGGACGAAGAAGCCTTCAATGCCGAAGCCGACAACATCGGCGCACAAATCAGCAGCGACAGCAATGCCGAAAGCGCATCCGCAGGCTTCCGCAGCCTCAGCAAAGCCGACATCCGTGACAAAGCCGCCAACTTGCTCAACCACTCGCTGACCCGTCCGCGCTTTGACGAAACCGTTTTCCGCCGCCGTCAAATCCAATCCATTACCGGCTTGCAACAACAAGAAACCACCCCCGACTACACCGCCACGCGCGAACTGACCAAGCTCATCTACCCGAACCACCCCTACGGCAGCGGCGCAAACATAACCGTCGACAGCCTCAAACAAGTTAGTCTGGACGACATCCGCACCTTCCACCGCACCCACTATGGCAAAGACAACGCCATCGTCGCCATCGTCGGCGACCTCAACCGCAAACAGGCAGAGCAACTGGTCGAACGCGTCCTCAAAGACCTGCCGGCCAAAGCCACCGCAACCCACGCCATCCCGCCCGTTCCCAAACAAACCGCCCAACGCCGCGACATCCCCTTTGCCGGCACACAGGCACAAGTCCTGCTCGGCACCTCCCTCATCAAACGCCACGACCCCGACTACTACGCCCTCGTTGCCGGCAACTACATCCTCGGCGGCGGCGGTTTCGACAGCCGCCTCATGAAAGTTTTGCGCGACCAACACGGCTACACCTACGGCGTATACAGCAGCCTCGCCCCGGCGACAGAAGAAGGCACGTTTGCCGTTTCCTACTCCACCCAAAAGAAAAACACCAAAGCCTCACTGGCCGACACCCAAGCCGTCATTGAGCAGTTTATCGCCGAAGGCCCGACCGAAGCCGAGCTGAAACAGGCCAAAGCCAACATCGTCGGCGGCTTTCCCCTGCGCTACGACTCCAACGACAAGCTGCTCAACTACCTGAGCCTGATCGGCCTCTACGACCTGCCCAACGACTACTTGGAAGCCTACCCCAAAGCCATCAACAGCCTGACCGTCGAACAAGTCCGCGACGCATGGCAACGCCGCGTCAAATTCAAAGACCTCAACATCGTCGTTGTCGGCGCAGAATAAAACGCTTTAAAACAACAGGCCGTCTGAAAGATTTTTCAGACGGCCTGTTTTCATTCTGTCGGTTTGCTTACTTGTCATCAGAGGCCACTCTAATCAATAAAATATCGGTCACAATCAGCTGTTGTTGTACATTTATAATGAAAGCAAAGACATCATAAATAGCATTTCTATTACTGAAACCAACAAATAAAAAAGGCCGTCTGAAACCTTGAAACAGGTTTCAGACGGCCTTTTTTTAACCGGTTTATTGCTTACTCAACCGTTACCGATTTAGCCAAGTTGCGCGGTTTGTCCACGTCTGTACCGCGTGCGAGGGCGGCGTGGTAAGACAGGAGTTGCACGGGGATGGTGTGCACAATCGGCGAGAGTACGCCGACATGGCGTGGGGCGCGGATAACGTGCACGCCTTCGGTGGCGTTGAAGTTGCTGTCGAGGTCGGCGAAGACAAAGAGTTCGCCGCCGCGTGCGCCGACTTCCTGCATATTGGCTTTTACTTTGTCCAACAGGCTGTCGTTCGGGGCAATCACGACAACAGGCATGTTCTCGTCCACCAAAGCCAACGGACCGTGTTTCAACTCACCTGCAGGATACGCTTCGGCGTGGATATAGGTAATCTCTTTCAGCTTCAATGCGCCTTCAAGGGCGATTGGGAAGTGGATACCGCGACCCAAGAATAGTGCGCTGGTTTTCTTGGCAAATTTTTGCGCCCAAGCGGCGATTTGCGGCTCAAGATTGAGAACGTGCTGAATGCTGCCGGGCAGTTGGCGCAATTCTTCAACGTATGCAGCTGCTTGCTCATCGGAAACTAGACCGCGTTGTTTGC
Organism: Neisseria flavescens; assembly: GCF_001618065.1. Taxonomy (GTDB): domain Bacteria; phylum Pseudomonadota; class Gammaproteobacteria; order Burkholderiales; family Neisseriaceae; genus Neisseria; species Neisseria flavescens_A. Next base: position 13,138 of record NZ_LAEI01000020.1, read on the forward strand.
CCAAGGTAACGGCCAAGCCGAACAAGACAACCAGTTGGGTCGTGAACGCTTTGGTAGAGGCAACGCCGATTTCTGCACCGGCGCGTGTATACAGCACCAACTCGCTTTCACGCGGCAGTGCGGATTCCATCACGTTACAAATAGACAGGCTGTGTTTGTGTCCCAAGGATTGCGCGTATTTCAGGGCTTCCATGGTGTCCAAAGTTTCGCCGGATTGGGAAATGGTGATGACCAATTGTTTCGGATCGGCAATCACGTCGCGGTAGCGGTATTCGCTGGCGATTTCCACGTCGGTCGGCACTTTGGCGATGGATTCGAGCCAGTATTTGGCGGTCAGCGCGGCATAGTAGGACGTACCGCAGGCAAGGATTTTGATGCTGTGGATATCGTCGAACACTTCGCGTGCATTCGCGCCAAAGTTTTCAGGTTCGAAACCGCCGTCCAAGAAGACTTCGGCAGTATCGGCGATGGCGCGAGGCTGTTCGTGGATTTCTTTTTGCATGAAGTGGCTGTATGGGCCCAACTCCAAAGAAGCCAAAGACAATTCGGACACTTTAATTGCACGTTCGGTTTGCGCACCGGTTTTGTCGAGCAGTTTTTCGATGCCGTTTGCGTTCAGCAGGGCGATGTCGCCGTCTTCCAAGTAAGCGATGCGGCGGGTAAAGGCGATCACGGCGGATACGTCGGAAGCAATAAAGGTTTCTTGGTCACCCAAGGCCACCAACAGCGGGCAGCCCATGCGCGCAACAACCATTTGTTCAGGGTTGTCTTGTGCGATAACGGCAATGGCGTATGCGCCGTGGAAACGGGCAGTCGCAGCTTGAACGGCTTCAAACAGTTTGCCGCCGTTTTGCGCGTATTCGTGGTTGACGCTGTGGGCGATGACTTCGGTATCGGTTTGCGATTCGAAGGTGTAACCCAACGCTTTCAAGCGTTCGCGTTCGGCTTCAAAGTTTTCGATGATGCCGTTGTGGACAACCGCGATCATGCCGCCGGAAATGTGGGGGTGGGCGTTAGGCTCGGTTACACCGCCGTGGGTTGCCCAACGGGTATGGCCGATGCCGATATGGCCGAACACACCTTTTTCACGTGCTGCATCTTCCATCAGCTGAACACGGCCGACACGGCGGACGCGTTTGATTTTGCCGTCCATGTTTACGGCAATACCCGACGAATCATAGCCTCGGTATTCAAGGCGTTTGAGACCGTCGGTCAGAAAATCGACTACATTGTGATTGGCGCGAATAGCACCTACGATACCGCACATATAAGTTCCTTAGTATCAAAAGTTTGAGAAATGACTGCTGCTCCGGCTCCCGAAAGCGGCAGTCGGAAAACGCCGTTTTATATTCATTGAAACGGCAAATCTGGATTTCAGACGGCCTGTTGTTTCTCAAGGCCGTCTGAAAGTAAATAAAAGACCGGCCTTACTTCTTATCGCCTTTTTCCGGACGCACCCAGCCTTCGATGACGGTTTGGCGCGAACGGGCGAGAACGAGTTTGCCGTCTTCGCAGTTGCGGGTAATCGCGCTGCCCGCGCCTGTCGTCACTTTGTTGCCGAGGGTAACGGGAGCAACCAGTACGCAGTTTGAACCGATGCGCACTTCGTCGCCGATGACGGTTTTGTGTTTGTTCACGCCGTCGTAGTTGGCAATAATCGTGCCGGCGCCGAAGTTGGTTTTGCTGCCGATCTCGGCATCACCGATGTAGGTGAGGTGGTTGGCTTTGGTGCCGTTGCCGATGGTGGCGTTTTTGACTTCGACGAAGTTGCCGATGTGTACGTCGTCGGCCAGTTTGGCTTGCGGACGCAGGCGGGCGTATGGGCCGATTTGGTTGTTTTCACCGACTTCGCAACCTTCAAAATGGGAGAATGGGGCGATTTTGGTGTTGGCACCGATTTTGGCGTTTTTGATCACGCAATTGGCACCGATTTCGACGTTGTCGCTGAGTTCGACTTCGCCTTCGATGACGACGTTGACGTCAATCACGACATCTTGTCCGTGTTTCAGACGGCCTCGTAAATCGAAACGTGCCGGATCGCGCAGGGTTACGCCTGCTTTGAGTAATTCTTGTGCCTGTTCGGTTTGGAAAATGCGCTCGAGTTCGGCCAGTTGGAGTTTGTTGTTCACGCCGGCGGCCAGATGGGAGGCGCGGACTTGGACGGGATGAACTTTAATACCGTCGGCAACGGCTTTGGCGATGAGGTCGGTCAGATAGTATTCACCTTGGGCATTGTTGCTGGAAAGGCTGTTCAACCAAGCTTCGAGTCTGGCGTTAGGCAGAACCAAAATGCCGGTATTGATTTCTTTCACGGCTTTTTGGGCGGCATCGGCGTCTTTTTCTTCGACAATGGCGGTTACGCTGCCGTTGCTGTCGCGGATGATGCGGCCCAAACCTGTCGGGTCGTTGGGCACGTCGGTCAACAGGCCGACTTCATCGCCTGCGGCTTCGAGCAGGGTTTCGAGGGTGGCTGCGTCAATCAAGGGGACGTCGCCATACAACACCAGCGTGCGGCCTTCGGCAGACAGGTGCGGCAGGGCGGTTTTGACGGCGTGGCCGGTGCCGAGCTGTTCGGTTTGTTCAACCCAAACGACATCGCGTTTGACGGTGTCCAAGACTTGCTCTTTGCCGTGGCCGATGACGACGCAGATGTTTTGGGGATTCAGGGAGGCGGCGGTATCGATAACGCGCTCAACCATGGGAAGGCCGCCGATGCGGTGCAGCACTTTGGGCATTTTGGAGTACATGCGCGTGCCTTTGCCGGCAGCAAGGATGACGATATTTAAAGCTGTCTGAGCCATGATACGGTTTCCGTTGTCGTTGTTTGAGGCCGTCTGAAAAGTGTGGCAACAAATGTTGATTGTTTTTCACTCCGTTTCAGACGGCCTTGGGGATATTGTTATTCGGTTGCTGGCTGTTGGTTGGCAAATTGCGGTTTTTGCCAGTTTTGGCCGCGTTCAGCGTGTTCCGCTTGATTGGATTGGACGGCGCGGCGCTCTGGGCGGAACTGGTTGTAATTCATGTTTTTAGAATAAGTACCGTCCTGATAAACGATGGGTGTGCCGGTAGCATATTTTTGGCGTACGGCGGTGCGGCCGGATTCGGTGGTGTAGGTTTCCCAAGAACAACCGGCCAAAACGGCGGCGGCAGTCAGGATTAAAGCGAGTTTACGCATGATGTTGTCCTTGTTTTTAAATGTCGTCAATACCGTGTATTGTACTTGATTTTTAAAAATTTCACGGCAGTTTTGTGCAAAATTCAAGCAAGCCCTGCATATCTTTCGCTATGCCGTCAGCAAATGGCAACGGATGGGCTTTTTCACCGTACCAAACGGTCTTCATGCCCAAGGCTTTGGCTTGGTGCAGATTGTCGGCGCTGTCGTCCACCATGATGCACTGTTCGGGTTTGACGCCCAACAGGCGGCAGACGTTGAGATAGGCTTGCGGATTGGGTTTGTAGAGCAGGCCGAAGTCGTCCGTGCCGAACAAGCCGTCAAAATGCGCCTCCAAGCCCAACGCGTCAACCAATGCGCGGACATAAAACGAAGGCCCGTTGGAAAATACGGCTTTTCGCCCTTTCAGACGGCCTAAAACGTCATCAGTTCCATCCATACCCTCCACCTTTGCCAAAATTTGCTTAAGCGGGTGACTTTCACGCAAAAATTCATCGATATCGACTTCGGGATGGTGAATTTGCAAACCGGCAAGCGTCGCGCCGTATCGGTGCCAATAATCTTGGCGCAGTTGGGAGGCGGCTTCTTCGGAAAGCTTCAGACGGCCTGCCATGTATTCGGTCATGGCGCGGTTGATGATGTAGAAAATGCCGGCTTCGGCATTGTGCAAAGTATTGTCGAGATCAAACAGCCAAACGGGGGAATGATTCATATCGTGCCTTGATATGCAGATTTTGTTATGATATTTCGTATTTTACCCGCACAAAGGAAAGAGAATGAAACTGAAATTGTCCGCCCTCGCCCTGTTGCTGGCTTCGGCAAACCTGTACGCCCAAACCGAAGTGCGTTTGGCCGTACACAAATCCTTCAGCCTGCCCCCATCCGTCATCGCACAATTTGAAAAAGCCAACGATGCCAAAGTGTCCGTCATCAAGGCAGGCAGCGGCAACGAAATGCTCAACAAGCTGATTTTGAGCAAGGCCAACCCGATTGCCGATGCGGTTTACGGTTTGGACAACGCCAACATCGGCAAAGCCAAAGCCGCCGGCATCCTCGCTGCCAGCCAACCCAAATCCGCACCCGTAACCGCTTCCCTGCCCGATGCGCTGGCTGTTGATTACGCCTATGTCGCCATCAACTACGACAAAAAATGGTTTGAACAGAAAAAACTGCCCCTGCCGCAAACCCTGCAAGACCTGACCAAACCGGAATATAAAAACCTTCTGGTGACTCCGTCTCCCGCCACATCCTCGCCTGGCCTCTCCTTCCTCTTGGCCAACATCGGCGGCATGGGTGAAGAAGGCGCGTTCAAATGGTGGGCGCAAATGCGCCAAAACGGCGTGAAAGTCGCCAAAGGTTGGAGCGAAGCCTACTACACCGACTTCACCCAAAACGGCGGCGCCTATCCCCTCGTGGTCAGCTATGCCACCAGCCCGGCGGCCGAAGTCCACTACTCCAAAGGCAAATACAGCACCCCGCCACCGGCAACCTCTTCCTCAAAGGCGGCACATTCCGCCAAGTTGAAGGCGCGGCTGTTTTGAAAGGCGCAAAACAACCCGAGCTGGCGGCCAAACTGGTGAGCTGGCTGCAAAGCGGCGAAGTGCAAAAAGCCCTGCCTGCCGAAATGTGGGTCTATCCGGCAGTCAAAAACACACCGCTGCCCAAAGTATTCGAGTTTGCCCAAACCCCGAAACACAGCGATTCCCCCAACCGTGCCGACATCAACACCAAACAAAAACAATGGGTGAGCCGTTGGAGCAAAACCGTTTTACGTTAAACCGAAAAACTTAAAAACACATCAAGGCCGTCTGAAAAAACAAATCATTAGTTTTTCAGACGGCCTTGTTTTACAATGACCTTTTAAACAACTTCACACGCACACACAATTATGAATTTCGATCTTCAAGTCCTCTCCTCCTTCTCCGGTTGGGAACAACTCGCCCAAACCGGCATGTCTTTCGGCATGAACCTGCTGGCCGCCTTAGCCATCTTCTTTATCGGCCGCTGGATCGCCACGCGCTTAGTAACACTGATGAAAGCCGCGCTGACACGCGCCAAAGTCGATAAAACGCTGGTCAGCTTCCTCGGCAACGTTGCCAACATCGGCCTGCTGATCCTCATCATTATCGCGGCACTGGGCAAACTCGGCATCCCGACCACTTCCGTTACCGCCCTGATCGGTGGCGCAGGCTTGGCCGTGGCTTTGTCTTTGAAAGACCAACTGTCCAACTTCGCCGCCGGCGCGCTGATTATCCTGTTCCGTCCGTTTAAAGTCGGCGACTTTATCCGCGTCAACGGTTTTGAAGGCATCGTCCGCGAAATCAAAATGGTGCAGACCTCTTTGAGTACGCCGGACAACGAAGAAGTCGTCCTGCCCAACAGCGTGGTCATGACCAACAGCATCACCAACCGCTCCTCCCTGCCCCTGTGCCGCGCCCAAGTCGTTGTCGGCGTCGACTACGCCTGCGACTTGAAAGCCGCCAAAGCCGCCGTATTGAGAGCGGCAACCGAGCATCCATTGTGTGTTCAAACCGAAGAACGACCTGCAGTCGTATACATTACCAACCTTGGCGACAGCGCCATCGAAATTACCCTTTGGGCGTGGACGCAAGAAGAAAATCTCGGCCCGTTCCGATTCGCCCTGAACGAGCAAGTGGTTGAAAACCTGCGCGAAGCCAACATCAACATCCCATTCCCACAATGTGATGTCCACCTCATTCAGCCGAAAGCCTGATTTCAGCTTTCAGGCCGTTTGAAACCCGGCGGGTCAAACGCCCGCCCCATTCCACCCTTTTCCATAAGGAGCCGCCATGTCCCATCTGCAAACCATCGCCGAACACCTGACCAGCCGCCGTCAAACCGTTACCTGCGCCGAGTCCTGCACCGGCGGCCTGCTTGCAGGTGCGCTGACTTCCCTCTCCGGCAGCTCGCAATGGTTTCACCAAAGCTTCGTCACATACAGCAACCAAGCCAAACAGGACCGCCTCGGTGTCATGCCCGATACCTTGCTGAAACACGGCGCGGTTAGCCGCGAGACCGTCTATGAAATGGCTCGCGGCGCAAAAGCCGTCGCGCAGGCAGATTACGCCTTGAGTATTTCCGGCATCGCCGGCCCTGGCGGCGGCAGCGCGGCCAAACCGGTCGGCACAGTCTGGTTCGGCCTGGCCACGCCCGAAGGCTCGTTTGAGCAAACCGCGCTTTTCACAGGCGACCGCGAAGCAGTAAGGGCGCAAGCCGTCGAATACGCATTGGCTTTCTTGGCGGAACATTTGGTTTGATAGAAAAAACACAGGCCGTCTGAAATCTGGAAATCAGGTTTCAGACGGCCTTTTTATTTATCTATTCAAACCATCAGCGGATTTATACGCCCAAAAGCTCTTTGCCGAGGAAGCTGCCTTTTTCGACACCCGGCAGGACGAAGAAATAGCCGCCGCCAAACGGGCTGATGTATTCCTCCAGCGGTTCGCCGTTGAGCAGGTTTTGCACGAAGATGAAGCCGTCGGCAAGGTTGGCCTGATAGCAGATGAACACCAAGCCGACATCGAGCTGGCCGTTGGCGGCGAGGCCGCGCGAGTAGTTGAAGGCGCGGCGGTAGAGCAGGTGTTTTTTCATGAACTCCGGATCGCGCGGATTGGCAAGGCGCATATGGCTGTCTTTGGGCGTGATTTTGCCGTCGGGGTCTTTGGCGAAATCGGCGGTGTCGCCTTCTTTTTTACCGTCCATGGGCGCGCCGCTGTATTTGCGCCGGCCGAAAATATCGGTTTGTTCCTGCATCGGGGTGCGGTCCCAAAACTCGACAAAGTGGCGGATGAGGCGGACGGCCTGATAGCTGCCGTTTTTCGCCCATGCCGGTTCGTCCAAGCTGTTGGCGGCAACGCCCGTCCACAGGACTTGATCGGCGACTTTGGGATCTTCGACTTTGGGATTGCCTGAGCCGTCGCGGAAACCTAAAAGATTGCGCGCGGCAATGGCGCCGGGTTCGGCTTTAGGGAGCCAACCGTCTATGCTCCAGCGGATCACGGCAAACTGGGCGGTGTTTTTGATGATGTCGCGCAGGGCGGCTTGGCAGGTTTCGGGGGAGAATGCGCAAATTTGCAGGCTGAGGTCGCCGTCGCACCAAGATTTTTGGAGTTTGTCGTTAGGAAAGTCGCGCATTTCTTGTAGGTGTTTCGGCTTTTTGTCTTTGAGGCCGAAGCGGTCGTCAAAGAGGCTGCTGCCGACGCCGACGGTAACCGTCAGCCCATCGGGGCGGAATTGTTTGCCGAGGATGCCGCTGCCCGCAGGCGGGAGCTTGTCATCGCCGTCTTGGTATTCGCCGCCTTGTGTGAGGAATTCGATGCGGGCGGTCAGGGCGCGGAACAGGTTTTCAAGTTGTTTGGCGTCTTTGGCGGTAACATCAAAGGCACACATGATGCCAAAGAGCTGGTGTGGCGTGACGATGCCTGCCTGATGCTCGCCATAACACGGATAGGCCTGCTCGGAATGTTGGTTGTTTTGGGTCTCGGCGGCGGCTTCGCCTTGTTTTTTACCGGCAAAATAACCGGCAACGCCGATGGCGCCGGCGGCAAGGGCAGTTTTGAAAAGGGTTCGTTTTTCGGGTTGTACCGGTTGTTTGTTTTGGCTCATTATTTGCTCCTTGGCAGGGAACGGAAAGATTGCAATCGTATGAAGTAAGGTCGGTTTTCAAGCATATTTTGTGTGGGCAACAATAAGATTCAGACGGCCTTTCAATATCCAAAGGCCGTCTGAAAACGCGTTATCTTATTTCAAACCCAAAATGCCGCGCAGTTTGGCCAAATCTTCTGCCAAGGCATTAATCGGCGCCTGCAGGGCTTTGCGGTCTTCTTCGCTCAGTTTGTCGTACAGCTCGAAGCCGTCTTGTTTTTTGTATTTCGCCAAAATGTCTTCAACCTGTTTGAAGTTGGCATCGGTTTTTTCCAACAACGCTTTGTCTTTGGCTTCGATCAGTGGACGGAACAAATCAACGATTTTTTTGGAGCCTTCCACATTGGCTTGGAAGTCGCTCAAGTCGGTATGGCTGTAACGGTCTTCTTCGCCGCTGATTTTGCTGCCGGCCACTTCTTCAATCAGTTCGGACGCGCCGCCGACCACCTTACCCGGAGGAAACGCCAATGCGTCGATTTCTTTTTGCAGTGCTTCGACATCGGTCATCAGTTTGGCTGCAATTTCCTTCACGCCGGATACGTCTTTTTCTACCCAAAGGGCGTGTTCGATACGGTGGAAGCCGGTAAATCCGGCATCTTTCGCACCGTCTTTGAAGTCGTCTTCACGCGCATCGATGACGGGGTCGAGTTCGCTGAAAAGCTCGGCAATCGGTTCGATACGTTCGTAATGGACGCGGGTGGCGGCAAACAGGGATTTGGCCTTTTCAATGTCGCCGGCTTTAACGGCTTCGGTAAAGGTTTTGGTTTTCGCCACCAGCTCTTTAACCTCGCCTTGAACGTAAGCTTTATAGTCGGCGAGCGGTTGGGACAGTTTTTCCAAATCCGCTTCGTTGGCAGTGTCTTTGAAGCCGCTGTCGGTAACAATCAGCTTACCGCGCGGATTTGTCAACAGGCCGCAAGTCATTTCGTATTCGCCCGGCAGTAGGGTAACGGTCATTTTGTCGGATAAACCCGGGGCGATGTTTTCACGCTCGTCCACCACCATCACGCCTTTCAGGATTTCCCATTCCAGCTTGCGGCCGCTGTCGTTTTTAATGTTGAACACGACTTGGCCGCTGGGGACGGTCAATTCCATCGGTTCGCAGGCAGTATCGTTCACACCGATATTGACCGAACCGTCGGCATTGGCGGCAGCGGATGCGCCTGAAGCGGCAGGCGCGGCTTTTTCGGCTTCAGGCGGCTGACACGCGGTCAAACCCAGAGCCAACATTACGGACAAAGCAGTTAGATTGAATTTTTTCATTTTCATTCCTTTTTATTTAGTTAACGTTTTTGCCGGCGCACTGCCGCGCAAAAACCAAATCATGACGGGAACCAGATACAGCAGCCAAATCAGGACTTCGCCTTCGGTCGGGTGGTCGGTATAGCCGAAGAAACCGCCGAGCAGCACGCCTAAAGGGCTGTCTTCATGCAAATATTTCGATGTGTCGAAAGCAATATCCTGCATCACATTCCATACGCCGGCCTCATGCAGCGCGCGAAATGAACCGGCCAACAGACCGGCCGCTACCACAATCAAAAACGCGCCCGTCCAACGGAAAAACTTCGCCAAGTTCAGGCGCATACCGCCCTGATAAATCAGCGTACCGATGACAACCGCCACCAACAGACCCAACACCGCGCCTATCGGCATAGACCACGTCGGGCTTTGCTGGAACACGGCCAGCAGGAAAAACACACTCTCCAAACCTTCGCGCGCCACAGCCAAAAACGCCATGCCGACCAAGGCCCAACCCTGGCCGCTGCCGCGGTTTAAGGCCGACTGAACAGAATCCTGAAGATGCTGTTTCATCGAACGCGCGGCCTTCTTCATCCACAAAATCATGTACGTCAGCATCGCCACAGCCACCAGGCCGATGGCGCCGACCACCAATTCCTGTTCTTTTTGCGGAATCTCGCCGGTAGCGGAATGAATGCCGTAACCAATACCCAAACACATGACCGAAGCCAAAAACACGCCCAGCCAAACCTTCGGCATCAGCTCGCTGTGTCCCGACTGTTTCAAAAAACTGGCAACAATGCCGACGATCAGGGCGGCTTCGATGCCCTCGCGCAGCATAATCAATAAAGCAATCAGCATAAAAAACTCTAAAGTGAAATGTTCATTTGTTAACGCATTTATAACGCTTTATGCTTAATAACGCAAATTATTTTATTTTTTAATAACCCCAAATTTATTAAGATTTTTTAAAATAAAATAACGGACGTAATCAATAAAAACTAAAAGGCCGTCTGAATTTTATTTTTTCAGACGGCCTTAATTTATCTAAGCAATTGTAAATAAATAATAAAAAAGTTCCATAGTATAAATTTCCCTATCAGTGATATTTTCAGAATTTATCAAATTTAAAAGGTTGATTTACAACAAAATTAAAACCGCCTTATCTTTTATAGTTGGCATATTGCTGGTGCAATCAGCAATCCATGACATAACAAACGCATAACAAAGGAACCCTCCTATGCCACGTTTAAAACTCCACCAAATCGCTTTGGCTTTGGCCGTTTCTGCCGCGCTGACCGCCTGCGGCGAGAAAACGGCTCAAACAACCGAAACCCCTCAAGCAGCTTCTGCCGCGAGCGCTGCCGATACTGCCGCAAGCACCGCCGCCGTTTCGGCCCCTCAAAATTCCGCCGATATTTCTGCCGAAGACAAAGCCCTGTTGGAACGCGCGCAAGCTACGTTCAAACCTTTGCCTGACTTAGCCGAAATGCAAAAAGTCCGTCCGTTTACCGAAGAACAGGTCAAACTCGGCCAACAACTTTGGTACGAAAACCGCCTGTCCAAAGGCAACACCGTCAGCTGTAACTCTTGCCACAACTTGGCAACTGCCGGCGTAGACAACATGCCGACCAGCGCGGGTCACAAAAGCCAATTCGGTGGCCGTAACTCCCCAACTGCTCTGAATGCCGCCTTGTTGGGCAGCCAATTCTGGGACGGCCGTGCCGCCGATGTGGAAGAACAAGCCGGCGGCCCATTGCTCAACCCTGTTGAAATGGCCAACGCTACCGAAGCCGATGCCGCCGCCAAAATCGCCGGTATCCCTGAATACCAAGAAAAATTCAAAGCCGCATTCCCTGAAGACGGCGCGGTTTCCTTCAAAAACATCACCACCGCATTGGGCGCGTTTGAACGTACCCTGCTGACTCCGACCCGTTGGGACGACTACCTGAAAGGCAACGTATCTGCCCTGAGCGAACAAGAACGCAAAGGCGTACGCGCATTTATGGACAACGGCTGTATCGCTTGTCACAACGGCGTCAACTTGGGCGGTACCATGTTCCAAAAATTCGGCCTGGTGGACGGTCCTTACTGGAAACACATCGACGATCCTAAACACGACAAAGGCCGTGCGGACGTAACCAAAAAAGCCGAAGACGAATTCTTCTTCCGCGTTCCCGGCTTGAGAAACGTCGAACGCACCTACCCATACTTCCACAACGGCAGCGTTTGGGAACTGGATAAAGCCGTCAACATCATGGCGAAAGCGCAATTGGGTAAAACCTTGGCTCCGGAAGACACTGAAAACATCGTTGCCTTCTTGAAAGCCCTCTCCGGCAATGTTCCAGAGTCTGCCCGAACCATGCCTGAGCTGCCCGTCTCCCACGATGTCAAATCCCAACCTGACAACAAATAAGGGTTAGCATAAAACAAGGCCGTCTGAAAATCCGTTTCAGACGGCCTTTTTGTTGCCGGCCATATGGGCGCATTTGTTTCACGATTCCACACAATATGGTAATCTTGAGCCGATTTTCACCATACATCTGAAAGGAACATCATGAGCCTGATTATTGAAGACTTGCAAGAAGGCCACGGCAAAGAAGCCGTCAAAGGCAAAGAGATCACCGTACATTACACCGGCTGGTTGGAAGACGGTACCAAATTCGACTCCAGCCTCGACCGCCGTCAACCACTGACTATCACTCTGGGCGTCGGCCAAGTGATTAAAGGTTGGGACGAAGGCTTCGGCGGCATGAAAGAAGGCGGCAAACGCAAGCTGACCATTCCTTCCGAAATGGGCTACGGCGCACACGGTGCCGGCGGCGTAATTCCTCCGCATGCGACCTTGATTTTTGAAGTCGAGCTGCTGAAAGTGTACGAATAAGCATTTGACGCTTCAAAAGACCGAGGCCGTCTGAAATCCGAAGTTTGGTTTTTCAGACGGCCTGTTTTTATCAAGATTCGGTATAATGCCCTCTTTTACAAGCAAACCATTTCCCAAGGAACCCCCATGCTTTTACCCGAACAAGTCAAAACCCTGATTGAAGGCGTTACCCCTTGCGAACACGTCGAAGTCGAAGGCGACGGCCATCACTTCTTCGCCGTAATCGTTTCCTCCTCATTTGAAGGCAAAGCCCGCCTCGCCCGCCACCGCCTGATTAAAGACGGTCTCAAGCCGCAACTCGAAAGCAACGAATTGCACGCGCTGTCGATTTCCGTTGCCGCCACGCCGGCCGAATGGGCTGCCAAACAGGCTTAATTTGGAATCAAACAAAAGGCCGAGACCTTTGCAAAATAGCCCTTTCCTCAACAGCCGAAGCCCAAAACAGGATTTCGGCTGTTTTCGTTTCAAATATCCACCGATTCTACTCAAATATCCCCTTAATCTCCCTTGGATAC
>NZ_LAEI01000016.1:0-27527 GCF_001618065.1 Neisseria flavescens
CTGAGGAATTGGGCGAGCAGTTTTACCCTTTGGAAATGGATGTTTCGCGCACGGAGTCGATTCAAAACGCTTTAAACAGCCTGCCCGAGCATTTAGCTGAAATCGATTGCCTGATCAACAACGCCGGTTTGGCTTTAGGTTTGGATACTGCCGATAAAGCCGATTTTGGCGATTGGGAAACCATGATTCAAACCAATATCATCGGCCTGACTTTTCTGACCCGCCAGATTTTGCCGCAAATGGTCGCGCGCAAACAGGGCTACATTATCAATTTGGGTTCGATTGCCGGCAGTTATGCTTATTCCGGCAGTAATGTCTATGGTGCAACTAAGGCTTTTGTGCGCCAATTCAGTATGAACCTGCGCGCCGAATTGGCAGATAAAAATATCCGCATTACCAATATCGAACCGGGTTTGTGCGGCGATACCGAGTTTTCCAACGTCCGTTTCAAAGGCGATGATCAGCGTGCGGTCGAGGTTTATGAGAATGTTGAGTTTATCCAGCCGCAAGATATTGCCGATACCGCTTTATGGCTCTATCAACGTCCTGCGCGGATGAACGTCAATTCCATCGAAATCATGCCGGTTGCCCAGACCTTTGCAGGCATGAAAGTTTACCGTGACGCGCCTGCTCCGGTGAAACAAGAAACGTTTGAAAAACAAAGTATGTCTTTGTTTGGAAAAATTAAATCTTGGTTTAAGTGATAGGCATCAGGCCGTCTGAACGTTTCAGACGGCCTCTTTGTTATCTGAAATTGAACAAACACGTTATAATGTAATTTTTTATTAACAAGGCCGTCTGAAAGGCTGTTTCAATTATGAACGCAATCAAACAAAAAATCTTAGAACAAGCGCAGCGCGATGGCGTGCAGGTAACCGCATTGCGCGAGCAAGTGCTTGATATTGTTTTGAAACAAAGCGGAGTGATTAAAGCCTACAACGTTCTGTCGCAGATGCAGCAGCAAAGCGAGGGCGTGGTTGCGCCGCCGACGGCCTACCGCGCCCTTGATTTTTGGGCGGAGCAGGGCGTTTTGCACAAAGTGGCGGCGGTCAACGGCTATATTTTGTGCAGCCACGCGCAGCACGAGTGCAACGACCATTGCCACGACCACGAAGAAACAGAGGCGCACCACAGCGCGTTTATTTTGGTTTGCACCGAATGCGGTACGGCGGATGAGCAGACCTTAAGCCAAGAATGGGCGGCCTTGCGTGCAGGCGTGGCAGAAACCGGTTTCTCATTAAAAGAAGAACATGTTGTTTTAACAGGAATTTGTAAAAAATGTCAGAAGTAAAAAAGACCAAAGCCCACCTGATTTCAGGCTTTCTCGGAACAGGTAAAACCACCGCACTCAAAAGTCTGATGGCGCAAAAAGACCCGAATGAAAAATGGGTCATCATCGTCAACGAATTTGGCGAAATCGGCATTGACGGCGCCGTCTTGAGCGACAACGGCATTCCCGTGGCCGAAATCGCCGGCGGCTGTTTGTGCTGTACCGCCGGCGCGCAAATGGGGACGACCGTTCAAAAAATGCTGCGCGATGCCCAACCCGACCGCTTGATGATTGAAGCCAGCGGTCTGGCACACGCCGCCAGCGTTATCGACGAACTGAAAGCCAAGCCGCTCGACAGTATGCTGGAAATCGGCGCCGTCTTTACCGTTGTCGATCCGCGTCAGTTTATTAATCCCGATTACGCGCAACAGGCCTTGTATAAAGATCAAATCGGCATTTGCGACGTATTGGTTGCCAGCAAAACTGATTTATGCACCCCTGAACAGCTTGCCGAATTTCATGACAAAGCGGCCAAACTGTTCCCGCCTAAAGCCAAAGTGGTTGAAGTCCAAAATGCGCAGCTCGACATCCAGTGGCTTGATATTCCCGTGGTCGAAAAATCGCGCTACCGCCTCAAAGCCCTGCCGGACAACACCATGGGCTTCCAGTCGCAAGGCTTTACTTTCCCTGCCGGACGCGATTTCGACGGTGAAAAATTGACTGATTTCTTCAACGACCTGCCTAAATTGACAGACGGCCTCGTCCGTGCCAAAGGCGTGTTCCAAGTGCTCGGTACATGGGTGTGGCTCAACTGGGTGGACGGACAATGGGGCGCAAATCAGGTTTCATGGCGTCGTGACTCGCGCTTTGAGCTGATTGCCAAATCCTTTGACGCGGATTTGATTGAGAAAAAATTGCTGGAGGCTTTGGAGAAGTAAATCATCGTCCAAACGCTTATTAATCCGTTACGATAACGCTGTCTGAAGCAAGCGGTTTCAGATGGCCTTCAAATCAAAAAAATAGAGGAACACTTAACCATGTGGCGTTATATCTTTCATCGTTTGCTCCTTTTGATTCCCACGCTGTTGGGGATTTTGGCGATTACTTTTGCCGTGATTCAGTTTGTTCCCGGCGGCCCGGTGGAGCAGATGGTTCAGCAGCTGACGCAGGGCGCGGTTGGCGGCGAGACGGCGGGACACAGTATGCCCGGAACTTTGGCCAAAAACGGCAACCGCATCAGTGCGGAGGATTTGGCCGCGCTGAATGCTTTATACGGTTTCGACAAGCCGCCTTTGACGCGTTTTGCCGATATGGTATGGAAATTCGCCCGTTTTGATTTGGGCGAGAGCTTTTTCCATCACCAAACTGTGTTTGAATTGGTGAAAGAGAAAATGCCGGTATCGATGAGTTTGGGTTTGTGGACGTTTTTCCTGACTTATTTGATATGTATTCCGTTGGGTATTGCCAAGGCGGTCAGGGATGGCAGCCGGTTTGATACGGTTACGGGTATGATCATTTTGGTCGGCTATACCGTACCGCCGTTTGTATTGGGTTTGGTGTTGCTGGTGTTGTTTGGCGGCGGCAGTTTTTTTGCCTGGTTCCCGCAGGGCGGCTTGGTCGGCGATGATTTCGATACGCTCTCTTGGGCAGGTAAAGTCAAAGATTATTTATGGCATATGGCCTTGCCGATTACCGCTTCGGTAGCAGGCAACTTGGCGGTCATGACCGTATTGACGAAAAACGTATTCCTTGAAGAAATCCGCCGTCAATATGTTTATACCGCGCGAGCCAAGGGCTTGCCTGAGAAGCAGATTCTGTGGAAACATATTTTCCGCAATGCTATGATTCCTCTGATTACCGGTTTCCCGGCCGCATTTATCGGCGCATTCTTTACCGGCAGCCTGTTGATTGAAACGCTGTTCTCGCTGGACGGGTTGGGTTTGCTGTCTTACGAGGCAGTGATGAAACGCGATTATCCTGTCGTAATGGGTACGCTGTATGTGTTCACGCTGATGGGGTTGTTGGCTAAATTGGTGTCGGATATTTCTTATTCATGGGTCGATCCGCGCATTCACTTTGGCGGACAGAAATAAGGCCGTCTGAAAATATCTTCAATCCATTATTAAAGAATGTTTCGAACCATGAAAAAGAAAAAATCTACTTCAAACCCTACTTGGCAAGCCTTTAAGCAGCATAAGCGCGGTTGGTTGGCTTTGCGGATTTTGGCCGTTTTGTTTGTCGTCACTTTGCTTGCACCTTTGTGGAGCAACGACAAACCTTTGTGGATACGCTATCAGGGCGAGTATTTCTTCCCCTTGGTAAACGAATACAACGAAACCGCATTTGGCGGCGATTTCGATACGCCTGCGGATTATCTGGATCCGCTTATCCGCCACAACATCACTTCAGACGGCAATTTTGCCCTTTACCTGCCCAATCCTTACGATGCCGATACCTTGAACGATTTTGATACGGCACCCGATCCGGCCAAACCGTCCGAACGGCATATCTTGGGAACGGACGACCGCGGCCGCGACCTGTTGGCGCGCTTGGTTTACGGTTTCCGCGATTCGCTGTTGTTTGCCTTGGTGTTGACCGTGGTGACTACCGTAATCGGCGTGGTTGCAGGCGCGGTACAGGGTTATTTTGGCGGTAAAACCGACCTTTTGATGCAGCGTTTTATCGAGGTTTGGGGTGGTATGCCGGAGCTGTACCTCTTGATTATCCTGTCTTCGTTCTTTAATCCGGGGTTGTTGATTTTGCTGGTGTTGCTGTCGCTTTTCGGCTGGATGGGCTTGTCCGACTATGTCCGCGCCGAGTTTTTGAAAAACCGTCAGAC
The DNA here is from genome assembly GCF_001618065.1 of Neisseria flavescens. Taxonomy (GTDB): domain Bacteria; phylum Pseudomonadota; class Gammaproteobacteria; order Burkholderiales; family Neisseriaceae; genus Neisseria; species Neisseria flavescens_A. The sequence goes on from NZ_LAEI01000016.1 coordinate 4,110, forward strand.
CGATTATGTTTTGGCGGCGCGTGCGATGGGTGTGGGCAACCGTGAAATCATGTGGCGCCATATCCTGCCCAACAGCTTGACGCCGGTATTGGCCTTCCTGCCTTTCCGTATATCAGGTGCGGTACTTGCCCTGACCAGTTTGGACTTCTTGGGCTTGGGCGTACCTGCCTCACAGGCAAGTTTGGGCGAGTTGCTGGCGCAAGGCAAAGACAACTTGGACGCGTGGTGGATCGGCCTGTCTGCCGTTGCTACGCTGACGGTGATGCTGCTTTTGCTGGTGATGATCGGCGAAGGTTTGCGTCAGGCATTTGACGTACGCGCACGCAGTTAATTGCTTTTCTAAAGCGTGAAGAGGGTGGGCGGAAAAGCTTATCCTGCATTCTTAGGGCCGTCTGAAAAGTTTCAGACGGCCTCATCCATTCGTTTGAATCATTAAAAACCATGAATCAAGAAATCACATTTCTTACGCTTTTCTTGCTCGGCTTTTTTGGCGGAACGCATTGCGTCGGTATGTGCGGCGGATTGAGCAGCGCATTCGCTTTACAGCTGCCGCCACATTTAAACCGAATCGGGCTGATTGTATTGTTGAACTTGGGGCGCATCAGCAGCTATGTCGTCATTGGCCTGTTGGTCGGTTTGGTCGGGCAGGTCGGCATTTCCTTGGATGATACGCGCGCGGTTCAAAACGGTTTGTATATTGCCGCCAATGTTTTGCTGCTTTTACTTGGGTTGTATCTTGCCGGGATTTCGACTGCTGCAACCAAAATCGAAGGCATCGGCAAACCGATATGGAAACGCCTGAATCCTTTGCTGAACAAATTGCTGCCGATTAAATCGGTGCCTGCCTGTTTCGGCGTGGGCGTGCTTTGGGGCTGGCTGCCTTGCGGTTTGGTGTACAGCGCGTCTTTGTATGCTTTGGGCAGCGGCAATGCCTTGCACGGCGGGCTGTATATGCTGGCGTTTGCATTGGGGACATTGCCGAACCTGCTCGCGATGGGCATATTTGCAGCGCAGTTGAAAACCTTTCTGCAAAAACGCATGGTTCGTTTGTGCGCCGGATTATTAGTGGCAGGATGGGCGATATGGCGCTTGGCCGTATTTGCAATGGGGCAAATCGGGTAAGGTAAAAAGGTTTTATTAGTTTTTTGCTTTGCAATCAAAAAGGCCGTCTGAAAGATTTTCAGACGGCCTTTTCACAAGAAAGATTTTAATGTATCAAATTCCAAGTCATCTTGGCGGCAATCAGCAGCAACATAATACCGAAGGCGATTTTGAGTTTTCGTGCGGGCAGCTTGTGCGCCGTTTTTACGCCGAGCGGAGCAAAGAGGATGGTGGCAACGCTCAATATGGCCACGGCCGGAAGATAGATAAAGCCTGCCGCGCCTTCAGGCAGGTTGGCAATATGCAAACCGTTGGCAAAATAGCCGATGGTGCCGGCAACTGCAATCGGCCATGCCAGACCTGAAGATGTGCCGATGGCGCGGTGTGCCGGAAAGTTGCAATACAGCAGAAATGGAACGGATAAAGAACCGCCACCGATACCGACCCAGCTTGAAGCCGCACCAAAAAGCGTGCCCGCGGCTGTCAGGCCGGGGAGGGAGGGCAGGGTGCGTGAAGGTGTGGGTCTGGAATCGAGTAGGGTTTTGAGTGCGATAAAGGCAAGAAATGCAATAAAGAAAACCTGCAAAGCCAGCGTCGGCATATATTTTGCCGTTATCGCGCCGAGGAGTACGCCGAGTATCATGCCCGGCGTCATTCGGCGGACGGTCGCCCAATCGATGGCGTGCTTTTTATGTTGGGCGTACATACTGGAGAAGGTGGTAAATACCATGACGGCAAAGGAAGTGCCGATGGCAAGATGCTGGGCATAGGGGTGGCTGCCTATGCCTTGCAGTTGCAACTCCCATAAGACAACGGGGACAATCAGCGTGCCGCCACCTACGCCGAACAGTCCGGCAATAAAGCCCGCCGCACTGCCGACGGCGAGCAGGGCAAAGATGATGTCCCAATACCACATTTCAGATGGCCTTGTCGTGTTTGTGTGATTTATGGCGTTTTTTAAACCAACGGATGACTGCCATCACATAACCGGACAGGCTGTAACCGAGGAAAAACAGGAAGAGGACGAGCGAAGGTTCCCAATTGATCAAAAGCAGAATCAATACGGCCAACACCATGCCCATAAACGGCACTTGGCGGCGGATGTTGATTTCTTTGAAGCTCCAAAACGGAATCTGCACAATCATGGAAATGCCGGCAAACAGGGTGATACCCAATGCCCACCAATGCACGTTGGGGAAGCGTTCGACGCTGTGGTTGACCCAAATCAGGCCGACAATCAACGCAGCGGCGGTCGGGCTGGGCACGCCGATAAACCAACGTTTATCAACTTTGCCGATAAGCGTGTTGAACAGCGCCAAACGCAGGGCGGCGCAGGCGCAGTAGATAAAGGCGACGGAATAACCGATTTTGCCAAACTGCCAAAGTTGCCATTTGTAGGCAATCAGGGCAGGCGCGACGCCGAAACTGACCATATCGGCGAGGCTGTCGAGCTGTTCGCCGAACGCGCTTTGGCTGTTGGTCAGCCGCGCTACGCGTCCGTCCATACCGTCGAGCAGCATGGAAAGGAAAACTGCAATCGCCGCTGTTTCATAACGTCCGTGCATAGACTGGGTAATGGCGAAGAAGGCGCAAAACAGTGCGGCGATGGTAAAGGAATTGGGCAGCAGGTAAATGCTGTTTTTGCGGATGGAGTTGCGTGGTGGAATCGGATTTTCTGTATTTTGTGAGTTGTCCATAATGTTTCCGTATATGCTGCGTGTGCAGATGAGGCATTATACCGCATTGGCAGGTTAAGGATTTTTAAAAGGCAGACATAGTTTCACTTCAATCGCATAAAGTTTCAGACTGCCTTTATTCCATCAGTCAAACAACTCGCCCTGCGCCTGCTCTTTGGTCACGCGTACGTCGGTTTCACCGTCGGCAAAAGTGATGTGCAGTTTCTGCCCTTGTTTCAACGTATCGGCATTGCGGATGACTTGTCCGCGTGTGTTTTTGACGACCGAAAAGCCGCGCTCCAGAATATGCTGCGGCGATACGGCTTCGAGCAATGCGGCTTGGGCGGTCAGGCTTTGACGGCGGTGGGTAAGCAGCTGGCGGAAGGAATGCGACAGGGCCGTCTGAAAACGGTCAATATTGTTTTTGTAAACGGAAACATCAGGACGGCAATGTTTCAGAGTTTGGGTTTGGCGTTCAAAACGGGCGGTGTGGGCGCGGAGGTTTTGCGTCATCGAGTAAGACAGCATTTGCGCCAGCTTGCTGATTGAAGCGCGCTGCTCGTCAAGTTTTTGGCGCGGATGACGGATTTGCCGTGCGAGCCAGTCGAGTTTTTGGCTGGCATCGAAATAGCGTTGCTCTAAAACGGTTTTCAGACGGCCTTGCGCTTGGGCTAGACGAAGTAGCGATTCTTGGCGGTTGGGGCTGACCAATTCTGCCGCGCCGGTCGGCGTGGGCGCGCGTACGTCAGCGACAAAATCGGCGAGCGTAAAATCGGTTTCGTGTCCTACGCCGCTGACGACTGGAATCGCGCAGGCTTCGATGGCGCGTACGACCGGCTCTTCATTAAATGCCCACAAGTCTTCGATGCTGCCGCCGCCGCGACAGACAATCAATACGTCACACTCGGCGCGTTGCGAAGCGGTTTTAATCGCTTGGGCAATTTGTAACTCGCTGCCTGTGCCTTGAACGGGTGTCGGATAAACGATAACGGGAATTTCGGGTGCGCGGCGGTTTAAGGTGGTTACAACATCGCGCAAAGCCGCTGCTGCCAGGCTGGTGACGATGCCGATACATTGCGCTCGGGTGGGCAACGGTTTTTTGCGTTCCGCTGAAAACGCGCCTTCCGCCTGCAACTGCGCCTTCAATCGTTCATAGGCTTCGTAAAGCTGCCCCAAGCCTTTGAGCCGTACTTCGTTTACGGTAATCTGAAATTCGCCCCGCGCTTCATAAATACTGATTTTTCCTGATACTTCGATATGGTCGCCTTCTTTCAAAGGCTTCGCCAAACGCATGGCTGCACCCTTAAACATTGCGCAACGCACCTGCGCGCGGCTGTCTTTGAGCGAGAAATAATAATGTCCGCTGGCGGCACGGGTCAGGTTGGATACTTCACCGGCAATCCACAAGCCTGCAAGATGGTCTTCCAGCAAGGCTTTGGCAAGGGCGTTGAGTTCGGATACGGAAATGGAGGAGGGCGCGAAAAGTTCGGACATTGCGAAACAGGAAAAATTTGGGAAAGCTGAATTATAAGGGTTTTAGAGCGATTCGTTGTATTCGTTTTCATGAAACTTGCACCCTTTGTTTTAATATTATCAAAGCTGCATGTTCAGACGGCCTTGTCTGGGCAGGCTTGTGTTATATTATCGTTTGATTTTCGCTTCAAAAGCCGTGCGTATGCCCAAACTCCACCAAATCATTGAACGCCATTGGCAATCCTCCAATCCGTTTTTGTCTTTGCTGTTAAAACCATTGTCCAAGCTGTTTGCCAAAATTGCGGCGAAACGGCGCGATGATTTTTTTTCAGGCCGTCTGAAAAGCGAAAAATTGCCTGTGCCTGTGGTGGTGGTCGGCAATATTCATGCAGGCGGAACAGGGAAAACGCCGATTGTTGCCGCGCTGGTGTCGGGTTTGCAGGAAAAGGGCGTTAAGGTCGGCATCATCAGTCGAGGTTACGGACGCAAGAGCAAGGCGGTTCATGTATTGAATACAGCCAGCAATGCGGCAGATGCAGGCGACGAGCCTTTATTGCTGTTTCGCCAAACCGGTGCGCCAACGGCGGTAGGTGGCAGCCGTGCAGAAGCAGGCAGGGCATTGCTTGCGGCGCATCCGGAGCTTGAATTGATTGTGGCCGATGACGGCTTGCAACATTATGCCTTGCAACGCGATATGGAAATTGCCGTATTTCCTGCGGCAGATACTGGACGCACCAATTTGGATTTACTGCCCAACGGCAGCTTGCGCGAACCTTTGTCTCGGTTGGCTTCCGTTGATGCGGTCGTCGTCAGTGGCGGAAAAGCAGATACGGCATTCAGGCCGTCTGAAAATATGTTTGTCAGCCATATTGAAACAGGGCAGATTTACTGTTTGAACAGGCCGTCTGAAAAATTGGATTTGGCGGGTTTGGGAAATCAGACCGTCTCCGCTGTCGCCGGTATCGCCAAGCCGGAGCGTTTTTTCAATACGTTGCGAAGCATGAATATTGCTTTAAAACAAACCGTTGCCTTGCCTGATCATGCAGATATTACGGCAGCGAATTTGCCGGACGCAGATGTGGTGATTATCACGGAAAAGGATGCGGTCAAATTTTCAGACGGCCACGGCCTGAATCATGTGTGGGTCTTGCCTGTTTATGCGATAATTGAGCCGGACTTGGCGGCGTTTGTATCCGCGAATGTTTCAATCTAAATGCTTATAGATGTTTCACAGATGTTTTAAAGATGATCTTAAAACTACGCGATAGGAGTAAATCATGAAGTTAAAATATTTGTTGGTCGCTTGCGCAGCTTTATTTGTATCCACTCAAAGCTTAGCTGCTAAACCAAGTGATGAATCTGCAATGAAATGGTTGGAGATTCAAGGGATAAGCAGTAATTATAGCGAGAAAGTACAACGTTCTTTGGAGATGGTGAATAAAGAGGACAATGAGCGCTTGTTAACGATGACGCCCAAAGCTCAAAAAGCGCAGATGAAGGCAGTCATCAGCCGTTATATGAAAAACATGCAAGACGATTTGAGCCGCCCTGAGTTGAAAAAACAATGGCTGGATGAAGAAAAGCGTGCCGTGCAGAAAGTATTTACACAAGAAGAAGTCGATGTACTCAACAGCTTCTTCTCTTCCCCTCGGGGCAAGGGTATTTTGAAAAAAATCAATCATCTCAGACAGCATGGCGGAGATATTGACAATGTGCTGAGCCAAGCAGACGTGGATAGCATAGTAAAAGTATTTGAGCATGGGGCCGGTAAGTCTGCATTTGAAAAGATAGAACGTTTCGACAAATTGAATGATGAGATTGTTGAAAAGACAATGAGCAACAACTATATCAACGCAAGCAGGAAATATACACCTGCTTTTAAAGCGCAAACGCGTGATATTTTGTGCAAGGGCAATAAACATTCTTCGGAATGTGCCAAATAGTATGCAGGCCGTCTGAAAATATTGATATTTATTAAGTAGGTAGAAAAATGAAATTAAAACTTTATTGTTGCCTTTTGCTGCTTTGGCCTTATGTGCCAATGCGTTTGCCACTATACCTAGCGATGAGTCGCTGGAGCGTTTGTATCAAGTACAGAAGATGGATGCTCTGTTGGATCAGACCTTCCAAAGTGTCGAGGGTATTGTGCTCTCTGATCCAAAGGTACAGGATTTTTTGAAAAATGCGCCGGAAGACAAACGTCCGCAGTTGGAAGCAGTCTTAAAGAAATATACAACTCAATGGATTGCTGCAATTAATACACCGCAAGTGCGTGCCCAATTACATAAAGCGACGTTAGACGGCATAAAGACGGTTTATACTCAGGAAGAAGTCAATGCATTGATTGACTTTTATGGTACGACAGTAGGGCAATCGATACTCGATAAAATGCCACGCTATCTTGAGGCAACGATGGGTCCGATGATAAACATCATTAATGAAAAATATGAAAAATCAGATTATAAAAAAGACTTAACTCGGGAAATTCAGCAGATTATGTGTGGCGGCAAAAATCCTGACCAAGTCTGTACACGGCAAACAAAAAAGCAAACAAAGAAAACGGCACGGAAAAAATGATGCTGCTTGAGACCGTCTGAAAACGAGCGCAGCAATTTTCGTCAAAGTGAGCGCAGCAAGTTCTGCCAAACCATCAAACCCGAAAGTGACCCCATGGAAAAAAAATTCTTAGACATCCTTGTTTGTCCTGTGACCAAAGGCAAACTCGAATACCATCAAGACAAACAGGAATTGTGGAGCCGTCAGGCGAAGCTGGCTTATCCGATTCGTGACGGCATCCCTTATATGTTGGAAAACGAAGCACGAGCGTTGAGCGAAGAGGAACTGAAAGCATGACCGAATTTGTCGTATTGATTCCGGCGCGGTTGGATTCTTCACGTCTGCCGGGAAAGGCTTTGGCTGATATTCACGGTAAACCGATGGTTGTACGCGTCGCCGAACAGGCGGCGAAAAGCAAGGCCGCGCGTGTTGTCGTTGCCACCGATCATCCTGATATTCAGACGGCCTGTCAGGCGCACGGTGTCGAAGTGGTCATGACTTCCAATCAACACGAAAGCGGTACAACGCGCCTTGCCGAAGCGGCCAATACGCTGAAACTGCCGCAGCATCTGATTGTCGTGAACGTACAAGGCGACGAGCCTTTAATCGATCCCGAACTCATCAACCGTACAGCCGAAGTTTTGGTTGAAAACAATGTGCAAATGGCGACGGCCGCTCACGAATTGCACGATTTTGACGAGTTTATGAATCCTAACGTTGTCAAAGCCGTCCTCGACAAAAACCGCAACGCCATCTATTTCAGCCGCGCCCCGATTCCTTATCCGCGCGACGCCATGCGCGCCGAAAAACGCGAATTACCTTCAGAAACAGCTGTTTTGCGCCACATCGGCATTTATGCCTATCGTGCAGGTTTCCTGCAACGCTATTCCGAAATGGAAGTTTCTCCTTTGGAAACCATCGAATCGCTGGAACAATTGCGCGTCCTGTGGCACGGTTATCCGATTGCCGTTGAAATTGCCCAAGAAGCGCCAGCCGCCGGCGTGGATACGCAGGAAGATTTGGACAGGGTAAGGGCTGTGTTCGAGGCCGTCTGAAGGGAAAAAAACATGAATGATTTACGCCATTTGAACCGTGACGAACAAAAACTGCTTGCCGACGTGGCGAAGCTGGTAAGAGAAGACGAACAAGAATTTAACTATGACATGCTGAAAATAGAAGCGCCGGAGCAGGCCAGCGGCGAGTTTTGGTTCCGCATGGCAGAAATGCTCAGCACTTTGCCGCCCAACCAGTCGTTGGACTTGCGTATGAACGGCGGACGCTTGACCGTTGCCGTATCGATTTTGTCGGTATTGCTGCAAGACAATCCCGATATTCCGCAGCTTTGGGCACAAAAAATCATTGCGCTCAACTATTTGGCTCATGGTCATCAAACCCGTGCAATCGGTCTGGCACAGCAGCCGGACAAAGCGGCCGAAGCCAATGAGGAAGAATATTTGGCAAAAGCCTTATCGCAAAACTTGCTTTCCACTTTGAAAGACGCGATAGAGCGATTCCCCGAAGACTCATGGTTTATCGAAATGCGCGACGATGCATGGAAGCATTTCGGCCCGAAAGAGGCCGTCTGAAGTTTTGAACGATAAACACAAGCCGTGTAAAATTATCTGAACATTAAATCCGTCAACCAAAAGGACTCATCATGAAAGTATTATTGTTGGGCGCACCAGGCGCCGGCAAAGGCACACAGGCTCAATTCATCACTGCTGCATTCGGCATTCCTCAAATCTCTACCGGCGATATGCTCCGCGCAGCCATCAAAGCAGGCACTCCGCTGGGTTTGGAAGCAAAAAAATCATTGATGAAGGCGGTTTGGTACGCGATGACATCATTATCGGCATGGTTAAAGAGCGCATTGCCCAAGACGACTGCAAAAACGGTTTCCTGTTTGACGGTTTCCCACGTACATTGGCACAAGCCGAAGCCATGGTTGAAGCCGGTGTGGATTTGGATGCCGTGGTTGAAATCGATGTGCCTGACAGTGTGATTGTCGACCGTATGAGCGGCCGCCGCGTGCATTTGGCTTCTGGCCGTACTTACCACGTTACCTACAATCCGCCTAAAGTTGAAGGCAAAGACGACGTAACCGGCGAAGACTTGATTCAACGCGACGACGACAAAGAAGAAACCGTGAAAAAACGCCTTGCCGTGTACCACGAACAAACCGAAGTTTTGGTTGATTTTTACAGCAAACTGGAAGGCGAACATGCGCCTAAATATATCAAAGTTGATGGCACTCAACCGGTAGAAGCCGTGAAAGCCGAAGTATTGAAAGGTTTGGGCAAATAAGTTTTGCCAAAGTAAAATCATGAGGCCGTCTGAAAAAATATTTTCAGACGGCCTTTTTCATTATTGTATAAATTAACCAAATTTTCGTTCTAGTTCTTTTGCTAGAGACCATCCTGCTGATTCAAGTAATGCAACAGAAATAGTTGGTGCAACAACGCTGCCTAAACCGGGAATTAATTTAGAAAATTCCTTTGCCATTGTTTTTATGGGTTGTTTTAACATGGTATTTTTAATTGCAGCTATAGCCATTGCTTCAGCAGCAGTTTTGGTCATATTCCCACCAAAAACAGCACAGAGACTTGTGCACATGGTAGTCATTGCGACCATATCTGTAGCAATACCAAGTCCTGGGACGGGAACGGCATTACCTGCGGCAGCAGCAACTGCATGAGAATGGATAATTTTATGGCATTTTGATTCTTGAGCTGGTGTCATAGTTTTCTCGTAACAGATAAGATATAAAACGGTGCAATACTACGTTATTCGTAGTAAATAATCAAGAAAAATATACGAAATTCGTAACTTTGATTTTTAGGATAGAAGTTATGAGTTTACAAGAAATTTTTACAAGGCGATTTAAGGAAGCAAGAAAAGCAAAAAATTTGACGCAGGAGAAACTGGGATTGGCGATAGGGTTAGATGAGTTTGTGGCAAGTACGCGTATTAATCGCTACGAGAAAGGAAATCATCAGCCTGATTTGAATACTTTGCAGAAAATTGCTGAAGTATTGGAAGTTCCACCAGCCTTTTTTTTCAGTGATGATGAATTTTCTGTAAAAATTTTAGATTTATATAAGAATAATTAAGGTGTGTTGTAATGAGGCCGTCTGAAAAAATATTTTCAGACGGCCTTTTGTGTACAAAAGCTGTTAAAATCGAAGCTATAACCGTTTATCCGCAGGCATCTTATGAATCCCTTGATCTCCGACTTCCAAACTCAGCAACAACGTACTCCCGTTATCGTCGCCCTCGATTTTGCCAACGAAAAAGATACGCTCGGATTTGTCCGCAATCTTGATCCGACACTGTGTCAAATCAAAATCGGCAAAGAGCTGTTTACCGCAACCGGCCGTAATTTGGCAGAAAGTTTAATCAATCAAGGTTTCAAACTTTTCCTCGATTTGAAATATCACGATATTCCCCACACAGTTGCTCAGGCCTGTAAAGTTGCCGCCGATATGGGCGTGTGGATGGTCGATATGCACGCATCGGGCGGTCGCCGCATGATGGAAGCCGCAGTAGAAGCCGTTGCCGGATATCACATCAAGCCGCTTTTGATCGGGGTAACCGTGTTGACCAGCATGGAACAAAGCGACTTGGCCGAAATCGGTTTGAACATCGCCCCTGAAGAACAAGTCATCCGCTTGGCGAAACTGGCGCAAAGTTCAGGCTTGGACGGCGTGGTATGTTCCGCTCAAGAAGCTGCACCACTGCGCCGCGAATTGGGGCAGGATTTTGTCTTGGTAACACCCGGCATCCGCTTGGACGTTGCAGGCAATAACGACGACCAACGCCGCATCATGACACCAGCCGAAGCCTTGGCTGCCGGCTCAACCTATTTGGTAATGGGTCGCCCGGTAACCAAAGCTGCCGATCCGGTAGCCGTATTGCGTGAAGTTAATCGGGTGGCAAACGCTTAAGGCCGTCTGAAGTATGAAGGCGATTGTGATTGGTGCGACAGGCGCAACAGGAAAATCCTTGTTGCCTCTGCTTGCAGCCAGTTCAGAGGTTGAGTCTATCGACTGTTTTGGTCGCAGACATCCTGATTTTACCCACCAAAAGCTAAATAGCCGTCAGATTGATTTTTCTAAGCCTGATGATTGGCGCGAAAAAGTGCAGGGCGATGTATTGTTTGCCTGCTTGGGAACAACTCTGAAAGCGGCAGGCAGTAAAGAAGCGCAATGGGCAATTGATTATGAGGCAAATCTTGAATTTGCCAAAGCCGCACGAGAAAACGGCGTGCATACTTTGGTTTTGGTTTCCGCTTCCGGTGCAAATTCTGCTTCGCGCCTGTTTTATCAAAGGATGAAAGGCGAATTGGAGCAGGCATTAATTGCTTTGAACTTTCCGTGCTTCATCATTTTCCGTCCACCATTGCTGATTCGTCCGAATAGCGACCGATTGGGTGAGAAAATTGCCGAACGGATTTTGTATGGATTCAACCGCATCGGCATGCTGAAAAGCCAACGTCCGCTTGCTGTCGAAAAATTGGCACAAGCCATGCTGAAAGCAGCGTTGTTGTCATCTCATGAACAGGCGTCGTACTCGAAAAAACATATGCAGGTATATGAGCCTCAAGATATTTTTAGGCTGTTAGATCAATAATCTGATAACAAGCCTTACACAGAGATTTTAATGGAGCCAGTATGGTAACCAAGTTCCAACAAGAAACCCTCAAATCCCGTTTTGCACAAGCCAAAGTCCTTGTTGTCGGCGATGTAATGCTCGACCGCTATTGGTTTGGCGATGTGTCCCGTATTTCTCCTGAGGCCCCTGTGCCGGTGGCGAAAATTTCCCGTATCGACCAACGCGCGGGTGGGGCAGCAAACGTTGCCCGCAATATCGCCTCATTAGGCGGTAAAGTGGGGCTGTTGTCCGTTACCGGCGATGATGAAGCTGCAGATGCGCTGGACGCATTGATGGTGCAAGACGGCGTTTCTTCCTATCTGATGCGCGACAAGCAAATTGCGACTACTGTCAAATTGCGCGTTGTTGCCCGGAATCAGCAGCTTATCCGACTTGATTTTGAGGAGCCGCCGCATCGTGAGGTATTGGAACAAATCAAGCATCAATACCGCGAAGTGTTGCCTGAATACGATGCCATTATTTTTTCAGATTACGGCAAGGGTGGCCTGTCGCATATTTCCGATATGATCGATTGGGCGAAACAGGCCGGTAAACCTGTTTTAATCGACCCCAAAGGCGACGATTACGAAAAATATGCCGGCGCTACGCTGATTACGCCGAATCGTGCAGAATTGAAAGAAGTGGTGGGCAGCTGGAAAAACGAAAACGATTTGACCGAGAAAGCCCAAAATCTGCGCCGCCATCTCGACTTGACCGCTATTTTGCTAACCCGAAGCGAAGAGGGTATGACCCTGTTCAATGAGGGTGAGCCGATTTATCAGCCTACACGGGCCCAAGAAGTCTATGATGTATCCGGTGCGGGCGATACCGTTATTGCCGGAGTGGGCTTAGGGTTGGCCGCTGGTTATACCATGCCCGAAGCGATGCACCTTGCTAATACGGCAGCGGGCGTTGTCGTGGCGAAACTTGGTACGGCGGTTTGCTCGTTTTCAGAGTTGAATAAGGCATTGGAAGAGCAATAATGATTGTTTCAGACGGCCTTAAAATTCTAAATGTCGTCTGAAAATAGAGTTGGAATATAATCCAGACAGACAAGTTTTTATTTTCAGACGGCATGATTTCTTCAAGGCCGTCTGAAAAATCAAAATAAAGGAAATTCATTATGACCATTATCGTAACAGGCGCGGCCGGCTTTATCGGTAGCAACATCGTCAAAGCACTTAACCAGCGCGGTATTACCGACATTGTTGCCGTTGACAATTTGAGCAAAGGCGAAAAATTTAAAAACCTTGCCGAGTGTGAAATTGCCCATTATCTCGATAAACACGAATTCATCCGCCAAGTGCGTGGCCATCTTCTGCCTTACGACAATATTGAAGCGGTTTTCCATCAAGGCGCATGTTCCGACACCATGAATCATGACGGCCTTTATATGATGGACAACAACTATCAGTACACGCTCGACCTCTTAGATTGGTGTCAGGACGAACGTATTCCGTTCCTCTATGCCTCCAGCGCCGCCGTGTACGGCAAAGGCGAAATCTTCCGCGAAGAGCGCGAACTGGAAAAACCGCTCAATGTGTACGGTTACTCTAAATTCCTATTTGACCAAGTATTGCGCCGCCGCATGAAAGAAGGTTTGACCGCCCAAGTCGTCGGCTTCCGCTACTTCAATGTTTACGGACAACAGGAGCAACACAAAGGCCGTATGGCATCAGTTGCCTTCCATCATTTCCACCAATACCGCGAACATGGTTATGTTAATCTGTTTGGTGCCAATGACGGCTACGGCAACGGCGAGCAAACACGCGACTTTGTCAGCATAGAAGACGTTGCCAAGGTTAACCTTTACTTCTTCGATCATCCTGAGCTTTCAGGTATCTTTAACCTCGGTACAGGCCGCAGCCAACAGTTTAACGAACTTGCCGCCGCCACCGTCAACGCCTGCCGTGCGGCCGAAGGCAAGCCTGAAATGAGTTTGAAAGAGCTGGTTGAAGAAGAACTTATCCGTTATATCCCATTCCCAGATGCACTCAAAGGCAAATATCAGAGCTTTACTCAAGCGGACATTACCAAGCTGCGCGAAGCCGGGTATAAAGAAGAATTCTTGGATGTAAAACAAGGCGTCAGCCGTTACGTTAAATGGATGCTGGAGAAATTGGTTTAAGTCCTTCTGATTTGAATGATAAGGCCGTCTGAAAAAGGATTTTCAGACAGCCTTATCATTTTGGGAAATTTTAAAATGAGATCTTTGCAAAATTCCTTTTCCTTCTAGCAGCCGAAATCCAAACATAGATTTTCGGCTGTTTTCGTTCCAAGTATCCACTGATTCTACTCACCCCCCCTCCCTCTTTATTCTCCCCGGATACCCGATAATCAGGCATCCAGGCCGCCTTTTAGGTAACAACAGGCGCACTTAGCCTGTTAGCCGCTTTCAACAGGTTTAAACGCATTGCTTTCAGATGGCTTTGTGCACTCACTTTAATCAGACCGAAATAGGCTACCCGAGTGTAGCGGGACTTACGGTGCAGCGTACCGAAGCTTTGTTCGACCACATAACGGGTCTTCGATAGATGTCGGTTACGTTTGGTTTACGCTTCCATCAGTGGACGGTTGCGGTGGGCTTTGCGCGTAATGTCGTCCAGCAAACGATGATTACCAGATGCTACCGGTCTTCCTCACTATCATAGCCTGAGGCCTTTGCACGAGTTTGTCACATTTGACACAAATGGCGCAAGTTAGACACAAATCAGGCACAAACAAAAAAGACAGCCTTATAAATAAGCTGTCAATTAGAAATTTAGAATCTTAGGTTTGGCAATAAATTCAGATATTTGTTGGTGCCCGGAGCCGGAATCGAACCGGCACGGCCGGTTTAGGGCCGACGGATTTTAAGTCCGTTGTGTCTACCTATTTCACCACCCGGGCGTAGACAGTAAATTGAGAAATTGGAGGCGGGGGCGCGGATTTGAACCGGCCTATATAAGGGTTGCACCCCTTATAGCATAAACACTCTGCCACCCCGCCATGAAAGGGATGGAGGCGAGAGTCGGAATCGAACCGGCGTAGACGGATTTGCAATCCGCTGCATAACCACTTTGCTATCTCGCCAAAACTACGTTTGAGTGTTGTAGTATGAAACTGGAGCGGGAAACGAGTCTCGAACTCGCGACCTCAACCTTGGCAAGGTTGCGCTCTACCAACTGAGCTATTCCCGCATATTCGAAAAGAACAATCAACAAGTAATCAGAATGGAGCGGGAAACGAGTCTCGAACTCGCGACCTCAACCTTGGCAAGGTTGCGCTCTACCAACTGAGCTATTCCCGCTCTGATATTTGTTGCTTCGTATATCGAAGAAGACGCAATTATTATGGATTTAATCGCGTGCGTCAAGTGTTTTGTTTTTTTTTTTAAAAAATTTATTTGAATTCTTTCCATGCCATTTTCAGGTAGTAGCACATTGACCAGATGGTCAATACAGATGCTATAAACATCAATATGTTACCAATGAGATAGAAAGGGTCGTTATATTTGTCCGTACCGATAAGCAAAAGGAAGATGGCGATCATTTGGGCAGTAGTTTTGAATTTGCCGATAGTGGCCACTGCAACGCTGCCGCGTTTGCCCATTTGTGCCATCCATTCGCGCAGGGCGGAAATGGTAATTTCCCGGCCGATAATAATCATGGCGAAGATGGCGTATGTTCTGCCAAGGCTGACGAGCAGGAGCAGGGCAACTGCGACCATGAGTTTGTCGGCAACAGGATCAAGGAATGCGCCAAAGTCAGAAGTTTGTTTCCAGCGGCGTGCTAAAAAGCCGTCAAACCAGTCTGTAATAGCGGCAAGTGCAAAGATGATGGCGGCTGTCCAGTTGACGGTTTGTAGTTGAATCCATGTGTTCGGTAAATAGAATAGGATGGTGAACACGGGGATTAATAGGACGCGCATCCAGGTAAGTAAAATAGGTATATTCCAAGGCATGGTTTGGGATCTTTTGGATGATGTGTCGGGTTGTTCATTATAGCTTATTTGTTCACTCTGCTTTTTGAAGTGTTGTTTTTTTGCCGACAAGTATCTTGGGCATAGATTTTTGTCGTGTGGATTGTGAAGAAAATCTGCTAAGGCCGTCTGAAAAATAGGCTGTTGCGGGGTGTAAATGTTTTGGGGTAGAAAAGTAGCTGCGAAATAGTGGGCAATAAGGTCTGCCTGCTGTTCGATATTTAATTGGTTGATGTGGGGTAAGGGGATGGGGTAGGCGTAAGCTTTGCGCTTTCTGTATCCGCCTTTGAGCATGATGAATAGGCCGGAAAGCCAAACTTTGTGACCGCGCTGGTGTTGCCAGACATGTGTCAGCTCATGAATCAGCCAAATTTTGTAGGCTATGCCGGTTTGAGTGAAATCTTCGGGGCAGTGTTTACGCGGAAAGTATATGTTTCCATTGGGCGCAATGGCGGTATTGGCGTTGGGTAGAAGTGGAATGCCGCGATATATTTTGATGCGGTGGAAGTTTATGCTGTCCGCAAAAACTTGTTTTGCCATACGGACTTCATTTTCGGTCAGTCTGCGCCAATCGGAAAAAATCATATTTGGAAGGGAATATAAGAGGGTATGAAGATTTCAGGCCGTCTGAAAGGTTTCAGACGGCCTGGGTCGGGATTTATTGTTCTGTTGAAGCAGCTTGTTTTCCGTTGTCGAACAATTTGTCCATGGGGGTCAGGTTGACTGCATTGCCTTGGCTGACTATCCATTTGTTTTCAACACGCCATACGCCTGAGGCATCTTCAACGCGTAAGTACCAATGATTGGTTGGGCGTAAAGGTTTAAAGACGGCTTCGTATTCCATGCGGCCGTTTTGTGGTTCGGCTGTTACGGCGCGCAGCTTGACGGTTTGGTCATCGGCTTTGCGCGTTGGGTGCATCAACAATAGGTTTAATGGCTGTTTGGTATCGAATTGTCCGCTGGCGAATACTTTGGCGGCATTCATATCCGGACTGATTAAAACCTGCACCTGAATTTGCCGTTTAACGGCTTCTTCATCGCGGTGAAGTTGGATTTCGATGTGTTTGCCGTCTTTGTAGTAATCGTCAGACACCAAGTCTGTCGTGTGTTCTTTTGCGACGAAGAACATGGAAACGCTGGCGATAACGACGAAGATGGGGCCGGCCATCAGCACCCAGGGCCAAATATGTTTGTACCAAGGTTTGATTTTGGGTTGTGGGGACACCGTTTATTCTCCGATAAAGGTTGCTTTTTCTTCTAAAGTAGTCGGTTTGGAGTCGGCAGAGCCGGTCTCGTGATAGATAAAGGTAAATTCAATCGGATGGCTGCCTTTGTCGGCGTATTCGGGAATGGTAGATACCTGTACCGGGATGGTAACGGTTTCCCGCGGCGCAATTTTAATACCGTTTTCAGGCAGACCGGTCAGTGCGATTTCGTCAAAGCCTTTGACGGTTGCGGTCATCAGTTGTTCGTTTTCACTATTGTTGATAATGCGCAGGTTATAGGCATTTTCCAACCAGCCTTGGCTGTTTTCGCGAACCATGACGCCACGGTCTTTCAGGATATCGACTTCGACCATTTTTCGGGTGGAAATGCCGACCAGGAAGGCGATGATGACCACCAGGAGTACTGCGCCATAACCGGCTACACGCGGACGTTTCAAGCGTTTTTTAATATCGCTTTCAGGGTATTCGTGTTCCAACGCGCCTTCGGTCGTGTAACGGATCAAGCCGCGCTCGTAGCCCATTTTGTCCATGATTTCGTCACAGGCATCGATACATGCCGCGCAGCCGATACATTGGTATTGCAAACCGTCTCGGATGTCGATACCGACAGGGCAGACTTGCACGCACATGGTGCAGTTGATGCAGTCGCCCAAACCGCTGTCTTCTTTGTTGGCGGTTTTCTTGCGTGCGCCGCGCGGTTCGCCGCGTTCGGTATCGTAAGAAATAATCAGCGTGTCTTTGTC
Source organism: Neisseria flavescens (assembly GCF_001618065.1). Lineage (GTDB taxonomy): Bacteria > Pseudomonadota > Gammaproteobacteria > Burkholderiales > Neisseriaceae > Neisseria > Neisseria flavescens_A. The sequence continues at coordinate 21,495 of NZ_LAEI01000016.1, forward strand.
AAACATTGCACTTTGGAAACGTGCATACGGACACATATGCAGACACACTTTTTCGCGCATGATGTGGGCGAAGAAGAAAGTCATGAATCCGTAAAATGCTGCGGCAAACATTGCGCCGCCGCCTGCTGCTCCGGTGAATAAATCGGGAACAAATTGGCGGATCGGGACAAACCAGCCTGCAAAAGTGATACCTGTCCATGCGCAGACAAGGAAAATCAGCAGGTATTTGGTGGCCTTAATGCGAATTTTAGTAAAGTTCCAAGGCGATTTTTCCAGTTTTAGTCGTTTGTTTCTATCGCCTTCGACTAAGTTGTCAATCCACAGCATAATTTCGGTGTAAACCGTTTGCGGGCATGAATAGCCACACCACAAACGACCGGCAATGGTTGTCCACCAAAACAATCCGAATGCGCAAATCATCAGCAGTAAGGCAAGATAAATCAAATCGCCCATACCCAGCGACAGTCCGAAAATGAAGAAATGACGGTCAGGGATATTGAATAAAACCGCCTGACGGCCGCTCCAGTTGAACCATGGGATAACGTAAAATACAAACTGGGTCGCCAATACTGCGGCGATACGCAGTTTGGCAAAGCGTCCTTCCGCCTTTTTAGGATGGATGCGTTCGCCTTCAGGATGGATTTGAATCACGCTGGATTTGGGTTTGGAAGGTTTGGGCGGAGTGGCTTTTGCTGTTTTTTCTGTTGAGGGTGAGGTGTTTTCAGCTTGGTTTTCTGGTGACATTTCAGTGTTCCTTGATGAAGTGCACACAAGCCTGTTGTCATGGTAGTAGTTTGATGTGAATATTTTCAGACGGCCTTTCGCGTGCATACAAATCATAACATTTGACTCTATTCAAAGCAAAAGAGGGACTTCGTCTTAACGATGGATTCCTTACGGCCGTTTGATGTAGGGCCGTCTGAAAAGGGCAGTATTCAAAGGTTTATGGTTCGGCCTGTGTGCAAACTTATAGTGATTTGCTATTTACACGATAAAAATATATAAAGCACTGTTTCAAAACGAAATAACAGTTAATATCATCTATCCTGTCCGTTTCGGGCAACCGAGTGGAAACAGGCCGTCTGACAAAGCGAATATCAAAAGCTATCCTTGAAAGCACGGCTGATTCAGGCGATAATCGGCACACTTTTTTCATATTTCCAATCTTGTCCAAGGAAGGTCAAACCATGTCTCAACTGGCAAACGCAATCCGTTTCCTCTCAGTCGATGCCGTACAAAAAGCCAACTCTGGCCACCCGGGTGCGCCTATGGGTATGGCGGAAATGGCGGAAGTATTGTGGACGAAGTTCCTCAATCATAATCCGGCCAACCCGAAATTCTACAACCGCGACCGTTTTGTCCTCTCCAATGGTCATGCTTCCATGATTCTTTACAGCCTGTTGCACCTGACCGGCTACAACGTTTCTATTGATGATCTGAAAAATTTCCGCCAACTGCACAGCAAAACACCCGGCCATCCTGAATATGGCTACACCGACGGCGTGGAAACCACAACCGGCCCATTGGGACAAGGTATTGCTAATGCTGTGGGCATGGCTTTGGCCGAAAAAATCTTGGCTGCCGAATTTAATAAAGACGGTTTGAACATCGTTGACCACCACACCTACGTCTTCATGGGCGACGGCTGTATGATGGAAGGCGTATCGCACGAAGCCTGCTCGCTTGCCGGTACTTTGGGCTTGGGCAAACTGATTGTTTTATATGATGACAACAATATTTCCATCGACGGTAAAGTGGACGGTTGGTTTACCGAAAACATCCCTCAACGTTTTGAAAGCTACGGCTGGCATGTGATTCCAAATGTAAATGGTCATGACACTGATGCCATTCAGACGGCCATTGAAGCGGCCAAAGCCGAAACCGGCAAACCTTCCCTGATTTGCTGCAAAACTTTAATCGGCAAAGGCAGTGCCAACAAAGAAGGCAGCCATAAAACCCACGGTGCGCCTTTGGGTGCGGACGAGATCGAAGCCACGCGCAAACATTTGGGTTGGGCTTATCCTGCGTTTGAAATCCCTCAAGAAATCTATGCAGCATGGGATGCAAAAGAAAAAGGCGCGAAACTTGAGGCCGGATGGAACGAACTCTTCGCTCAATATCAAGCCAAATATCCTGCAGAAGCCGCAGAATTCGTGCGCCGCATGGATAAAAAACTACCTGAAAACTTCGATGCTTACGTTCAAACCGCATTGAAAGAAGTGTGCGCCAAAGCAGAAACCATCGCCACCCGTAAAGCCAGCCAAAACAGCATCGAAATCTTGGCAAAAGAGCTGCCTGAATTGGTGGGCGGTTCTGCCGACTTGACCCCATCCAACCTGACTGACTGGTCAAACAGCGTTTCCGTTACCCGCGAACACGGCGGTAACTATATTCACTACGGCGTGCGTGAATTCGGTATGGGCGCGGTGATGAATGGCCTTACCCTGCATGGTGGTGTGAAACCCTTCGGCGCGACTTTCCTGATGTTCAGCGAATACGAGCGTAATGCCTTGCGTATGGCTTCACTGATGAAAATCAACCCAGTATTTGTGTTTACCCACGACTCCATCGGCCTCGGTGAAGACGGCCCAACCCACCAACCCATCGAGCAAACCGCCACTCTGCGCCTGATTCCAAATATGGATGTATGGCGTCCATGCGATACCGTTGAATCTTTGGTAGCGTGGTCTGAAGCCGTTAAAGCGGCCGATCATCCGTCCAGCCTGATTTTCAGCCGTCAAAACCTGAAATTCCAAGCGCGTGATGAGCAACAGCTGAACGATATTAAACGCGGTGCTTACGTAATCAGTGAAGCTCAAGGCAATGCACAAGCTGTTGTAATTGCTACCGGTTCTGAAGTTGAATTAGCTTTAGAAGCGCAAAAAGTATTGGCAGAACAAGGTATCGCAGTACGTGTTGTTTCCATGCCGTCTACCAATGTATTCGACCGCCAAGATGCCGCCTATAAAGCCGCGGTTCTGCCGGAAGGCTTGCCACGCGTAGCCGTAGAAGCAGGACATGCCGACGGTTGGTATAAATACGTCGGTTTGAACGGTGCAGTGGTCGGTATCAACCGCTTCGGCGAGTCTGCACCTGCTGACTTGCTGTTCAAAGAATTCGGCTTTACCGTAGACAATGTGGTTGCCACTATTAAATCCGTTTTGTAAATCAGATTTTTGATTGAAATAAAAAGGCCGTCTGAAATTTCAGACGGCTTTTTTCTAGGTCTTACCGTTTGGATTTGCAAATACGATGAGTTGTAATTCAAATAGAAACACTTTAATCAGCATCATTTCCAAGTATGCGAGGAATCACTTTTAATTTAGCAACTGTTTTCAAATACTTGTTTCTTAGAATTTCCGATGTCCTTCCACCTGTGTAGGGAAAAAGGCTGATTGAAACGGCATGTTTTGTTCCCATCCCTGTTACATTAAAACTGTTTCTCCACACTGATAAATGTCTGCATATTCTTACGGGAATAGAAGCCGCTCATATTGCTGTCGATTTTCAGATAACGGAAATTCAAATGCGGTACCAAGCCTTTCCATGCAATTTTATTGTGCCAAATAGATACATTTGCCTGATATTCACGGTCTTTTCGGGTTAGACGGTACACCAGGCTACCTGGTGCATCAAAGGTACGGCGAGCGTAGCGCAGGTTGGTGCGGATGCCGAATCCGTTCTCAAACGCTTTCGCCGCACCGAAGCGTATGCCCTTGCGCACGGATGCCTGCTCCGCTTCTTTGGTCATGTCGTGCGACCAGTCTGCACTGCCGTAGAGCAGCCAGTTTTTCGGCGCAGAGTATGCCAGCGTTGCTCCCACTAGCGGCATATGGCTGTTGTAACGCGCAGCCGTGTTGCTGTTTTGATAGTATTTTTTGATATAGCCTGCATTGAACGAGAGCCGCCATTTTTCGTTCAGACGACGTGAAAAATCGGTATTGATACCGGTTTCGCGATTATAGCGTTTGCCGCCCAGCCAGTTTTGTTCGGCAAACGGCACAATTCCAAAGGATTGCACCACCGAACGGTTTTTATAGCCCGCCGACAAGCGCAGGCTTTGCTCGTTAAAATCCTGATTGTCCCAATAATGCACACCGTCGCCGCTAAGGCTGCCGTAAATAAAATGATGCCCACCCACATTGATTTCGCGCGCTACGCCTGCGCCGTAGCGGATACCGTGCGCCTTTTGAGGCAGGCTGTCAGCAGTTTTATGCCAGCGTCTGCCATTCCATTCTATAACACGCTCGGATGAAGCATTGTTTACATTATCGGTTTGCTCGTATTGCAGTGAAACATCAGGCTGCCAGCTTTGCGCCGATTCAATAGCGGTAAGATAACGGTCGGCAAGTTGCTGTATGGGCGGCTGCAAATCCGGTTTTGCCCGTTTTAATTCTGCCATTGCCTCACGATACTGCTTGTTTTCAAACATCATGACACCCAAATCGAAACGCGGATACGCCAAATCGGGATGTTTCGCCAAAATGCCGCGATAGAGCGATACAGCCTCACCATGCCGCAACTGACTACGCCGCAACGCGCCTAAAGCATAATCGTATAAAACGGCATCACGGTCGGACGCGGCTTTATATTGCGCCAACAAGCCTTCCAGTATCTTCCAGTCCCGTCCGATTAATGCGCGGTTGATCTGTGCTTCCAATGAGGAATCGGCAGAAAGGTTGTCTGAAAGCTTCTGTTCTGCGGGTTTGTCGTCGGTAAAATCTTTTGAGGGTGTTTCGCTGTTGGGTTGTTTGTCAAAAAATACAGGCGTAGGCACATGGACAACGGGGGTATCGGCAAGGGCGGCTGATGTGAAGGAGAATATTAGTAAGACGAGATGGTTTTTATTCATTTTATTCAGTGGGATATGGATGGCAGGCGTATCCGGTTATTATACGGATAACGCGGTGAAAATGCTCGAAAAGGTCGTCTGAAACGTTTTCAGACGACCTTTTGGTTATATTACATCAATATTAGCGGGAGCCGGCAAAGCCAATTTCACCATTGTTGCGATCATCGACAGTACCAACGATTTCTTCTGCATCCGGACCGAAGAAGCCGAGTCGGTAGCTGCCACCACGGTTGGAAGAGCCTTCGATGCCGTGTCCATTAATTATGGTTCTGTCAGTTTCTTTATTGGTGTAGCTCATTTTTTTAATTTCTGCTTCATTCAGATGAATGTCGCTGTCAAGACCTGTAATTTTGCCACTGCCTTTTCTGCTGTCGAAGTCAACAGAATAAGCCAATTTTCCTTTCTTATCACCATCACTTGCAATACCGGAATAGTCGAATTTCCCCGTAGTAGGCAGGTTTTGGGTGGTATAACCTTTAATCAGGATATTGGTATCGTCATCGTCAGCATCCAGCTTTTCTGATTCACCATTAAGTGTTAAACCGGTGGGCGTAATACCTGCAATCAGTGAATAGTTTTGACGGTAAATATGGGCAACACCGTTTCGAGTAATGGTATGGTCCTGACCTTCTGCCTGTGCAACGACAGTTTCCCGATAGTTTTGGCTGACTAACGTTTTAAGTGGAATACTGGATAAATTAAAATCATTACCACTGCTGGATTGGTTTCCTAAATTTACCTTATAAGATTTGAGAATAACTGTCCCATCAATTTCCTTCTTCTGTGCAAGTTCTCGGATATCTTTATTGGCGGTATTTTTTATACCTTCGTATGAAACTGAAAAATCAACGCGTGGTGTAGCGTTGGCAGAAGAATTATTGTTGCCGGGAGTATTGCTATTGTTGCCGGGAGTATTGCTATTGTTGCCGGGAGTATTGCTATTGTTGCCGGGAGTATTGCTATTGTTGCCGGGAGTATTGCTATTGTTGCCGGGAGTATTGCTATTGTTGCCGGAAGTATTGCTATTGTTGCCGGAGGTATTGCTATTGTTGCCGGAAGTATTGCTATGTTGCGGAGTATGTATTGTTGCGAGTATGTTATGTTGCGAGTATGTTATTGTTGCGGAGTATGTTATAGTCGTGGTGTGGTCGGCGTCTCTCAAGGCACGACAGGGGGATAGG